>JBEULF010000001.1:0-9289 GCA_041287455.1 Sulfolobales archaeon
CGTCTTAGGGGGGAACTCTCGCCCTCTAGGACGAGGATCAGAAAGTAGTAGAAGTGTAGTAGCAGATTCTTAGCGAAGAATATAAGAGTAGAATAATATTATCTTCTGGAGAATTCTCTTTGACGTCTAGAGATCTGGACTTCATGTTCAAGCCTAGAAGCGTGGCTATTGTAGGTGCTAGTGGTAGAGAGGGTTCTCTTGGGCGAGGCTTGACAGAAAATGTGATAAACAGTTTTTCAGGAGAGATCTTTCTAGTCAATAAGAGAGGAGGTGATATTCTGGGTAGAAAAGCGTTTAAGAGTGTTAGAGAGATAAGCAGACCCCTAGATCTGGCTCTCGTGATAGTGCCAGCAGAATACGTGCCCGAGGTTCTAGAGGATCTTAGGAGTGTGAATGGAAAGATAGCCGTGATATATAGCGGAGGGTTTAGAGAGGCTGGCAGAGAAGATCTCGAGAGAGAGATCATTCGTATCGCTAGGCTAGGGGGTGTCAGAGTGTTAGGACCTAACTGTGTTGGTTTTATAGATAATTGGACTCCTATCAACGCTACGTTTATATCAACCAAGAGACAAGGCATCCCCAAGAGAGGTTACATATCAATAATATCTCAATCTGGCGCTCTAGGATCTCTATTCCTAGATCTTATGAGTTATAGAGGTTTAGGGCTTAGTAAATTTGTCAGTGTTGGTAATGCGAGTGATATAGAGATTAGTGAAGTACTAGAGTATCTGTCCAATGACGAGTTAACGCGAGTAATAGGCTTATATATCGAGAGCATAGTAGAGGGAAGGAGATTGCTTGAGAGTCTGAGAGCAGTCTCAACGAGAAAACCTGTGGTCATACTGAGAGGAGGTAGAACACCGAGAGGTATGAGAGCAGCATTATCTCACGTAGGAGCTCTCTCTTCCTCTCCTAAGCTGGTAGATGGTGTGTTAGGCGTCTCAGGTGTTTTGATTGAGAGAGATTTGAGAGGTTTTATAGCTTCTTTAGAAGCTCTAGACAAACTCTCTCGAGGAGTAGAGGTTCGTAATATAATCGTGATAACAAATACTGGAGGACTAGGAGTTCTCACGGCGGATGCTTTAGAGAGTGAAGGTTTTGAATTACTAGATCTAGATGAGAGGTCTATAAAGATCTTGAGAAGTGTTATTCCATCATATATGTCTGTGAATAACCCGATAGACTTATCTGGAGACTCCCCGACTTCTAGATATAAGATTGTGATAGACACTGTGCTAAGAGAATTGAACCCAGGTTTTCTCATAATAATAAATCAGCCTCAGACATACGCTATGGACACTGATAACTTTCTAAAATTGGTCTCAGAGTTAAGATCTCTCAACAGATCTTTTATAGTGTTGGTGTCAGGCGGTTTCTTTGCGAGAGAGTTCGCGTTGAGATTAAGAGAAGAGGGTGTGGTTGTGGCAGAGGATCCGGTTGAGCTTGTATCTATGTTAAGAGCTCTAAGAGTTAAGCCTAGCGTTTCTGAGAGTATTTATACCATGATCGATGAGAGGAGGGGGAGAGTGAAAGACATTATAGAAAGGGCTTATAGAGAGGGGAGAAAAAGACTTCTAGAACATGAGTCAAAGAGATTACTTAGAGAGTATGGAATAGAGATTCCGCGAGGTTTTGTGATTCGTGATGAGGGAGAGTTGAATGAAGTAGCTTCTAAATTAGGCTTTCCACTAGTTCTAAAGATCGTGTCTCGAGAGGTGATTCATAAGAGTGATATTGGAGGTGTTATACTAAATATTGCTAACACAGACGATCTTAGAGACAGGTATAGAAGTCTAGTTCTCTCTATGACCGAGAAGAATATAAGGATCGATGGTGTCTTAGTAGAAGAGATGATCTTCTCGCCTATAGAATTGATCCTGGGAGGTTTCAGAGATAATCTTTTTGGACCTATAATAACTTTTGGCTCTGGAGGTGTCTTCGTCGAATTATTAAGAGACATAAGTTTTAGACCCTTCGATGCTACGAGAGAAGAGGTCTTACAAATGATCCAGGAGACTAAAGTCTCAGAGGTGATATTCAAAGGCTACAGAGGTGTCAAGAATTTAAACCCAGATGTGATCATAGATGCTCTAGCAAGGATCTCAAGAATCTTATATGACAATCCGGAGATTAAAGAGATAGAGATTAATCCAGCTGGTGTCAAAAATAATAAGTTAGTAGCTCTCGACGCGAGAGTAGTCTTAGAGTGAAATTATGAGAGAGAACTTTCTTCTAACTAGAGATCATATGGTTTCTCTCATAATTTCACTCTAAGACAGTCTTAATTCTTCATCTTGTACATAAGTTCTTCCAGTTCTCAGAGCCTCGTAAGCTCTTGCAAGCTCTAATCCTAAGTAGAAAGCATGCTCAGGATCATCTATATTAGCTATTCTCAAAGCCTTTCTCCCCAAACTCCTAGGATCTCTTCCTACCAGTCTATATACAGCTCTCTCTCTACTTCCTATGAACACGTATACTTCAATTAATCTTCTCTCGTAGTCAGGTTGCACGACGAAGAATCTGCTCTCCTCTATACTCCTCGGGGGTATCTTCTCGTTAACCTCTATCTCTATGTCAAAAGGTATCTCTAGATAATCCGGGCCTTTCTTACTCTTAGCCACATATAGATCTATTCCTAGATCTATTGGAGGAGACTTTCTAGCGTAGGCTCTAGCGACAAGCTCAGAACTCTTTCTAGCATAGAGTGTGGCTTCTCTACTCTTCCAACTCTCTTCAGTTATAAGAATAATAGAAGCTCCCGCCTCGAAACTAAAGATTGTTAGTAGAGATATAGAACCTACAGGATCTCCATCGATCATCTCATATATATTCCCAGCACCTATCATCAAAGGTATTTTCTCTAATCTTCTTTTCAAAATCGCTACAGCGTATATTCCTTCTAGAGATCCGAATAAAGGTAAAGGTGTGACCGGGTCTAATATAACTTTTCTCAAACCTTTCTTCGAGAAATATTTGTAGTCTCTTACACAAGCTTCAGCTCTCTCACTCGCCTCTCCACTGCCAACGTCTTCGGGTACTATGACAAAAGCCAGATCTTGATTCATGCTCAGAAGTCTATCGATCCAGTGTTCAAAACTTCGACTCAGATTCATGACTAGAGAGGCATTCTCACTCACAGCCTCTTCTATCTCTCTAATATTAAGAGAATCTATAGCTATAGGTTTATCAGTTTCTTTATAAAGTTTTTTAAACAGAGTTCTTATGTAATCTGGTTTATCGCTCAGAACCTCAGTACCTATAACTAGTATATCACACCCATTATCAAGTACTCGTTTTACAACTCTGAGATCCTTGTCTAGATCTCCTTTAACAACTACTTCAGAAGCTACTAGTATTGGGGGTGGTTTCACAGGGATCTTAAGATTCCTTAGTCTAAAAGCTTCAATAGATCTCTCTAAGAACGTGTTTCTAACATCTCTACCGAGATCTATCTCGACTAATTCGTCAGCTGGTTTTGTTGTTGAGAGTTCTTTTCCCTCTAACACCCATTCAATGACTTTAGGAAGGTCTCCAGCGAATCTACTACCTTTGAAACATTTCACGTTATATCTTCTACACACAGGCTCTATATCACCTATTAAAAGTCCTGGGGTTATAATGAGATCGTATTCTCTAATCTTATCTCCTAGCTCTCTCAGTAGCTCTTCAAGATCTTTAGAACTCATTAGAGCGGCCACAGGAATCCTAGATACAATAACATCTATCTTGTCTAGATCGCTTTGAAACCTATTCATAATATCTCTCACAATATCTCTTATAATAGGCTCGGCCAGTCTTGATGTAGCTACTAGTATTCTCATTGTATCTCAATCTCTAACACTATAAGACTTACGAGCTTAATATCAATTCAAATCTTGTCATCGATGATTTATTAATCTTAGAGTCTGCGCTCCCACGATTATATTTAATGATTCTAAAAGTGATAAGCGGGTTATATTGTCTGTCTTGGAAAGAGTTAGATGTTTGAAGAGTAATACTCTCTTACGACTCTCTTTACATCTGCTTCAATACTAAAAGTCTTCAGAGCATTGACCATTATCTCAACATATTCGTCATGATCATTGTAATATAGATCTATTATTTTCATCAACTTATCATATAGATCCTTATAATCCAGCTGATCTATTTCTGACGCGCTTTGAGAGTATAAGTCTATCGGGTACTTCACATCTGAGCCAAAGAACCATCCATTATACCCCTCACGAATCATCTCTAAAGCCGCGCCATCTCTAGAGGCTAGGGTCGGCACCCCGTTTATTCCTGCTTTCATAAAACTTGTTCCAGAAGCCTCCCACCCTGGGAATGGTGTGAATAATAAAATATCTGATCCTGCCAATAGTAATTTTGCTTTATCAATATCATAGTCATGAACATACACTACATTACTATATTCTTCGTGAAGCTCTCTAAAGATCTTCATAAAGCCTAACCCCTCAAGATCTTTAGGATGAGCCTTACCGCCCAAAACTATGAGTATGTCATCTCTATCAGATAGTTCCTCTGCCAATCTTATCATATAATAAGGTCTCTTATACCTAGTCACTCTTCTAGCCCATAAGAGTATAGGTGTCTCTATATCAACTTTCATATTCTCCTTATAATTTCTCAGAAGCTCTAGAAGATTCTTTTTTATCTTTACATGTGCTTCGTAGAAAGCCTCAGGATCTACTTCGTCGCTCTTATAAATCTTTTTTATCTCAGGATGCATCCATCGATCAATACTAACTCCATTAGTCACATAGCTAAGCTTGTCTGAGAACTCGGGGAATGTAGCCACGGTTACATGATAGTGTTTTTCTGACACAGTATAGATCTCTTCTGCACGTGATGCTGCGATCTTGGTGAGAATCGTTTCACCACCAATATAGCCAAATTCTCTGGCGAGAGTTTCTCTGGAGAATTTAGGATGCCCCCAGGGACCTGGCGTGTGTATAACTAATCTCTTTCTAATATGATGCGGTAGTAGTAGTAGTATGAGAGATGCCAGAGATTCTTGAGCGTCAACTACGTTTACTTTGTCGAAGCCTATCCTCTTATCTATATACTCGTAAGATGCTTTAGCTAGAATACTGTACTTAGCTTCAAACCAATAGCTACTCTCCTCTATATAGAGTCTATTTAACTTCTCTGCAAATTCTCTAGGTTCAGATATGTTGAAGTATACTATTCTAGCTCTATTAATAGTGTACACTAAAGGTTTTACCAAGATCTTCTTTTGATCGAAGGTTATTTCTATAGGATCTTCTTCTCTCAATATCTTTCTATAGTCGCTAAAGTCTCTTTCAACTTCTCTAATCTCATCTCCATTAAAGCTGTAGTATGCATAGCCTTTCTCGTAGAATAATGTGAGCACTGTGTAATCTAGATTTCTCTTGACGGCCTCGAGAAACTTATCTCCTTCTAAGACTCCTAGTCCTCCTGCATAGATAGGTATCTCGTCAATTCCTATCTCAGGGGTTATTGAGACTATCAATATAAACACACTATCAATCTAATGCTCATAGGAAATTAAAGCTTTAAAAAATTTACTTTGAATAGTCTATAAGTACTCCCAGACGCCAGCTCCCTTGTAGTTGTACACTATAGATTTGTAGGCTGTGACGTATTCTAGCGAGTACCCAATGCCCTCTCTACCTATGCCAGAATCTTTTCTACCTCCAAATGGGTAGTATCCTATACCGTGGCGCGGGTAGTCATTTATATAGATAGCTCCCACCTCTAAGAATCTTATTAACCTCCTGATCTTGTTGATGTCTTTTCCAAATATAGCCGCGTCAAGACCGTATCTTCTATTATTACTCAGCTCTATGGCCTCATCAATACTAGAGATCTTGGTTATAATAGCTATTGGAGCGAAGATCTCGTTTTTGTACAACTCTAGCTCTTTAACAATACTCTTATCCGCCTCGATCAGTGTGGGCTCGGCGTATGTTCTCCCAAGTCTCCTACCTCCAACCAGTATTCTAGCTCCTTTAGATTGAGCATCTTCTACAGCTCTCATCATAGTGTCAACTGCTGAAGAGTCTATGAGAGGACCCATGTCAACGTTAGGATCTCTGGGATCGCCTATCTTTACTTTTTTAAGCTCTTCTACTAAGAGATCTCTTAACCTCTCGTACACAGAGTCTTCTACTAGAATCAGCTTAATAGCGTCGCATCTCTGCCCACTATAACTATATATACCTCTCGCGATTCTTTGAGCACTCCACTCTAAGTCCGCGTCTGATAGGACTATAGCTGGGTCTCCTCCTCCCAGCTCCATTACATATTGTTTAACTCCTGCCACTCTCAGGATCTTCTCTCCAGTCTCGGTACTCCCTGTCAAGCTGATCGCAGCTATTCTCTTATCCGCAACAATCTTATCCATATCTCTACCTGACATAGTTATTACAGCGAAAGAGTCTCTGGGCATACCTGCCTCTTCTAGTATCTTGGCCAAGATTATCGCGGGTAGCGGGTCTGCTGAGGCTGGTTTTAGAATAAGAGCATTACCTACTATGAATGAATACACGATTTTATTGACAGCGTCGAATAATGGATAGTTAAATGGTGTAATAATAAGAACAACTCCTACAGGTTCTCTCCTAACTATACCCTCTGTCTCGATAGTCTCATCACTCCAGTCTCCAGGTATGTAATCTCCTAGAATTCTCTTAAGATCCATGTCAGCTCTCTCAAATCTGTCTATAGAAGCTTTAACTTCGCCTTTAGCGGCTGCAATAGTCTTTCCAGCATTTAGAGTTAAAATTTCAACCAGATGATCCTGTAGATCTCTTAATAACTCAGCTGCTTTAGTAAATACGCTGAGCCTCTTATATCCAGGCATATTTCTAGCGCTCCATCTACCACTCCTATAGATCTTATCAATAGCTTTATCAACGATATCATAAGAAAGTTTAGGAACTCTAGCAATAACACTCTCATCAATAGGGCTATACACATTAGAATACTCGAGCGTCTCAACCCATTCTCCAGCTAGAAAAGTCTTAAAACGAGGCACACCCTCCGGATCTATCTTAACTATATCACTAAACCTGCTTAAAAACCCCTCTGCTAATCTGACCATGACACCACCTATTAACATACCACTTAAACAGGTAATAAATCTTAAGATTCATATTATACTAGGGTATAATTGTTGCGTCGATAAGTGTTATTATAGATGTCTCAACCGGGAGCAAGTATTAATATATAAATATTATGGGAGCACGTTTATATGATCTGAGTTGAAGATTATATAATTTTAATTTATCTTTTATTTGATGAAAAAGTCTGATAAAAATGATCCTGGTATGAGACTTGTAAGTACCTAAAAATTTAAATACTCACAAATAAATCTCATCCGTGATGGTGAATATTGTGGCTGTGGAAAGGAGTTTCTTTCTCGGATATTTATTAGGCTTGATCTCTATAATAGCTCTTGTAATATCTATATTGAGCTTCACCTCTCTCACAGTCTATTCTCAGACATTTCAGTTGCAAGCAACAACATACGATAAATGGCTTACACCGTGTAGAGCTTATGGTGGAACTCTAAAATACGCGTTTCCTTCAGAGCCTAATACTCTGAATACATTTGCAGCCGGGAGTACTTGGGAGATTCTTATCTTAGAAGCAGTTTATGATAGACTGGTTCGATGGATTAATGGCACTCTGACATACGAGATAGCGAAGTCATTTAGTTATTCTCCCGACTATATGGTTCTCACAATATCTATTAGAGAGGGTGTTAAATTCCAGGACGGGAGAGAATTAACAGCTGATGATGTAGCATTTACTATAAACGCCTATGTCAATAGTAGCTGGGCATATCTCTATAGCTACTTTACCAATGTAGATCATGCAGAAGCTGTGGATAGGTATATTGTGAAAGTATACTTCAAGAAACCCGACGCAGGCTTTATCTATAATGCTCTAGCAAATATGAATATCGTGCCTAAGCACGTATGGGAGCCTCTGTTTAAGACAGCTAATCTAACTCTAGCCAAATACTCGCCTAAGATTCCTGACGAGTTAGTAGGCTCAGGCCCGTTTAAACTAGTTGAGTGGGTTCCAACTCAATACATAAGAATGATCGCGAACAAAGACTACTGGCTTGGCAGACCTTGTGTCGATGAGATGTATATTGTATTTATAACAGACTCTCAAGTAGCTCTCTTAGCGGTACAGAAAGGAGATGTGGATGCTTATGTAGGATGGGTCACACCAGAGGTCGTGCCTCAGCTACTATCAACACCCAACATAGCCTTACATGTGTTTACTTCTGACACATTCTATCACTGGGGTCTTAACAATCAGAGATGGCCTCTTAACATAACTGAGTTTAGAAGAGCTTTAGCATTTGCTATAGACAGACAAGCTATAGTGAATCAGATCTTAATGGGCTATGGTATAGTGGGTAGTCCTGGCGTTGTCCCGCCAGTAGGTCCTAATGCTCAGTGGTATGATCCTAATGTGCAGAATGCCTATTATTACGATCCTAATGTGTCAGCGAAGATATTAGATCAGCTAGGCTTTAAAGATATAGACGGAGACGGCTATAGAGAGGCGCCTGACGGCAGAAAATTCCAGATAGAGATCTACGCACCATCATATGATATTATAAGAGTCAGAATAGCACAAGTGTTAGTAGACTATCTAGCCAAGATCCCTGGGGGAGGGATTAAAGCAGTGGCTAGAATAGCTGATTGGACAGCTGTTTGGCCTATGATAAGAGAGGCTAAAGTAGACTCTTGGCTCTTAGGCAGCGGATCTGATAGCTATATAACTTGGCTACTATTTAGATTCCATTCGAGACCTATCGGTGCTGGCAATTGGGCTAGATTCTCTGACCCAGAAGTTGATAATTTAACAGAGCAACTCGTCTCAACATTTGATCCTGTGAAAGTTAAAGAGTTGGCCTATAAGATACAAGAGCTAGTAGCAGAGAAAGTGCCTATAATAACCCTCTACTACAGAAAATTGATAGAGCCTTACAGAACTGATAAATTTGAGAATTGGTTCAGACCAGCTGATAGCGATATATACAATAGGATATCTTATCTCAGAGTTCAGTTGAAGAGCGGAGGTGTACCTGCTGCCACGCAGACTGTCACTCAAGTTCAAGTGACTAGAGAGACCGTGACACAAACACAGATTACTCAGCAGATCATCACAGCAACCGCAACCCAGATCTTAACAACATCAACACCTGTCGCCGTAGCACAGCCCTCATACACTCTGTATCTAGCTGTAGCTGTAGTGATAATCGTGATCATAGCGATCCTAG
>JBEULF010000010.1:0-8129 GCA_041287455.1 Sulfolobales archaeon
GTGAGAAGCTCTTATTATGAGCCGGAGGTTAATTTCAATGAAAACATACTCGCCACTTTTAGAGTCTTAGAGTTTATGAGAAAGAGAGGTATTAAGAACATAATTTTCACTAGTAGTAGTACTGTCTATGGAGATCCGTATAAAATACCTACTCCAGAGGATCATCCTATAAACCCTATCAGTATATATGGCGCGTGTAAAGCTTCTAGCGAGATTCTGATCCAGACGTACTCTAAGCTATACAATATACGCTCTATAATCCTACGACTCGCAAACATAATAGGTCCTAGAGCAACTCATGGTGTCATATATGATTTTATCAGAAAACTCATGAGAGACCGTACCAGACTAGAAGTGCTAGGTGACGGAACTCAGAGAAAGAGCTATCTTTACATAAGCGATATGATAGACGCTCTAATGTTATTCTTAAACAGAATAGAGAGTAATGAACAAAGCCTTGAGATAGGCAACGTGTTTAATGTGGGCAACGAAGACTGGGTCACTGTGAGAGAGATAGCAGACATAGTTATCAGAGAGATGGGGTTAAAAGATGTAGAGATAATACTCAAGCCCGCAACAAGCGATGGGAGAGGTTGGATAGGTGATGTCAAATTTATGCTGATAGATATATCAAGAATCAAGAGACTAGGCTGGAGACCTAAGATCTCAAGTTATGAAGCCGTCAGACTAACTGCAAGAGCGTTGTTGAAAGAGTTATCCGGAGTATAGCTTCTTCACAGCTTCTTTGAATACAGGTATGAACTCGTATAGATCTCCGACTATACCGTAATCAGCATTCTTAAATATAGGCGCACTAGGATCTTTGTTAACAGCTACTATGATTCTAGAGTCTAGTATACCTGCTATGTGCTGAGGCTGTCCAGAGATCCCGAGAGCTATATATAGTTTGGGTCTCACTTTCTTACCAGATAAACCGACCCAATGCTCTTCTGGCAACCATTTTAGATCTGCGGCAATAGGTCTTGAACAACCTATTTGACCTCCTAATAGTTCTGCTAATTCGAAAGCTAACTTTAGATCTTCCTTAGACTTGAATCCTCTGCCCACTGAGACTATTATCTCTGCTTCTTCTAATCTCACAGTAGCCGCTGCTTTAGGCTTTCTCTCTAGTATATTCAGGCTTCTCTCAATATCCACTTTAATAGTCTCTATCAATGTTTTCTTATCAGAGATTTTCGAAGGCTTAGATCTCCCTACACCTACTAAGATCATAGCTTTGTCAAGAACCTTCTCTCTACTTCTAACTCTGCCAGCCATTATATTTCTAGTTAATATCATACTCTCGCCTTCACTCTCTACGCTAATCACGTCTGTTATTAAAGGTCTATATAGTCTCTGTGAAGCTATTGCAAAAGCTTCTTTCAAGATCTTACTTGAATAGCCAATAATAAATTTGTAATCTACAGATCTCGTTAAGAACTCTATAGCACTAGATATCTCGTCAGGTGTTTCTAAGGTTCTGTTCTCAGGATAATATATCTTCTCATAGCCAAGGTCTCTTATCTCATCTATATACCTAATCTCGCTATGAGATAGTAGAAGAGAATCTACAGAATCTATATTGATAATTTTTGCTACAGTCGATGCTATTCCAGAGAGATCTTTTATATCTCTAACACTACCTACGACCAGAACTCCTTTCATGAGATCACCTCTTAAGAGTGATAACTCCTTCAGACACTAAATACTCGACGAGTTTAGAGACTTTCTCTCTCATATCCTTCCCTTCTATCACGATGTTTTTTCTAGAGACTCTTATCCCCTCATAAGATACTTCTACTAGCTTCTTAGGCATCTCAACCCCTAGATCGGTTGTTTTGTATATTGTGAGAGGTTTTTTCATAGCTGACCTTATTTGTAGTAGTGTTGGTAGTCTAGGAGTATTTATCTCTCTAGTGACAGCTATGACTGCTGGCATTCTCAGCTCTACTATCTCCGTATAGTTCTCTAGATCTCTCTCAGCTATTATTCTACCCTCTTTCACATCGATCTTTCTGACGAACCCTGTGTAAGAGTAGTTTAGCTCAGCAGCTACTCTAGCAGGGATCTGAGAAGTGAATTTATCGATAGAAGCCTCACCTGCTAGTACGAGATTTACATTGCCTATCTTCTTAATCGCGTTGGCTATGATCTTTGCAGTATACGAACTCTCAGCGCTAATAGTACTCTCATCAGCTATAAGTATTGACTCGTCAACTCCCAGAGCTAGAACTTCTCTTAGAAGACTCTGAGCTTCTTGAACTCTCTTATTCAAAGGCCCCCACGTTAGCACAGTCAAAGAGTATACTTTGGAGAATCCAAGAGATCTCAGTCTCTGAGCCTCTTCTATCGCGTTTCGATCTATATCGCTGATCTTGAGAGGTATATCTTCGATCAAAGGTTTATAAGTCGAGGGATCAAATCTTAACTGTCCAGTATCTATGGCTAGTTTTACAAGAACAACTATGTTCATATAGAATTCCCTCAATCATAATTATATGTTTTTTAGAATAAAAACAGTAATATAGGTAAGAGAAGGCGGTATCTTAGTACGATTTCAATCTTTTTAATATTTATATTTGCTGTTTAATAATGTAAATGGCGGTTTTGATGAGTTCTTCTAAGAGAATTAAGAGAGTATCTGTGATAGGAGCGGGTACGATGGGTCATGGTATTGCAGAGATCTCTGCCATAGCGGGTTACGAGGTTGTTATAGTAGATGTGTCAGAGGATATCCTAAGGAGAGCATTGAGCAGTATTAGATGGAGTCTAGGCAAGCTTAAGGAGAGAGGTACTCTGAGAGAGGATGTTGATACTGTTATGAGCAGAATAAGAAGTTCACTATCTATCGCAGAGGCTGTGAGAGAAGCTGACATAGTTATCGAGGCGGTTCCAGAGAATCTCGACTTGAAGAAGAAAGTGTTCAAAGAGATGGATCTAAACGCTCCTTCTCACACGATTCTCGCTACTAACACCTCCTCTCTACCTATATCAGAAATTGCTGAGGCGACCAACAGACCTGACAAGGTTATAGGTATTCACTTCTTCAACCCACCCGTTCTAATGCCTCTAGTAGAGATTGTTATGGGTGAGAAGACTTCTAAGGAGACTTTAGATATAGCTGTTGAATTCACTAAGAGTCTCGGCAAAGAGATCGTAGTTGTTAAGAAAGACATACCCGGTTTCATAGTTAACAGGATCTTAGGCAGAGTCGTGGCTCAAGCATGCTACATGGTAGATGCTGGCGAAGCAGATCCGATCTCTATAGACAGTGCTGTGAGATACAAGCTAGGACTCCCAATGGGGGTGTTCGAACTCTTAGACTACTCTGGGATTGACGTATTCGTGTTTATACTAAACGAGATGAGTAAGAGAGGATATAGATTCAAGCCTTGTAAAACTATAGAAGAGAAGTTTAGAGCAGGAGAGTACGGTATGAAGACAGGGAGAGGTTTCTACACTTATCCAGAGCCTGGTAAGTATAGTAGACCTAGTATTCCGAGAGAGCCAGGTGAGAAGATAGACGTGGTTAGAATATTCGCCCCTGCCATTAATGAGGCGGCTAATCTAATACATAGTAATATAGTTGAGTCTGCAGAGATCATAGATAAAGCTGTTAGACTAGGCCTAGGGTATCCGAGAGGTCTACTCGAGATGGCTGATGAGTGGGGTATAGATACGATTGTTAATGTGTTGAGAGAGCTTAAGACAAGATATGAGATCGAAGATTATGAACCCAGCCCGCTACTATTAAAGATGGTTTCTGAAAATAAACTAGGCAGAAAGACAGGAAGCGGTTTCTACGTCTATGGCGTGGTGGAAGAGAAGAAGCTCACTACTATAGTCATTCGAAAAGAGGGTAAGGTCGGGTGGATCATATTAAACAGGCCTGAGAGATTAAACGCTATTAATCCAGATATGATACGAGAACTTTCAAGCGCTCTAGACGAGCTAGAGGCGGATGATAGTATCAGAGTAATAGTTATTACAGGTAGTGGAAGAGCTTTCTCAGCAGGTGCAGATGTCACAGGTTTCGTAGGGATTAATCCGGTTAAAGCGTATATCTTCTCCAGAAGATTCCAAGAGCTTCTAGACAAGATCGAGAGATTAGCCAAGCCAGTTATTGCTGCTATAAACGGCTATGCATTAGGCGGAGGTCTAGAGATCGCTTTAGCTTGCGACATGAGGATCGCCTCAGAAGCAGCTATGCTAGGACAGCCAGAGATTAATCTAGGTATAATTCCAGGCGCTGGCGGTACTCAGAGACTCAGCAGACTAGTAGGCTCTGGTAGAGCTCTAGAGCTTATCTTTACCGGTGATATGATCCCAGCGAAAGAGGCTGAGAGAATAGGATTAGTGAATAGAGTTGTAGCTTCAGAACATTTTGAGAGAGAAGTTAGAAGTATTGCTACTAAGATATCTGAGAAAGCACCTATAGCTCTAATGGCCGCCAAGCACGCTGTTAGATACGGCTATGAGGCTCCTCTAGCCTCAGGACTAGCTCTAGAGGCGGCAGAGTTCGGATTGTTATTTAGCACTGAAGATGTTATAGAAGGCGTATCAGCGTTTCTCCAGAAGAGAAAACCTGAGTTTAAAGGAAGATAATGAAACATGTATAAACGAAGATTAGTTTAAAAGCTTAACATCAATTTTTAATTTTTATCTTTCTATAAATAATTTAAGAGGTTGATATATTGACCTCGACCTCTCAGACAGAGATAAGACTTCCAATTCTACCAACAACTGTTATAGGGAGTTATCCTAGGCCTAGATGGCTCAGACAGATCGTTAGAGCTTATAAGGCTGGCAGAGTGGATGAGAAGGTGCTCGAAGAAGCTTTTAACGATGCTATTATAGCTGTCGTAAGAGAACAAGAAGAAGCAGGCATAGACATACCGAGCGATGGAGAGATCAGAAGAGACGAGATGGTTGAGTATTTTGCCGAGAGGATCAAGGGGTTTAAATTCTACGGGCCTGTCAGAGTGTGGGGTAATAACTTCTTTAACAAGCCTGCTGTTGTGTCAAAGTTTTCATATGAGAACCCAATTGTGGTGGGAGAGTATAATTTTTTACGTAGTGTGAGTAGGAGAGAGGTTGTTAAAGTCACTATAACAGGACCTTACACTATTGGCGACTGGAGCTATAACGAGTTCTACTCATCTAAAGAAGAGATGGTGTTCGAGCTAGCCAAGATCATTAATAGAGAGATCTTAGAGTTAGAGAGAGCTGGAGCTAGATTCGTTCAAATAGACGAGCCAGCCTTAACAACACATCCAGAGGAAATGGATTGGGCTGTCGATGCTGTAAATGAAGCTTCTAGAGGTGTGAGAATAAAGCTAGGACTCCACGTGTGCTATAGTAATTACGAGCTTCTATCAAGATACTTTGATAGATTAAATGTTAGTCAATTCGCTCTTGAGTTTGCTAATAGAAGTTTTAGAGATATAGACGTCTTAAAGAGGCTAGGAGACAAAGAGATAGGGTTTGGAGTCATAGATGTTCACTCGAGAAGGGTTGAGAGCGAGGATGAAGTTATACGAGCTCTTAGAAAAGTAATGGAGATCGTTCCTCCAGATAAGATCTATGTTAATCCTGATTGCGGGCTTAAACTTCTCCCCAGAGATATAGCTAGAGCAAAACTCGAGGTCATGGTTAGAGGTGTTAAGATTGTCAGAGAAGAGTTGAGAAAGAAAGGTTTAGAGAGTATTGTTCTAAGGTGATCATATGCCGGTAGCGAGTAAGATCTTGTATGGCTCAATGCCTAGAACTCGGAGTATTGCAAGAGCTCTCTCAAGATACACTTCTGGCAAGATCGCTGAAGAGAAGCTTACAGAGATCTACAGAGAGAATCTGAGAAGATATATAAGTCTTGTCTTCTCATACAATTTCACTAGAGTTAGCGATGGAATGTACAGATGGGATGATCTCTTCAACCCTCTCTCCTCTTACATGGGTGTAGAAGTAGATGGATTAAAGAGATTCTACGATAACAACTTCTTCTTCAGACAACCTGTGTTTAAAAAGAGGATCTCATATGAGAGTACCGTGGTCACAGACACGTTAGTAGAGGATCTAAGAATCTTAGGTTTTCTAGATAGAATACAGTATATCTCTATAACGTTCCCCGGCCCTCTTACTCTTGCAAATAACTCTATCGTCCAAGAATCTTCATACTCGACACATATAGAGTTAGCGAGAGACTATGTGGAGAGAGTTATTCTTAGAGAGCTGGACAAGGCTTCTAGAAAAGGCGTTAGGCACGTGGATCTTCACGAACCTGAGCTAGGTTTTCAGAGACTCAGCGATGAGTATATAAAACTGTATTCTCTGATCGCAGATTCTTTCCAAGGCTATATATGGATTATAACTTACTTCAACTATGATTCTCAGAACGCCAGGATCTTATCAGAACTCTCTTCTAGAAAGAATATCGTGCCAGTATTTGATCTTGTGTCTCGAAAGATTTCTCGCGAAGATTTCGTTAGAGACGTCGAGAGATCTAGAGAGATAGGTGTTGGTATAGTTGATAGTAGGAACACTAAGATGGAGACTCTCAGTCATTTGAGAAAGATACTAAGTGAGTTGAGCGAGAGCTTAAAAACTGTAGAGAAGATATATGTCACTCACAATACAAATCTAGAGTTCTTACCAGAGAGAATTGCTTTAAGAAAGATCAGACTTCTAGGCAGAGTTATATAGAGATCAAGTATGCATGGCTACGCGTCCTACAGGTTTTTTGATCAGTTCTTTCGGAACCCTAGAGATCTGTATAGCGGCTTGTATTTGAATCAAATATTGAGGCACTCCCATAGGGTCGAAGGCCATTCTCATGACATAGACTATACCTGGCTTAACCTTCAGAACACTGCCATCTTCAATCTTCACCTCGAGCCATTGGCATTCTTTATCTGCTTTAAATTTCACAAACTCAGGCTGAGAGATCTTCTTAAGCGAAGGAGTTAGAGACACGTATCTCAGCTGATAACTTGTTCCAACAGCGTATATAGGCGCTCCAGTATTAGGATCGTTACCCACTCTAGCTATCTGAGCTATATATGGTTTTACAGATATGATGTTGTTATCTTCTAATTCGATAGTGATCCAGTCACACTCGTTAGAAGTCTCAAAACTTAATAGCTCGATTTCACTTGTCATTATCCGAACCATTATTTAGTGTGCAAAAAGCTAAATAATCTTAACCGATCGCGTGTAGTTCTTCAGATCTCTCTAAGATTGAGTGTGTCAATGTCTCTAAAGCCATCTCGAATCTCTCTTTGAACTCTTTATGAGGTATTTCGAGTGTCTCGATAGGCTTTAGATATCGAATTATCTCTCTTGTAGTAGGCCATTTCTCGTAGAGAGAAGAGGAGTAAAATGGAGATGAGTAGTATATTTTAAAAGCCTTTCTATATTCTACTCCTCTATACAGCAGTACTCTCCCTGGACTGACAGCCACTACCAGGTCTGAATCTAGAGATTTCATGTTGGGAGCTCCTGAATCATTGAAACTCTCTATAATCAATATCTCATGCTCTTTAATTAATTCACTCAAACACTTATCAGTAGCCATCACACCTTCATATAATAACCTCACTAGATCCTTAGTAGGAATCATGCGTGGCTTAGGATTCAATCTATCTACCAAGAGATCTATTAACTCTCTGACGACATTAGCAAGCGACATATAATTCTCTTTTATTAAATAATGTTGTGAAGAAACATCTTTAGATGTGTCGTTACACGAGCTTATTCTTACTATGACAGCCGAATCTATAGTAGTTGAATGAATCAATCTCTCGATAGACATATGATCAATTCTACCGTCGCGGATGATATCATGTGGCATTGTAGCTATGTCAAAAGGATTTATCTTCTCTAGAGGATCAGAAGAATCTATGCTCTTTCTAAGCTCTATCACGTCATGACCTACTAATACACCTCCCTCCAGAGTATATCTGAGAGTATCATTTTGATACCACAAACTGTGACCTGCTACAGGTTTCGCCACTCCAACATTGTATCCTCTACTAGATAGTCTCTTAGCTAATTCTCTAGCTATAGTTGTTTTCCCCGAATCATATGGCACGATACCTACTACAAGTATCTTCATCTAACTGTTTTACCCCCAA
>JBEULF010000011.1:0-2861 GCA_041287455.1 Sulfolobales archaeon
AAAAGAATTGAAAGCAATAACTATAGCGACGATCCTGAACACTATTACGATCAGGAATCCAATAAAAAATTAAGAGTAGGCTTGCTGGTTGTGTGGTTGTTGTGTTAGGTGAGTTGGTGGTTGTGGTATGTGGGTTTATCTCAGCTCTATCGCGCCTATTTCTTTCAAGTCTCTTAAGCTGTATATTTTTACTATGGAGGTTGATATTGTGAAGAGTTCGTTTCCTGCGTAGGCTGTTCTCAAGGCGTTTTCATGTGTTAGTATTCTCGCTAGATCTATTGATCTTTCTGTATAGCTTATTACTGCCACTCCTGAGCCTAGTCCTCTTACTGCTATGGGTATGAATACTAGTCTGTGGTCGAGGTCTATTGTTACGGCGTGGTGGTCTGATGTTGCTATGCTCCAAGCGTCTTTTATAAGGATCTTTGATATCTCGCTCATGCTGGTAGGGTCTGAGACGTTGTAGAGAGAGATCTTTAGATTAGATCCTTCGAATCCTATGCCTAGAAGTCTGTCTTCGGAGAGAGGATGTATATAGTCGCTGAAGCCAGGTGTCTTCAGAAAGCCTATCACTCTAGGTCTCTCGGGGTCTGAGACATCTATAGCGAATAGAGGGTCTGTCTCTCTGAATGTTACTAGGAAGAATATGTTTTTAACTAGTCTCGCAGAGTATATTCTCTCACCCTCCGCAAGACCTCTCAAACTCGAGACAACTCTCAGACTGCTGAGATCTACTATAAACACATTATTACTCTCAACACCCACAGATCTGATGTACGCGTAGAAGGGGTATATAGTCTCCAGAGGACGTGTTGTTGTTGAGACCACTCTCGAAATCGCCTGTGTTATAGTCGTGTAACTATTGTTCTTCTGCTGGATCACAATAACACTCCCAGACGAAGGCGCTGTCAGCGGGGTCGGCGTGAGCGTTGTGAGAACTGTCATCACACTCCAATTTCTAGAAGTTGTCGCGATTATAAAGTGATCTTTGTACTCCTCCATCGAGAACTGATCCAGGACAACACCTTCAACATCGAAGAACCCTCTATAAGAGACTTCAACTCCGCTGACGCTGAACACGTAGAATCTAGTCTTAGACGTTAGAAAGATCCTGCTCAGCTCGCTGTTAACACTACTGATCAAACTCTCCACCTTGTGCAGGTCTAGCGAGGCTAGATAGTCTCGTACAATCTCTATGTATCTAGTCATATTTCTCTGAGTCAGAGCCTCCGCAAGTCTAGCTCTTATCTGAGGCACGTATCTCGCCAGGATCTCTGTTGTGAGATTATAGACTTCGAGTATCGTGGGTGAGACTGTGGTTGCCAGATAGATTCTTTTGAGCGAAGAATACATCCAGCTGCTAGCTCCTGTCATAAAACTTCTGACACTATAGATCTTGTTTTCCACGTCTATAGATACTATAGTGGTGTAAGTGGTAGGCACAGGGTCTATTAAGACAATACTCTCAGGTCTCACCGCTCTGCCGTTGACCAGAGGGATCACTTCTCTAAATATAGGCTGTGATAAGACTAGGTATAGATACCCATCGATCATTCTAGAACTGACTAGAGAGCCTGTGGCAGATATGCTAGATATAAGCACTGGCCTGGACGGGTTTGAGACGTCGTAGAGATAGGTCGTGGTTTTAATCGTCTCGGGAGGTATGACGAATCTACAGCTACAAGAAGTGTCTGGCAACACCGTGATCATTCTAGACTCTCTATTCTCCGAGACTATTATCAGGAGATTCTTGTATAGAAAGAGACCTCTCACACTCTCGCCAAGAGAGATCTTGCTTAAAACAGATCTCTCTTTCACACCAACTATAAAAACACTACTGCCAGAAGCGATAGCAAGTATAGATCCATTGTTCTTAACAATATCAATCTCATCAACACCGGGAACCTGGACGTTAGTAGTAGAATACCTAGTGCTCTGGGTAGTGGTCGGATACTCTTCTCGAGCTGGAGCTACTGTGGCTATCGGTCTCGCCATTACAGGAACTACTGTTATCGTAGCTTCTGAGACTGGTGGTGTGCCCAGCGTGGTTATGGCGGTCGCAGCGTCTATGCTGCCCAGGTACTCGTATAGCTCGGTGTAGTTGTCAAAACTCTTCAACTCTACAGATCTTGGCGAGACTATCTCTCTCATAACACTCTCTCGCTCGATAGAGACTGTGTGAGTTGGGGGGCTTGTAGAGGTTCTCGTGGTCTGTGGTGTGAGAATATTTGCTATGATCGGGGTTAGGATCCCTGCTACTAGAGCTACTACTATGAGTGATATAAAGAGAGATCTCTTCATAATCTCACTCTCCGACTTACAATTGCTCTTAGAAATCCTAATACTCTAACTGTTGTACAGAGTGTTCAGTTGTCTGAACGATAAACTCTATATTCTCAATAGAGAATCTGTCACGGGTTGACATGTGAGTGCTGAGGATCTCAGTAGAACCGCTCTCAGAATATATGTTAGGATCCTAGAATCTAGAGAGCCTGTCGGGGTTAGAGAGCTTGCTAGAGAGCTGAGCATCCCGGTGAGCACTGCGTATTATAGTCTGAAGAAGCTCGAAGAACTCGGCTTGATAAAAAGATCTGGCGGTGGCTATGTTGTTAGTAGAATTGTGAGTCCGGAGGGGTTCATAGTTATAGGTAGAAAGATTCTTCCTCGAATGTTCATATACTCAGCTTTTTTCTTCGGAGTCTCTCTCGGCGAGATCTATCTGATACTATCATCTAGTGCCACTGGTGAGAGGATATTCATTCTGCTAATATCACTCGTGTCAGCCCTGATCTTCTTGGTAGAAGGTGTTGTGGCGAGTAGAAGACTAGGTCTCGTATGATGAACACTATATAATATTACTA
>JBEULF010000011.1:2961-7696 GCA_041287455.1 Sulfolobales archaeon
TATAATATTACTAATGATATGTATGTCTGGGGAGATTTTGAAAAGTCGTTTCTACGGTGTTATACCTCCTCTCATAACTCCTTTCAACGAGGATCTGTCGGTCGATGTGGAGGGGCTTAGATGGCTTGTAAGATACTTAGTTGAGAGAGGTGTCCACGGGATCTTCGCTAATAGTACTACTGGCGAGTTTGTTCATCTGTCTAGAGATGAGGCTGTGATGATCACTAGGATCGTCTTAGAGGAGGTTGGTGGGAGAGTCTGGGTTATCTCTGGTGTTAGTGCTAACTATACTGAGGATTGTGTCTCTCTAGGGAGAGTCTTCGCCGACTTAGGCGTCTCTGGCATTATAGCCACGCCACCGTATTTCTTCAAAGTGTCTGCAGAGAGTCTTAAGAAGCATTATTCTACTATTGCTGAGAGAGTAGATCTGCCGTTGATAATATATAACATACCCTCTACAACAGGGGTCAACATACCTATCAGACTATACGTTGAGCTAGCCAGAGAGCATAGTAATGTGGTGGGTGCTAAGATCACTTATGACGGATTCTCATACCTCAGATCTCTTGTTCAAGAGGTTAGAGAAGTTAGAAGAGACTTCTCAATACTCACAGGATTAGACGACATGCTACTACCAACTCTAATGATGGGTGGTAGCGGAGGTATAATGGCATTGGCAAACGTAGCACCACAGATACATAGAGAGGTCTACGACTCGTGGACTGCGAGAGAGCTTGACAGAGCTGTAGAGTCTTGGAGAAGACTGCTAGAGCTGACAAGAGCATATGACTACGCAACATCATACCCAAGCGTTGTGAAAACAATGCTAAGACTACTAGGAGCGCCTATAAAACCGATAGTAAGACCACCACTAGAGCCAGAGCCTCCCGAGACTGAGAAGAGATTGAGAGAGATTATAGAGAGACTAGGTCTCAGAATATAGCTGAGCACGCAAGCCTACTATAACGAGCAACACAGAATCGAGATAAGAGTGGTCTGGGTATAGAGACTCGCGCAGTCTCTTGAGACGAGAGATTACTAGAGCCAGCAATCAGAGTGATTGTGAAACTCTTTAAGAATAGTGTAGAAGTGAAGAGATCACCAGTACTCTGGACGCGGGCTAGGTCTCGTAACATCTATGGGGTCTCTCTCATGTCTCCACACACCTCTAGCAATATCTATAGCTGTATACCCAGCGCGCTTGCTAGCTACATTCACACTCTCTACTCTCACACATACACTGACGAGATGCACGTCTACAGCTTTCTGGACAAAGAGCAGTTTATAGAAACCTGCTGGAGTCTCGTAGGTTAGTATTCTCGCATGCGGCGGAGTTAGAGGGATCCCGAGATACTCCGCCGCTCTCCTAGGTAAGAGTATCTCTGGCTCTACAACCTCATACCCGCTGTTAACAAGAGCTGAAGTTCTAATCTCGCTATGCGAAAATCTACTCTTAATACCCAGCTCAACTCTGACCCCCAAGATCAGCCCTCCTAAGTCTTCTCAGCTTAGGCAGTTCGACACGTCTTAACAGACCGAGGCGAGGGGGCATGAGCGTCTATATAGATATTCGCGTGTAAAGCTATTAAACACAGCTACGAGAACCAGTACACCTGTTGAAACTGGGCACCAGTATCTCGCGTGTATAGCTTATCTCAGTTTTCAGCAGAGTCAATCTCTCTTTGCAGCGAGTTGTAAGATCATGTGTTATCTCGATGATCCGTGACGAGATCTAATTAAGATCCGTGGTGTGGCCTGGTGAGAGTTATAGATGTTTCACGCGGAGAGATAAGAAGTATCAGATCACGATCTTTTCTCGAGGTATAGTCTGAATGTTTGGTAGAGATGAGAGTTTGAGAAACAAATAGTCTTTCAACAACTCGCTTTTCACAAAAGATCTTGAGAAGATCTGAGGGGTGATAATTCTACGAGCTCGATGACATAGTGGCGAGCAAGACGCTAGAGAGAACAACGTCTAGAAACACTCGAAGAAAACCTGGGTCGAGGTCTGGCGAGAAGGGTTGAGAGAGTTGTGAGACAGAGACTTATTTCCCGAGAAGCGTGGATGCTCTGTCTAGCAATTCTCTCATCAGTCTAGACATGAGAAATTGCGAAGCCTTCTCTCTCGCTGCTCTCGACATCTCTTCTCTCCTGCCAGGGTTTTTGACAAGCTCTTCAACAGCTCTCGCAGCACTCTCAACATCGTCAGGCCCGTTAACATGGACTCCTTCGACATTGTTTGATACAAGCCACTTCTGCCCATAGACACCACTAGTGATCACTGGGACTCCCCCGTACATAAACTCTATCTGTGTTAATCCGAGCGCCTCCATTCTAGACATTATTATGTTCAGATAAGATGCTCTTATGAGAGAAGCTTTAAGCTCTTCGCTTAGCTCGCCTGTTATGATAATATTCTCAAGTCCTCTGGCTTCGTTAACAACTTCACTCCACTGATCCCCCGGTCTCCCGGCTATCACGAAGACAATGTCTCTAACTCTTCTCAGTCTCTTGGCAATTCTAACTACTGCTAGAGGGTTTTTCCTCTCTTCAACAGTCCCTAGATACGCCACTATATACTTGTCTCTAGCCTGCTTGAACCTCTCTAAGAAAAGATCTGGCTTAGCATTGTCTATCAGAGCGGCTGTGTCATCGTCTAAGCCTCCGGGGAATAAGTGTATCTGATCTGGCCTCGCTCCATAAGTGATCATCTCTTCAGCCTCGACTCCTGTGACACATACTATGAGATCAGCTGTTCTAAATATTGCTGGGAAGGCTGTAGAGTTCCAAGCCATTCTATAGGCTCTCTCAATAACACTGTATCGTAGAGGGTCGGGAGGCTGGTAGTGTGACATGTGCGCGAAGACCGTGTAGCGAACAGTCTCTCCGAGACTTCTCATAAGTCTCTTCCACATAACCCACTTGGCCGTGTCTTCCGGACCGTTCCACAGGGTTGAGTGTGTGAGTATAAAGTCTACACCTATATTCTCATCTATACTCCTAAGAATCGTTATGAAGTCTCTGAACACAATTCTTCTCGGAGGCCAGAGAGTCTTAGTACTATCAACTCTAATACTCGGTACACCCGCTCTAGGGTCTCTGTCGAAGACTATGTAGCCTTCAACTCTTCTCAGAACCTCAGAAGAAGGTATCACAGGCTCTCCATCGTGATACACGCTGGTAACCAGCCAGGCCTCGTGCCCTAGCCTTCTAGCCCACTTAACCATTCTCTGAGCCACTAGCTCTTGACCCTTGCTATTAGAAGTCTGATACATGACTGAGAAAAACTTCATCTTCTGACAACCTGCTGGAGTATCTGAGCGATCATCATTATAATCATAGCAATAGTAAGACCCCATATCACCGGGGTGATCAGGATGTTGAGAGTGTGAACATTCAAACCCCCCTGCTCCAGCGCGAAGAGGACTATGGCTAGGTATATTATGATTCTCAGGTACTCTGCTAGAGGTGTTATCAGCCTCGCCTCCTCTCTAAACTCAGAGCTCTTGTATATATAGCCTACGAAAGCGTCTGTGAGTATAAAGCCTGTTATCATTATGAGAAAAGCTTTCACAAAACCCCACACGTACACGTATATAATGCTGTAAGAAGCCTCGGCCAGCCAGGCCAGGTCCATGTACAAGGCTGCCAAGGCTATGCCTAGGAATATGAATACTAGATATATTATCCACGAGACTATCAGTCCGAAAAACTCGCTCGAAGAATAACCTCCTCTGATTATGGCTCGGCCGATAGCGAATTTTCTAAACCACCCGTCAAACCCGATTCTACTCAGTATATACACTACAACTCTTCTAGAGACTCTACCAACAACATAGCCTATGACTACTGTTATAACCGCTATACCCACAGCGATCAGTATGTTCAGATATGTCTCATAAGAGAGCTGCATACTCTCTCAACCACCTGCCCAACTCTTCAAACTCTACCTCGTAATCAGTTTCTACACGCAGATCTCTGTTAAATCTATGTCTAACTAGAACCGAGATATCAGCCACCTCAAACGCTGGGAGATCATTCTTACTATCCCCGAAATACACGATTCTGTCGATACTATATAGAGATCTGATGAGTCTAATCGCGTCTCCCTTATTCCTCCTAGACACATATATATCTACAAACGGGTAGCCGTCATACTCGATAACTTGAAGCCCTCTACTCGTGGCAAAACCTATGATCCCATCGATCTCTCTAGGTCTAGATGAAGTCTCTCTCCAGTCAATAGACACTCCTAACACTCTGTCTGTAAGCGAGATCTTCTCTTCTACAAACACGCGAGAAACACTCCTAGCCATATATATGATCTGTGAGAGAGCTTTGATCCTCTCACTCTCAAGAATCAAAGGATCATATATAAGATAGTCTCTCGAAAAGATCTCTAGACCATTAACACATATATAAGCATTGAAATAATCAGCTCTGCTCATAAGAAACCTACAATCCTTACTACTAGCCAACGCCAGAAAGAATCTCTTGCCAAGCTCTCTGAGAACCTCAGCAACATCATCTCTAACTCTAGCACTCTCTCTAGAAGCGTCAAGAGGGCTTAGCGTGCCGTCAAAATCAAAGAACAAGCCTATACTCACTACTAAACTCACCCACAGAATACTTTAACAGACACCAAATAAAAAAAGATTCTAAGACAACTCTCACAGAAAGCCCCGATCACTCTTCTAACAAAGCCAACACCCATTCTACTCGCTCCAGCCGATAC
>JBEULF010000012.1:0-48930 GCA_041287455.1 Sulfolobales archaeon
CGTGACCCGGGTTCAAATCCCGGCCGCGGCGCTGGTAACCTCTTTTTTCTAACCCGATTCAACTAGGGATCTTCTTATTATGATGAGGTTTTCAGAGATGGTTTCCGAGAACTATTTCTATGAGACAGACTAATTTTAATGATCTGAAATATTTTTCACAGCCTAAAGCCTGTCTTCTAGCTGTCATTCTTCTAAGTCTGCCACTCGGCTTATCTATAGACGTATCATAGATCGTGCGTTTGTTTTAGTTATTTATCTCTTTTTACATAATTTATTCATCTGGGAAGTATATGAGTGAAGAGAGATCTGAGGAAGAGTCGCCGAAACTCTCTATAAAAGAGCTTTTAAAAGTGATCCCTCCACCACAGGCGCTTAGAGAGGAGAAGAAGTTGAAGGAGAAGAGAGTCAGGATCTCACATTCTGACGAGATTGAAGAAGGATCTGTAATGATCCATCCTAAGCTAGCAGATCAGCTTGGGATCAAAGATTATCTAGAGATCTCTGTAAAGGGTAAGAGATTGAGATTTAAAGCTATTATAAGTGAGAAATGTCCTGAAGACAATCTGATTGGCAATAGAGCTGAGTTAATGAGAAATGGTATTGCTAATAATAGTCTTGTAGTTGTGAGAAGAGTTGAGTAGAGATAACAGTATTGATATAGATTCGGAGTACAGTGAATTGATTCGTGAGTTGAGCGAGTTGGCACATATACATGTAAGTCTCACTAAAAGACTCAAGAGAGTAGTTAGAGAGTTGAATAAGCCTGATGAAGATCTAGAGAGGCTAGAGATACTCTTGAACAAGATGAGAATACTAAGATCTCGTCTTGCTCAGTTGATTTCGTTGATAGAGAAAAGATCTCTTTATTATCAAGAGAAAAATAAAGATCTGACAGAACCATTTCTGATAATAAGATTCTTCGAGATGAGCGGGTTAATAGAAGAAGAGAGAATATTCAAGATAATCATAAGAAAAAAGCCTTCTATTGAAAACTATGTCAAGAGAGATTTAGAAGAGATTGATTCTCTCAAAAAGAAGATCAATAGAATCACGCTACTATAACTCTATATAAGAGCTCAGATCTCATCTAAAAACACATTCTCTCAACATTTCGAGTAGCTCTAGATTTTCCGCTAGATATCTATTCTTAAGAAACTCGTTACCGAAATCTAGTGTTCTTTCCTCGCCCGCCACAATTACTTCTCTAGATCCGATTCTCGAGGCTATTGAGATTATCTCAGGATAGGGTGTGAGAGAGAGCTCACTATAAAGCTTTCTATAGCTCTCGAAAGCCACAGGTTTTAATAAAGTCTTAGAAAAACATTTATAAAATCTATAGATAGCATCTATATCTCTTCTCTCTATCTCTCCAATTAACTCTTCTAGTTTCACGCGAAGATCTCCTGTGGTGTTCTTTCTAATTCTCTCTCTCAGTATCTTAACACTCATATGTGTTGCTGGGTCGTATCTATCAATTATTCTAGCCAGGTCTAGAGAGAGTCTCTCTATAAAACCTCTCCACATAGCGAAAGGAAGATCAAGATCGGTATGATATATAGAGTAGACATCTGAAGTGAAGTTATGAAGAGTTAATGTTGGCACACCTTTCGAGACGAATGATATAGTGTCCATATAAACATGACCATAATCATCTATCTGACTCTCTATGCTCATATGATGTTTCAGATTAAAAGCTATGTCAGGAGAGGTATAAGAGATCTTGAGAGGTTCTCTATACGCAAGATCAAGTACTAGGCCTAGAATCTTTCTTCTCTCAATATATTCATCAGATAGAGTGTTCACATAGACTCTAGAACCATAAGCCCAGTACCACGTGCTATTAGAAGGATCTCCATACTCTTCTGCAGTGAGACTTACTATTCTAACACTATTCTTTGCAAAAGATCTTCTTCCTATAACTTCAGATAGTCTTATAAGTGTTAGAACTCCTATTCCATTATCTCTAAAACCACTTAGCCAAGCATCGTGATGAGCTGATACTATGATCTCTTGATCTCTATGTTCTTTGATTACTTCAACGTTAAAACCTGTAGAGCTTCTAAGTTTAGATCTCAAGACAAGATCTATCTCTCTCCCCACGAATCTTCTAAGTCTCGCGTACTCCTCTAGAGATATGTGTACGACAGGCACTTCGGCTCTTATAGTCTCATTGAAACTATAGCTCCATCTTCCCGAGACAACTATTCTTCTCCTTCTAAAAGGGTAAAAGTCATAGAATACAACACCTCTAGCTCTTCTCTCTACAGCTTCGTTATACAAGACCCATATATTGTCAGGATGATCCGTTGTAGATATGAGCAGAATCTTATCTTCGCAATGCTCTATGTTATCTGTTAAAACACCTTTTAAACTAATATCTCCTTCATAAGGCGGTTGAATCGCGCATCTGAAGGTATTTATTTCACAAAATAGATCTTCCCATGTTCTAACGTTTATAGATATCACTTGAGAGGAATCGCATCTCATATTATCACATAGAATATCTCTTATCTCATATGCATAGTCTCTCTCACCAGCCCATCCCGAGACTCTCTCTCTTAAAAGATACTTCTCTAAAATCTCTTTATATAGATCTCTATCTCTCATCATGATTTAATATTATGACTTAGATAGTTTTTAAGCGACTAAAGGTATACTTCAAATGGGAACTTCTATGAAGATAGACTATCCGAGAATAGTCACAGAGATCCCAGGTCCTAGGTCTCGAGAGATCATTAGTAGGTTCAGAGAGTTAATAGCAACTACAACTCACGATCCGCATAATCTGCCTTTAGTGATAGAGAGAGCCGAGGACGTGTGGCTGGTAGATGTTGATGGAAATATATATCTAGATTTCACCTCTGGCGTCTCTGTGAATAACTTAGGCTGGCCTACACACCCAGAGATCCGTGAGATCGCTATTACTCAGATGAGCATATTGGCTCACGCGGCTGGCACTGATTTTTACAATGAGTATCAACTCAGACTTGCTGAGAAGCTAGCGAGCATAGCTCCTGGAGATTTTGAGAAGAAAGTCTTCTTTAGCAACAGTGGTACTGAGGCTAATGAGGCAGCGCTAAAGATAAGCAGGTTTTCAACAGGTAGAAAGTATTTCATAGCTTTCTTAGGAGCGTTTCACGGTCGCACGATGGGTTCTCTCAGTCTAACAGCCTCTAAACCTGTCCAAAAGAAGAGGTTCTTTCCAACAATGCCAGGCGTTGTTCACGTGCCGTATCCCAACCCCTATAGGAATCCTTGGGGTATAGATGGCTATGAATATCCTGAGGAGCTGGTGAATAGAGTTATTGATTACATAGAGTACTGGGTAATGCAACACTTAGTTCCACCAGATGAGATAGCAGGTATATTCGTAGAGCCTATCCAAGGTGAGGGAGGGTATGTAGTGCCTCCGAAGAATTTCTTTGTAGAGCTGAAGAGGCTGGCAGATAGATATGGTATTCTGATAATAGATGACGAGGTGCAGATGGGTCTTGGGAGAGCTGGCAGAATGTTTGCTATAGAACACTTTAACATAGCTCCAGACATAATAACCCTGGCTAAAGCTCTCGGGGCAGGGTTGATTCCGATAGGTGCGACAATCTTTAGAAAAGACTTAGATCTAGAGCCCGGAGCTCACAGCAATACATTTGGAGGACACGCTCTGGCATCGGTCGTGGCTCTTAAGAGTATTGAGATCATAGAGAGACTACTACCATCGGTTAGAAAGCTTGAGAGCATATTTATGAAGAGACTCTACGAGTTGAAAGAGAGATACGAGGTGGTAGGAGATGTGAGAGGAATAGGTCTGGCGTGGGGGGTTGAGTTTGTTAAAGATAGAAAGAGCAAAACTCATGCTCCTGATATTAGAGATAGAGTGTTGTTCAACGCTCTTAGAAGAGGGTTAGCGTTGCTAGGCTGTGGTAAAAGTTCGATAAGACTGATCCCACCACTAATCATAACCCCGGAAAAAGCTGAGCTAGGGCTAGAGATCTTTGAAAACGCTGTTAGAGACTCTCTGAAGTGACTACATAGACAAACTTATTTTTTCTATCTCTACTGAGAGTTTTCATGATAAAGCCTCTCCTAATCAGATCAGCTATGATTCTCCTCAGGTATAGCGAGTCTCGATAGAAGCCTTTCTCTTCGAGAAACTCTCTCAACTCCTCAAAAGATATCTCTCCACGCTCTTTTAATATACTTATAATTAATTTCTCAAGAATCTCTTGATTCTCTAGATTCTTTTCATTCAAATAATATCAACACTATTTCTTCTTTCTAGGAACTGAAGAGGGCGGGACTACTGTAGGGACGGGCAGTCCTTGAGCTTTTCTTTCTCTAATCCAAAACTCTCTTCTATTTCTAACTCTGGGAACTAGATTTCTCTTAGGCCTCTTAGGTATCTTAGGCGTCGCGTTTCTAACCTTACCAGCTTTAGTCATTGAACCATGTGTCGGCATCTTATCTCTCCTCCGAAGAATATTTATTACTTAGAGACTATTAATTTCTTTTCTCAGCATTGATTTATCTGTGCTAGAGAATAGCTTTAGTAGTAAGATATTTAAAATCTTTATAACTATGATAAGACTTTGGAGAGATTTCAAGGAATGTGACCTTGCCTATGGGAGAGAGTTCAGAAGAGTCGAGTTCTATTCTCAGAGCAGTTCAGCGCGGAGACCACGTATATCTAGCTGATGAAAAAGTCTTTATATATGATCTTATAGCGGACAGATACGAGGATCTTATCTTATTCAAGTCTTTCTTCTACTTTAATCACTATAGAGAGATTGCGAGATTTCTATACGAACACGTGTTGAAAGTGCTTAGAGAGGATAGTGTGATAGCTGATATAGGCTGTGGAACAGGTTTTTGGAGTCTTCTATTCAAGAGATTAGGCTATAAAGTTGTAGGATTAGATCTCTCGAAAAAGTCTGTTGAGATAAGTTTTTCGAGAGGTGTAGATAGTGTTGTTGGAGAGGCTTCTCACGTGGGGTTTAGAAGAGAATCCTTTGATCTGGTAGTGGCTCTAGCCTCAGTGATCAATCATATGAAGAATCCTAAAAACTTCTTTAGAGATGTCTACTACATCTTAAAGCCCGGAGGCTATCTAGTGTTTGATTTTGATAGTGCATGGGCTCTTGATAATCTCTATGAGGCCATTATATATAGGAATAATAGTAGAGAGATACTAACCTCAATACTCAAACTAAAGATTCTTGAGAGAGGATTTGACATAGAGTGGAATTTTGGTGGCATAGAGATCAGAGTTTTTACACCGATAGAGATCATAAGATATCTGAAGATCTATGATATGGAGCTACTACGTATAGAACCTATACACATACTCCCAGGCATAGTCCCGGTGAGAATTTTAGAGAGAGTAAGTAGCAAGAGTCTTAAGAGAGTTATAACAGCAATGTATAAAATAGATTATTTTATTAAAAAGATTCTCTCTATACCGATTCCACTGGCCGTCTCATATATTGTTCTCGCGAAGAAAAGATACTGATATTATTTTTTATCAAACCCCTTTTTGTTAGACTCGATTATAATAACAGATATTATCTGTCCAAACATTGTTACTATAGGTATATACTCTGTTTCCTTCATTTATACCGTCGCCCCATATATTTATATTATGATGTAAAGCTTAAAAATATTAAGTCCGATATATACTTCTTATACTCTCTGTCTCAACGCGTCTCTGGAAAACACTTTCGAGAAGAAGATCTTGTGTGCTTATAATCTTGTGAGCTAGTTATTAGTGGAGTGACATATAAGATGCCTGGAGTCAGGGTTATAAGAGCTGAGGTGCCGGCTGGCAAGGCTACTATAGCTCCTCCTCTAGGTTCTTCCTTACAGCAACTCGGCCTAGATCCTTCGAGAGTAATTGAGGAGATCAATAGATTGACTAAGCCTTACGAAGGCTATAATGTTAAGATTCGCGTTATAGTAGATCTAGATACTCTGAAATATGATATTTTTGTTGACCTACCTTCAACAACAGAGCTACTATTAAAAGCTGCAGGAGTTTCAGAGCCTTCAGGAGATCCTAAGAATAAGAAGATAGGAAATGTGTCTCTAGAGAATATTGTAGAGATAGCCGTGTTTAAGAAGAGAGAGTTAAATGCGAAGAGTCTTAAAGCTGCTGTAAAGACTATTCTTGGCACAGCAAGATCTATAGGTTTGAATATTGAGAACAAAGATCCGAAGGAGGTTATCAGAGACTTGGAGAACGGAGTGTATGATGATATACTTAAAAAATACGAGAGTAAATGGATTAATAGCTGAGGTGATATAAATATGATCTCTAGAGACACGCTTACTAAGAGCGTCTCGGAGGCTATATCTCTAGGTAGAGGTAGAAAATTTACTCAAGGAATAGATCTTCAGATAGTATTCAGAGGTCTGGATCCGAAGTCTCCAGAGGCTAGATTTAGAGACGCTGTCTATCTCCCTAAGGGCTTGGGAAGAAGATTAAGAATATGTGTAATAGCCGATGGAGACATGGCTCTAAAAGCACGAGAGCAAGCAGACCTACTTATAACACGCGAGGAGCTACAGAGCTTAGATAAGAAGAGAGCAAAGAAAATAGCCTCAGAATGTGACTGGATTCTTGTCAAAACAGACCTGATGGGTCTAGCAGGCAGAGTCTTAGGACCCGCCCTAGGTCCCAGAGGTAAAGCGCCTACACCAGTACCTGCTAATGCAGATATTATCTCAATGATAAACTACTATAGGTCTGTGACTAGGTTGAGAAATAGAGAGCAGCCCTTTGTATCTTGTAGAGTAGGGTCTGAGAATATGAAGATTGAAGATATCGTAGAGAATATCTTAACAGTGTTAGGCTATGTCGAGAATAAAGTGAAACAACCGCTAGAGCAAGTGGTAGATTATATCATTATAAAGACTACTATGGGCCCGCCTGTTAGGGTGAGTATAAGATGAAGAGTAGGACTCTTAGTAGCTATAGAAAAGCTTTGAAAGAGTTCCAAAGAACCGCCACTACTCCTCATGAGAGAATGTATAGACCTGAGAAACAGGTTATGTTAAAAGAGGCTGTGGAGATTCTTAGTAAAATGAGATCTATGATCTTACTAGATGTCACGGATTTAGAGAATAGAATCTTAAAATACTATAGAGCGAGGCTTGAGAGTGAGGGAGCTGTGGTAAGGGTTTTCAAAAACAAGATCTTTATCAAAGCCATGAGAGAGAGCGAGCTTAAAAATTATGAGAAGCTTGAGAAATACTTCAACAAACCTATGGCAGTAATAGCCTCGGATAAGCACAATGTTTTTGAACTAGCCAATATTATTAATAGACTCTATTCATATACTAAGTTTAGAGCTGGTGAGAAAGCTCCTTTTGATATAGTCATCCCAGCAGGGCCTACCGATATCCCTCCCGGACCTATGATGAGTGTCTTCGGAAGATTCAAGATCCCTGTTCAGCCTCGTGAGGGTAGGATTCATGTGATCAGAGATACAGTTGTTGTTAGACAAGGACAAGAGATACCTCTAGAGCTAGTCTCTCTACTTGATAAACTAGGTATAACGCCAGTAGTTGTGAAGCCCAGGATCATAGTTGGGTATGAGGATGGCGTCATATTTGAGCCTGAGCAGATGAAGTTAGAGCTTGAGAAATATCTCACATCTATTAAAACAGCTTGGCTACACTCTATGAATTTAGCGGCTGAAACATTGGTATCGAAAGAACCACAAGTGATAAGACTATCACTACTAAAAGCATACAATAGATCATTAGCTCTAGCCAGAGTGCTAGGAGTGGTGTCTAGAGAGACTATAAGTATACTCATATTAGACGCTATATCTAACGCGTATAAACTAAGTCTAGCGATAGGATTAGTAAGACAAGAAGTACAATCTCAGAGTGAGAGTACTGAGGAGAGAAAGGTAGAAGAGGGTGGGAAAGAAGAGAGAGAAAGAGAAGAGGGAGTATCCGAGGAGACTATAGCTGAAGGTCTTTCAGCTCTCTTCGGCTAGAAACTTCTATTATAACTCTCACTTCTAATATCGGGTTTTATTGATCAGTAGGATTCTAGGTGCACCTCTAGCTATTATGAAAGATCTATAGAAGCAAATGACGATAGGTAGTAGAAAGATATTGTTTTGTGAAACTATTTAATATTAGAGATTAATATATCAATATGGGAATATAGATGTTAGAGAAGGAGAGCGAGGGTAGCGTGTTCGAAGATCTAGAGGTGATGTATGAGGACGAGGATCTAGTTGTCATGAGAGCTCCAGACGATGACAAACTGAGTAAGATGGTTCTTAAGAAAATATCAGAGACTGGAAGACCTTTATCATGGAAAGAGCTTAGAGCCTCTTTCAGCGGTTTAGCCGGTGAGGATCGATTGAGAAAGATCTTGATAAAACTAATAGAGACGGATAGACTTGTTGAAATGCCTGACGGCACCTTTGGTCTGCCTGGTATGGAGAATAATTATATTCCTAGGTCGGATGTGAAGAGAGTTAGACCTCTCGTACCTAGAAAGTTTAGAGAGAGATGGGGTACCTCCGCTTCGAGATATAGAAAGCTTAGTATGGCTAGAGAGATAAAGAGCGAAGAAAAATAAAAGATTTGAGCTCTGATCTGACTCTGGAAGAAGTCTATGAAGAATTGTGTTAGGTTTAAGATAATAGTAGAAGGCTCTCAAGCGCTGATCGAGACAGAAGATGGTAAGAAAGCCGTAGTCCCCTTGAGAATTATATGTGAGCTTGTTAGAAGATATAATCTATGTCGAGAGGATCTTGGTAGTATTAAGTGTTAGAGTCTTCTCGCAGAGAATCATAAAAATATATAAGTCTTCATAAAAATACACATAACCGCAGGTGGAATAGAGAATGAGCCAAGTGCCTAGCAACACAGTATTAGTTGGAAAGAAACCAGTAATGAACTATGTGCTAGCAGTATTAACATTGTTAAACCAAGGGTTTGATAGAATAGTCGTGAAAGCTAGAGGAAGAGCCATCACAAAAGCTGTGGATGCCGTAGAGATTTTAAGAAATAGATTCCTTAAGGATAAAGTGAAGATAGAATCTGTTAAGATAGACAGCGAAGAGATAACAAGACAGGATGGCAAAAAAGCCAGAGTTTCAGTAATAGAGATTCAAGTGGCTAAGAGCGAGTAAATAGAAGAATCTAGAGAGAGTGTAACGAACTAATTTTTTACATGTGAAAGCCTCGCCCTTTAGGGCGGGGAAGTCAGTATCTCTCCTCAGCCCTCCTAGAATCACATCATAAATAGAGTTTCTGAAGCTATATAAACCGAGTGATCTGCTATTCTCTCAAGATATATACAGACTATGAGATCTAGGAAAGAGCATCTATCATTTTTCTCAAGAGCCTCTCTTAAGATCCTTGAAAACTCCCCATCGATCTCATTGTCTAATTTTATGATTCTGTTGGCTTTCTCAACGTCTCTTTTTATAAAACTCTCTATACTATCTTTCATCATCTCAGTCACCCGAGGAAGCATTCTCTTAACCCCAGCCATCTCACACTTAGTCTCATTCTGTTCTTGGACATTCTTTATTATATACGCTATGTCTAGCGCGTATCTCGAGAATCTAAAGAGTCCGTATGAGATCTCGAGACTAGCCATTAGATACCGAAGGTCTGATGCGGCTGGCTGATATCTAGCTATAGCCTCGATCACTAGAGAGTGTATTTCTGCTCTTAGCTGTCTTATTCTACTCGCATAACCTGATAGACTCTCTACTCTATACACCTCTTTGCTTATTTCGTTTATGATATACTCTATAGATTTGCTCATCTCTACTATCTTCTCTCTTATCCTCTCTATGGCAATATCTATCGGTCTCAAGTTTTCTCACCCAAACCTTCCTGTTATATATCTCTCTGTAAGCATATTCTTAGGCCGAGTAAATATCTCTGACACACTCCCAACCTCTACTATCTCTCCATCATACATGAAAGCCACATAGTCAGATACTCTAGAAGCTTGGAATGGTGAGTGTGTGACCAGAACTACTGTGACTATCTTCTTAAGCTCTAAGATCAGCTCTTCTATCTTAGATGTGGCAACAGGGTCTAAATTTGATGTAGGCTCGTCCATGAGAAGTACCTTAGGCTTCATAGCCAGAGCCCTAGCTATGCACAGCCTCTGTTGTTGTCCTCCTGATAATTTATAGGCGGGATCTCTCAACCGATCTTTAACTTCGTCCCATAGATAAGCCTTTTCTAAAGCCCATCTGGCAAGTTCATCAAGTTCTCTCTTACTCTTAACCAGCTTATTATACTTAGGGCCGATAGTCACATTGTCGTATATAGACATGTGTGGTAGCGGGTTTGGTATTTGAAAGACCATTCCAATCATTCTTCTAACGGTCTCAGGCGGAACACTATTACTATTTATATCCATATCTTCTAAATATATGTGCCCAGCGATCTTCACGTTAGGAGTTAAATCTATTATCCTGTTCAACGTTCTTAGTAGTGTTGATTTTCCACTTCCCGAGGGTCCCATTATAGTGAACACAGTGTTTCTAGGTATATCTAGATTTATATTCTTTAATATGTGTTTTCTACCGATCCATAGATTTAGATCTCTGATTCTGATGATATGGTTGTCTGAAGATCTCATTTGAAAAATTCACCTTTATATATCAGATATCTACTTACTATGAAGAGTATCAAGATAATAAGTATAAGTATTGATGAGGCTGCCCACGCAAGTTCTATCCAATTGTCATACGGAGACAAGGCTGCTTTAAAGATCCAGAGGGTGAGACTTCCAATAGGATTTAGCAGGATGTCAGGAAATCTATTAACGTAGAAGTCGTTTCCAAAGGCTGTAAATAGTAGTGGGGCTGTCTCGCCGAGTATCTTCGCAACCCCTATTATGGCTCCTGATATTATGAAACTCTTAATATACCCACTCAATACTAGAAACACTCTCACTCTAGACACTCCTAGAGCATAGACTGCCTCTCTTATACTTTGAGGGATAGAGCTGAAGCCTTCATCGCTCTGTGTGAAGACATATGGTATCATTACTATTGCTAGCGCTATAGCTCCTGAGAGAGTACTAAATCTAGGTATGTATACCACTGTTCCAAGCCCTAGATACTCTATGAATCTATTTAAAGCCTCGTTTAATAATATGACGACCCCGTAGACTGATAATCCTATGATAATAGTTGGGAACTCTACTATAAGCCTAGCAACTAGTCTAGATAGCCATCCCAAAGTCCTGTTATAACCCTCATTACTATAAGCGGCTGCTAAAATCGATATGGGAATACCTATTAGAGAAGCTATACTTACTAGTAGTAGAGTTCCCAAGAGATAAGGACCTATACCCCCCTTCTCACTACTCCCCGGCGGGGGAGGTTCTCTGAAGAGTATTGTGACAGGATCTCTTATAATCACTGTAAGACCGTTGGCGAGAACAGTGAATATTGAGTGTGCCACTGGTATTATTTGTATGAAGAAGAGTAGTGTGAATAAGCCTAGCATGAGATAAGATTTGATCTTTCTTGTATCCAACGCTATTTCACCCTAGACCTCTTCATATAGATCATTACTAGGATATTGATGACAAAACCTACGAGCAGTATAAATAGTGATGCTCCGTATAGAGCTGACACTGCTAGTCCTGCGGCGCTTAGAAATTGATTGGCTATTAAACTAGAGATCGTGTATCCAGGCGTAAAGATCTTGTAGAAATAAGGATTGACAACATTGCCAACAACCATTGCAACAGCTACCGTCTCGCCCATAGCTCTTCCCAGAGCCAGTAGAATTCCTGCGATTATAGAGAATCTTATCATCAGTATCTTGTGTTTAATAATCTCCCATCTGGTAAGTCCTAGAGAGTATAGAGCCTCAATGATGCTCTGAGGAATAGATTTGAGACTCTCTTTTATGACAGAAGTAGCGAAAGGATGCGTCATTATAGCTAGCAGTATTGATGCTGTAAATATAGAAGTACCTGAGCCAACATATCTACCCGTAAACTCCGCGAGCCAGGGGAACGTCTCTAGCAGTGGACGCATTATATAGTCTCTTAAGAAAGGCGCTAGCACAAATACACCCCACAAGCCATATATGACACTAGGAATTGTTGCAGCAAGATCTATGAATGCTTCTAGAAAAGGTCTGAATCTATACGGCGTTATTTCGATCATGAATACAGCTGCTGAGATCGATGTGACGAGGACAATTATCACGGTTATGAAGCTAGTTACCAGAGTGCCTCCTATGGCGAATAGAATCCCGTAATTATCTCTCATGGGATCCCATGTTGATGTGAAGAAGAATCTTAATCCTTCAGCGAGGAATATAGGGTATGAATAAAAGATCAATATTACTACTATGATTACCAGAATAAGTACTACGAGTATATTTGTTATAGAGAAATACTTAAAAAAGTCCACTCTGAGTCTGATAGAGACACCTACTTAATATATTGGTCTAAGTAGCTGATAATCTTATCTCTCAACTCGCTAGGTAGAGGCACATATCCTTCTAATAAGTTCATCTGTCCTTCGCTCAGAGCGTATTTGAAGAATTCTTTTAAGGCTAATAGCTTGTCGTTAGATATGTTCAGACTTAATATGATGTAAGGAGTCCCAACGATAGGATACGTGTCAGGTTCTCCTCTATACACGAATTCATATGGTAAAAAGCTTAAGTCTTGATCCAGAGGTGGCAGTTCTTGCGCTCCTCTTCTCATTGTCTCTATAACGTATTTATCTTCTGGTAATAGGTACTGTCCTAGTTTATTTCTCACCGCTGCAATAGGTATTTTCTCTCGCTTAGCGTAGTTAGGCTCTACATATCCTATAGAGTAAGGTGTTTGTTTAACGAGAGCTATCAGACCCTCACTACCCTTTCCCCCCACACCTCTCCCTATATTATCAACAGGCCACGCAACAGTCAGTCCATATCCTACTGTAGAGTTCCACTTAGGCACAGCCTTAGAGAGGAATAATGTGAATAAATAGGTAGTTCCACTCCCATCGCTTCTGTGAATCGCTGTGATCTGTTTGTGTGGTAGAAGATTTCTGCAATTCTCGATCTGAACATCTCTAATAGCAGGATCGTCCCAGTACGCTATCTCTCCTAGATATATGCCTGCTATAGCCTCAGGTGTCATTCTGAGAGGTCCGCAAAGACTATCATTCCACTCTGGAATATTATACACCACAGCCACCGAGCCGCCTATGATGGGGAACTGAATTATCTTAAGACCTTTCTCTCGAGCCGCCTTATAGTTCTCAGGTATTAAAGGTATATCAGATCCTGCGAAATCTAAAGATCCTTCTAGAAGACCTCTCTGACCAGCACCACTACCTATGCTCTGATAATTTATAATCACGCTACCCTTAGTTGCGTTATAGTATGACCTTGCCCATACTTGCATTTGAGGATTAATAAAGCTAGAACCACCGCCATTAGCCCTAATCTCGCGAGTTTGAGGCGTTTCTACAGCTCTATTCGTAATGGTATAGACTGCCACTCCAATGATCAAAATTACTATGATAACGATAGAGATTATAAGGATTCTACTAAGAGACATGTCTCCAACCTCCATCTCCTAGTTATTAACTTATTGTTTAAGTTTTCACATATGTATGCATATGATTAGATATGACTGTCTGAGGGTTCCACATGAATTGATATGTATATATTCTCTTTCATGAGTCTCTTTTCCAGTTGATCAACTATTCTATGTGCTTCTTCAACTGATCTATCTCCTCTCATCGCTATGATCATTTCTCCATAATATAACTTCTTGTAGAACCTTCTCAGCCTAACACTCTTCAGCTCTAAACCAAGATCATTCACTATTCTCATAGTCTTCTCCACAACTTCACTCTCAACCTCATCACTTATGTCGCGAATAAATCTTATTGATGAAAAGAATATCTCTCTCACGAGGTATATATAGAGCGCGCATCCTCCGGCAAGATCTATTATATAGCTTATCAGCGCCCCTGCTAGAGATGCTAATATAGCTGTGACTCCCTCTATAATCTCTATGTAAGTTAAATTCACGTAGGTTTTGAAAGACTCTCCTAATCTTCTTCCAAGACTTATAGCTCCTATGTAGAGCGTCATACCTATAGAAGAATATATTGAGGCTCTCAGATCCACTCTATAACTCTCTTCAAAACCACTGGCTAGGTCTAGTATCATTAAACCTGCTACGAATGAGTAGATTAGAATCGTGAAAAACTCTCCACCTAAAGCAAGTCTAAAGTGACCATACAAATGATCTGTGTCGGGAGGTTTTAGACTCTCACGCAGATAGTATATTATTACTATGACCGACATGATATTAGCTATGCTCGTGGCCGCGTCAACTAGTACTGCTCTAGAGGAGTATAGCACTCCTCCAAGTGTTTTTACTATTCCAGCCACGATAGCTAGAGTTAAGAAAGAGACAAGTCGTGAACTATAATGCCTGTCTCTATCGTCTCTCAATACTACTCAATAGTATAATTTGAAAAACTCCAATATAAGAATATAAAAAGAAGAGAAAAGCTAGATCCAGCCTCTGGCTTTCATAGCTTTATAGATTCTCTCAACAGCCAAGACAAAGGCTGCCTCTCTCATTGTCACGGTTCCTTTCTCTGATCTCATAGTTTCGTATTTTGAGATTAATCTCTTGATATTGTTCTCCATTATATTTTCAAGTCTTTTCAGAGTCTCTTCTTCACTCCACCAGTACCACTGTAAGTTCTCAACCCACTCTAGATATGACATAATTACGCCTCCAGCATTAGCAGCGATGTCTGGGACTATTATGACTCCTCTCTCGTAGAGTTTCTTCTCCGCCTCAGAAGTCACAGGACCATTAGCCCCCTCTACTATCAGCTTAGCCTTCACCTTACTCACATTATCTTCCCTAATAACATTCTCTATAGCTGCTGGTATCAGAACATCGGTTTCTATGTACAGAGATGCGTAGGGATCAGGTATCTTCTCACCTTTGGGATAGTAGATTATATCTGCCCCCTTGCCAGTCTTCTCTACCACTTTCATAGCCAGCTCTACATCGATTCCATTAGGATCATATATTGTTCCAGTAATATCACTTATAGCGATAACTTTAGCGCCAAGTTTAGTCGAATAATAAGCAGCATATCGACCTACATTTCCAAATCCGTGTATAGCTATTTTTAGATTGCTAAATTCACCTAGATATTTTTCGGCAGCAACTTTAGCAGCTATAGCTGTGCCAAATCCTGTAGAGTATATCCTAACAGGATTGCCCCATAGTTCAGGAGGTTTAGCCGTGAAGACTCCAGGCACGTTATACCCTTTTATCTTGCTAAACTCATCTACCATCCAAGCCATCACCTGAGGATTAGTTCCAACATCTGGAGCTGGAATATCTATTTGATCCCCTATGAGCGGAGCGATAGCTCTTACATAACCTCTTGAGATCCTCTCAAGCTCTCCCGGAGAGAGATTGAGAGGGTCTACTTTAATAGCCCCCTTACCACCTCCATAAGGAAGTCCATTCAGCGAGTTTTTGAGAGTCATACCGAGAGCTAAAGCTATATCTGACTCTAGATCTACTTCAGGATGGAATCTTATACCTCCCTTGTAGGGTCCTAAAGCACTGTTATGCTGTACTCTATATCCCTCAAACACGACTATCTTACCGTTATCCATTCTTACAGGAATATTTACTATTAAAACTCTCTCTGGCTTGCTCAGGATTTGATAGACTTCTTCGGGAAAGCCTCCTAACTCAACAGATCTTTTGAGAACTTTGAGCATCCATTCTAGATAACTTACTTTCTGGGTTGAACTCAAGAAGGCTCCCTATCTATATCTTTATTAGGGTTAAAAACCTTTTAAAGGAGTACGATGTCTAGCGGATCTGTGTAAAGACGTATTTGAACGTGTTACCAAGAGCTTAGATAATATAATTTTTACTAATATATTATTTTATTTTATAGATATTTTATAGTTTTACTGATCTTATTCGCTACAAATCTTCGCTGACAGATCAGGGAATCAGAGATCTTAGGAGGTTTTGTTAAAATATTTCAAGTAGTAGTCTATAGCTTTTCTCACATAGCTCTCTGAGATTTGACCTAGCGGTGTTGGTGTCTCTAAAATTCTCTCAGCTATTCTAATACCCCTAGGATCAAATCCTTCTTCTAATTTGATCCTGTGTTTCTCGAAGTATATACTTCTTCCAAGTTCAACCAGATCTTCTTCAGTGTAATTATAGCCGAGAGCTCTTAGAGACTTTGCCACTAGCTCTCTCGTGTATACTCCTCTGCCAAATAGACATAGAGTATAGGAGTTTAGAACCTGTCTCCAAGCCTCCTCCTCGGATATCATCTTCAAGGCTTCCTCAGGCTCTGGAAGACTACTCCCAGAAGCTAGTAGCTTCTCATCCATGGAATAGGCTCCAGCGTCTAGGTGAGAATGTCTGAATCCTACGGCTAGTGAGATGTGATAGAGAGGTCCTGTGTGATATCCCGCTGGCTCTACTCTGTTGTAAGCTATCGCAAATTCTAATCCCCCATATCTCTTTGCAGCCTCCTCCACTCCGAGACCTAAGTAAGCGTAGAATTCATTTGGCTGTAGAACTATATTGTGTATTGCTTTTACATAGTTTCTCCAATCACCCCATCTCAGAGGTACTATAGTCTCTCTCTCAGATATAACACCTCTCTCCATAGCCTCCGTGGCCCAGGCCAGTACAACTCCTGTAGATATAGCGTCTAAGCCCTCCTCCTCGACAGCCTTGATCATTTTTAGCAACCCGTATCTGTCGCTAACCCCTAGATTACTGCCGAGAGCGTATATCAATTCGTAGTCATAGGGTATGAACTCTGTCTTGTAGAAATATCTCTCGCTCTCATACTCTTCTCTTATATATGCTAAGTGTATACATGCCACAGGACACGCCACACAGGCGACTCTCCTAGCTAGATTTTCTTCAGCGAGCTTCTCTCCGCTAATCTCTCTGGCACCTTCAAACCTACCGCTAGTAAAGTTTCTAGTTGGCAGGGCTCCTGTCTTGTCTAGAGGTAGAACATTAGCAGCAGTACCTAGATCGTGATACTTCTTGGTCGCAGCCCCTCTAGTCAATTCGTATAGCTCTCTATAGATCTCTCTAAAACTCTTTACATCGGGTAGTCTAAAACCTTTCTTACCAATAACTATTAAAGCTTTGAGTTTTTTCGAGCCGAAGACAGCGCCTAGACCCATTCTACCAAAATGTCTATATGTCTCGACAGTCACATTCGCGTATCTGATCAATTTCTCTCCAGCTCTACCTATCCTCATTATAGTTCGCAGACCTGCTCCGGGGAGGGCTTCTCTGAGTACTCTTCCTACTGTTTCAGAAGATCTCATACCCCATATAGCTCCGGCATCTCTAAATCTCACTTTATCATCTTCGATCACTATGTAGACCGGTCTGTCACTGGCTCCCTTGATCACTATGGCTCCGTACCCCGCGAATCTTATGGCTGCAGCAGATCTTCCTCCTGCGTGAGACTCTGCTACGTAACCGTTAAGAGGAGATTTGAATACTGCTATAGTTTTTGAAGCCATTGGAAACACTCCTGTAGCCGGCCCTACCGCTAGGATGATCGCGTTCTCAGCTCTAAGAGGATCTGCTCTGCGAGGCACTTCTTCTCTATATAGCTGTATTGCTACACCGATTCCTCCCAGCCACTTTCCAAACAGATCTTCTCTATTCTCAGTCCAATAGATCTTTCTAGTGAGATCTATGTATAACACTCGTGACACTGTCTTCAGCCAGTCTGAGATCTCATGTCACCTCCTCTAGGCCTAACACTTTGTGAGGACAAAAACTAACACAATAGCCACAGTGAGTGCATATAATAGGTTTCATACTCTCGAAATCCCACATAACAGCACCTATATCACAAGCGGCGACACAATTGCCACAGCCTATACACTTGCTAGGGGTGAGTAGAACTCCGCCACCCGGTCTTGGAGTGAGTGCTTCTGTTGGGCATACTCTCGCACAAGGAGGGTCTTTACAAGCTCTACATACTATAATTGTGAAACCTCTCTCAATCCCACCCGCAGATCTCACTAAAATAGCTGATCTAGAGGGGCCTATATAGCCAAATCTATTGCTACAAGCTTCCATACACAATTGACAACCAACACACATATTAGAATCAATAACAACAAGTCTTTTAGCCAATCAACTGCACCATAAAAGATTAGAGTGTGAGAGTAATAAGAAATTATTATTAGACATCTAATAAATATAATTGACAGGGCCCGTAGTCTAGCTTGGCTAGGATGCGGGGCACCTTAGAGAGGCCCGACTCGGGACCTGCAGAGGAGAGAATCCCCGTGATCCCGGGTTCAAATCCCGGCGGGCCCATCCCAAGAAATAAACTTTTTAGCTCTCTACACTAAACTAATTAAATGGTGTAGAGGGCCCGTCGCCTAGCCAGGATAGGGCGTCGGCCTTCTAAGCTCTGAGACCCCTGCGCGGTAGTGGAAAGCCGATGGTCCGGGGTTCAAATCCCCGCGGGCCCGCCACACGTATCTTGATACTTCTAGGCTCTCTCAAGAGATTGAAAAATTTAAAGCTCAAAAGAGGATTATTTTAACGGGGCCGGGGTGCCCGAGCGGACTAAGGGGCTGGCCTGGAGAGCCAGTGGGCGATGAGCCCGCGCGGGTTCGAATCCCGCCCCCGGCGCTTGGCTGGGCGGTTTTTAGCCTTTACTTCTCATTATAGTATGGGTGGTTTTGTGAGTGTAAAGATCTCTGTTTTTCTCTTGTATGTGTTGATAGGTGTTGTGATAGGTTTTATCGTAGGGGTAGGTGTCGCGAGAGAGATAGTCTCTCCAGAGTCTCGCACGACTATCACTGAGACTGTGTATAGGGTTTCTCAAAACAATATTATTCTGCTTGATAGAGAATACTACGAGACTCTCGCCAGCTGGCTCTCTAAAGCTAATAAAAGCGTGTATATTATAATGTATGTTATAAAATACGATCCTAAGGATCCTTCTGACATTGTTAATAATCTTCTAAACATACTCATAGATCTAAAGAAGAGAGGTATAGAAGTAAGGATATTGGTAGATGACGAGACTCTAAGAAGCTATCCGGAGACTCTGAACTTCTTGAAGAAAAATAATCTGTCAGTAAGACTTGACGAGAGCTCCTCAAAAACAACTCACGCCAAGATAGTTGTTATAGATGATCAAATTGTATTCATAGGATCTCATAATTGGACTGAATCAGCATTGAAATATAATCACGAAGTATCAGTACTGATAATAGACCATAGCACTGCTAGCATCTTGAAGAGATATTTTGAGAATATATGGAGTAGTGGGAGGAGTATTTGAGCAGAATAAAGATTCTACATGCTACGAATAATATTAACAAGATAAGAGAGACAGAGCTTCTCTTAAGAAGATTCTATCCACACCTAGATTTCGTCATTGAAAGACTCCCCGAAGACATAGAGGTGATAGAGATACAAGACGAGAGACTTGAGAATATAGCTCTGTACTCTCTAAGAGACCTGCTGAACAAGCTTAGAGACTCAGATCGATGGGATCTTATTATAAGAGAAGATTCAGGTTTATTCATAGAAGCATTAAAAGGATTCCCAGGACCTTTCTCTAGCTATGTGTATAGAACTATAGGAGTAGAGGGAGTAATGAAACTACTAGAAGGATCAGATAATAGAAGAGCTTATTTCAAAGCTGTCATAGCGTATAGAATTAAGAGAGAGAGTATTATTAGAATAGCTAGTGGAGTAGTCTATGGAGAGATTAGTAGAGAGATTAGAGGTCACAGAGGTTTTGGTTTTGACCCTATATTCATTCCAGAAGGATTCAAAGAGACCTTTGCAGAGTTAGGAGAAGAAGTGAAGATCCGTGTTAGTCATAGAAGTAAGGCTCTTAGAGAGATGATTAATACATATATCAATCTAGTCCTACGATAGAGTATTATAATTAAAATAATTAGACTCTTGAACACTCTTACTCAGATGAAGAAAACCTGAGAGAAAATCTGATAGGATTGATTTTAAATTTCGATTTGATAAACTGTAATTAGGGTGTGTTGAGCGTGAAAAAATATATTTACTCTTTTAACGAGGGGGATTGGAGAGATAAGAAACTTTTGGGGGGTAAGGGATCTTCTCTAGCTCAGATGACCCAGATCGGGTTGCCAGTACCTCCAGGCTTCACCATAACTACGGAGGCTTGTAGAGACTTCTACTCTGATAAGAGAGAGGAGATTGAGAGACTAGTCAAAGAGTTGGAGAAGAATCCTCCTCCAGCTATTAGAGACGAGATCATTAGAAAGATCTGGGGGTTAATAGATGTCTTAGAGTTGCCGAGAGGGCTGATGGATCAAGTTGTAGAGTACATGAAGAAAATAGAGATAGAGACAGGAAAGAGATTCGGAGATAGAGAGAGAATGCCACTACTGGTCTCCGTGAGGTCTGGGGCTGCTCTCTCAATGCCTGGAATGATGGATACAGTGTTAAATCTAGGTCTTAACGACGAGACGGTGACGGCGCTGGCAAGAGCTACTAATAACGAGTGGTTTGCATATGATTCCTATAGAAGATTCCTACAGATGTTCGGCAGAATCGTGTTAGGAATCAATGAAAAGCTATTTGACGAAGCTTACAAGAGGTTTGAGGAAGAGTACAAGAGAGAGGTGGAGAATAGATTCTCCGAAGAGCTGGATAGGATTAAGAGAGAGTATCCTAAGTATAGTCTCAGACTCGACGCGCAGCCGCCCAGAGAGACAGCGCCTAACCTATGGGCTAAGTCTGTTGAATATCTTAAGAGTCTTGTCGAGGAGTATAAGAGGATCATCAGAGAGAATTGGGGAGAATTTCCACAAGATCCCTGGAAACAGCTTGAGCTAGCTATAAAAGCCGTGTTTAGGTCGTGGATGAATCCTAGAGCTATATTCTATAGAATAGCTAATAAGATAACGCCTGACATGGCTGATTGCACAGCTGTTAATATTGTGACAATGGTCTTCGGCAATACCGGGTGGAACTCGGGTACTGGAGTTTATTTCACTAGAGACGTGGCCACGGGAGAGGATAGACCCTACGGAGAGTTCCTACCTAATGCTCAGGGAGAAGATGTTGTTGCTGGTATAAGAGTCCCCTACGATCTTGAGGAGCTTAAGAGGTTGATGCCTGAGAACTATGAGAAGCTGATAGAGGCTGGCAAGAGGCTTGAAGCTTTGAATAAAGATGTTATGGATATAGAGTTTACTATTGAAAATGGCAAACTCTACTTCCTGCAGAATAGAGCTGCTAAGATGACTCCGCTGGCCAGAGTTAAAACAGCTGTTGACATGGCTAGAGAGGGTATAATAACGAAAGAAGAAGCAATATTAAAGGTTCCTCCCGAGACAGTTCAAAAACTACTATACCCAACAATAGATCCTAAGGTTAAGGCCAGCCCCATAGCTAAGGGCTTGGCGGCTTCACCAGGTGCTGTGAGTGGTCAAGTAGTCTTCGATCCTGACGATGCTGTCCAGCAAGCTAGAGATGGTAAAAGAGTCATATTAGTTAGAGTAGAGACAAAGCCAGATGATGTGCACGGATTCTACGCCGCAGTAGGCATACTAACCTCGAGAGGCGGTATGACATCACATGCTGCAGTAGTAGCTAGAGGTATTGGTAAGCCAGCTGTTGTGGGAGCCGAGTCTATTGTCATAGACTACGAGAAGAAGATATTCAAAGTAGGAGATCTGATTATTAGAGAGGGAGACTGGATCACTATTGATGGTAGCACAGGATATGTCTACCTAGGACAGCTGCCCACAGTACTTCCAGAGGTTAAGGGAGAGTTGGAAACTCTTCTCAAATGGGCTGACGAGATTAGAAGACTTGGTGTGAGAGCCAATGCAGATGTTCCAGAAGATGCTGAAATAGCCAGGAAATTCGGAGCCGAGGGAATAGGTCTTCTGAGAATAGAGAGGATGTTTAGAAAGCCTGAGAGACTAGAGGTTCTTCGAAGGGTTATTCTATCTGAGACTCGAGAAGACAGAGAGAAGTATATGAGAGAACTATCTAAAATGATCAAGGGAGACTTCAAAGAGATGCTCAAGATAATGGACAATCTACCAGTTGTCATAAGACTTATAGACCCACCACTCCACGAGTTCCTACCAGCCCCAGAAGAGGTGTTAAGACAGATCTATGATATTAGAGAGATGATTAGAGAGACTAGAAGTAGAGGAGAGAACACAGCGGATCTAGAGAACAGACTCAGAGAGCTAGAGCACCTGTATAGAAGAGTGTTATCGTTGAAAGAACACAACCCAATGCTAGGACACAGAGGTGTTAGAGTGGGAGTGACATACCCAGAGATATACTACTACCTAGCTAGAGCCATGCTAGAGGCAGCGGCCGAGCTAATTAAAGAAGGCTACAAACCTCATCTAGAGATAATGATCCCGCAGGTGGCTCATGTGAACGAGATAAGATATGTAAAGCAGAAAGCGATATTACCAGCTCTAGAAGACGTCGAGAGAGAATATGGTGTAAAGATACCGGTGAAGATTGGCACTATGATAGAGACTGTGAGAGCTTGTTTAACAGCTAGAGAGATAGCGCGAGAAGTTGATTTCTTCAGTTTCGGAACAAACGATCTGACTCAAGCAACATTTAGCTTTAGTAGAGACGATGCAGAGAATAAGTTCTTACCTCAGTATCTAGAGTTTGAAATATTAAAGACCAATCCATTCGAAACGATAGACGTTGAAGGTGTGGGGAGATTAGTAGAGATTGGAACGAGAGAGGGCAAAGAAGCAAATCCACAATTAGAAGTTGGAATATGCGGTGAGCACGGAGGAGACCCGGTCTCGATAGAGTTCTTCTTCCGAGCAGGACTTGACTACGTCAGCGCGTCTCCTTACAGAGTGGCATTAGCAAGACTCGCAGCAGCTCAAGCAACGTTAAAATACTCCAAAGGTGTAGAAGCAAAGAAATTAATAGGAGAGTAGAGCTGTGCGCGAGAGTTTTTGAGAGCGGAGTATTATATACTGATTCAATATATATTAATTTTTTATATCATAACTGAGTGGAGCTATAATCATGATTAGATATGCTATTATTCCACTAGGAGGTTTGGGCACTAGACTCTATCCTCTAACTGTAGAGACTTCAAAAGCTATGATCAGATTCTTGAATAGACCTCTTATCGAGTTTATAGTGTATAGACTCGTCTCACAAGGTGTTAAAGAGATCTATCTTGGCGTGAGTGGATATGTTAATTATAGGAATGTCTACGACTATCTAGGAGAGGGTTATAGAATAGCTAGTAAATATAATCTTCCTCAGTCTTTCAGAGTCAGGTATCAGCCTCTCGAAGATAGTGTTGGGAATGCTGATTCTGTTAGAATAGTTCTAGAATACTATGATATAAGAGATCCAGTTCTAGTTATTCAAGGAGACACTATTTTCGACATAGATCTGGCGGATCTGTGGCGTTATCATAGAGAGAAAGAGGCTTATATGACTATAGTATTAAAAGAATTTGAAAAAATAGAGGATCTGAGAGAGTTTGGCGTCGCCATAGTAGAAGAGGATATGAGAATAAGAGGTTTTATCGAGAAGCCACAGAGACCAGAGGAGATTCCGAGTAGAATGGTTAATACAGGGATCTATCTTCTCTCAGAAGAATTCAGATCTTTCATAACCTCTCCCAGAATAATGGATATGAGGATTAAAGGTCTGATGGATTTCGGCAGAGATATCATACCTCTTATTATAATGAGTGGTATGAGAGTCTATGGATATAACAAGATATCTTATTGGTTTGATATTGGCAACCCGAGGAGGTATATAGAGGCGGTGTACTACTTGCTAAGAAAATTAACGCCAGAAGAACTAGAAGTCTCAGAGATCTGGAATGGAGTAAGATTCCAAGGTAGAAGTGCTAAATCAAAGACTCTTCACAGAGAGATTATTAGAAAAGCTGAGGAGAGAAAGATAAGATTTGAGGGAGACGTGCTAATAGGTAGACACGTCTATATAGGGGACTGGGTTCTTATAAGAGATTCTATAATTGACAACTATACTATAGTGAGCGATGGAGCTGTCATCGAAGGGTCTGTAGTGATGGATAGGTCTTATGTTGGGAGAGGTAGTCAGATTGTGAATAGCATTGTTGGTAGACATGTTAAGATAGGTAGCAACGTGTTCATCGAAGGCTCGATCATAGGAGATGATGTCAGGATCGGTGATGGAAGTAGAATTGTTAAATGCAAGATCTGGCCTCACAGAGAGCTAGATCCCATGGTGTCTATCGAGAATATGACGATAAGGTAACATAGAGTGAGATAATGGTCTTATACACAGTATTAGCTTTTGAGGCTCACCAGCCCTACAGAATCAAGAGCAACATAGATCTATATGTGTCAGATTTGGAAGACATACTCGATAGAGAGTTAGATAATCTGGTGCTCGATAGAGTTGCGGAGAATTGCTATAAGCCTGCTCTGAGGACTTTGAGAGAGAGTCTTTTAAAAGCTCGAGAGTTGAGCGGGTCAGAGGACTATTCTTTTGCCATGAGCATGTCAGGGACTTTAGTAGAGCAGCTTGAGACTAGGAGACCTGAGGTTTTGGATGAGATAAGATCGTTGGTATCGCTAGGATTATTAGAAGTTATGGCAGAGCCTTATTATCACAGTCTATCTTCAGAGATAGATAGAGAAGAGTTTATGTATCAACTAGAATTTTCGAGAGATATTATTAGGAGTAAATTGAATTTCGAGCCTGTAGGAGCTGTTAATACTGAACTCATATACAGAGACGAGATAGGCTGTTGGATCTCTGAGAAGAAATTTAGATACACTATAGTAGAAGGTTTAGAGAGAGTTTTTGAGAGAGATCCTAACTACCTCTACTCTGCTAGTTGCAATCTACAAATACTGGCTCGACACTATAGACTTAGCGATGATATAGGATTTAGATTCTTAGACAGATCCTGGGATCAATATCCTCTCACGGCTGATAAATTTGCCGAGTGGATCTATAGATCTCCTGGAGATCTAGTTGTTATATACCTCGACTTCGAGACGTTTGGAGAACACTTCTCCAAAGAGAGCGGGATCTTAGATTTTCTCGCTTATCTACCCATTGAGTTGAGTAAGAGAGGAGTTAAGATGATAAAACCGTCTCAAGCGATCGAGTTGTTCAAGAGTAGAGGTCTTGTCGAGATTAGAGAGACTATAAGCTGGGCTGATATGTCAAAAGATCTCACTGCATGGCTGGGTAACGAGTTTCAAGTAACAGCATTTAACCTATATAGAGAGTTGAAACAGAGAATCTTCAGATCAGGAGATGAGAAGATTATTAACATCTGGAGAATCCTCGGAGAAGCAGATCACTATCACTATATGTACTATAAACCAGGACCTGATTTTCTAGTTCATGATCACTTTTCTCACCACGAATCTCCTAGAAAAGCTTTTGAGAATTATGTCAAAGCACTCATCATACTATACGGAGCTACTGAGAGAAAGAGCTATTTGCACGAAGTTAGGAGAGGGAGAAGAAGACTCAAATAAATATTTGGTGTCCTTCATGTGGGCACCTCCGAATGTTAGAAAGATCTGGATATTCACCTTCGAGTTAGAAGATATAGCAAGACTAGGAGGTTTAGGAACCGCGGTTAAGAGACATATCGAGATTCTCGAGAGACTCGGGTACGAGTTGACTATATTAATGCCTTCTCACGGGAGACACTTCTCGAGAGAGATTGTAGAGAGATATAATCTGAGATTTAATGAGAGCTTCAGATGCTGTGGATCGAGAAGAGGAGTTGACGGTAGAGATTATCACTATTGTCTAGGCTCTTACGAGGGGAGAATAGGATCTTCTAAAATAGTATTGTTCATAGGCCTCGATCCCGAGACAGGCTATATAATTGACAAGTGGAGTATATATGATAACACGCCCGAGAAGACTTCACTTATGATAAGAGCTCTAAACTGTTGGCTTAACTACACTGCAGAGAGACCAGATCTATTGATAGGACATGACTGGCATGGAGGTCTAATAGCGTCTGCAGCAAGAATCTTTCTAGAGAGAGAGGGTTTAGCAGTGCCATACATATACTTTATCCACTTACTATCCTCTGCAGCATTCCCCTATCACTACATATCTGCGGACTGGTCCGGAGTTCCGGACACTCGTATCTCTGTGTGGAGATTTTGGAGACACGAGTTCACAAACACGAAAGAACTCTGGGATAGATATAAAGGCTATGTAGACATGTTTAACATAGAACTTGCCGATGTTGTAGCGTCTGTAAGCTATGGATATGTAGATGAGATCTTGAGTAAGTCGGATTATAGGCATAGTCCTAAGACTTGTGTCGTGTATAACACTACAGATTGGAGTATTAGTGAAGTTGAGAGATATCTAGCTACCACGTATGGTACTCACAGCAGATGTGAGTTGAGATGGAGATTCTACAGAGACGTGATTAGCAAAGCAAAACCTTGTATAGGACATATAGAGCCTGGAGGATTCCTAGTGCTATCTGGTGGGAGACTCACATGGCAGAAAGGATTTGATATTATAATAAGATCTCTCGAGTTTCTAGACGAGAGATTCAAGCTACTTATACTAGGTATCGGAGTAGGAGATGTTAACTATGAGAATCATCTCAGAGAGTTGGCCAGCAGGTTCTGGGGTCGTGTGCTAGTGTCATGTAACAGTCTAGATAGAGGTGTCTATCAAGCTTTTAATTATCTCGCGAATTTGGTTGTTGTCTTCTCTAGATACGAACCCTTCGGACTAGCATCGATCGAAGCTCAGGCTGTCGGCACACCTGTCGTGATATCTCGTGTGCCAGGTCTGGCAGAGACTGTAAGAGATCTCAGACTAGATCCTATGGGGACAGGTCTGGTGGCAGAACTGGAGGATCCGAGGGATCTAGCAGTAGCTATAAAAACTTTAGCACTGATAACAGAGGCTGGTGATTGTAATAATATGGAGTTATTAAGAGAAATACCTGAGGCTAATATAAGAGAACTTGTAAAAGTTGAGCCAAGGATAGCTAGAGATCTTAGGAGAAACTGCACGGAGCATATTAACAGAAGCTTCAGAACATCTAGAGCTGAGAGCATGTTTAGAGAATGTATTGAAAAAGCGAGACTATACGCTTACTATAGATCTCATACACGCTAGCTCTTCTTTACTTCTTTCTAAACATATAGAAAATCACGCTAAGCGTTATGGCTATAGCGCTTAGTATCAGAGCTGAGACGCTGTAGCGATAGTACTCTCCAACACTTCTACTAAGATCGTTTATATTAGAAGAGATCTTAGCTACAGCAACAGATATATTCTCAGCCGAGCTCGCTGCCTCGTTTATTCTCTGACTATACTCGCCAACTTTAGAACTCAACATACTTACAGTGATATTCAAACTATTCACCGCACTATTCAACGAGTTGCTCATATTACCTATTAATGAGAGAAGATCTGAGAAGCTGTCCTGGATCATCTTACTAACTCTAGTAACATACTTAAGCTCTTCCATGACTCCTGAGAGCCATAGAATCATGTTTCTAACAAATCTTACTCCATCAAATCTAAAGCCGTGGTACGAGGTCGTGATAATAGGCAGAGTGTCTCCTATAACAGATGATGTAGAGACTACTATTATTGAATTATTAAGACTACTCATTATCTGAGCAGCTATTAACACGTACGACCCCTTCTCACCACTCTTATAAACTCTCCCCGAGAAACCCTCTGGCGGAAGTTTATACTCTGTCACAACACTACTAGGCGAAGATACGGCTATTATCTTAATATCACTGTGATTCTTTAGTATATCTTGATTCAGAGGGTGCCACAGATCTTCGATAGGATTTCTATAAGCTATCACACCAGGTCTGTACATCAAGATTCTCTCAGCACCGTATGTTAAGAAGAAGAGATCTGAGGAGGGTTGGATTGATGCTATAACTCTGTAAGGTGCTCCAGCACTATGATCAGGATCTTCTATACTGACGTAGTCGAGAGCTAAACTAGAGTTTAGATAGCCTAACACTCTATTGACTTCTCTGATCACATTCTCTCCATCACCATAATCTCCAGATCCTGAGATCCAGAGAGCTTTTGAACCTGACGAGAGATATCTCTTCAACTCTTCTAACTCACTATTAGAAAAAGTCGATTGAGGAGATATCTGAGGTATGATAACTACGTCTACCCCCAGATCTGTTAGTGTCAATGTCTTATTACCCTCCGCCACAATACGATCAAAGCTACCGTATAAAACTCTAGTAGAGAGTCTGACTAGCGGGGGTAACCTATCTATGTCGCTAGAATTTTTCAAGAGAATATATATGTCTGCATCATAAAGATCTCTTGTCAAGACCTCTAGACCATTCACTTCTTGCCCATGACTAAGATCTACGAGAACACTATAGCTGATACTCTCCGCGCTCAAGATTCTGGTTGTGATAGTGAGAGAGTTTAGTATTGAGATAGTTAATAGTGTGAGAACAAAAATTCTCTTGAGATCCACATCGCCTCACCTCATATATTTTCAATATTAGATTTTAAAAGCTATTAAGAGAGATCCTTTACGAGAGAAGTTATGATTATCACACTATAGATCTTAAGACCGAGATCTGCACAGTATAAGAGATTTTTACCCAGTAGTGTAACACTCTAATGGATTGAATAATGGATGTTAAGAGAAAGAGATTAAAAGTCTTGGTAGACGTGTGGAGTGTATTGTTAGAGAAGAGAGATATATCAAGAGAAGAATTGATCGAGATTCTGAAGAGAGAGTACGAGAGAAATAATGTTGAGCCTTTCAGAGGTGTGTCTAAAGCTCAAGACTTATACGAGAAAGATCTGATAGCTCTCTATCTCGTGGGAGTATACGGTCTTGGTCTTAGAGAAGAGATCTCCGAGATCTTAGAGAGAGTATTAGATCAAGAGGTTAGATATGAGAGAGCTTCAGAGATTCTTTTAAGTGATAATAGCGTTGACGAGATGAGAAACGAGATAATAAAACTATTAAACAAAACCCCTGACTCAGCTCTCCTATCAAAGATCTTTCGTGTAGAGATTTTGAAACATTATTTCGGCTTTATAGAAGAGGATAGAATGAAGAAGATGTTAAGAAACATGTGGAAAGCCTTCCCCGAGGAGGAGGCTACTGTGAGAAGGCTGAGCAAGTTTTATATCGCGTATAAAGTAGCAGAGGCTATAATGAAAGGAGAGATTAGAGATTGGACTACTAAAGAAATATTCAAACAGGCTATAGCAGTAGAGCTTGGGGGTATAAGAGGTATTCCTGATGACGAGTATATAGCTAAGATATCTTCAATACTATTCAATCTTAAGAGAGGCTCTTACGCTTCGATCCTCAGAGTGAAGAGTAGTAGTATCCACTTAAAATCTGCTTAAAACACCTATTATGATGGTGCTAAGAGATGATACCGACAAGTCTAGAGAAGAAGTATATTGTAAATAAGAGAGGTAGAAAGATCTTGATTGAGATTAGAAAGACTAGAGATGGTAAGACTATAGTCACTGTTGAGAAGGTGTTTAAACACGTATTTGAGAAGGATGATAGCGAGATGGAGTGGAGTCAAGAGTTTAAAGACGCTGAAGAGATCGACTATGAGAAGCTGCCAGCCGAGGTGCGGAGAGTATTATCAGCTTTAACAAGATACTAAAGATCCCGTGGAGAGTTCTTGACAAGATCTATAGAGATTCTTCGAGAGAGAAAGAGTCTTGCGGAGTTCTAGGCGGCAGAAGATCTGGTAGCACTTATGTAGTGAAAGAGATATTATTCGTGAAGAATCTATCGGAAGAGCCCGGCAGTTTTATAATGGATCCTTTAGAGACTATTCGAAGTATAGACTATCTCGAGAGTAGAGGGCTAGAGCTTGTCGGGATATTTCATACCCACCTAGGGTACCCCCCGATACCAAGTCCGAAAGATCTTGAGGGAATGGATCTGTGGCCTGTCCCATGGCTTATTGTAGACATTAGAACAGGTGAATATAGAGCTTGGATTAAAGAGAGCGGAAGATTAGACATGCTTATGGTTGAGGTAGAAGTTTAAAGCTGGTTGAGATAATATGACAGGTAGTAGTATAAGAGTGATCGTTGTAGATATAGATGGAACTCTAACAGTGTCACCAGAAGAGTACTCTCTTCATCTGAGAGCTGTAGAGGTTATACGAAGACTGCGTAAAGAGGGTTATAAAGTAGTTCTAGCTAGTGGCAATAGCGTTCCTATGGTTCTGGGCTTAGCTCGATATATAGATTCATCTGACACAGTAGTTGCTGAAAACGGTGGAGCTATAGCTCACAGCGATAGTATAAAGTGGCTGTGTGATGCTGAAGAGATGAGTAGGCTGGTCGAGATAGAGAGAATTCTCGCAGAAAGCATGAGATCTATTTTAAAGAAGAGTTGGCAGAATGATTTTATGAAATGTAGCAAAGCTTTTAAAATAATAAGATCTGATCTGAGTGTTTCTAGCGTTGTTAACATGATCAAGAGTGTTCTGAGAGATAACGATTTCAACAACTATTCCATAGCTTATAGCAAGTTTGCTATACACCTCAACCCCCGTACATGTGATAAGGCTAGCGCTGTTGAAGAGATACTTAAGCTCTATAACTACTCTTGGGATAACACTCTGGCTATAGGAGATTCTGAGATAGATAGAGAGATGCTTATCAGAGCTAGATATGGCTGTGTAGTGTCAAATGCTCCTATAGAGTTGTCTAAAGAGATAAAATGCAGATCTCAATACCCGGCTGGAGAAGGCTTCATAGACATAGTAAAAAATATCATAGGGCTAGAGTAGTGATTCAGCTAATTTCTCTTCGGTAAATATAGATCTAGTTTTAGATCTGCTTGTTTCTTTCTATGGCTTAACTCTCTCCACATATCTTCAGCTCTAGAACACTTCACATTGTGCCTGTCGCAGATCTCTAGAATTTTTAATGAGAGATCAGACCACCACTCACTATTTATATTTCTCAAGATCTTCTTTACAAGATCTCTGCCCAGAGCTTCTTCCAATGATCTCAGAGCTCTAGTTCTCTCTCTAAACAGATCTATTATCACCTCGCTATTAGTGTCTCTAGCTAGCTTTACTATCTCTTCGATCTGTTCTATGTCATCGTTTATATGAGGTATTATAGGTCCTATAAATATCCACGTAGATACTCCTAGCGAGGATATTCTTCTGAGAGCTGATACTACCGCTAGTGGATGTGGTGCTCTAGGCTCTATTACTCTCTTTATCTCAGGGTCTAGCGTAGTGATCGTGAAGCCAATATCTATTCTATCTCTATACTTGACAATCAGATCCATGTCTCTGAGTATGAGAGGTGACTTAGTCTGAATCGACACTTTAAAACCGCTGCTCGCTAGAATATCTATAGATCTTCTAGTCAACCTATATTTAGCCTCGATAGGCATATAAGGATCTGTTATTGTAGATATTCCTACAATACCTCTCCTGACTCTCTTAACCTCTCTCTGAAGAATCTCTATTAGGTTGATCTTGACGTATACAATCTCACCCCATCTCTCGCCGACCTCTCCTCTTGTTAAATCTCGCGCGTAGCAGTATAGACAGCCGTGTTGACAGCCTAAGTATGGATTTAGAGAGTAGTCATATTCTGGAAGTTCTGAGTCTGATAAAGCTCTCTTAACTCTAATCTCCTTAACTATTGTTCTCCAAGTTATTAATATCGCCTCTCGAGGCTTTCTAGAGAATATTTATCTAGACTCTTGCTCAATAGGATCTTGGTTATATAAGATCTCTCTAACCATTTATTGAGAGGTATTCTGAGAATTCCCTTTAGAATATCTAGCACTTCTGAGAAACTATCGGCTTTCAGAGGTGTTTTTCTAAACATCTCTCTGATATTCTCTCTCACAAACCAAACACCCACAGGAAGATCAAATCCTGGATAGATCTCTCTCCAAAGTATGGCGGACGCCTGTCTATTCATTCTAACCAGAGCCTCTGCCACTGCTAGTCTAGAAGCATAGTAACACCCTCCGATCGATGGATAGTCGCTCCTCCCAGAATGGAGCTCGTAGTCTATCTCTATCTCTGGCTCGACACCCCACATATTCCACGTGGTGCTAGGAAACCACGCCTCGCCCCACTCAAACATCCATCTCGTAGGAGCTAGGATTCCTATGAAGAGATTCTTTTTAGCTTCTCTAACATAGACCATGTAACGATCTATTATGGGATTTCTCTTGATCTCTCTAATAAGATGCTCTGAGACGATAGAATCAACAGCTGTTATAGCCCATCTTGTGGGGACTAGTCTCCGACTACTCTTAACCCCCATAGCTCCCACACTCAGAATTCTCGAGATCCTATTAACGTCAACACCTGAATTGTATAACTTGATCACGGCTTCAGAAGCCCTAAGATCTGTGTCGTAGTAGACTTTAGAAACAGCTCTATCTATATAGGGGTTAGACTCTATTCTCAATCTTCTCAAGAAAGACCAGGGGCCTAGAGGTGGTGTGTACTCAGATAACAATCCGCCTCTAGGAGGCCTCTCTAGATCTAGATGTAGAGAGACCGGTCTTGAAGATAGAGCCAGCTCCTGGATCTCTAGTAGAACTCTGTCAGGATCTCTCGCGCTATAAATGTTGAGTTGTACGCCGCCTCTAACTATAGAGAGACGAAGACTGAGAAAATCTTCGAGACTCATATCAAGCCATTGAGAAGGATCTTCTAGATATGAAGTGTCTTCTTTGATCGGAGGGGTGGAGGGGTACACTATTATTTTAGGATAGTTACGTCTCCCCACAAATACTGTGGGTGGTGAGAACCCCTCAACTAGATTACTATTAGAGACTCTACTGAGAAACAGATCTCTTCTTCTCATCACTATTATGGGACAATAACTGAGTCCGCATAGATACTTGCTCCCTCTACACTTTATGCATAGATGTGAAGGCACTTTTAGCACAGTATACTCCAACTAGATCTCCTTATGAAGCTTAAAATATAATAGCAGGTCATGAGGAGTCAGAGTATAAATAGATAGCGGGGCGAGGATTTGAACCTCGGACCTCGGGGTTATGAGCCCCGCGGGCTACCAGGCTGCCCTACCCCGCTGCCCAGCCCCGCCATTTTAATAATAATATGTTGAGAGTTTTTAAAGATGTCGTGTAGTCTCGTAATTTCTACAAGTCTTCAAGCGGCTATGGCATCTGTAGCTCTATAAAATATCTATCTCCTTCACGTAGTCTGAGGTTTATTCTGAGATTCCTGTTCTCTAGCTTCTCATATATTCTCCTAGCTATGTCGATTCCAATGTTCTCAATGGTAGCATTACCTAGAGGGCTTAGTATTACTCTGTCTCTTAGTTCTTCGGGGATTCTGTCTATCTCGTAGTCTCTTGGTAGTATTATTCTTCTATCATATAGATCTGCGACTTCTCTTACTATTCTCTCGAGCTCTCTCAGATCAATTATATAGCCTCTCTCATTCACATCTCCCTCTACACATACGTCGATATAGTAGGTATGTCCGTGTGGTTTCTCGTATGAATCTCCAAAGTATCTTGTCGCGTGGATCAGGCTGAGCTCGATTCCGCGAACACCAACACAGATTCTCATTAGCTCTCATATATAATCTTAGCTACAGATTAAATATTTGGCGTTAGAATGTCTCTGAAGAGACTGCTAGAAGAAGAAGCACTCAGAGAGAGACTTGTAGAGATAAACAAAAGCGATATTATAGATCTTATAAACCAGCATTATAATATGATCTCTTGGTGTGCTAGAAGAGATGATATGAGAGAACTATGCAACAACTATCTAGATATTATAAAGAGGAGTATTAGAACTATTGCTTCTATCAGAATGATAAAGATGCTTCAAAACGATGAGAAAGAGGCTGGAGACGAGCCTCTAGATCTAGTCTTGCTTATAAGAGATCTCTACATGAGATATTTATACGACCTCCCCATAGATCCTATGGATAGAATACCTGTTAGAATGAGAGCAGATGTAAAGCTGGAGAAGAAAGTGTTATTAAGAGGCAGAGGATATCTTCTACCGATATCATCAGGCTTTAGATTGATTCTAGCTGGTCTCGCAGAACCACTATCAATTCTCTGAATCTCCACTCACTCTTCAAATATATTGTCTATTAAATAGACGTCTACATAGTCCCCCTCATCAAAACCTTCGAGATCTTCTGGTATGACAAGTATTCCATTAGCCTCTGTCAGCGTAGATAGAACTCCAGAACCTGTTATAGCTAGAGGCTCTACCAGGATCTCATTATCTCTTTTAGTGACTCTGACTCTAACAAAACTTCTGGTAGAGTGTGGATTAGAGATTCTTCTGACAACCCTTCCTCTAACCATTGGCTGCGGTTCTTCTCTAGCTCTATACAGCGACAGTATGTAAGGTCGTATGAAGAATTGAAAACCAACTAATACGGCCACAGGATATCCAGATAGAATGAACACAGGTTTATTCTTAACTATCGCCAGACCTATAGGTCTGCCAGGCCTGATCCTGACTCCGTGAAATACTATCTGAGAACCTTCTATATCTCTAATAACTTCTGGAACAAGATCTTGTTCGCCAACGCTAGAACCCCCTGTTGTAATCAGAAGATCTGTGTTGTCCACGCCTTGCAAGATTCTATCTCTAATAATGTCTGTATTGTCAGGGACAGTACCCAGATCAATAGCTTCGCACCCTGTCTCTCTAATTAGAGATATTAGGAGTGGTTTTGAACTGTTAATAATCTTACCACTCTCAGGATCAAATCTCTCCCCAGGCTCTACAATCTCAGATCCTGTTGAGAGAACTCCTACTCTAAGTCTCCTGAAGACAGGTATGCGAGTAATATTTTGAGCTGCTAGAGCCGCTATATGCCAGGGTCTAATCTTCGACCCTCTTCTCACGATAGTCTCTCCCACTCTAAAATCTTCACCTCTCCTAGACACATTTTGATACGGAGCTACAGGTCTGAGAATAAGAACTCTATCTCTCTCCTCGATCGCGTGTTCAGCCATGACTACGGCGTCAGCCCCCCTAGGTAGAGGAGCTCCTGTAAAGATCTTTACAGCCTCGCCTCTCTTAATCTCGGGTATTCTATCAATACTATCTCCAGCGATAACTCTGCCAACGAGTCTCAGTTCTAGAGGATTATTCTCCGAAGCTCCATACGTGTCAAAAGCTTTTACAGCAAATCCGTCTACAGCGCTTCTATCGAATGGCGGTATGTCAAATTGAGCCACAATATCTCTGCCAGCATATCTACCTAAAGAATCATATAGATCTACCTCTTCTACCTCGAGATCTTTCACAGAGATCTTCTCATAGATCAGTTTTAAAGCTTCAGAGTATGTGATGATAGTTCGAAAACCTTTCATCACCTCTCTCAATAAATCCACCTATAATCAAGTGATACGAGAGAATATTAAGATTGTAGAGAAAAGTTTCTCTGCTACTCGTGTATAAATAAGAGATCTACTATTCTACTACTCTTCCTAACTACTTTTACAAAACCTACTCTAATCAACTGATATACACGACTCTCATCTTCTATTACACTACTCTCTATTAAACCTCTTCTCTTTCTCAATCTAAGTCCTATTGGATGTTGTAAGACTGTTGGAATACTCTCTCTACCAACCCACTGGACGATCTGAAGTTTCATTCTACGAGCAGTGTCAAGATCCTTAGATATGATTCTGGCTATATAAGTTATCTCATCAATCTTCTCTACAACCTCTATATTGGCTAGCTCCATTAATCTCATACTCTTCAGACTAGTTATATCGTCTCTCTGAACATACACGAAGAAACCCTTCTCATCAAGATCCACACACAACTTTCTGTGCCCTAGGATCTGATTAGTAGGATGATAAGGTATGTTGTTGCATAACTCTTCTTGCAAGTTTTCTAGATAGACTTTAACAGGGTTTTCAACGAAGAACACTCTCTTAGTCACAGGATCTATTTTCTTTCTATTAGTAGCAGCTACTATATCCCATGAAATGCTAGCGTCGCTAGGCTTTATGCCTGTGTCTAGTATAACTTCTCTCACAGTCTCAGGCTCTATGCCTCTCTCTCTAAGACTTGCTAGAGTGCCGAATCTAGGGTCTGAGAAGCCTTTAAATAGATCTGGGTACTTGTAGAGTAGATTCTTTATCTTTGACTTGCTAAGTATAAAACCTTCTAGCTTGATCCTACCGTGAGCTATTACTACAGGATATCTCCACCCCATATGGGAGTAGATATACATTTGCTTCGTAGTGTTCTGAGCATGCTCTCTGCCTCTGAATACATGTGTCACTCCCATGAGATGATCATCTATCGCTGCAGCGAAGTTGTACGTAGGCCAAACAACATATCTAGAGCCTGTGATCGGGTGCGGATTCTTGTCAGTATCGATAATTCTAAAAGCAATCCAATCAATAACGCTGGGATCTGGGTGGTTCAAGTCTGTCTTAACTCTAAGCACGGCCTCGCCCTCTCCAAAACCTCCAGAGATCATCTTATCGAATAGCTCGAGATTCTTATAAGGATCTGTATCTCTATATGGTGAGGGTTTTCTCTCGAGTTTCAGTCTTCTAAACTCTTCTCTGCTCAGAAGATCTATGTATGCACCTCCTCTCTCAATAAGCTTTCTAGCGATATCATAGTATATCTCCATTCTGAGACTTTGGATATACTCCTCCTCCCACTTGATGCCGAGCCACGCGAGATCTTCTTTAATAATTTTATAAGCCTCCGGCAGAGGTTTCTTGATCCTAGGATCTGTGTCTTCGAATCTCAGAATCATCTTTCCACTATAGATCTCGTGAGCGTAAACGTGAGATAAGAGAGCTGGTCTAGCATTACCTAGGTGAAGAACGAAATCCGGGTTCGGAGCAAACCTTGTGACAACATAATTATCGTACACCTCTGGGAGTGGCGGTAGTGTTTTTCTCTCTTCTCTTCTCTCCTCGATCTCAACGCCTAAGTCTCTCAGTAGTCTCATCTGATCATCTATACTCAGAGAGTTCACGTAAGATATGATCTCATTGATAACAGGGATCAGTTCTCTAACTCTAGACCTTAGATCCTGTCTCTCTCCAAGAACCTTATTAATCACAGGATTTAGAGAAGCTCTACCGCTATGTTTCACAGCATTCTCTAGAGCGTGTCTAAGTATCACTCTCCTCAGGCTCTCGTCTACGTGAGCACTACTCATCTCTTATCTCCACTCTCTGTAGAGATAATTTATCAGCTACTAATATAACTATTTTATTAAAATCCTCTTCGAGAAGATCAGAGATATAAACAACGACACCCTCGCCAGAGGATCTGAAAGTTCTGAACTCTCCCTTTCCAGTTAGTATCTGAGCAATCTTAGAACCAGCACTGATCTCTTCGCCTTCGGACACGAGAGTTCTTATATAGACTCCTTGTATCTCTATCACTCTAAGACTTGTGTTGACAGGTACTAGTATACCTTCAGAGCTTCTAGGAAGAACTACTATGAAGGTCTTACTACAAGAGCTTTTAGAGAAGTCGTATATATGCTTAAAAGCCTCTTCATACGGGTATTCTATAAAACATCTTCCGCAACCAACACAGCTCTTCCTCAAGATATTATTCTCAAGATCGAGACAGTGACACCTATCGCTTGAGACAGTGTTACAAGACTCTTCTAAGAGTATGTATGGATACTCGGAACTCATACTTCTCCTCTACTTCTCTCTATAGGCTAGTCTCACTGTTAATTCTCGTATTAAGTCTATGTAGCTAGGTTCCGGGGCTGATGCTCTCAATCTCTCGAGAATTGATAGAGCCTTAGATAGGTGTAGCTTGATCATTTCTTCGGCTATTTCAACACCTCCATAGCTTATTATGAGATCTCTAGCTCTCATCAGATCTTCTATTGAAGCATCTTTATTACCCACAACGCTCAATAAGAAAGTTCTGTCTTTCTCATCGGCTTTTCTAAGAGTGTGGATAACCATGATAGTTCTCTTACCTTCTCTGAGATCATTTAAAACTGGTTTTCCTGTGACACTAGGATCCCCTAGCAGACCCAGCACGTCGTCTCTGATCTGAAAGGCTATACCTGCGTTCTCAGCGTATCTAGTACTATTATCAAGATCCTCTTCTGTAGATTCTCCTAGTAGAACTCCGATACCTGCTGAAGCTATGAAGAGTGAGGACGTCTTCCTATAGATCATATCTAGACACTGTTCCTCCGACACCTCCGAGAATGACGGAAGAGTCAGATCTAGCGCCTGTCCCTCTGCAACTATCTCTGAGGCTCTGTCTAAGAGATCTATGATTCTGATTAGCTTGCTCTCTGAAACTCTGCCTCTGAGTCTGAGTAGACTTCTGAAAGCTTTTGCATAGAGATAATCTCCAGCTAGTATAGCCATAGGCTCTCCATATACCACGTGTGTTGTGGGAACACCTCTTCTAAACTGATCTCTGTCCATAATATCGTCGTGGACTAGAGTGAAGTTATGTAGTATCTCTACCGCCGCACCTGCTATAGCCGCGTTCTCTAGATCTCCTCTAAAAGCTCTTGCAAATAATCCTAGCATGAGAGGTCTGAGTCTCTTCCCGCCAGCCTTGATCAAATGTTTAGACGCTTGCTCCAGGATCTTTATATCGCTAGACACTATCTCATCGATCACTCTCTCAACGAGCGGTATAAATTGTTTTGTGAACTCCTCTAGACTCAACACTACTCACATTTACACCATTACTAACTCACTATAAATAAAAATCATAGTTCAACTTCATTAGTTGAGGAGATATCATGATTACAACTGGTATTCTGAGAATAGCTTCTCGAGAGGATCTAGAGCTTCTAGAAGAACCTCTAGTAAGACTGTTAAGAGAGCACCTAGAGTACCCTGGAGAGGGATATTGTGAGAATTCAGATCAGGAGAGGATAGTTTGTAAGACTGTTTTTCCAGAGATGCATCATGAGGAGGAGCTGATTGATATTAGGGTTTATAAGAGTGTTATAATTCTCTATACGAGTAGAGAGACAGCAGATCTCTATATAGATTCTTTGAGAGATTCTCTTGTCATAAGCAAACTGACCGAGAGACTAGGTGATGTTAGTGATCTTAGAATCGCCTTTCAAAAGATTCTAGAGCACATCGCCTCAGAGTATCACGACATCGTAGAATTTCTGAGCGAGAAAACAGATCTTATCGATGAAGAGATCGAAAGAGAGGATCTTAAGAGCGTTATTGAGAAGACACATAATCTAAGGAGAAACCTTGTTCTCGTAAAGAGATCTATGAGAAACTATCTTCAGATGCTGAGAGAGATATACAATAATCAGAGGATCTTGAGTTTCGCTCATAACACCTCTCGAGTTTTTGAATTGATCGATGAAATATCTATTGATCTGGAGGTGGTCGAGATTTTGAGAGAGACTCTATCTAGCTTTAGAGAGTTGCTCACTTCGATACTCGACTTGAGACTCAACGAAGTCGTCAAGAGACTGACAGCGGTCACGGTTGTTCTCATGCTACCAACACTAATAGCATCTATATATGGTATGAATTTCGACAGATCACAGCCTCTTAACATGCCTGAACTCTCGTGGGGTTTTGGATACATCTACGCTCTAACACTAATGCTAGTGTCATCTATTCTCGGATACGTTATTCTAAAGTTAAGAGGATGGGTTTGAAGAGGTCTCAACGCACACTAACGCCATAGCTGACCTCATACTCATCTCCGGCTAAGAGCTTTAGTAGCTCTCTCGAGACCAGAGGCCTATCTCTCACTAGGGGGTATGCGTATGGTAGTACTATCTCGTACTCTAGATCTCTAATCCTCCTCTTGATGATCAATCCAAAGACTACTGGGATCTCTTCTAATCTTCTACCTCTCAAGATCTCTGTGACGATATAGACGCTACCGTCTATTGAGAATTGATATTCACCTATATTTCTCTTCTCAGCCTCTGGGAATCTGTCTGAGAGTAGTTTTTTTGTTCTACCTAGCGGGGGATGAGATCCTAGTATACCACCTATCACAATACCTTCATACCTTACCAAATCCTCTGGCCTAAGCTCTCTTCCAGCCTGAGGGTCTAGTATTATAACTTTAGAAGGATCTATTAGTTCGTAGAATCTCTTACTAGTGCTAGGTAGCCCTGGTATCTCGATTCCTGTGATAAGAAGCCTATTACCAGCTATACGATAGCTATGTTTATACTCTGCCAAAAGCCACTCACTGACTCGAGACTCTAGGTGTTCTATAAATATTTTCATATGCTCTCCACAACTGTTTCTAGACTTTATATAGGTTTAAAGATTGTTGTCGAGGTTTGTTATTGAGATTTCACACCGCGATGCGGGTTTCGAAGACCTTGGCGAGGCTGAGAAATCTCGAGACACGGGATCCCACATCAATGATCAGAGGAGATGAGCGAGATGCGAGCCGGGTCGCTCTGAGCAGGCGGAGGTCTATGAAGCCACGGGCTGGGCGTGTTAAAATAAAACATCACAACACGCTACGAAGCCAAACCCCCTTAGCTATCTTGACTATTGTTATATATAGCTGGGGTGTGATGCGTGATAGAATATTATGACTAATAATGTTAGGAGAGAATCTTCTCTAGAGAATGACGACGATGAAAAATAATGAGATATGAATATATTTTTAGTGAGAAGGTTAGAACGCCGGGTGAGAGGAGTAGTACTAAGGAGAAAAATAAGAAAAGATACTTATACCCCTCTTCTTAAGAAATATTGGTAGAGATGCTGAGAATTCTTATTGAGAATACTTCAATCGTGTCCTCAGGCTCTAGCAATATTAAAAAGAGATTTATAGAGAGAGGGTACGTGTACATAAGAGATGGGTTTATAAAAGATGTGGGAGAAGGAGAGAGTCCCGAAGAGTACAGGTACCCTGATCTGTTGATAGAAGGAGAGAGTAGACTAGTAGCTCCGGGACTGATAGATGGTTACTCTATATCATACTTAACGCCTTTGAAGCACTTGATAGAAGTGTTCAAGAAGAGAAAGAGAGATCAAGTGCGGATAGAGAGAGAGATCAAGTCCTTACTATCTGATACCGATATATATTATCTACTGATTCTCGGAATCGCTTCTAGAATTCTACGAGGTATCACAACTGTGGTGACAGAAGTACCTAAGATAGACCTAGCGATAAGAATATTAGATCTGCTGAGTGTAAGATTGATCTCAGTATTCGATATAGACGAGTATAAGCCGGAAGAGTCAGTAGATTTTGTCTTAAAAATAGCGAGATACAATAGATATAAAGAAGATCTATTAAGAATAGCTTTTTACTCTACAAAACAAGAAGTGATTAAGAGTATTATAGAATATGTTCCTCGAGAGAGTGTTATTCTAATACCATGGAGCTTGTGTGAGAAGTTTCAAAATGAGAAAAACATAGTAGTTGTAAACCCTCCACCTGGTTATTGTGAGAATATGGTTAGAATATTAACAAGGACAGATGCGAGTATATCTGATAAAAAGATTCTTCTTGGGACAGGGTATACGAGGACAAGTATCGTTACAAGAGATATGTTATCGCGATTAGACGAAGAGAACTTAAGATCTATGGATTTGTTAGATAGAGTTTCTAGAGACGTAGCCGAGGTCTTCCAACTACCCACAGGCTCTGTAGAGAAAGGTTTCTATAGTGATATAGTTGTCTACGACCTCTCTCAACCTCCTGCCCCACCATATTATCTAGATGAAGAGATCTTGCCAAGAGTAATACTAGACGAGACACCTAGAATCGAGACTATTATAATTGGTAGAGAAGTGGTTTTAGACGGAGGAGAGATTCTAAGCCTAGGAAGTGGTGTGTTAAAGAAAGCCTATAGAAAGTTAAATGATCTTGTAAGAGATCTTATGAGAAAGAGTATGGGTGACTAGTATCTTAAATAGATTTAGAGGTCACTTCAAGAGAATAATTAGACCAATAGCTCTCGCGATCAGCAAGACAAACATAGATCCTAATCTAGTAACTCTCTCAGGACTCATAACATCTATACTCATACCCCTGCTAACTCTCTACTACAGCTATACAGGTTATCTGCTAGGCATTATAATCTCATCATTCTTAGACGTGTTAGATGGTGAGATAGCGAGGATCAGTAATAAGACGTCGAAGTTTGGTGCCTTCCTAGACTCGACGTGTGATAGAGTATCTGATGCTATCTATATCTACTCTCTAACTCTGCTAAATCTCGACACTACCATAGCTCTTATTCTTATCATTCTAAGCTTTATGATAAGCTATGCTAGAGCAAGAGCTGAAGGTCTTGGTCTAAAGATCGAGGGGACAGGCTTAATGGAGCGAGGCGAGAGAGTTATATATATATTTTTAATGGTGTTGGTGAGTATCTTCTACAGAGAATTCATGTTGATAGGCTCTTACATAATGCTCATCCTACTACTATACACCTTAGCAGAGAGAATTCTATATGTTAGAGAGAGTCTGAGAGACAAAAACTAGAGAGGAACCGCACAGTTCTGATGCGAGGATTTTAAATATTAAGGTTTAAGCAGTATATGTTAGATGGTAGCCATATGTTCACCATAAGACACTCCGACGGTTCTTTTATAAAGAAGTTGTTTAGCATAGTGATCCCCGCGCTAGACGTGATTCCGATGTCGATCGAGAGCGAGGGAATCAAAGTTTTAGGCATATCACCAGATAAGATGATAATGATCAAATTGACAGCTCCTACGCTAGCATTCGAAGAATTTAGTCTAGATAGAGAAGCCAAGTTATTTTTAGAAAAAGAGGATCTTAAGATAGCTATTAAGAGACTCACTAAGAGAGAGAAAGTACAGATAGAGTATAAAGAGGGAGACAGAGATCTGACTATGAGAATTATTAATCCAAAGACAGGTCTGGAGAAGGTCCAATTAATACATCTAAGAGAGGAGGGGGAGGAACCGCCGGGAGAGTTAGAGATAGAGATGGAGACAGAGCTACAGATCTCTAGCGACTTACTCTCTAGCATTGTGAAAGACATAGCTATAGTGTCAGATGAAGCAGAGTTTGGTCTGCATAAGTCTAAGCTGAGGATCAGGAGCTCCGGAGAGCTGATGCGATATGAGATACTGTTAGAGGAGGGTAAGGGTCTGCTCTCGATAAGTAGTAAGTCTGACGCTGTGGTTTCCAAGTACGCTATAGATCTGTTGAAGACTGTGGTAAAAGGACTTCCAAAGAACACGATGATAACAGTCTCGTTCGGACCTTCAAAACCCATGAGGATCTATATACCTCTAGAGGGTGGTGTAAGCGTTGCCTACTGGATCGCTCCGAGAGCATAGATCTTAATCTCTCCAAAGATCTCTTGTTTTAAAATACTTTTTCTCAGCCTCGATAATATTCGTAAAAAGCTCTTCATAACTCCTACTCCTCCTCAAGATCTTTATCGCAGTATCAATGCCTACACCAGTCCCTGCAAGAGTGTAGAGAGCTCTCTTACCATTAGAAGCTATTAACTCAGCTGATTCTCTCAGGAAATCAATTAACTCTCTCTCATCATCGCTTAAAAAGTTCTTCTTGAGAATATCTGGGTTTCTTAAGATTCTCTTGACAAGAGATCTAGCTCTCTCATCTCTATACTTATTCAGACCTAGGAGTACGGAACCGCATCTCTCGCACTTGACAGGATCTGTTATTTCTCTTAATCTCCTCGTGTATGAGAAGCCGCACACAAGGCATATTAATTCTATCTCTTTTTCATCAAGTCTTCTTCTAACTATCTCTACGAGCATTTCCGTAGGCAGAGATTCGTATCTCCTAACCACATTATATCCGGCGAGTATCTCTAGAGAAGCCTTGGCTAAGATGCTAGGCTCGGATCTTGATAGATGTGTAAAATGAATTTTATTCTTGCGGATTTTGTCTAAGAAAATACTTAGAGTATCGAGATCTATGAGCTCGTAAAAAATCTCTCTGAGAGCTTCTCTCCATAGAACAGTATTCTTATAAGACTCTGCGAATCTCTGAGCTTCTCTAAGAGATATATCTCTACTAATCACGCCAAATTTTCTCGCAACAGACACTACATACCATTTAATATCGTTAGAAAACTCTATACTCTCTCTAATTCTACTCTCTAAATACTCCCTACGATCGCTTTTCGAAGCCTCGTTTCTGATGATAACCTCTATAGTCTTAGACTCTATGTGCTCTGGCACGACTAATACCACGGCATATGGTGTAGACCCTACGATTGCTCTCAGAGAGTTCTCTCTCAAAGCTGTTTGTAAGAGATGAGCTAAAGCTCTGTTACCTCTGCTACCTAGACATGTGTAGAGAAAGAGATAAGTTGATGCAGAGCTACTCTCATACCATCTCTCGATTAGAACCTTGTTATCATTGGGGAGATTTTGTGTTAGAGAAGAGTCTTCTCTAATAGTTCTTGATACGAATTCTACCGCGTCTCTAGACCATATTTCTCGAGCCTTATCAATATTAGCTACAGCAAGATTAATCATGCTACAGACTTCTCTAGCAATCTTACTCTCTACTGGTATCTGTTGACCTATCCATCTAGGTATTCTACCCTCAAACCCTCTGACTTCTTCCACATAGATCTTATCATCGCTAACACTCTTCACGCGCCAGAGTTTCCCTCCCAGGACTATATCCTCTTCTTCTCTTACCTCTCTGATCACAAAGTCTTCGTCTAGAACACCTATCGTCCTTCTTGACATCACATCGATCACATAATATTTCTTTGTATCAACGATCATTGTGGTGGAGTAGTAGTAGATCCTGCCTTTTTTCGTAGGTCTTATCACGCCGTTCTCAACACTGATCATTCTTAACTCTTCTAGGAACTTAATAACCTCATCTATATCAGATGAACTAATATTTCTAAAACAAAAGGTTCTTCTTATTATTCTCTCTATAAACTCTCTAGAAGCATCTCTCTCCATAGAGATTCCGACTATTTGATGCGCTAAGACATCGAGAGGGTTCTCTCTGAATCTAGTCTCTTCTAGATTTCTTCTCAGACTAGATCTAACAGCTCTTCTGATGATGACAGAGCTTTCAGCTATGTCAAATAGATTTAACATTGGGAACACAAAGCCTCTAGACGCTACATTCTCTCTATGACCACTCCTACCTACTCTCTGTATCAATCTTATGACTTGTCTAGGAGATGAGAGTTGTATAACATAGTTTAGAAGACCTATGTCAATGCCTAGCTCGAGACTTGAAGTTGCTATGACAGCGTCGACCGAGCCTTCTCTGAGACTCTCTTCTACACTTTCTCTCTCTCCTTTTGATAGAGAACCGTGATGGACGTATACATTGAGGTTCTTTTGTCTTAGTAATCCACCTATATACTCAGCTTGATCTCTCGTGTTTACGAATATTAGCACTGGTCTCTTGAGACTGTTTAGATAAGAGATTAACGTGTGAGCTATAGGGTCGCTGTCAAGGATTGCGCTGTTGCTTAGACTTGGCAATATTAATTCTATCACATATTCTTTTCTTGAAGAAACATCAATTATATCGTAAGGTCTGTTTACCCCGGCTAGAAATCTCGCCACAAGATCGGGATTTTCTACAGTTCCTGATAATCCTATCCTCATGTGAGGTCCTGAGATCTCCCACAATCTCTCCAGAGCTACGCTTAATTCACAACTTCTCTCCTCATCCATGATCTCGTGGATTTCGTCGATTATCACATATTCTATCTCTTGAAGAGCCTCTCTAAGACTATCAGATACTAAGATATACTGTAAACTCTCGGGAGTGGTTATCAGAGCTGTAGGAGGTTTATCGCGTAATCTTCTTCTCTCGCTATAGCCTGTGTCGCCATGCCACACTCCTATGCTTAGATTCAGATGGTTAAACAAGTTGAGAAGTCTCTTGAATAGATCTCTGTTAAGAGCTCTTAGAGGGGTTATATAAAGAATCTTAACTCCATTAATTGTTTCTCGATCTCTTCTATATAGAATCCTAGATATTATAGGTAGTAGCGCAGCGTAAGTCTTGCCACTGCCAACAGGCGCTATTATTAAGAGATGTCTCACAGAGCTTCTCTTAATATCGCTAGGGATCTTTGAGAAGTATTCTAGAACTCTCTCTTGAACTAATGTAAGTCTCTTATAGCCTAGCACTTCTCTAACTGTTTGTTGAAGCAGAGGATGCAATCTCTCTATCGGCATAGGAGTATCTTACTTCTTACTTCTTCTCCTCTTAGCTCTCTTTCTCTCTTTCTCTATTCTCTCCGCCTCTTTAGTCTCTCTAGGCTTTTCTTTTGAAATAGTCTTTCTCCTACTCCTAGTGAGATGTTGTATCGCGTCTTCAGCTCCTCTATATCCTTTAATTAATTGATCCCATAGTTCTGTCGCCTGGATCATCATATTGATCTGATCTAAGGTAAAGTCGCTCTCCTCTTCACTCTCCTCTTCTATCGTCTCTGGAGACGCCTCTTCTACCTCTTCCTCGACATACTCTTCAGACTCACTCTCGCTCATATAACTATACCTGGCTAATTCTAGTTACGTGTTAGGTGCTATATATAACTTAACTCTCGGTCTCCTCTTTCTCGAGAATCTCCTCAGAAACTCTCTCTATAAAATCTCTACTCCACTTCTCATATTGTTTTAATATAATCCATATTCTGACAAGACGCTCATACTCAATACAATCAGTCTCAATTCTCTCTCCGCTCAGGGTCTCGGCTATGATCTTTGATTTTCTCACTCCTCTAACGTTTTCACAATCTTCAAGAATACTTTGAGTCAGGAGTCCATTAATAGCTAGTCCTTCTAAATCTAAATAATGAATCTTTCTATTCACAAGCTCTCCCTCTATTAAGGATATATCTTTGTTAATTATAAGGTCTTAGAGATAGAGAGTTTATAAACCGTTTAAGCCTAAAATAATAAGTCGTGGGTTTGAGAGTAATGATGTTCTGTCCTAAATGCGGAGGACTAATGATACCTATACACTCGAAGGGGAGAACGATTTTTAAATGCAGCAAATGCGGGTTCGAGACTGTGGCAACACAAGAAGCTGTACAGAGTTATGTTAGCGTTAGTAAACCTTCTCCTGAGAACAGAATAAAGACTTCAAAGATTAGCGAGACCCCCTCTAAGATCTCTAGAACTCTAGAAGAGATAGAACAAGAAAAAGAAGAGTTCTATGAAATATTTCTCGAATTATCAAGTGAAGAAAGCGAAGAATCAGAGTCTAGCGAAGAGTAGCTTAAGAGATTCTCAATCACGCCCAGCTCTCTCCTGAAGGACGAGTTTTTCAGTCGCAAGTTTTTAAGCTAATAAACTCTTATGATTTGATGGGCCTTAGACGATGCCTATAGAAATAGGTGATCTAAATAGTTTCCTAGAAATAGTCTCTAGAGCTGTAGAGTGTAGAGTGGTCAGAGGTGGCAAGAATAGACCTTCCAAGATCAAAGCTAGAACCAAGAGATATCTCTATACATACGTGATCAGAGAAGGTGATCTGGACAGCGTGTTAGAGAGAGTAAAAGAAGTTTGCAAGAATATTGTGGAGATAAGTAGCTAAGAATAGTGTACTCTATGTATGAAATCCGGTGGTTCAACGAGAAGAGAGTTTTTGAAGGATCTTACGTTTGGAGATTCATGTATACGCTGAGAATAAAAGATATCGACACAAATATAAAAGAGCTACCCATATATTCGATGATCGAGCATAGACTGAGTATTAAAGAAGACGAGTACTACCTAGAGATCTTCTCTCCACACGGAGTAGTATACGATAAGAGGCTCTTGGGAAAGCTCAGAGAGATAGATCCAGGAGTCCTGCTATCAAATCTAATATGTGCTTATCTTAACAGTTATAGAGATCGGGCTAGGGCTTACAGAGCTTACGTGATTGAATACATAGATCCTTTGAAAATTTGCGAGAAAATACATAATATTCTGAGAGAAGCTTCTCTACCCGTGTTTTCACAGTTATTAGAGAGAATAGATCTTTTAGACGATGAATACTCTCTCTACGCACAGACGATTCTAGTTATAAATCAGACTTATATATCAGATCTTTAATTCAAAAGTCTTATATTATTCTATAACTCATATACGTAGTCGGGGTCTAATATAGTGGCTGCAAAGAGAGTTGTACTAGACGACGCGTCACACCATCCTCAACACAGAGAGTTTAATGAGCTGGCTAAATGGCTCTCAGAGAGACTGGGTGTAGAATTAAAGATTCTTGAAGAGGATTATGTGTATGTCAATGAATATGGTGAAAAAGACGAGTTCGGCTTCGGATGGTTACCTCAATTATTTGTAGAGTTAGATGATGGCAGAGTGATTCTAGTGCTCTCCAAGATACCTTTCAATACAACGACGCTCAAACCAGATCTCGAAGAGGCCAAGAGAATTATAGAGAATAGATTAAGAGAAGAAAACATAATTAAATAAGAGATTTTTATCGTTTAACTTTGTGACAGGTCTTTTCTTGAAGTAGTAATGATTATTCGTGCCAGAAATCTTTGAACGTCCCACACTCAGCATTACATTACTAGTTATACTGGTATCCAGTAGCACATAAGGCTTAACAACACATTATAAACCTCGGTCATGCAAAGACGCTACTCCTCTGGGTCGAAATTACGAGAAGATCGGAGTTTTTCTAAGTCTTCTTACGAGCTGAAACTGACCCCCCGCCTAAGGGCGAGGGCTCTCCTAGGGCAGAGAGGCTCTCCGCATCTATTCAATTACATCTTTCATTTGCGAGACAGTTGAGAGAGTCAGAACTCCTCCCATTCTCCCAGTTTTTTCTCTCGACACACACGACAAACCGTGAAGCTCAAACATCTCTACCCACCCCGCCATGATAGCGAGACTTCCAATTGTAAAACTTTTATTCTTATCTAGCGATT
>JBEULF010000013.1:0-7511 GCA_041287455.1 Sulfolobales archaeon
GAGTCTGGCTCTGGTAAGTCGACTCTTGGCTATAGTCTTATAAAACTGGTTCCTCCTCCAGGTAGAATTGTTGAGGGAGAGATCGTTCTCGACGGGGTTAATATTTCTAAGATGCCTGAAGAGAGAGTTAGGAGAGAGATTAGATGGAAGAGAATAAGTATGGTTTTCCAAGGCGCTCTAAACGCTCTGAACCCTGTTAAGAGAGTCGGTGATCAAATAGCAGATGCTATATTGGCACATGAGAACGTGACTAAAAGAGAAGCTCTAGATAGAGCCAAAGAACTTCTCAAAGCAGTGGGAATAGATCCTTCTAGAGTGAATAACTATCCTCACGAATTTAGTGGAGGGATGAAGCAGAGAGTAGTTATAGCTATGGCTCTCGCGCTCAACCCAGACATCGTTATAGCAGACGAGCCTACAACAGCTCTAGACGTGGTTGTTCAAGCTCAGATTCTAAATCTGCTCAAGAGACTCAAGCAAGAGAGAAAAATGAGTATCATACTTATAACACACGACCTCTCTCTAGTAGCTGAACTAGCTGATAAAGTAGCCATAATGTACGCTGGTAAGATAGTCGAGCTGGGAGGCTCTGACGAGATATATACAGAGCCTTTGCACCCATATACAAAAGGTCTTCTCGCCAGCATACCTAGAATTGGAGGCAGAAAAGAGCTTGTGTGGATACCTGGCAATCCACCAGATCTCAGAGCTCCCCCGCCTGGGTGTAGATTTCATCCGAGATGTTCTTACGTGATGGACATATGTAGAAGTAGAGAGCCTCCAATGTTTCATATGGGCGGAGATAGATTTGTCTCTTGCTGGCTGTATGAAAAGACTGGAAAGAGTGTGGGTGGTGAGTAGGCTTGAAGCCTGCATCTTCTGATAACATAGTGCTTTATGGGGTGGGTTTGAAAGTATACTTCTCTCTAGCTCGATCTCTCACAGAGATAATAACGCTGAGAAAAGGCAGAAACGTTAGAGCGGTTGACGGCGTAGATCTCTATATGCCTAGGAATAAAGTGACCTGTCTGGTAGGCGAGTCTGGTTGTGGAAAGACTACTCTGGGTAGAACTATTATAGGTCTAGTCAAGCCTGTTGAAGGAAGGATCTATTATAAACCGTCCTCTGAGGAGATAATTAGGCTACTCGAGGAAGAGAGAGTACCTTCTAAAGAAGGTTATTATGATATAACAGATGTTTCTGGAAAAGCTTATAAGATGCTTAGAAGAGAGCTTCAGATCATATTCCAAGATCCATACGGATCTCTGAATCCTAGAATGACTATTAAGGAGATACTAGAAGAACCATTGATCATACATAAAATCGGTGAGACTTCTGACGAGAGATTAGAGATGATAATCAAAGCTCTCACAGATGTAAAGCTCACACCTCCCGAAGAATTCTTAAATCTATACCCCTTCCAGCTCTCTGGGGGTCAGAGACAGAGAGTCAACATAGCCAGAGCATTAATACTTGGGGCTAGGGTTGTTGTAGCAGACGAGCCTGTGTCAATGCTCGACGTATCTATCAGAAGTGAGATACTAAAGTTAATGCTAGATCTTAAAGATACTAAGGATCTGACATATCTATTCATAACTCACGACCTGGCTGTTGCAAGCATCATATGCGACTATATAAACATAATGTATCTAGGGAGAGTAGTCGAGAGAGGACCTACAGATGAGGTTATTAAAAACCCGCAACACCCATACACCAAAGCGTTATTAATAGCTGTTCCACAGCCAGATCCTAAGGGTAGGTGGGTTATAAAAGACGTGCCTATAAAAGGTGAGGTGCCTAGCGCTATAAATATACCGCCCGGCTGCAGATTTCACCCGAGATGTGTTTATGCGATGGACAAGTGTGTCAAAGAAGATCCTCCGTTCTTCGAAGTAGGCCCTCAACACTATTCAGCGTGCTGGCTTCACGAAAAGCGCTAGCTTTTATCTTCCTAAGAGTTTTTTGAGATTCTCCTCATAGGGAGGCTTTACTATTCCTGCATCTGTTATTATAGCTGAGACTAGACTAGGAGGCGTGATGTCGAAGGCTGGATTTATTACTTCAACGTCTCTTAGAGTTATGTAGAGTCTGTTCATCACGGTTCTCACTTCATCGGCTCTTCTCTCTTCAATCACCACATCAGCTAGACTTGTCTCTAGGTCTAGCGTGCTTCTAGGTATAGCTACGTAGAATGGTATCTTGTGATATGACGATACGATCGCTATGGTGTAAGTACCGATCTTGTTTATCACATGTCCACTTCTCAGAACTCTATCAGCTCCTACTATAACCTTGTTCACCAGACCCTTACTCATGACATAGCCTATCATATTATCAGTTATAAGTCTAACAGGTATTCCATCTCTCATCAGCTCCCACACGGTTAGTCTAGCTCCTTGAAGAATAGGTCTTGTCTCTGTAGCTATCACCTTGACATTCTTCCCCTGAGCCCACGCATATCTTATGACACCTAGCGCTGTGCCGAAGCCTGCTGTGGCTAGAGAGCCTGTATTACAATGTGTTAGAATAGTGTCTCCATCTTCTACAAGTTCTGAGCCGTATCTACCGATTCTTATGTTAGCCTCGAGATCCTCTCTCTGGATCTTTAGAGCCTCATCTACTACTAAACTTCTCAACTCCTCGAGAGACAGATTCTCTCTTAACCCCTCTCTGATCCTTTTATTAATCCTCTCGAGAGCCCAGAAGAGATTGACAGCTGTAGGTCTCGTTCTAGAGAGTCTATCCGAGGCTCTCTGAATCTCCTCTACAAATCTAGATATTGTATCGGCACTGCTTCTCAACGCGATCATGGCGAGAGTTAGTGCTGCGGCAACACCGATGGCCGGAGCTCCTCTGATCTCCATATTCTCGATCGCTCTAGCTATCCTCTCAAGATCACTAGATCTAATCCACACCTCCTCCCAAGGTATTCTACTAACATCTAGCCACACAAGCTCTCTCTCATCTACATCTAGATAGACGGGTTTGAGAGTCTTCTCTAAGAGAATCTTCTCATCAACTTCTCTCGGCATAAAATCGCCTCTCTACTACTCTTGTAAAATGAGATTAAAAACATATAATAAGCTGGCAACGTAGGATTACATGGATTAAAGAATGTCTAAGATTAGTAAGAGATATGTGAATAAGCTCATGAGCACAAAGACTATTGATATCAGAATAGGCGTTAAGGGTGTCTCAGAGGGTTTGAAAAACGAGGTTAAGAGAAGGTTAGAGAGCAAGGGCTATGTAAAGATCAAGATTCTTAAGAACGCTAGAGATAAAGTGTCTAGCGAAGATATTGTGAAAATGGCGAACGAGATCGGGGCCTTGGTAGCGTGTGAGAGAGGGCGTGTATTTTTGCTAGTAATAAAAAGAGATGCTGTTAAGAGAAGATCAGGTCTTCACTCTAGTTCTGATAAACCCTACGACGAGTGAGAATACAACTATCCATAACAATATTATTCTACTAAAAGCAATCCATTGTATAGGGCTGGTTCTAAAGTGAGGAGATGGCGAAGACAGTCCTAACGATGTAAAGATGTCTGTTCTAAACCACAGGATCATTATAAGAGTATTCAATAGGTCGCTTGCCAACATTATTGGGATAGTCCTACGACTCAGGATCATGTAGAGAGGCATTATCATAATATTCATCTGAGGAGAGTAGACATAGGAAAAACTAATCATCAGAGCCGTAGATAATACTCCTATTGAATAGGATCTCAGATAAAGATCTCTATCGCAATCTCCTGATGCTATAGATAACGTGACTAAGAGAGGCGATAGTAGCATGAGTGATATAGAGACTATTCTTAGACTAGGATCCCATATATTGTCGGTGAAGAGTATGTAGAAGCAATTTTCACAATACCAGTTACTATGATACTCTATGAAGTACTCATAGAACCTAGGCGAGATGATCATTAGACTAGATATTGAGCCTAGGATTATAAATAGCGAGATTATGATCCCTCTAACACCTTCTTTCAGCAAGCCTCTCTTATAAGAGTAGTAGAGTATAGAGAGATAGAGAGGTGCTGTAAGTAGTTTGGTTAGTATTGAAAGAGATAGAATAATGCTCGAGATAGTATATCTCTCTCTAAACAAGTATAATAGAGATAATAAGGCCAGCGATATTGCTACAATATCCCAGTTATACATTAAATAATAGACCATAGAGAATGAGGCTATAGAGAGAAGAATTCTTACAAGCCCACTTCTAACATACGCTGAGAGCTCTACAACTGTATACACGTATAGAGCGTAGAACAACGCGTTTAATACGAATAATACGTACATGTGAGTTTTAACAGGATCTTGTGTTTGGATGATTCGTGTTAAGTAAGATGAAAGAGCCCACAGAAAGCCTACAAAAGGTGGGTATTCAAATCTAAAGTCTACATAAGGCACTCCATACACAGTATCTCCTCTGCTTCTGTCTAGTAGTATTGAGTATATATCGCTATACTCTAGCAGAACTCCATGTATAAATGTGGAGAGAAAGATCGTTGAGACAGCTAATAATAGGATCACTATATCTGAAGTATTACTCGCACTATCAATGTCTGTCTCGGTCATTAGGCTCACGCGAGAGTTTAAAAAGGCTTGTATATAAACTCTCCTGTGTTAGGTAGGGGTTTGTATCCTCTTAACTCTTTAAATAGAGCTTCTTTGAAACTCTCACCTCTTAAGACTTCTATTACTCTCTGAACACTCTTCTTATTAATTCTATTCTTATGTATCACAAAATCATATATCTCTTCTGTCAGAGGAATAAAATCTAGATTATAGAAACTCGCGACAGTCTCATCGCTCACCCCTACATCTGCTCTCCCCTGACTCACGGCTGCAGCCACAGCTGTATGAGTTTTAACTTCGTACGTGTAACCCTTGATCAGCTTCGCAGGATCTTCTTCACCCAGTATTTTGCGTAGCATTATGTCTACAAAAGATCTTATTCCAGAACCCTTATTTCTGTTGACAAATACTACATCGTCTCGCAAGAGATCTTTGAAATCCCGAATATTCTTAGGATTACCCTTCTTAACTATAAAACCTATCCTCCTGCTGTAACCTCTTATCAGATACACTTCTCTCTCTAATTGCATTTTCTTGATCATGTGAATATTATACTCGCCACTCTCTTCATCTAGTAAGTGTGTTCCTGCCAGGTCCGCTTCTCCTCTCTTTACAGATCTCCAGCCATCTAGAGAGCCGACATATATACTCTTATACTTTCTCAAGCCGGATAATCTCAAGAGCAGCTCTACCCCGAGACAGTGGCTTCCTATGAAATATAGCTCTGGCACCTCCGACACTCTGCCGAACAAACGAACTTGAACTTTCTCGTTTTCATCTAGATACTCTCTATCCTCACTCACCTCGACAAAACCATCGGCTATCATCAGACTCATAACAGAGCCAGACCCTCTTTGGAGAGGATATGCTGTGAAACCGTTCGAAGCCTCTACTAATACTACTGGTATAAGCTCTCTAACGCCTCTCCCAGCCTCTATCTTGTAAGGTATGACCGCTGAGACAAGATCTCTCTCTTCCTCAAGTCCGTAGAGTCTGAGAAGAGCAGGCTTAATAACTCTTATAAATATCATTATCGCCGAGAGTGGGAAGCCGGGAAGCCCTATTATAATCTTGTTTCTGTATTTAGCTAGTAGAGTTGGTCTACCAGGTCTAACTCTGACTCCGTGAAACACTATCTCACCACCTATATCTCTAATCACTCTATACACCAGGTCATTGAAACCTGCGGAGGTGCCACCACTAGTGACGATAAGATCAGATCTCTCCAGCGAACCAATGATTCTTCTACTGATCTCTTGCGGATCATCTCTTAGTATCCCCTCATACTGAGCTTCAAAACCTAGCTCTCTGAATAAGCTAGTTATAGAATAGCCATTTATATCATAGATCTTTCCTACATCTAATTTTTCTCCCGGGCTCACAAGCTCCACTCCTGTAGAGAATACTGAGACTCTCAGAGGCTTGAACACTTTCACTCTACCGATACCTACAGATGCTAACACAGCTATCTCTCTGAAGGATAGTCTTGTACCTCTTCTTACTATGAGATCTCCTATCGAGACATCCGATCCTGTCTGAGAGATATTCTCGCTAGGCACAGTACTCCTATAGACATACAACTTATCCTTATCTCTCTTAGTATACTCTATCATAATAACAGAATCTGCTCCTCGAGGAATCATAGCACCTGTCGCGATCTCTACTGCGGTTCCCTCAGTGATCTCTCCATGATAAATCTCGCCAATACCCACTCTACCTATGATTCTGAGAGTCTTAGGCTCTATCTCATTAGCACCTGCTATATCTATAGATCTCACGGCGTATCCATCCGCAATACTCCTATCGAATGGTGGATAGTCATTCTCAGAGTAGATATCTTCTGCCACTACCAGTCCTAGAGAGCTAAAAAGATCTCTCTCTTCAACTATCGGATAGCCTGATTCTCTCAAGATCTTATACAGAGCATCACTGGCCTCGTCGAGAGAGACTAGCTTATGAAATATCACACTCTTATCTCTACTCATAGCCTATCAACTAATTAGTACTCTCAAGACCTAATAACCTGTTAGAGAATTCTATCTTGAGCAAGCTTGAGCGTGGTCAGAAGATATAGAGTGTCAAAGACATATAGTTTAGATCTATTATTCTACCCATCTTTCGCCCTCCCTCTCATTAGTATACATGATAAAGGTTTCAAGGCTGTCAAAGATCATGGGATTTGTAAGGGTCTTGTTATTAGAGTACTTTCTGAAGACATGTATGAAGTCTCTCACGATAATCTCTATTGTGTCGACTACGCAAGATTCTTGCTGGGGTTGTGGTTTGATCCTTCTGAGCACGTGAATAGAGCGTCTCACACGTTCAGAGAGATTGTTGATAAGCTGGGCAGACTCTTCTCTTCGTACGGTATTGCTGTCTCTCCTCAAGACGATATATGGATCTTCATATCTATTTTTCTCTCTCAAAACACAGATTATCATAGAAACACTGTACCCTGGGTTAGAAGACTTCTCCAAGCATATAATAATCCCGAGAGTATCATTAGCGAACCTATGGAGAAGCTATTCAGCCTAGTCGGGAATAACTATCAGATAAAGAGACTCCCAGAAGCTCTTAAATGCTACATAGAGGTTAGAGATAGAATTCTAAAAACGCGTGATGCTAGAGAGCTGTTAAATTGTAAGTGGATTGGACCCAAGACATACTATGCCTATAGACTTCACGTACTCTTAGACATAGAATCAGCTCCTATAGATATCAATCTGAGAAGATATCTAGCTGGAGAACTTAGATTAAAAGATCTTAGACCTCCTGATAAGAGATTTTGTAGCAAATATTCGTGCAATGAGTGTTATTTAAGAAATCAGTGTATAGAGTATTTTCTGAGAGAGAATCTCAGAGAACTCACAGGATGGTTTCAGACAGTAGTGTACATATACAGAGATCTGGCCAACTGACCTCCTCCCCGCCCT
>JBEULF010000014.1:0-7407 GCA_041287455.1 Sulfolobales archaeon
CCGTGACCCGGGTTCAAATCCCGGCCGCGGCATGTGTTCTTCTGCAGAATCTATTTTGAATGCATAGATTTGTGAGATTAACACATAACAATAGGATCTTTTTATTCTCGCTCTTCTCTTATCCCATAAATGAAACTATTGCTCATTAGGAGGCGGGGGAGGAAGTTGGTTAAAGTTCTCGACTGCCACGTGATTAGAGGCTTAAATTATGTGATTAGCCAAATAATACTAATTGAGAGTAAGAGTCTAGAGATGTGTGATAGGCATACTTTCTCTGGTAGTAGCGTGGTTGGTCTGCTCTATGAGTGGCTATAGAGAGATAAGATTTAGAAGAGTTGCAGGTCTAGACCTGGCTGCTAGTTCTAGAAGATGTAGCGGTTTCTCCGTGATTGATATTGTTGAGATGAGTATAGAGTGTGTTAAGTGTCTCTATAGTGATGCTGAGATACTCAACGAGATAGAGAAGCATGACGTAGAGCTTATAGCTATAGACGCTCCTATAGCTCCTGAACCCGTGTATAGATTAGTAGATAGAAAAGCTAGATCGCTGGGGTACCCAGTATTGCCACCCACTCTAGGTCCTATGAGAGTACTTGTTAAGAGAGCTTGGAGTATAAAACTATTACTAGAGAACATAGGGATCCGTGTTATAGAGACGCATCCTAGAAGCGCGATGATCAGTTCGAGAGCCGGAGACTTGTATGAACTCGTAGAGAGATTAGGACTCAGACTAAGAGATAGTATAGAACTAAACGAATTGAATAAAGATCAGATAGACTCTATTATAGCTGCTATAGTAGCCTACTGCTACTCTACACAATATTGTATTGAGAAAATAGAGGAGAGAGATGGAGTCATATATATAATCAGATCACTAGACCTAGTCTCTCATAGGTAGAGAATCTATTGGAAAAGCCTATACTAGACCTCGACACATCTATTCTCACGCAAGCCAAGCGAGTCTAGATATTCCTCTTCTGTGAAATAGAGTTTTGCCGGCACTATCAGTATCTGGGGATATCTATCTAATGATAGACTTTTCATAAAGATCACAGAACCTCCGCAGAGAGTTATCTTTGAACTTATATTAAGACCTATAACGTAACTATTCTCACTAATCAGATTCTTTTTAAACCTGCTCTCTAGCTCTAAGAGTATATTCAGAGCATCTCTAAAACTCATATACACACCTTTTTCTACGTCGAGATCTAAGAGATAGAGAGTATGCAGATTTCTAGATAGATTCTCTGAGAGGACTAGATATGGATACTCGCTAAGAATACCATTCTTAGGATAAGTTATAGTTGCGATCTTACCAAGCCTATAGATCATGAGACCTGCAGAGCTTAAGGCAACAGTTATCGAAGAGACCCCCGGAATATACTTGAATCTAAATCCACTTCTAATTACTCTAGAGACTAAAGAGATATGAGTTGTAGCAGCGAGAGGATCTCCCCAGCTAGCTAGACAGACTTTAGATCCCTTCTCAAGAGCTCTTAGTATGCTTAAGCCGCTCAGATCCTCTATATCTCTTCTTGAGAGCATCTTAAATTTCTTGCCAACTAACCTCTCTAGATCCTCTATACAACCCTCCGAAGGAATCGATGTATACTCTTCATAGAAAATATGATCGCAGACTTCTCTGAGAATCTCTACGGCTTCTAGAGAGATCATCTTAGGATATAGTCCTAGACCTATCAAGTAGAAGATGCTCATACAGATCATCAGATATTCACTATTTCAACTTCTAGCTTGTCTAGATCTAGGAAGGCAAACGAAGCTCTACCACTTAAAAACCCGTAGATCTCTCCTGGATTGAGCACTAATGTGTTCTTGACAACCCTACTATCAACTGCGTGTGTGTGTCCATAGAGTATCACGTCATAATACCCTGAGCTGGCCAGTGCCTCGACATATTCACGCGTCTCTTCCACAGACCCCTTCCCATGTATCATAAGAATCTTTCTTCCATTCAATACAATAGTATGAGGTGGTTCGTTGATCTCTGAATTACCTCTCTCAGCAACTTTCTTGAGAACAATCTTCTCTCCATCATTATTGCCAAACACGGCAATAACTCTTAAACCCGCACCTATGAATCTTGCAAGCGTGAATGGTGCTATAATATCTCCTAAGTGAATTACCGTATCAACACCTCTACTCTTAATCAGATTTATAGCTTTATCCACATTAACTAGATTGTCGTGAGAATCACTAACAACAGCTATTAGTGAACTCTTGCTCATTAAACTCCCTAAGTTCACATTTAAAACTCCTCTATATAAGCTGTATAAGTTATGACTTTCTAAAAATATATGGTGTCTGTGAAAATGAGAATCAAAGTTCTGTCATTTGATGTATGGAACACTCTGCTAGACATAGATAAGTTCTATAAGATCCTTGCTATTAAGATCTCTTCACTGACAAATAGATCTTATGAAGAGATCTATAGTTTGCTCAGAGACACATATAGAGAAGCTATACGAGAGAGACTATCTGGAGAATTCAAAAGAATTATAATTGACTCCGGGAGTTTCTTCGCCAAAAGACTCGGGATAGATCTAGAGGTATTATTCAAATCTCTAATAAGAGTCATGTTAGATGAGGAGATAAGAGACTTAGCTTATAGAGACGTCTTAAAACCTCTTGAAATTCTCAAAAATGACAGATATCTATTAAGCGTCGTGGGAAACGTGATGTTCTGGCCTGGAATGGTCACGAGATATATTCTCCATTTAAATAATCTATTAGATCTATTCGATCTCACAGTTTTTTCAGATGAGACAGGCTATATGAAACCCGAGAGAGAGATATTCAAGTACATAGCAGAGAGGCTAGGCGTCAGATTAGATGAGATAGTACATATAGGTGATTCTATAGAACACGATTTGGTAGGAGCTGTGAGAAGCGGTTTAGGAGCTATTCTCGTAAGGAGAGATCTAGATGTGCCAATAATTAAACTAGGAAGAAGGATCTATATAATCAATAGTTTCGATTATTTAGAGAAGGTAGTCAAAGAGATAGAGCTCAGCTAGTTCTTTCTATGGCTTGACAGTGTAGTATATTCTCCTCTTATTCTTACCTCTATTCTCCACCTTTAATAAAACTATCTCTCCAATCTCACTAGTATTCTTAACGTGAGGACCTCCGTCTGCTTGGAGATCTACGCCTGGGATCTCTACTATTCTCAGTCTCTCATACCCTGGGAGTGTCTTCTCAGCCAACTTGGTTATCCCAGGGATTCTCATAGCCTCTTCTTTACTCATATAGTATATCTTTACCTCAATCCCTCTTCTAACAATTTCATTTGCTTTGGCCATGACATCCTCGAATACACTGCGATCAAATCTCTCTAAAGAGAAATCATCTCTAGCATAATCTGGCTCAATTTGACCACCTGTTATTAGCGCATTGTAATCTCTGTACATTATGGCAGATATTATATGAGCTGCTGTATGTAATCTCATAAGTCTATATCTTCTCTCCCAATCAATCTCACCTTCTATCTCAACTTCTTTTTCAAGACCTTCGTAAGAATCTAAGACATGGATCACATCGTCAGTTTCTCTCACATGGATCGCTTTAAGAACTCTATATACTCTCCCACAACATCTTATAACACCTGTGTCTGTCGCTACACCACCACTTTCTGGATGAAATATAGTCTGATCTAGCAGAACGCCCTCACTTCTTATATCTATAATCTTTGCTCTAAAAGTTCTCTGATAAGAATCATCTCTATACAAATGAATCGTAGGCATAGACCTCTACCTCATCTCTTTCACAATAATATCAGTTTCTGGACATATATCTACAATCCCCATGTAGAGATCCTCAATTAATCTCAGTCTACACCCAAACCTCCTCGCGATCTTAATAACAGGTATGTTGAGAGGCGATGTATAGAAGAATATTCTCTCTATACCAATCTTTCTAGCCTCTTCGTATAGTCGTATAAATATCTTCTTCGCAATACCTCTTCTTCTAAACCTAGGGTGTACCACAATAGCGATCTCACCAGATCTGTGTAAGAACCCCTCGGCCACTATCTCATTGCAAGTCTCAGCTACATAGACTATACAATTAGGATCACTCAAATAGCTCTTTATCTCCTCCACGGATGGATGCTTGATGTAGAGAAATCTCATATAGAGATCCTCCTCAGAAAGAGAATTATACAGTCTATAAATCTCTTCTGCATCGTCTATGCTAGCCCTTCTTATTAATAGATAGCCCTCGCAACTATCTTGTTGCACACTCTCTATCCTCTCACCCAGATCACTTCAAAAATAAATACTCTGAGCAAAAATAAATAATGGATGAAGAGCGCCGTGAGCCTGACATGCGATACATATGATGAAGGCTTGTGTTTCTGACCTTCTCGTTCGAATCTTTGCATAATCTAGAAACCAGGTTTTCTTATACTAACAACCTCTCTATTAACCAGTGTAGGCGGTATCTCACCTTTATAAAATGCTATGAGATTATCTGCTACTAATCGAGCCATTGCGAGTCTGGTCTCGTATGTAGCACTACCTATGTGAGGAGCTAGAACTACGTTATCTAAACTTGTCAAAGGATGTTCTGGTGGTAAAGGTTCTTCTTCAAAAACGTCGAGACCAGCTCCAGCGATCCATTTTTCTCTTAATGCTTTGACCAATGCGTTGGTATCTATAACACTTCCTCTAGCAGTGTTAACGAGTATTGCCGATCTCTTCATTCGCTTTAGAAATTCTTCGTTGATCAGATGATATGTTTCTTTGGTTAGTGGAGTGTGTATTGATATAACATCTGCCAACTCAGCCAGTTTATATAGATCTACATATTCTAATCCTAAACTCTCCTCTAGATCTCTTCTTCTAACCACATCATAGTATATTACTCTCATGCCAAAAACGCGACCAAACTCCGCTACTCTCGAACCAATACGACCTAAACCAACTATGCCTAGAGTCTTACCCTTAAGCTCTAGTCCTAACATCATTTTAGGATGCCACGCAGTGCCACTACTCTTCCAACCACCACTTCTCACAAACTTGTCAGCTTCAACGATTCTTCTGGCAACAGCCATGATAAGAGCCCAAGCAAGCTCGGCTGTCGCCTCTGTCAATACGCCGGGTGTGTTAGTCACGTAAACACCGTGTCTAGTAGCACACTCGATGTCAATATTATCAAACCCAACAGCGTATTGGGCTATTATTCTCAGATTTCTTCCTCTCGATATAACTTCGCAATCGATCTTGTCTGTTAACAGTGTGACTAGTGCGTCGTACGAGCTAGCTTTCTCAAGAATCACCTCTCTAGGAGGTGCTTGGTACTTATCCCATATCTCTACCTCGTAGAATTCTTTTATCCTGTTGATCTCCTCGTCGAAAAGCTCTCTAGTTATAAACACGCGAGGCTTGGGCACTTTATAATCACCAGAATTATATATGCGTAGAAATAAATAAAAATCAGCTAGATCCATGCTTAAAACAGTAGTAGCCTATCTTCTTCTCAATCTAGGATTAAAATATTCTTCAAGAGCTAATCCTACTAACATTACTGAGAGAACTGATAGTGTTATCATTATACCTGGTGGGAAGAACCACCACCAGTAGCCATTCACTATGGCGTATCTGATCATTGCATAATAGATCATCATACCCCAGCTAATAGTACTAGGATCTCCGAGACCTAAGAAACTTAGCGAAGCCTCAGTTAACATAGCTGATGAAGTCCTGTACACCACCTCTGCAATCATGAGAGAAGTTACGTTGGGAAGAATGTGTCTAAACATTATCCTGATAGAGGAAGCTCCAAGAGCTCTCACAGCCTCTATATAGGCTCTCTCTTTCAAGCTTATTACAGAAGATCTTATCAATCTAGCAACTCCAGGCCATGAGGTTAACGCTATAGCCATTATTATGCCATAGATCATAGGATATGTGGTTATTCTCAGCATTACAGCTACCAAGAAGATTGTGAATAGAAGAGAAGGTATAGAGAGCCACATGTCGGTAAATCTCATAAGAACATTATCAACCCACCCACCCATATAGCCAGATACCAAGCCTATCAAAGTGCCGATAAGAGTGCCCACAGCTGCGGCTAGAAAGCCTATTAGAAGAGAGATTCTTGCTCCATAGATGAGTTGACTGAAGATGTCATGACCCACATCGTCTGTTCCTAGCAAATGCTTAGAAGACGGAGGTAGAAATGGTGAGTCAACACTCTGATACGGGTTGTAAGGAGCTATGAAATCTGCGAACAAAGCCATGAATAAGATCGCGCTGAGTATTGCGAGACCTATTAATGCTAATCTATTGCTCTTAAACACAAGCCAAAAATCACTAAATCTAGTAGTTAGTTTATTGAAAGCAGAGCTGCCGTGTCTCATCCTCTTCTCACCCTAGGGTCTAATAACATGTATATCATGTCGATCGCAAAGTTAACAACTATCACGCTCGCAGCAAGAATCACTGTAGCCCCCTGTAGTAGCCAGAAATCTCTACCGTATATAGCCTCGAACACCAGCCTGCCCGTGCCAGGATATGTGAATACTGTTTCTGTGAGTATAGCTCCATCTATTAAGAACGCGTATCTCAACCCAAGAACTGTGACTACGGGTAGAAGAGCGTTTCTAGCCACATAACTGTACTTCACCTCTCTTGGAGAGAGACCTTTAGCTATTGCAACAAATATAAAGTCCTCTCCCAGGAGATCTATAGTAGTGTTTCTAACATATAGAACATAGGAGAAAGTGGATCTGAAGACCAAGACTATGAAAGGCAGAGTATAATGCCACAGATAGTCTACGAACCACTGCAAGGATCCAAACTGCACACCCGGAGAAATAGCTCCATATATAGGAGTCCATCCTAGCTGAACTGAGAATATGTAGAGAAATAATATAGCCAGCCAGAAGTATGGAACCGCGCTCACTACAATGGACATTACTAGTATTGCAGAGGCTGTACTACTATTTCTCCTCCAAGCTATCTCTATACCGAGTCTATACGCCAGATAGTTAGAGAGAGTGATCGAGGGGATGAGGAGAGCTAGAGTGTATGGGAGTCTCTCTAAGATAACATCCATAACAGGTCTTCTATAGGTTAGAGAGTAGCCAAAGTCGCCGCGTAAGAAAGTATTTCTAAGAAAGTCTATGTATTGAATATAAATAGGCTTGTCAAGACCGAATAATGCTTTTATAGCATTTAAAGTCTCTGGAGAGATCCTCGGATCATTTTCTAACTCAGCTAGAGGGTCTCCTGTGGCTCTAGCTAGAAAGAATATGAGAGTAATGATGAAGAAGAATGTAATGATAGAAAAAATTATTCTTTGAAAAATATATTGTTTCAAAAATCTATCTCCTCCTAACCATATATACAGCCACTAGGATCGCTATGATCACGATTATCACTACAG
>JBEULF010000015.1:0-7361 GCA_041287455.1 Sulfolobales archaeon
AGAGCTTGTTATTTAAACCTGTGAATTGGAGCATCTATCTTGTGGTCAACAGAGATCCCTGAGAATATCTACGCCAAGCTATATGTCCCTTGGAGAAGAGTTAGATTTGAGGTCTCGCTCATATCTTCTATTCTCAAGAAACATAATGCTAGAAGAGTGGTTGAGTTTGGCTGTGGTGTTGGTAGACATGGATATCTACTCAGCAAGCAGGGGTTCGAAGTATTGTTAACAGATGTGAGAGATTGGAGATATGGCAGGGCTAGGAGAATACCTTTCAAACAATACGATCTTCTGAAAGGAGGTTTCATAGATCTCTTCGACGCCGGGTATGCGATGGCTACTATAATAGTGTTCAGATACGACGATATAATAAGAGTCTTGAGAAACATCAGAGAAAACCTTAGAGATAGAGGAGTATTTATATTTGACTATAACTTCACAGTGCATGAAGAGCCTGAGAGAATAGACTTTAGAATTGATGGAGATATATACTCGGCTCTGCTCAAGAAGAACGTTTACAAAGAGTTTAACGGCGGAGTACTATACGAGTATAGAGTAGAAGTTGTCAATAGCAGAGGAGAGATAGTAGGAGTTGAAGACACCTTCTACCCGATCTATGGCAAGGAGAAGATATTCAGAGCCGTAGAAGAGGCGGACTACGACATAGACGAGATCATATGGCTAAACTGGGATCCCATCAGATACACGTATAGACTAGCATCATCGCAAGAGACAGCTGATAGTGCTCTGATCTCTATCATGAAGAGATCTTAGAGTAGATTGTTGGAAAAAGAAATTTGTGTCTCCTGAGATTAGTATTCTAGCGACTCTCTAAATATCTTCTCCAGATCTCTCTTAGTCACTTGCATTGGCGCTACAGCTAGGAGTCTCTGCTGCTTTATAGCTCCCTCTACTAGCGCTGGTATATCACTCTCTCTATAACCCACCTCTTTCAGACCTCTTGGAACAGTCCTTAGATCCTCTATCAAGCTTACAAAAGCCTCGTAGACAGCCTCACCAATCTTCTTCGGCTGACTAGACTCAGGCTCTACACCTAGTAGACTGGCTATTCTAGCCACTCTCTCGGGGACTACTGAAGCTAGCATTCTAAAAGAGGCTGGCGCTGTGAGCACTACTGATATTCCATGAGGTATCAACGGGTGATCCACTTTATAGTCTGGTGGTATGTAGTCTCTGACCATACCAGCTATAGGATAGGCGTTTGCGTGAGGTATGTGAACTCCTGCATGTCCAAATCCAGATCCTGCTAATTCGCAGGCGAGCATCATATAGTATCTAGCCTCAAGATCATAACCATTATAATAAGCTCTTCTAAGATACTTCGCCACAAAAGATATAGCGGTCTCGCTGAAGATATCTGTTATAGGATTAGCACCTTGATACACAGGTCTCTCGCCAGGGCTAGATGGTCTGGGTCTAGCGTAGTAAGGCTTAGAAGTATAGGCTTCCGCAGCGTGTGTCAAAACATCAAGTCCTGTAGAGGCTGTGACAGTTGGAGGCATTGTGACTGTGAGGAGAGGGTCTACTATAGCTAGAGTTGGTCTCAGATACGAGTGTGAGATGCCTGTTTTAACTCTCTCTTTCTTAACATCTAGAACTGCCACAGCAGTATGCTCACTACCACTACCAGCTGTAGTAGGCACTGCTATCAGCGGTCTCAGAGGTCCTGGAACAGGCTTCCCCAATCCTATAGGTCTGTTTATATACTCGATGATATCAGCAGGGTATCTAGTCAATAGATTGATCACTTTAGCATGATCAATAACACTACCCCCGCCCACGGCTACTAATGCCTCGAAATCCTTGTCTTTAGCCCACTGAGAGGCTCTGACCATTGACTCGTCTGTCGGCTCAATCTCCACGTCTTCATATACATAGACTGAGACACCTGATTTCTCTATCTCATCTATAATCTCTCTAGCTACTCCGAGCTCCATGAGATTCTTGTCAGTGACGATCAGAGCTTTCTTAACACCCAGTCTACTCAGCTCGAAACCTATCTCTCTACTAGCTCCTATGCCAAACTTCATTGTCGTGGTAGATATTGTGAAGACTCCCTCATTTACATATGTGTAGAAGACCATACTCTCACCAAACCTCACTCGAGATGCTTAGGAGCTTTAGGATACTTACTCCACAGATCTGGGTCGTGGCTTATCACAAGCCTAACACTAGGTCTCCTACTCCAGAGCTTTAACAGCTTAACTCCTCTAAGGAACTCCTCATAGTTACCCAGAAGCCAGCCCTTGCTCTCAACCTCAAGCTCTCTCGGCAGGTGGAGGAAGTCTCCTGTGAAGACATACTCATTCCCTCTCTCTGTGGAGACTTTGATAACAATACTACCGGGAGTGTGTCCTCCGAATCTGTATATCTCGATCCCTGGCAGAAACTCTATATACTCATCAGATATAGGGTGTATATTAGCTCCTCTGAGAGCCTCTAGATCTGTGGGCACGTAAGCTCCGGTCTTGCCCAGCCACATCATGTAGAGAGCGTGTTTAAGCTCTCTCTCATGCATAACATATGTGACCCCATGATCTCTGAGAACATATGCTTGGCCAGCGTGGTCTAAGTGTAGGTGTGTGAATATTACGAAGTGAATATCAGAAGGCTTGTACCCGGCGAGCTTGAGTTGATTCTCTAACTTATTCTCCTCACTAAACTTTGTCATAGGAAACACACTCCAAGAAGCCTTTGGCCACATTCTCTCAGCCTCCGGATGACTGCCAGTGTCTATCAATACTACTCCGTCTCTGTGCTCTATTAGAGCACCTGTCACCGGGATATCAACCCACGTAGCAGGTTTTGAAACTCCTCTCTCTTGGATAACTGCTGGGTCTGGTATAAACCAGCCCATCTCACCCGATAAAACTCCGTAGTCTAAGAGATATATTTTTCTAACCCCAGAATTCAATAGTTATCACCAATTATTTCTCCCTTAGGAAAAATATAAAAACTTTTAACACTTAACACGTGCACTCCTAACTATCTACTGTCCCTCTGTATGGTAGTAAGATCTTTCTTCTATCAACATATGTCTCAAGAATCTTTATTCTATATATCTTCTCAAGAAGATCTCTCTTCAAAACCTCCTCAGGACTTCCGAAAGCCTCTACCACTCCTCTCGACAACACTATTACTCTGTCCGCGTATAGCGAGGCTAGGTATATGTCGTGCGATGCTACTAGACTCACTATCCCTCTGTCTATAGTCACTCTCTTTATCAGTTCTAACGTCTCTATCTTGTATCTTATGTCTAGAAATGCTGATGGCTCGTCTAGTAGCAGTACTCTAGGCTCTTGTACTAAGGCTCTCGCTATTATAACTCTCTGAAACTCACCGCTACTCAGCTGATCTAGTCTTCTGGTCAAGAGATCTCTTATGCTCAGTTCGCCGGCTATTTTATCTATGATCTCGAGGTCTCTCCCACCGATCTTTGTCTCGAAGAGTTTCTGATGAGGGTATCTAGCTGTTAGTAAGAATTCTAACACTGTAGACGGTATGGATCTAGATATGTGAGGGTCTACGAGTGTCAAGATTCTGCTAAGCTCTCTAGAGCTATACTCGCTGAGAGCCTTCCCATCGATATAGACAGCTCCTCTCCTAGGCTTCACAATCGATGCTATCGTCTTGAGAAGAGTAGTCTTGCCAGACCCGTTCGGGCCTATGACAAACACACATTCTCCAGACTCTATCTCTAGACTGACATCTCTGAGAGCCTGCGTAGAGTTGTACCAGACCTCTACACCGTCAACCACTATCCTCACGATCTCACTCTCCTAATAACCACGTATGCTAGAAAAGGAGATCCTATCAACGCAGTTATGAAACCCGTGGGTATAGAGCCTATCGAGAGACTCATACTAATAACTCTAGCAATAATATCTGCTAGCAAAGTCACCAACCCACCCACCAGCATAGTGATAAGAATAGTATACCTATGATCAGAGCCTACAAGAGACCTGGCTATGTGAGGTGCCGCGATACCTATAAAACCGATCACGCCGACCAGAGAAACTGTGGTAGCCGTGGCTAGAGAGGCTACTAGAGATGCTAGAACTCTGGTTACTGAGGGATTATAGCCTACCACTCTCGAGTACTCGTCGCCGTAGAGATAGGCGTTCAGATACTTATATAGTAGTAGAGATGTGATCAAGCATATGATGAGAGAGTAGAGTATGTAAGGAATATCTCTCCACAAGAGAGTCTCAAAGAACCCTCCCACCAAGAGATATATGTAGGGAGAGCCAGTCATGCTCTGGAGAAGATACAAGAGTACGCTAGATATAGAGCTGAAGAAAGTTGAGACAGCCACGCCAGCTAGAGTCATAGAGAGAACACCACCACCAGCAATTCTACTCAGCGTAAGAGTGATCATGTAGCCCACCATAGCGCCTGCAAAAGCTATTGTAATAACATAGTATCTCTCGTAAGCTAGAGAGAGTCTGTACTCTAGAGCCAGGATCATGCCTAGAGCTGCGAATGCTAGTGAAGATGTTGACAAACCAAATATATAAGGATCTGCGAGAGGATTTCTAGTCACAGTCTGCATGAGAAGACCTGAGAGTGCGAGAGAGAATCCTACTAAGACTGCTGCCACAGTCCTACCCAGTCTCAAGAGTAGTATCGTGAGAACCGGATCATCTGTAGACGTGGGGGTGCGTATGAGACTTTGCACAATGTCACCGAGACTAATAGTAGAGCCTACCGAGACTGATAACAGCATGCTTATGACAATGAGTATAACGAGTAGTATAGTGTAAAAAAGAAAATTTTTTAAACTAACTCTATATATCTCTTCTACTCTCATCAAACAACCTCTACACTTAAAACTCTACTTAAACACAAGATCTGTGTCTCTGAGAGTTCTACTGAGAACCTCTCTACCGAGAGAACTCTCACTACCTCCGGGATCTTGACTTCTCCAAAGACTTCTGGGTGGAGTACTCTGGCCAAGACTTCTAGAGCCACAGCAATTCTAGGCCCCGGCCTAAGAATAGCGTCTGCGTAAGATCCTGTGATTAGATAGACTCTACCATTCCTCCAAGCCGTAGTCTTGGTAAGAGGTGTGTTTTCAAAATCACTCTTCAGAACACTAGCGTTAACACCGTGAGAGACTACAACCACTATAACCTCGGGATCTGCGCTGAGAACCTCTTCGTAAGAGAGCTGACCCCACCCATAGTACTTGTCCGCTATGTTAGATCCTCCAGCACTTCTTATAAGCCAACTCGTAAAAGTGTTACCACCGCCAGTCCACAAACCCCACGAAGGAGGTCCTAGCAGGAGTAGAGTTCTATAGCTAGTAGCATTAGCCTTTGAGAGTGCAGTGGTCACTCTACTTATATTAGCATCTATATCTCTAATCAGTCTCTCAGCACTACTCTCCACACCAGCGATCAGAGCTACTGTTCTTATGTCCGCATAGATATCTCTCTGATCTCTAGCTGTGTCGCAGAGTAGGAAGAATGTCTTTACACCACTCTCCTCTAGCTTAGGAGCGAAACTTCTCTCCTGGGGTGAGACGCCTTTGCACATAAACACTATGTCAGGTTTTAATCTTATGATCTTCTCAATATCAAGATTCCAAGGACCGCCCACATCCTCTATTCTACCAGTCTTAACCATGTCTCTTATCCCTGGAGGATAGTTAGAATAACTATCAACACCAACGATCCTGGCTATCAAGCCTAGCGAAACCAGGGTCTCAGTAATACTAGGCGCTGTAGAGACGATCCTGCTAGGAGGAGTCTGAATAACAACCACTCTACCCAACGCGTCAACCACTCTACGAGGCCATTCTAGAGAAGTTGTGAGAACATATGTCTTGGTTAGAGGAGTTGTAACTAGAGTTGGAGTGGTGACATACTCTGTCACCGTAGCAACACTAGTCGTAGTCTGATAGATCTGGGTTGTGAGAGTTGTGAACTGAGTAGGTCTCGGAGCGTAGTAGCCCGAGACTACTCCCACTACTAGTGCTACTATTACTAGAGATATTAGCAAGATCCTCTCTCTAGCCCCCATATATGGATTACCCATCCATATATGGGTTCTAGAGCTTATAAGAATTGCTTGATGAGAATAAGAATGCTTATAGATAGACTCTCGAGAGAAAATATCGCGCTAATATTCTACTGCTATATAGTTAACGCTAACTATCTCAACGCTTGATCTAGGTCTTCTATGAGATCCTCAGGATCTTCTAGACCTACCGAGAGTCTTAACAACCCCTCCTCGATACCTACTCTAGCTCTTATCTCAGGATCTATATTTTTAGAAGCACTTATTATAGGATATGTGAGAAGACTCTCAACACCTCCAAGACTCGGCGAGGGGTGTATTATTCTTACTCTCTTCATTACTTGAAGCACCTTCTCTCTACCACCTCTAACAACAAACGATACTACTCCTCCGTAGAGTCTTGTGTTAAACAGTCTGTCAGCGAGGTTCTTGTAAGGACTTGTAGAGAGTCCTAGATAGTATACCTTTTCTATCTGAGGATGTTCTTGCAGAAACTCTGCGATGGCTAGAGCTGTTTTTGACTCTCTCTCGAATCTCACGCTCAGAGTCTTTACACCTCTCATACTCAGATAAGCTTCAAACGGACTCATTATAGACCCCATAATCCTTCTCCAATCCCACACGCGGAGAGTCTCGCGAGAGTCTCTAAACACTATCACACCGCCGACCACGTCGTTGTGCCCAGATATGTATTTGGTCACACTGTGAATAACATAGCTAGCCCCGTGCTCGATCGGGTTTAGAAGCACTGGTGAGGCGAAGGTGTTGTCAACAACAAGCCTACACCCAAGATCTCTGCAGAGACCTCCTATCTCTCTCACATCAACAACCTTGAGTGTGGGATTAGTAATACTCTCTACAAACACTATGTCAGGCTTGAAACTAGATATATCCTCTAGAATACTGCTAGTATCAGGCATAGAGAAATGTATCTTGACACCAAATCTCTCTCTGAGCAGATTTAAGAATTGAAATGATGTACCGTACATCTCGTAGAGCGAGAGAATCTTAACATCTCCACCCTCGAGAAGACTCAAGAACAGAGTTGTTATAGCACTCATACCACTGTTAAAAGCAAGAGAATCAACCCCTCTCTCAAGCTTACTCATAATCTTCTCAAAAGCTCTCGTAGTAGGATTCTCCTCTCTAGAATACTTCAACTCACTACCTCTATCCGTGAGAAGAGTCTCACCTCTCTGCTCAAAAACAGCAGAGAGATAGATCGGAGGTATAAAAACACCCAGCCTCTCATCAAAAAACTCATGACCATGAACAGCAAGAGTGTCTCTCCGCACAATCTCACCCTAAATCAAACTATC
>JBEULF010000016.1:0-7282 GCA_041287455.1 Sulfolobales archaeon
GAGGGACTGGTTTGAGTGATAAGATTCGTGTTGTTTTATATGGGTTAGGTCCTATAGGTGTTTTGATCGCTAGGAGTCTGTTGAAGAGAGATTTCTACGAGATAGTAGGTGGCGTCGAGATCGATCCTGGTAAGATTGGTAGAGACGTAGGTGAGGTTATAGGTGTTGAGAAGATCGGTGCTCCAGTCGTAAGAGATCTTGAGGCAGTTGATTTTCTGAAGAGAGTCAAGGCTGATGTAGTTGTACAGTCCACGGGAACATATCTCGACAAGATCTATCCTCAGATAGTTAAAGCTGTCGTCGCCGGTTCTAATGTTATATCAACATCAGAGACTCTAGTCTACCCTTGGTACAGATATCCTGAGCTGGCTCTCATGCTCGATAGCTTGGCTAAGAGATATAGTGTCAGAATACTAGGCACAGGTGTGAATCCAGGTTTCATATTCGACACGTTGCCAGCTGTTCTATCATCGGTCCACGCCGAGATAAATAGAATCTCTGTCGTGAGATCTCTTGATGCTGGGAAGAGGAGATATTCTTTCCAGAAGAAATATGGCTTGTCTCTATCTCCTGAGGAGTTTATGGAGGGTTTGAAGAGAGGTGAGTACACAGCTCATGTTGGCTATGCTGAGTCAATACTTCTTCTCGGAGAGATGCTTGGAGTAAAGATCTCTAGAGTTGAAGAAGGTCAAGAGCCTGTGGTCGCAGATAGATATATGGAGACACAGTATTTCAAGATAAGCCCTGGCAGGGTTGCCGGGGTACACGGCTGGGGTAGAGGATATGTTAAGGATCAGCTCTTCATAACACTAGATCTGTACGCCTCTGTAGGTAGAGAAGAGTATGACGAGGTCTATATCGAGGGAGAGCCTAGTCTGAGATGGAGAAGTAGTGGAGTACAAGGAGACATAGCTACAGCGGCGATGATTGTTAACATGATACCTAGAATGCTCAAAGCACAGCCGGGTCTTATAACAATGAAAGATCTATTGACACCCTCAGCTTCTCTAGGGAGAGTAGAGTGAAAAAGAGTTTATTAAAAAAGATCTCTATTAACTCTTTTTATACCTCTCGATAACATAGATCTTCGAGCCTATAGCCATGTTGTTAGGTATCAGAGCTAGTGTCCCATCATCTCTTCTTATTTTTATGAACAGTGCTGAGATATCCTCTATAACACCAGTATCTCCAGCGATAGACGCTTTATCTCCTATACCAACAGGTCTAGCTAGCAACATGAAAAGCCCTGCCACTGCCTGACCTAACACTTGTTGAGATGCGAAGCCTACGACAATCCCTATGAAGCCTCCTAGAGCTACTCCAGCAGCACCTCCAGCAACGCCTCCGGCAATGCCTGCTAATAGCGCTCCTATGCCTACTATCATGAAGACATTTCTAACAGCTGCTGCTTGAGAATGCTCGTATCTGGCTCTGAGAGTCCAGTATATAATGTCTGAGAAAGATCTCACGATGAAGTATCCGAAGAGTAGTGCTAAACCTATGTTTATATAAGGCATGTAGTCTCCTATGTTAACTCCTACTCCTTGCAAAAAGCTTACTAGCATAACGTTAATAAGTGCTGAGACTATTATATAGATCACGATCCATATCACTAGACCTGCTATAGCACTCCCAACTTTTGTATGTACTTTCTCAGAAGAACTCTCTGTAGTGGTCATGTTAGATCTCCAGTATATTTTCTTTAGATAGTTTATAAATCACATCTTCTACTCTTTAATATGTCTTCTAAGCACTATTCAATATGGTCGTGTAATTGGGCTACAGTGATCTTCTCTTAATACTATTCGTAGGATTGATTCAGGGCTTGAATATATTTACTCTGGCTATTCTGATCTCATTTATCTCACTACTTCTAACCTCAGCTCTGGCTAAGAGTAGGTTCTTCTACTCTGTAGCATTATATCTGCTGACATATCTGTCTACTTCTGTGATTCTGCTTGTAGCATTCTTAGGCTTGTTCTCTCTGATCCCTATTAGCTACATCAGACTACTAATGATCGTTGTCTCCGTGATACTAGTGTTCTCAGGACTTTCTATATTAATCTATACTTACGAGCCTGAGAATAGATTTTTGAGAATATTCGCTAGAAATATTCTTCAGAGAAGAATTAGAGTTGTTGCGAGTAGTGAGAGAAACTTCTTTCCCATAGTGATGGGTTTTCTAGCGAGTATAGGCTCTATATCTTGTCCTTGTACTCTCCCTCTGATCCCTGCTGTGGCTTCGTATATTGTTTTGAGTGAGATTAAGAGTTCTTATGAGATTCTACTTCTATACTCTGTCTCGGCCACTATCCCTTCTCTAGTGATTCTTCTTCTCATATCTGTCTCCGGTCTTCGAGAGAAGATTCTAGACTTGATCAAGCTTAGCATTGTTAGATTCAGGATTTTTACAGCACTTGTTTTAGTAGTGTTAGGGTTGATATTGATCGTCGTGGTGTGATTTGATGAGCTATAGCGGGTTGATCGAGTTTATCAGAGAGTTCAATAAGAAGAGAGGTTGTGTAGTCCAGGTTGTGGGTCCTAGAGATAGTGGTAAGACTCTTCTCATAACAGAGCTTGTGAGAAGACTAAAGAGAGAGTATAGAGGTCTGAGAGTACTAGTTGTTAAGCATAGTCATCATAAAAAGATAGATGTTGAAGATAAAGACAGCTTTAGATTCATCAGCTCTGGAGCAGACCTCGCTATTGTTGCTGTAGAGAGTGAATACGCTCTATTCTCTAGAGAGATAGATCCTGTCGAGCTAGTCAAGAACCTAGATGTGGATCTGATCTTTGTAGAAGGTTTTAGAGAAGAGAGCCTGGGTTTAAAAATAGATCTCGGGGAAACTAGCTTAGAGAAAGCTTTAAACGAGCTTTACAATCATATTACTCTGAGATGTATTAAGAGAGGACTGGGATATGAGCGATAGACTCAGAGTCATGATCGCGGAGTGGCCTGAGAATCAGTTTTTTAATCTAGCTTTTGAAGAAGCCTTCTATAGAGAGGCGTTGAGACCCACGTTGAGACTCTGGCGTAACGATAGAGTGGTTGTAATAGGTAGGTTCCAGTCGCCGGTTCTCGAAGTAAACGCTCTAGAGGCTAGAAGACTAGGTGTTAAGCTTGTGAGAAGATTTACTGGTGGTGGCGCTGTTTATCATGATCTTGGTAATGTGAACTATGCTCTAGCACTGCCAGGGTTTAATCTTGATCTGGAGGAGGCTTTTAGAATCGTTGGCGAGGCCGTGGCTGATGCTCTGAGAGAGCTGGGGGTTTCTAGAACCTACTATCGTCCTCTGAACGATATAGAGATCGATGGTTTGAAAGTCTCCGGGCTTGCAGCATCTAGATCTGGTTCTAACGTGTTTGTTCACGGTGCTATGCTTGTGTCTAGCGATATCTCTATTCTGTGGAGTGTTCTTAAGATCTCTGAAGAGAAGCTCTCAGATAAGAAGTTTACGAGAAGCAGAGTTAAGAGAGTGATCACTGTTGAGGAGGCTTTGAGTAGAAGAGTCTCTCTCGAGGAGATATACGAAGCTATAGCCAGATCTATATCTAGAAAACTGGATCTAGAGGTCGAGTGGGATAGAGCTAGAGAGAACGAGCTTAGAAGAGCCCTAGATCTGTATAGAGCTAGATACTCTAAGCCTGAGTGGAATCTCGCATATCTAGAAGAGCTCAGAGACTTAATATCTAGAGAAGAAGAAGAGGCTTTCAGAGAGATCGGGACACCAAGCCCTGAGCAAGAGAAGATCTTGGAGAGTGTGAGAGTATGAGTACGAGTATTCTCTGCGGGGAGAAGAAGAGAGCTGGTGGCAAGCTTGTTAAAGTTTGTATGAGAGTCTCGGGAGATACTGTTAGTAGTGTTATAGTGACAGGAGATTTCTTCGCCGAGCCTGAGGAAGTGTTCGAGAGAACACTACTAAATCTATCCTCAGCCAGATTTGATAAGAGTAGTGCGTCTAGAGAGATAGTAGATCTGATCTATAGGAGTGGTATGAGGATCTATGGTGTCTCTCTCGAGGATGTCAGAGAAGCTGTTGAGAAAGCTTTGAGTATGCAGAGAGACTAGGGTGTTTGAAATGGATCTCTACTACCTCTTCCTAGGATTGATCCAGGGTTTCGTTGAGTGGCTTCCAGTATCTAGCAAAACAGTGCTCTTACTATTCTCAGCGTATGTCTTCGGAAAGTCACTATCAGCATCTTACACGATCTCTATAGCTCTCCAAGGAGGCACTGTAGCCTCAGCCGCAGCCTACTTTCGAAGAGATCTTCTGAGAATTCTCAGAGAGATATGGCTACTGAGATTTCTACTCATCGCCACAATCACAACAGGAGTGGTGGGTGTCCCTCTCTATCTCGTCTCCGAGAGGATCTTAGAGAAAACTTCTAGAGTTGAGATTCCGACTATAGTGATCGGTGTAATACTGACTGTACAAGCTGTTATTGCGAGTAGGATTAAGAGTAGCAGTGTTAAGAGTGCTAGTAGCATTAGTCTGGTTGAGAGTATTCTATTCGGCATCGTCCAGGGTGTGGCGGCTCTCCCAGGCGTGAGCAGGTCTGGCGCTACTCTGGCTCTACTACTCCTACTAGGCTACGGCTTGGATGATGCTATGAGACTAAGCTTTCTAGCATCTATACTAGCCAACTCAGGAGCTCTAGCCACGGCCTATCTATTCTCTAGAGAAACTCTGGCCACGGCTACGCATGATATGACTATTCTAATAATATCATTCACAATATCATCGGTGGTAGGATTCCTTACTATAGGCTCGTTGATAAGTCTAGCATCTAGATATAGATACAAGATGACTCTGGCTATGGGATTAGCGACAATAGCATTAGGAGTGCTACTATTAACATTAGTTTAAACCAGATCTAGATTTTCATCTCTCCCACCAGACTTTATTATGTAGAGTGTATGATGATTTCTAGTCTAGCACGAGAGATTATCAGCCTCGCTAGAGAAGAGCTTTGGCGAGTTCTTAAACCAGATTAATTCTAACTCTCTCTATACAGAGACACTGCTAACAAAGTTTTCTCTAGATCTGGTCACAGCTATCAACACATATATAGACCTTCAGAAGTGTCTCACTCAGTAGTCATAGTTGGAGAAAGAGAGTTCTTAGACCTTAGATGATCTTGTATACCTAATAGGATAAGAAACTGAATCTCTTGAGATACTCTGAGAAATTCTTCGAGGTCTACTTGTCTACTGAGACTAGGTTTCCCAGAAGAATCATCTGAGCCGCGAGGCTGTCAGGCGCGTGTGTTGTGCTAGGGTCGATGTCGACTAAGACTCTTAGATAGAGCGATCGGTGAGAGTGTTGAGAGAGAGGTTTTAGAGAAGATGAGGTTGAAAGAAGATTAGACTTGGTTAGAATGATAAGACCAGGGATCTCTGTCGGAGAAGAGAGTGGTATATAATAGCTTCTCGGGTTGAATAACAGAGGTGCTCATGTTGAAAGACAAGATAGATCTCCTTGTCGAGAGGTTCATGGCTGTTAGACACTCTATATACGGCAGATATAACCCTATCGACGGCTCTATATACTATCTCAGTGATATAAGTGGAGAACAAGTTCTATGGAGATCTATTGAGACCCCGAGAGGCTATATACAAGATCTGGTTTTTCCGTGGGATAGGAGAATTAATGATTACAAGATCAGTTCGAGAGGACACATAGCGTTTTCCACAGATAGAGATGGTGATGAGAGATGGAGTATATATGTGTTTGATAGAGACTCGATAAGACTGGTAGTTGGGGAGGATGAAACTATCAACAATCTCGGGGAGTGGAGCCCTGATGGGAGGTTTCTCGCTCTGGCTTCTAATTATCGCAATAGGGTAGATTTTGATCTGTATGTGTATGATCTTGAGAGAAGTGTTTTAAATAGAGTTCTCGAGAACGATGGTATGATCGTTCCCTCTGAGTGGGTTGATAATAGAGTCTTTCTAGCAGTGAAGATGCACACGTATCAAGACACAGATATTCTTCTAGTCGATAGTTCTAGTGGTAGTGCTGTTAATCTAACGAGACATGAGAGTGAAGCTATAAATACACGCCCAACAGTTATAAACGATCGTTATTTTATATTCATTACTAATCGCGATAGAGAGTTTAGTGGAGTAGCATTATATGATCTTGTTAGGAGAGAGTGGAGATATATATTGTTAGAAGAGTGGGATATTGAGTTGATCGATTATGACAATGGTTTCTTAGCATATGTCGTTAATGAGAATGGCTCTAGCGTTCTCAAGATCTCTGATCTCGATGGTAAGATTCGTAGAGAGATTCTCAGAGTAGATGGGACGATAGATCATATAGATTTTCGCAGTGGCAGACTCATTCTATCTATAAACTCTCCCAGGCATGGACTCGAGATCTTTAGACTAGATCTCGGTGGCGAGCTTGTGAGAGTCACACACTCTCCCAAGGCTGGTTTGTCAGAAGAAGAGTTTGTTTCTCCAGAGAGATTCGCGTACAGATCTTTCGACAATCTACTGATCCACGGCTTGTTATACAGACCTTTGAAACCTCTGAGAGAGCCTCCTCCGGCAGTAGTATACTTACACGGAGGTCCTGAATCTCAGGAGAGAGTCTGGTTTAACAGAGTTCAACAAGCTCTACTGAGACTAGGAGTCGCTGTGGTAGCTCCCAACTACAGAGGCTCTTCTGGGTATGGTAAGACTTTTATTCATCTCGATGATGTTGAGAATAGAATAAACGCTGTTCATGATGTCTATCACGCTCTCGACTATCTCGGCAGAGAGAAGAAGATTGATCTTGAGAGACTCTGTGTCATGGGCGCTTCTTACGGTGGTTATCTGACTCTTATGATGCTCTCTATATATCCGGAGATCTGGAGGTGTGGTGTTGAGATTGTTGGTATTGTTAATCTCTTGACTTTTATCAAGAACACCGGTGCTTGGAGGAGGAGATATAGAGTGGTTGAATATGGCGATCCTGAGAAACACGCTGATATAATGCTCAGGCTAAGCCCGATCTCTTATGTTGACAAGATTAGAGCGCCTCTGATGATTGTTCACGGAGCCAGAGATCCGAGAGTGCCAGTCTCTGAAGCAGAGCAACTCGTTGAGGCGTTGAGAAATAGAGATGTTGAGATTAGATATATTAGACTAGATGACGAGGGTCACGGAATATCTAAGGTTAAAAACAGAATCAAAGTATACTCAGAGGTTCTCAGATTCATATACAATAAGCTGACTCACTGATCAGGTGGAGAATTGATCTATTGTTCTCGCAGAAGAATGCTAGAGAT
>JBEULF010000017.1:0-7228 GCA_041287455.1 Sulfolobales archaeon
TGGGCGAGGTGGAAGTCCCATGAATATCCAGGGGCAAACGGTGATAGGAATCTCAGCTCCAGAAGACGTGATCGTTCTCAGAGATGTATGGAAGATCTATAGATCTAAAGGCGCTGTTATAGAGGCTTTGAAAGGCGTTAATCTCAACGTGAGGAGGGCTGAGATAGCTCTTATCCACGGCCCCTCCGGCTCTGGCAAAACCACGCTTCTTAAGATCATAGCAGGTTTAGAGAGACCTGATAAAGGCTCTGTGATCGTCGATGGATACGAGCTTACGGTGCTAGATGAAGAAGGTCTTGCTCTTGTTAGGAATACTATAGTAGGATACATACCTCAGGACTATGGCCTTGTCGAAGAATTCACCGCGTGGGAGAATGTTGAGCTACCTCTACTGATAGCCGGTTTTCCTAGAGATAAGCGTGAGAGTGCTGTGTCTAGTATTCTCGAGTATGTTGGTCTGATTCATAGGAAGGATGTTGTAGTGAGAAAACTAAGTGGAGGTGAGCGTCAGAGAGTAGCTATTGCGAGAGCTCTTGTCAATACTCCTAGTGTTATTCTAGCTGACGAGCCGTCAGCTAATTTAGACTGGGAGAATACTGTGAGAGTGATGGAGCTGTTTCGAAGTATTAAAAAAGACTTTAACACGACGATAGTTATCGTTTCTCATGATCCTAGGATTATAGATTTCGCAGAAAAATTCGTATTATTGTACGACGGTAAAATCAAAGAGTATAGAGAGAGAACTTCTTAGAGATAAATAATCGTGATGTAGAAGAGATTTTTAAGCTTATTCAACGAGTATTATAATACCGGAAGTAAGTTGCATGATAAGTGCTGTGTATAAGGCTCTCTGTCCTAACTGCGGTGTGGAAGACATAGATTCCGAGAGATTAGAGAGAGGTCTAGCATGTTCTAAGTGTATGCCTAGAGAAGGCTTTCTAGCTAGAGACGGTATGATGAAGAAACTTTTAGAGAGAGAGAAAGAGATTGAGAGTGTCAATGAGATATTCTTAAAATTTGTCAAGGCTCCTATGTGGGGTCTTCAGAGACTTTGGGCTAGGAGATTCTTAGGAGGAGAGAGTTTTGCAATGATAGCTCCTACAGGTAGTGGCAAGACTACTACGCAGATAGTACTCGCAGTTTATGCAGCTACCAAGCTTGAGAAGAGAGTTCTTATTCTCCTCCCCACAAGTCTGCTTGCTTATCAAGTCTATCAGAGATTGGCAGAACTATTAGAGTTGTTAGGCTATAAAGATCTTGTGATCTCTAGTTATCATTCTTATCTAAAGGCGAGTGAGAAGAAAGAGAATCTAACTAAGATGAACGATGCCAAGATTATAGTGACAACCACTATTAGTCTTATGAAGAAACCCGAGATCAACTCTCAGAAAATAGATATAGCTTTTATAGATGATGTAGATAGTTTTCTCAGAAAAAGTAAGAGTATAGATTATGTTCTAGACATGCTAGGGATCGACAGGACTCTGAGAGATGAAGTGGAGAGTATAATTGAGCGAGAGAGAGAGTTGAAGAAACTAATCAAATCAGATCCTAGCAAGTATGAGAGCGAGTTGAAAAAGATAATGCTGGCTAAGAGTAAGATTAGAGAGAAGAATAAGGCTCAGATAGTAGTTAGCGGCGCTACTCAGACTACTAAGAAAACTAAGAGAATATTACTACTAGAAACTCTGCTAGGCTTTACTACTGGGAGAAGAATTGAAGTTGGCAGAAGAGTTGTAGATAGCTATATAGAACTAGCAGAGAGAGAGAATATAGAGAGTAGACTTGTCGAGATAATACGAAAGCTAGGTACAGGAGGCATAGTGTTCATTCCCCTCGACAAAGGCTCTGAATATGCAGAGAGAATTGAGAAGATTCTGGTAGATAACGGTGTTAAAGCTAGAAACATCGGTAGATCTGGGAAGAAGATCTTTGAACAATTTGTCTTAGGAGAGATAGATGTTCTAATAGGTATAGCTTCTCCTAGAAGTCCTCTCACTAGAGGTATTGATCTTCCAGAGAGAGTTAGGTATGCTGTGTTCGTTGGAGTACCCAAGTTTAGAGTTAGAATAGATATAAATGAGTTTCACCCTATGAGATGGCTGATTCTTCTCAATATATTACGTGACGCGATACCTAAGGAGTATCAAGAAGAATTAGACTTTATAATAGGTTCTTTATCTAATCTTAAGTATTTGAGAACAGAGGATCTCGAGAAGATCAGAGACTCCCTCAGATCTAATGTTCAGCTAGAGGGGTTCTTAGAGTATGGGAGAAAAACAGCTGAGAGAACGCTGAGATTCTTTGAGAAGATACTAGCAGAGGAGAGAGTTATAAAAGCTCTGAAAGAAAGTCCATTCATCTCTTTTACTGGGAGAAAAGGTGAGTATATATTTGTAGTCCCTGATACCGCAGCCTATCTTCAGGGGAGTGGTAGAACAAGCAGACTATACGCCGGTGGGATAACACTGGGCTTGAGTGTAGTGTTAATAGATGATTTGAAAGCGTTTAACTCTCTTGTCAGAGAGATGAGATGGTATGTAGACGATGTTTCATGGATTAAGTTCGAAGAGCTAGATCTAGGTAAAGTATTAGCCGAGATCGATGATGATAGAGAGAGAGTTAAACTTGTTAAATCAGGAAAGATAGTCGGGGAGACAAAGGATCTTATCAAGACTAAGCTTCTCGTTGTAGAGTCTCCTAATAAAGCTAGAACTATTGGCAGGCTTTTCGGACGTCCCGTAACTAGAGTGTTCAAGGATCTTCAGACATATGAGACTATGACAGAGAACTCGCTACTTATAATCACTGCAAGTGGTGGGCATATAGTAGATCTTAGTCAGAGCGAAGGTTTGTTTGGAGTAATCGTTGGAGACAGGGTAGAATCTCTAGACAGATTTATACCTGTGTACACTTCTCTCAGGAAATGTGTTAACTGTGGACGTACAGTGCCTGAGGAGGCTACTAAGTGTCCTTATTGCGGAGCTACGGTCTTTAGAAGTGTTAAGGTGTATATTGACGCGTTGAGAGAGCTGGCTGGTCAAGTAGATGAGATACTGATAGGGACAGATCCTGATAGTGAGGGTGAGAAGATAGCATGGGATCTCTATCTACTCTTAAAACCTTTTAATAAGAATATTAAGAGAGTGAGATTCCACGAGGTTACTCGCAGAGGGATCTTAGAAGCTCTTCGCAATCCTGATGTGATTAACGAGAACATGGTTAAAGCACAGATTGTTAGAAGAATTGAAGATAGATGGATAGGATATTCTCTGAGCCCTATTCTCTGGAAAGAGTTTAATATACACTATCTATCAGCTGGGAGAGTTCAAACCCCAGTACTAGGTTTCGTTGTTGAGAGAACTAGAGAGGCTTCTAAAAAGATCGAGCTTATTAATATCGAGCTTGAGAATGGAGATAGGTACACTATTAAAGCACCTAGAGGTACTTATAATAAGATTCTTGAGGAAGGCGTTGTTAGGATAAAAGATATTGTAGTCAAAGAAGAGATCCTGAATCCTCCCCCGCCACATACTACCGATACTCTCCTCGCTCAGGCTTCTCTCGTTCTCAAAACTCCCACAGAGAGAGTTATGAGTATAGCTCAGAAATTATTTGAGCTGGGGCTTATAACTTATCATAGAACTGATAGTACTACTATAAGTAGCTATGGTCTTAGTATTGCCAAAGAGTATATCTCCTCTACCTACGGTGAGAAGTATTTTACGCCTAGAAAATGGGAGAGTCCGGGAGCTCATGAGGGTATAAGACCTACGAGACCTATTGATACTCAGAGACTTAGAATACTCATAAAAGCAGGTGTTCTGAAGATACAAGCTCCTCTAGCCGAAGAAGACTTCAAAGTCTACGATCTGATCTTTAAGAGATTTATTGAGAGCCAGATGCCTCCAGCTAGGATTCTCAGAGTAGAATTTAAATTAGTAGCAGGAGGTTATGAGCAGACGTTCTCTATAGTTAAAGAGGTTCTCGAGCCCGGCTTTACTCTCGTTCAACCTATCCCAGTGAATAGACTGCATATTAACGAAGGCACATACAAGATCAAGAGACTAGAGCGTAAGCTAATCAGCGAGAAACCTCTGTACACATACTCTGATCTAGTGTCTCTTATGAAAGAAAAAGGTATTGGAAGACCCTCAACTTATGCGACAATAATAGAGACTCTTAGAAGGAGAGGTTACATAGTGGAGTTGCCAAAAGCGAAATCAAGACTCGTGGCTACTAAGCTAGGTGAAAAAGTATACGAGTATCTAAACAGTAACTACTCTTCTTATGTTAGTGTAGATAGAACCAGAGAGCTTGAGAAGAAGATGGATTTGATAGAGACGGGTAATATAGAGTACGAGTCTGTTCTTAGAGAGTTGTATAGTGAGATAAGAAAGATCATAAGTGATGCCGTGAATATTAAGGGAGTCAACTATCCTAATCTCAATGTGAATATGTCTTCTAAAACCTAGCTGCTGAGACAGAACTTAATCTCTATCAAGCTCTAATCTATAAACAGTTCCACAAGATAAACATGTGACTATTCTTATGATCTTCTTTCCACTACTCTTAATTCTTACACGAGCAGTTTTGCCAGGTGCTAGTGGTGTTAGACATTTCTTACAGTACAGTCTTCTCATCTCAATAGGTATTCTTATATTAGTGTCGCGCCTTAGATCTTCTAGAAGTCTAATTGTTTCTCTGGATAGTTCTATATTATTCTCAGAGAGCCATTTAAAAGCCAAGTCTAGCAATATCTCAGATCTCTGTATGACTAAGTCTCTTAAGATATATTTCTTTCTGTTTCTCATGTCTAGAAAGAGGATCTTGTAGCGATAATGTTGGTATGACTAATCTAAGGTCCTAAGAAGTCTTCTGGTCTTGGCGGTTCTGGTTTTAATCCTTTTCTAGTTCTAATACTAGCTATCAATTCACTCAGCATATTGTCAGGTACAGGAGCCCATCGACTAAACTCAGTACCCCAGAGAGCTCTTCCTGCTGTTGCTCCTCTCAGTTGTTGAGCTAGATCCATGCTCTCTGCGATAGGTATCTCCGATATAATCCTGATCCAGTTTCCGTATAACTCTGTCACCTCGAGGATTCTACCTCTCTTTCTACTGATAATAGCTGTGATCTCGCCCATATAGTCTAGCGGTATCTTTATGTCGACTTTCTGAATAGGTTCTAGGAGTGTTGGTTTTGATATTAACATGCCAGCGTATATTGGGTTTCTAGTGGCAGGATACAGTTGCGCGGGTCCTCTGTGTGCGGGGTCTTCGTGAATTATCGCATCGTGTAATATTACTTTAACACCTCTAACAGGCTCCATAGCTAGAGGTCCTTCTCTCATGGCTAGTCTAAAGCCTTGTATTATGGTGTCTCTCACTTCTCTCAGATACTGAACTCCAGAGGTTCTATCAATCATAACGTTTATATTCTCATCTATAGCCCATATCCTCCTAGCCTCATCATAGTCCCACCCTGCCTTATCTCTGAGTATCTTAGCTCTTTCCCTAGGATCTTGATCTTCTGATATTTCTCCCGAAGCTATTAACTTGATAGTCTCTTCGTTGAGTGGTTCAACACTTATATACAGCTTATTATGCTTGTTAGGAGACTTACCCTCCAGAACCTGTGAACTGCTTCTAATAGTCTCTCTATATATTATTAGAGGTGTCGAGGTCTTCACCTCGACGCCAAAATTCTCTTTTAACAATGTTAAAGCTACTTCTAAGTGAACTTGGCCCATTCCAGAGAGTAGATACTCTCCAGATTCCTCATTTATCTTAAGGACTAGATTAGGATCTTCAATAATCAGCTTCTTTAAAGCCTCAACCATCTTAGTAAGCTCGCCCGGGCTCTTCGGCTCTACAGCTACGGTGACGACAGGCTCTGATATATAGGATATCTTCTCGAAAGGAACCATAATTTCTTTGAGTGAAGGTTCTACGGCTGTCTCACCAGATCTAGCCTTGTCAAGACCTAACACAGCAGCTATATTTCCGGCAGATATCCTATCAACAGGTTCTCTAAACGGACCCATATAGAGGCTGGTCTGAAGTATTCTCTGAACAGTCTTCGCGTTAACCAGATAAACCTCTCTGCCCTCCTCTACATAGCCTGACAGAACTCTGCCTGTAGCCACTAATCCTGCGTGTGGATCGTGTCTCATGTCGTTTATAAGATAAACCAGAGGTCCGTCAGGATCAGCTTTTATCATAGCTTTTGCTATGTCGCTGTCGAGAGATCCTCTCCATATCTTAGGTATTCTATATGCCTGTGCTTCTCGAGGGTTAGGAACAAATTTAATGACCATCTCTAAGAGAGCTTCGTGTAGCGGTATCTTTCTCTGAAGCTCCTCTACGGCGTCTCTACCCTTCTCATAAGCTGAGATAATATCGCTTATCTTGACTCCCTTCCTCTGAGAATAAGGTATTGTAAGACCGATCTTGTCCTTAGCCGAGCCGAAAGCCACGTGCCCTTTCGCAGGATCTATCTTCCATTTCTCCTTAAATTCCGGCTCTCCATACACGTCTATTAGATTATTGATCTCTTTTATTATCTGGACAAATCTATCTTGGATCTCTTTTGGACTCATTCTCAGCTCTCTAATCAATCTATCTATCTTATTTATGAAGAGCAGAGGTCTTACTCTCTCTTCAAGAGCTTGTCGTAAGACAGTCTCTGTCTGTGTCATAACCCCTTCTACAGCATCTACTACTACTATTGCTCCGTCTAACACTCTTAGACTTCTAGAAACCTTACCGCTAAAATCAACATGACCAGGAGTGTCTATGAGATTGACTACATATGGTTTCCCCTCAAACTCATAGTACAAGCTTATGTTAGCCGCTTTGACTGTTATTCCTCTCTGTTGCTCTACTGTTAAATAGTCTAACGCGAGGATCTCTCCAGCTAATCTCTCTGAGATTATACCAGCAGCTGCTAGTAGAGTGTCTGTTAGAGTTGTCTTTCCATGGTCAACATGAGCTATTATACCTATGTTTCTGATCTGATCTATATTTCTCATTATCTTAAGGATCTGATCTACACTCTTGTATCTTACCACTCAACACACCATCCATAGTATTCTTACACGACCTATAACCTTAAAAAATTTACAAGTTAAAGCCTCGCTTTTAAAGCTGGGGTGAGTAGAAACACTTACATACTTCTGTTTTTATCTTTTATAGGCGGTGAGGATTTTCCCAACCCCGGCTATTGA
>JBEULF010000018.1:0-6535 GCA_041287455.1 Sulfolobales archaeon
ATACCAAGATCGTATTACTCAAACTCTGCTTGTAAATACCGCTAGCACCTAAACTCGTAGAGAGGATATTACGAGCTATAACTATGATTAGAGAGATGAAGAAATCGATGATATTAGTAGAACAACACGCTAGAAAAGCTCTAGAGATAGCAGATAGAGGGATTGTTATGGCGAGTGGGAGAATAGTTTTAGAAGGCTAGCCCGGCTATCTGCTTAGATCTGATGACTTGAGACTAGCGTTCATGGGTGAGAGAATATGAGAACAATACATATTCTTAGTTGAGCTGAGTTCTAGGGAGTGGATATATAAGAGTTTTCTAGTGATTTTCTTAAGGGTCTATATGTTTAGAGAGAAACTCTCTTCTAGCGTCTACGCGTTGTCTTTTGAAGAGGTATATCTAGCCCCCGGTCTATCGAGTGTTGAGCCTTCACAGGTTGATCTCGCTACTAATTTCAGTAAAAACATCAGACTCTACATACCTATCTCTTCATCTCCTATGGATACTGTGACTGAGGAGGAGATGGCGATAGCTCTAGCACTTCTAGGGGGTATTGGTGTTGTTCATAGGAACATACCTGTGGAGAGACAAGTAGAGATTCTTGAGAGAGTGAAGAGAGCGCCTCCTATAAGAACTAGACTTATGCACGTCTCTCCCGAAGATCCTTGTTTTAAAGCTGTTGAGATTATGAGAAGCAGTAGTGTGAGAGACATACCTGTAGTGTCTGGAGATAGGGTTGCGGGTCATCTTTACTATGCAGATCTCTCTGAGAATTGTAGAGATCCTTATCAAGTTGTAGAGAAGTTTATGAGACCTCCCAAGACCACGAATCTGAGTAAACTCAGAGATGATATTAAGAACCTCTTGAGAGGATATGGAGACACTCTGCCAGTAGTCTCTGGCGAGGGATTGTATCTAGGCACAATAGTGTATCAGGATCTGTTTGAGGATTACAGTCCTGTGATAGGCAAGAGAGAGGGGTTGATTGTTGGAGCTGCTATATCGCCGTTTGATAGAGAGAGGATCAGAAAACTAGATCCTTTGGCAGACGCTCTCGTAACCGATGTTGCTCACGCTCATAATATAAACGTGATCAAGGCTTTGAGAGATGTCTCTAGAGAAATATCATCAGACCTCGTGATCGGGAATATAGCTAGTTACAATGCTGTTAGAGACTTCTCTGAACATATTGACAAGATAGACGGTTTCAGAGTAGGCTTGGGAGGAGGTTCTATATGCTCAACACCTGAAGTGTCAGGAGCCTATACACCTACTCTCTACGCTGTCGCTAGTGTCAGAGACGCGGTAGAGGATCTTAATTTGAAGACTCCTGTAATAGCTGATGGCGGTATTAGATCCTCGGCTGATATAGTGAGATCTCTGGCAGCGGGAGCTAGCGCTGTTATGCTTGGAAGTCTCTTGGCAGGGACAGACGAGGCCTCGGCACCGCTAATCTCTTTTAACGAGAGTATGTACAAGCCTTATAGAGGTATGGCTAGTAAGAGTGCTATGGAGAGGAGATTCGCTGTAGATAGATATGCTAGACTCTCTAAGAGAGTTGCAGAGGGTGTAGAGGTCATAGTGCCTTACAAAGGGTCTGTCTACAAAGTGATAAGAGATCTTGTGGAAGGAGTCAGAGCAGGGTTGGGCTATGCGGGTGCTTCTAGCATAAGAGAGCTGTGGGAGAAGGCAGTGTTTATAAGAGCTAGAGCAAGACAATTAAAATAAATCTCTCTTCTACAGAAACTAGTTACAGTGAGTAGATTATGAAACTCTCTTATCTAGTTCTTGTTGTGATTCTATTCATATTGCTAGGAGTGTTCGGGTATGTTCTATATGACTGGTTTAAGACTAGAGAAGATCTTAGAGGTGTAGAGGTCTATATAGATAGAATCAGAGTGATAACATCATCTTCTCTGAACATAGTGTTAGGACTAGAGCTTAGACTAGTTAACAAGGGCGTCAATCTCGCAACGATTGACAGAGTCTTATACGAGATATATATTAACAATGTGTCTATCGGGGTCGGCAACTACTCGAGCAGGATCCAGCTACTCCCAGGCGAGACGATCTCGATCACTTCTCAGATAAATCTACACAGAGCATCTATTGGAGAAGCTCTCTCGAGTATTCTGACAAGTGGTAGATTCTCTGCAAAGCTCGTCATATATTTATACAGAGACACTCTACTAGGCTCTGTGAGAGTGACTAGAGAGATAATGTATCAAGCCTGACCAGTTATATCTACTCTCGCAACATCAGATCTATTATAAGAGTACTCCAGCCAAAGTCTACAGCTCCGAGAGGCTCTCCCGTGGAGCTGTCAAAATTCTCATGTGCAGACAAATATCTGTTCATCAACTCTAACACTCTCTCTAATATTCTCTCGGCAACATCCTTGTAGCCATATTTAACCAACCCCTCATATGTGAACCAGACAATATTAACCCAAGATCTACCTCTCCAATAGCCTCTAGGATCATATCTAGGGTCGCTCGCGCTAACTGTTGGTAGAGGAAACGTTGTCCAGAACTCTCGCGAGTCGAGGAGTTTTTCTACTAGTCTATCAGCGTGTTCTCTCAATGCTACTCCTGAGAATAGTGTTAGAAAAGCAGCGGGGGTTCTAACAAGAATCTTCTCATGATTCTCTTCTAGTATATCGTAGTAGAAACCTGTCTTATCATCCCACATAAACTCTCTGATTCTCTCCGCAGTCTTATCAGCGATCTCTCTATAGAACTCGGCTAGACTCTTCTCCCCCAGTCTCTCAGCTATATCTGCTATAACTCTTCTCTGGATGTAGAGTAGCGAGTTTAGATCCACGGCTTCTACCGGGGCCATTCTAACTCGAGGATACATAGTATCATATCTCTCTCTATCTCTCTCATAGAGTTCTATAGGCAGATCCCATCTAACGCTATTATCCCATCCGCTCTCGAGATAGTCTAGATAGCTTGCTAAGAGGTCTCTGTCAAAATCTCTCTCTTCTCTAAACCACTTATCATATCTATCTAAGACTCTCAGAGATCTCTCAGCAAAATCTCTATCCCACTCAAGATCAAGGATTCTCTTGACGGCCACGGCAATGACAGGCGGTTGCGTGGTCCAAGGGCTCCAATCATCAACCCCCCACACGGCTTTACAGAGAGTTTTGTTAAGAAATATCTCGTGAGGGATCCTACCATCTCTCTTCTGCGCGTTAAATAGATTCTCAAGCTCTCTCTTAGCCTTAGACAGGTCGTAGTGTGTCAGCACTATAGCGTGAAAAGAAGAGTCCCAGAGCCACTGATGTCTAAAGACATACTTGCTAGGCGTTCTAAACTCGCTAGTCAGAATAGGATGATTCTTTACGCGCGCTTCGTTAGACAGGATCACGTACCAGTGATATGTATAGAGATCTCTAAACCTAGCATGTCTAAGAGGAGGTTCTGGGGCTCTGTTCAAGAGATCTATCATATATCTCTCTCTTAACAGAGCTATCTCTTCATGTGTGAAACTAGTCTCAGAGTCTGAGATAATAATATCGAGTTGAGAGAGATTTTCAAAACAGATCTTATAGAAGATCTTTATGTCTTCTGTTAGTTTTGTTTCGATAGAGAAGACATCGCTTGATCTAATGTCTATGAGTATTCCTCTATCTCCCGACTCTACTCTAAGAGTATTAGAAGTGACAGTATGTCTAGGTCGTCCAAGCTCTCCCACCATAAAGTTATACAGCTTATCATCTCCAACGCCATAGTGACCTATCACACCGTGAAAACACACTCTCTTGATACTGCGGTCTGTTTTTATACGGTATGACAGAGTATCTTGGTATATTGATAGAGATTCTCTTATAGATGAAACACGTGATCTGAATATTCTCTCCACGCCTCTGAGACTCCAGACATGCTCTAATAGAGTGAGACTATCAATACCAGAGAATCTTATCAGAGGGCGTGCTTCTATGAACTCGCCATAGCTATAGTAGTCTACTCCTATACCCTCACCTAAGATCGCTGAAGAGATATTTCCAGAGATCTCTTTTTTCCCACGAATCACCAGATCGGAGATTCTCAAGACTAGCACAACCATTATAGAGTACGTGTTGTGATCTCAAAAAATTATCTGCCAAGATCTCTTATTATAATCTCAGCAACTCTCTTACCCGACTTAAGCATTCCAGCAAATATCGGTCCCATTCTATACAGGTGATATAATGCTGCTACTGCCATTCCAGCTACGTACAACCCCTCTATCACTTTGCCAGTCTTTTCTACCACCGTCTTCTCAGATATCTCTGTGTAAGCAGATCTCTCGCTGAGCAGTTTTACTCCGATCTCAGGGTTCTTCCTCTCTAGAATTCTCAGCACCTCAGCATCGTGTCCAGTAGCATCTACGACAGCTCTAGAGCTCACGAATAGAGGGTCTACGTGTAGTCCTGCTAATTGCACAGCGCTCCACTGAATCACTACTCCAACAACTCTAAAAGGATCTTCTCTCACTATAAGATCCTCTACTGACACTCCAGTAATTATCTTAGCACCAGCATCAATAGCTCCAACAGCTAATTTAGCCATTAGCTCGCTAGAATCAATGACATAGAGATCAGATTCTCCAGAGTACTTGTACTTTATGTTAAAATCATTCAAGATCGGTATGGCTGACTCGTCAACAACGATCTTGTGCAATAACATACCCCCACCACCAATACCACCACCGAAGCTCAGTCTCCTCTCGAAGATAACAGTCTTCAGACCACTCTGAGCCAGATACTTAGCAGCAGTCATACCAGAAGGTCCTGCGCCTACTATAATAACGTCTACTTCACTCAGATCCACCCAGTCTTCTGCTGTGTATTTCCATATGACTCTCGAGATCTTTGATTCTAGAGACATAGAAGTCTCCCGGTATAGTTATATTATTGAGAATATATAAGTTCCCTATAGGTAAATTATAGTCTTGTGATAGAGATGTTTTTAAAAGAGGGATTGTCTAGAGAAACTATAGCGCTTGTAGTGGGATACTTAGATCTGGCTGGAGAATCTGGTGTAAAGATAGATCTAGACGTACTCTCTGTATTAAAAACGCGAGGAGTCTCCATTATAACAGGCATTGTAAATAGTAGAGAGAGTATGAATAGGGAGATCTATACGTTACCTCCTGAAAAAGTTCTTAGAGAAGTAGAGTCAGTGACAAGATTCAACAGAATCAAAACAGGGAAAGTGTTATTCTCGAGAGAGACAGTAGACGTTATTAGACCAATCTTAGACCGTCTAGAAGATCTCCGCGTAGCTCTAGTAGTAGAGCTGGATACACTCGGAGAGACTTCTCGTAATCTGATAAAAGAGATCTTAGGAGAGAGTCTCCTTATAAAAATACTAGTCGCAGATATGAGATCTATTGAGAGCGTGATAAGTAGAAAAGTAGAGAGTCTGACTACAGCTAGAGAAGTGTCTATAGAGTTGTTAAAGAGCTTGAGAATAGAATCTCTATTGATCTTGAATGTAGAGATCAGCGGTAAACTTGTAGATCTGTACTATAGGAGAGATGGTTTTGAGAAACAATTTTCGTCTCTAGAGATCGACGAGAATTGTCGTTGGATATCGAGACAGATACTATCAGCATCTATACTCGCATTTCTAGCACATGGTCTCAGTATAGAGGATTCTATTGAGAGGTCGAGAGAGTTTCTAGGAGAGGTTTATAAATACAAGACTGTTATAGGTCGTAGGTGTATAATGGATCCTGTATCTTTGATTGATGTTCTAGCAAACAAATATCTAGCTATTGAGAATGTTGAGAGAGCACTTGAACTATTAATCAAACATGGAGAGAAGGTCTATGAGGCGGTGCCGGAGGTGGGATTAAACATAGCGATGAGCATTCCATCTCACTATGTGAGAGACACGAGAGATGTAGCAGGTGTTAAAGGTCGCGTGGTTAGATATGGAGATACTATCAAGCCTGTAGGTCCTGTTGTTATGGGGGGATCTTCTCACCTAGCCAGGTTGATCATAGAGGTTCAGAAGAGAGATCCTAGTATAAGAGCTGCGGTTAATATTAGATTCAGAGAAGAGTATATTGAGAGAGCTGTTAAAAAAGGTCTTAAGACAGTGTTTATAGATAGAACGAGAGAGCCTGAAGATATAAAGAGAATCGAGGGTGCCTCTATGAGATGGATTGTGTCTAAAGCCTTTGAGATCTTAGGAGAGACGCCAGACATAATCTACGACCGTGGCGACATAGGTAAAGAAGCTATGATCAGGATTCTAGGTCGCGAAGCTTTGGAGGTTGTGAAAAAACTATTTCTAATACTAGAGGAGTAGACTGGTTGCCAACTTTTTGCGATGCCCGTCCTGATTGCCTTCTACGATGTCTTGTTGTGGGAGAGAGCTTTTTCGCAGAGATCCTCTCGAATCTTAGCAAGTCATCACTGTTATGATTACCAAAGACTAAATCGATTATTCTGTTTTCATTCTTACGTAATGTTTTGCTTAAATATCTCGCGGGCTAAGGTTTTGGAGGGACTGGTTTGAGTGATAAGATTCGTGTTG
>JBEULF010000019.1:0-6313 GCA_041287455.1 Sulfolobales archaeon
GAGTATGAGTTTTCGTGATGTTGTAGAGATTGTTGAGAGTATTAGAGATAAGATTCGAGAGACTCTGAAGAGCTATGGTGAGCTTAGATTCTCCGGAGATCTTGTCTGGTACGAGGATGAGTCTGAAGAGAGATCTGATGTTATAGGTGTTGATTCTTCTTACTCTTCGCGTGCCTATAAATTCATATATTTATACATTATAAGAAGTGTTGCTCTGCCAAGATCTAGTGATAGAGACCTTAGATCTTGTGTTCAGACTGATAGTTTTGGAGATGCTCATTTCATAGCACTACCCTCAGAAGAGACTGGGGAGAGTAGGGGTAGAACACCGCCTCCTGTCAGAGAGCTTAAGAAAATACTATCTCACAGAGCTAGAGATCTCGAGGTAGAGGTGGGGTACAGGTCTTATGAGTGTGTCTATAGAGAGAGTAGAGAGAAACCTCTGATCCTAATGGACGGGTCTGCCAGAAGTTTTCTGCCACTGAGATTCAAGGGGGGAGAAAGATTGCCTCAGTGGGAGGAGCTTGAGGAGACTTGGAGGAGAAGAATCAATATACTCAAAGACCTCTCTAGAGAAGCTAATATAGTATTCATCTCCAAGACTCAGAGTAGGACTTACTACTCTCAGAAACTCACACCGTATATCGAGAGAGAAGATGGAATTGTTAGCATACTGGTTCCAGACGTGATTCTGATAGACCTCTATCTCGCGAAGAAAAAGATCTTTTTAGAAGGTGTTAGAACTCCTGGCTTTACAGAGCCTGTAGTCTACAAGAACAGAGATCCTGAGCAAGATATAACTATATTCTACGCTGTCTTTCAAAGAGGTGATGGAATGTTTCAGATAAGTATGTTGGGAAACTTCGCCAGAGACATAGATCTTATAAGAAGCGTTTATAGAAGAATAAGATTCTGGAGTCTTAGCGGTTATCCAGAGCCTCTTAGAGAAGCACATCACTTATCGCTACTAAGATATAGAGATGTAGAGAGACTACTCCAGCTAGCTGGTGTCTATATAGAGAGTGGGAGAGAGGCTCTCGAACTATGAGTGAGAAGCCTCAGCCTATAGGGTATGTCTCTGCCTCAAGAACACCTTCGCTAGTAGAGATAATAGCATCATCACCAGTACCTATAGGGACTTATGTCTACGCAGAATTCGATGTGAGAGATAGAGTTAGAGGTGAGATTCTCAAGAGGAGAGTTATTGGCATAGTCACCAACGCCTCATACCAGCCTGCTATACCTATGAGCGTGCTAGCCTTAGCCCGAGAAGAGATTGAGACCGCTAGAGCCAGCGAGCTTAAATACTCTCCTATGACAGTGTACGTGATAGCTGATATAAGCGAGAAGACTCCTGAGACACCAACATACCCTATCCCACCAAACACACCAGTATACTCTGCACATACAGTGACTCCTAACCCTATCGAGAGACTTTACAGAAGACCAGACCCCTTTAACGGATTGATAAGAATTGGGACACTAGCTAGAGTGTCAGAGCTTGAGATAGCGGTGGATGTGAATAGACTCTACAAACATCTCTTAATAGCAGGAGCGACAGGGTCTGGCAAGAGTAATGCTGTGGCGGTGCTAGTAGATAGAATGTCAGAGCTGGGAGCACCTGTCATAATATTTGACGTTCACGGAGAGTACATTAATCTAGTGCCCGAGTCCGGTGATATGAATAAAGTAGTAGTTGTAGAAGCAAAGATAGATCCTCTTGAGATAAGAAGAGATATTCTCATAAGAATCATAATACCAGAATCTGGTGCAACAAGACAGAGAAGACTTCTGAAAGAAGCTTTGAGAGAGTTATATAAAGAGATATCTAATGTGGCTCAGAGAGATAGAGTGGATTCTAAAATAGCTGTAGAACAGCTATTCGAGAAGAATCTATCTCTCATAAAAGATCTCGCTTACGACCTGGATCTGTCTGAGTCAGAAGATCCTCAGCAGCTACTCAAGATAGATCCTGTGAACAAGTTTCACTTACTCTTACTACACAAGATAAAATGGCTGGGAGAGGTGAAGAGACAGAGACAGAAAGACACAAGAGCTATACAAATAGCTGCTCAGGTGGAGGAGAAATATGAAGAATTCATATTCTCAACACCTATCTTCAGCTTCGACGCTAAGAACCCTCTGGATATACTCACTCCTGGCAAGATAGTGGTTTACGACGTATCGCCACTACCAGACCAACTGAAGTCTTGGGTCTTAAAACTGTTGGCTGAGGATCTCTTAGAGAGACTTAAGAGCAGGTATAGAGAGAAGATACTCTTCCCACCAACTATACTCGTGGTTGAGGAGGCGCCTCTATTTATCTCTAGAGATTCTGGTAGCTATGCTAAAGAGAGTTTGAGAAGATTTGCTAGAGAGGGTAGGAAGTTTGGCGGAGTCTTAGTTGTGGTTAGTCAGAGACCTAGAGTGCTGGATCCAGACATATCTTCTCAGATCCAGAACTACTTGTTCCTCAAACTGGTTCAAGAGGAGGATATTAAAACTGTTATGAACATAGCTGATAATCTCGAGGAGAGTCTAGCCAGAACACTACCCACGCTACCCACGGGATGGGGTGTTTTGATGGGAGAGTGGATCGGCAGGTTCCCCGCGCTAGTAGCCGTTGACAAGCATCAAGGCAAGAGACTTGGCGCGTCTCCCGATCTTGTTTCTGAGTGGAGAAGCTTCAGAGAGAGCTTTGAGAAGAGAGATCTCGCACCTTCTAGATTCGAGTTTTAGGTGTGGGAAAATGAGATTTCTACACATATCAGACACTCATCTAGGGCATAGAAGATGGGGTCTTCCTGAGAGAGAGAAAGATTTCTACGACGTGTTCTCAGAGATCGTGGATATAGCTATCAGAGAGAATGTTGAAGCTGTCTTACATGGCGGGGATATGTTTGACAAGCCAGACCCGCCTCCGCAGACTTATATTAAAGTGTATGAGGAGCTGAGTAGACTAAGAGATCAAGGGATCAGATTCTATGTAGTGGCAGGAAACCACGATCTGCCAACTATTATAAAGAGATCTCCGCTAGAGTTCTTCGAGAGAGTAGGTCTGTTGAGACTTCTCTCACTAGACACACCCGGTTCTGACAGTTTTGTAGACAGAGATGGTGTTGAGATAGAGATACACGGCTTCTCTAAGAGATGCTCAAATGATTTCTTCGACAAGAGAATCAATGTTAAGAATGAGAAAAAGATACTGAGAGTAGCACTAGTACACACACTCTCATGCGAGCCTTTTCTACACATCTACGGGTGGAGTGAGAGTTTCTGTCAAGAGAGAGGATTGAGAAAACTAAACTCAGCTATCAACACCTCCTACTTCAAATACATAGCTCTAGGAGATCTTCATATCTCTTGGGAGACTAGGATCGGAGATTCTATAGCTGTCTACCCAGGCTCTCCAGAGGCTCTAGACAGAGGCGAGGCTTTTGATAGAAACTTCATGTTCATAGATAGATACGTCTATGTAGTGGATCTCAAGATCGATAGAGTTGAGGTGAAGAAGATAAAACTTGAGAGAGCCAGACCATGGATCTATGTTCAGGGGGCGGATTACAAGGAGGTTTTAAACAAGATCAACAACTATCAATGGAGCAGATATAAGAAGCCCCCTATACTCGTAGTAGAGATCAAGAAGAATCTGAGTAGTGCTGAGAGAGACTATCTCAATAAGGAGCTCGGTAAGCTGATAGATTCTGGAAGGATCTTTAGATACGATATAGTATTCCCAGAGAGAGGAGAAGAACTCTATACCAGTATCGCGAGAGAAGGCTATGGAGCAAAGATAGAGACACCATCGATTGAGAGTGTTCTCAGAGACTTATTCAAAGATCCGGGGCTAGTGGCTCTCCTCAATGATTTTATAGAAGAGAGAATAAACGAGAGAGATCTTGTGAAGAGACTTAGAGAAAATAAAGATCTATTGGAAAATCTTGATTCTGCGATAAAGAGTTTGAGGGTGTAGTATGTTTATAGAGAGAGTGTATCTAAAGAATATCTTATCTCATAGTGAGAGTATTGTAGAATTCAGAGAAGGTCTCAACGTTATCATAGGTCCTAACGGTGCTGGTAAGAGTACTATTATTGACAGCATAGTCTATGCTCTGCTAGGCTATGGGAGAGGATCTGAGGAGATAATGAGAACAAAGAGAAAGAGTGATATGATTAGAGTAGGAGCCTCCTCAGGGATTATATCTGTGGGCTTCAGAATAGGAGGTAGAAGATATCATGTCGAGAGAAGAATCACGCTCAGTGGAGAGTCAGAAGACGTGTTAGATCAGATCTCTCCAGTAAGTCAGAGATTAGCTGTGAGAAGCATTGTCCCCAGAGAGATCCTTAAAGTGTTGAGTATAAGCGATCCTAAGATCCTGACTTCAACGATAATAGCTAGACAAGACTTTCTAAATGAAGTACTCTTAGAGACTCCAGCTAAGAGAAAAGAGAGAATCCTAGAGTTGCTAGGCTTAGACAAGCTTGAGAAAGCTAGAGAGAGATTAAGAGAGGCAGAGAAAGAGCTAGAGAAAGAGAAGAGTAAGATTCTTGAGAGTATAGGTAGAAAGAGACTACTAGAAGAAGAGATTAAGAGATTAGAGAGAGATCTCACAGTTCTGAGAGAGGAGTATAGTAAACTTAGTCCGGTTTTAGAAGATCTGAAGAAGAAGTTAGAGAACTTAGAGAGAGATAGAGAAGAGGTTCAGGATATATTGAGAAGAATACCTGTTGCACAAGTGTATGAGATGAGATCTAGAGAGTATGGTGAGAAGAGAGAGACCCTCAAGAGAATCAGAGAACAACTCGCTCTCTACAACAAGATCGATGTTAAACTTCTGGGGGTTTTGAGAGATGAGATCTTGAGTCTGAGCAATAGTGTCAAGAGTCTCTCGAGCGAGTATAGCGTTCGAGAGAAGAATTTGAATGAGATAAGCTTAAGACTGAGAAGCGCTGTAGAGGAGATTCTGAACACATATCATCTAGACAAGATCAGAGATCTGTATAGAGATGAGAATTATACCGAGATAGTTAAACTATTAGAAGAGTCTCTAGACTCTCTGAGAAGAGATATAAGCAGTCTGAAAGCCCAGATCGAGATCTATAGAAACTTTCAAACAAGCTTTAGAGAGACCGATCGATGCCCTATATGCGGTTCACCTCTATCTCGTGAGAGAATAGAACACTTGATCAGAGAGCATAGTGTTAAGATAGAAGAGCTGAGTAGAAGAGTAGAAGAACTGGAGAGAAAGAAGACTAGATTAGGAGAGTTAGTAGAGAGATTGAGAGAGAATATAGAGAGACTACGTGTAGAGAAAGAGAGATTGAGAGAGATAGAGAAACAAATCAATGATGCTAAGAGTAGAATTAAAGAGAGAATAGATCTGTGTAAAAATCTAGTGGAGAGCGTGTTCGGAAAAGTAGAGAGCGTAAGCGAGACTTACTGTATCGCCACCCTAGATAAGATGTTGAGAGAATATGAGGTTCTAAAGAATCAAGAGAAAGATCTAGCTCGAGACATATCTAGTATCGAGAGAGAGTTAGAGAAACTCTCTGAGGAGAATAGAGAGATTAGAGAGAGAGTTCAGAGATTTATAAGAGACAAGAGTCTCAAAGAGCTGTTTGACAAAGACTTGAGCTATATAGAGAGCTACTTGAGAGGTTATAGAGACCAGGTTTCAAAAGCCTACGAGGATGCTAAGAGAAGATATGAAGAGACAAGTGGGAGAGTAAGTAGAGTTGAAGGAGAGATCTCTGGGAGAGAGAAAGAGCTGGTTCGAAAGAGAGACGAGCTAAACAAATTGAGAGATATAGAGCTAGAGAGAGAGAAAATTGAGAAGATGATCAGCGTTGTAGAGAGGCTTATGGAGATCCTTAAGAAAGATGGTTTGATTGCTAAGATTCTTACTTCGAGAGTTAGAGAGGCTTTAGAGGCGGAGATAAATGAGATTCTTAGAGAGACTGGTAGAGAGTTTAGAATTAAGATTGATAATGAGTTCGGCTTCACGGTGGTCTATGCGTCCGGCGTTGAGAGACCTATAGAGAATCTTAGTGGTGGTGAGAAGACTATACTCTCAATAGCTCTGAGACTAGCCCTGGCGAGAGTTCTCACGGGTAGAATACCTAGATTTATGATCCTCGACGAACCGACGCAGAACCTGGATCCTGATATGAGAGTGATGATATTCGATATTATAAAGAGAATATCTGGAGCAATGGATCAAGTGATCGTTATTACACACGATGAAGAGATAGCTGATAGAGCTGATAGACTGATAAGAGTGGTCAACGAAGGTGGGGTTAGCAGAGTTATTAT
>JBEULF010000002.1:0-2844 GCA_041287455.1 Sulfolobales archaeon
TTTAGAAAACTTCTATCTTCAGTGTTAGTGTATAAGTGTTAATAGTGAGAGATTTATAGCTGTTATGATAATTGAGAATATAAATGCTAAAACCTCTACCACTCTACTGTTCTTGAGATTCTTCATATAGCTATACTTAGAGGTGTAGTATGAGAGAGGAAATAGTACTAGGGGTAGATATAGTGATAGTATTACTTGAGAGTATACTAAGAGCTCTATCAAGTTGACACCGATTAGTGTGAGTATGATGAGAGGGGCTATGTTAATAGATCTTATTATCGCTCTCACAAGCCAGCTCTCGAATCTCCTCGAGAAGAAGCTATCAAAGACTTGAACAGCTGTCTGTATACTCACCATAGACGATGATATTCCAGAGGCTAGCAGAGCTACTCCGAAGACATATGATGCCAGAGCTCCGTATAGTGGTCTTAGTATGTAGTAAGCAGTCTCTGTGTCCACATCGTGAATATTATTCGTGTAGAAAGCTTTGTAGCTCAGTATTTGTATTGACGCGTTGAGTATTGATGCTAGGAAGAGATATGCTATAGTATCCACTAAGTGTCTTCTGAGAGCTCTCCTAAGATCTCTCTCTACACCCCACTCTTCTCTAGCTAGATAAGAGTGGAGTAGTAGCGCGTGTGGCATTATAGTTGCTCCGACAATCGCTGTCGCATATATAGATGCTTCTCCTGAGAGAGATCTTATCTCTACAATGTTTCTAATGATCTCGGGAAAGTCTATTCCTACTATAAAGAGCTCGTACAAAAGACTTACGCCCACGACCCCTACTAGGAGGCTTATAACCTCATTCATTCTACCCAGTCTATCTACTGCTAGAAAGAGTAGTATCACGTCTAAGAATGATAAGAGGAGAGCTACTTCGATCGAGATGCCTAGTAGAGTTGACAATCCTATCACTATACCTGTCAACTCAGCCATGTCTGTAGCAAGAATCATTATTAGAGTAGATGTGAAATAAGATACTCTGAGAACCTTAGATCTGCTGAGTTTCGAGTTGATCTCGTCGAAAACACTAGTGTTTCTATAGATCCCTAGCTTGCCTGCGAGATACTGGAAGAGAATAGCTAGAAGACCACTCAACCAGACAACCCAGAGAAGATCTAGCCCGTACTTGGCTCCTGCAGATATGTTGCTCCCAAAATTACCAGGGTCTATATATGCTACGCTTATAATAGCGGCTGGCCCTATCAAGAGTCTTATTCTCGACTTATACTCTTTGTCTGACATCTCTTAATCTTAGAGATTACCAATACCAGGCTTATATATTTCGTACAAGCCCTAACATTTTTAATCGGTGCACCTATAAATGTGTTGGTGCACGTTTTTGCATATTCCCGACGGCTACCTAGATCCTTATACAGCGATTGCCACTTATATCATCGCGCTAAGCATTCTAGCTCTAGCAATAGCAAAAATCAGAGGTGGTGAGAGGATCTCTGATCGTGACATAGCGAGAGTGACCACCATAGCCGCTTTCATATTCGTAGCTCAAATGATCGCGTGGCCTATACCTTTTGGAACAAGTCTCCATCTCGTTGGAGGAGCTCTAGCAGGCGTATTAGTAGGACCCTGGCTAGGTCTCATAGCTATGTCTATAGTGTTGCTAGTCCAATGTCTAGTCTTTCATGACGGGGGTATAACCGCTCTGGGCGCTAATATTCTAAACATGGGTATAGTAGCGGTTCTCACAGGATACGCTATTTATCGATTGTTAATAAAACTTCTCAGGGTGAGTAGTAGGAGTAGATTTATAGCGGGCTTTGTAGCAGGCTTGCTTAGCCTGGGTCTGGCTGGGACTCTGGCTGGGTTAGAGATCGGCTTCTCAGGAGAGATGACAGGGTCTCTCGTGCTGAGTCTTGAGAAGAGTGTTCCTACTATGAGTGTAGCTCACTTCGCCCTAGGCATTGTAGAGGGTCTTATAACAGGTTCTGTGGTAAGCTATCTGGGTCTTAGAGATCCTAGCTCTATATATGCTGAGGCTGGTCTGAGATGATCAGTAGGAGAAGTCTTATTATACTCTTAATACTCCTCCTCTTGAGTCCTCTCTTCGGGGTTTATCTCGCCAGTGTAATAGGCTATAGAGAGCCTCTAGACATAGTAGCTGAGGAGCTAGGCTTGAGAGAGTGGGAGAGTCTAGAGTGGACTCCTCTCAGAGACTACACATTCCCAGGACTACCTGACTGGGCTGGCTATATAGTGGCAGGTCTTATAGGCGTTCTCGTGATTATTAGCGTAGGATACCTGATCAAGATCTTGGCGAGAGTATGAGTATAAGCGAGCTATACACCAAGATCTCTTATGAGATCTCAGAGACTCTAGAGCTTATATCATTCGGCCTAAAGAAAGGAGATGCCCCAAAGATCATGTTGTTCTCAGCTTTTCTACTCGTCATAGCAATAGTAGTATTCTTAGTGTATCTGTCAGACGCGATTATTAGAGTAGCTAGCATATTAGTAGGATTAGGAGTTCTCGTATCTAGCGGTAGAAAGAGGCTGGGAAGAGTTTTGAAGACATGGCTCTACCTGATCTTATTCGCATTATTTCTGAGTCTACCAAGTTTTCTGAAGGCTTACTACGAGTATAATTATGATCTTGTTAAGAGTGTTGTGGATCTTATGTTAGTCTCGGTGTCTTCTACAACTCCTCTAATAGTTTATGTGATGATCGTAGGTGTGGCTGGCGTTGTTAAGAGTATATCTGTACTATCCGTGTCTACGGCTCGAGTTCTCAGTATATTCATATCGCTTATACCCAGAGTAGCCAGGATCGAGAGTCAGATTCTCCTAGCCAGAATCTCGAGAAATATCGCTGTAGATAGTAGAC
>JBEULF010000002.1:2944-9275 GCA_041287455.1 Sulfolobales archaeon
TAGTAGACGTGTGGTATAGATATCCTGGGGTCTCAGAGTACGCTCTCGAAAGTATTAATCTCTCTTTCTCAAGCGGCAAAGTATATCTAGTGACAGGTCCAAACGGATCGGGCAAATCAACACTTCTACAAGTTGCCGCAGGGCTGATAAGACCTGTGAGAGGAGATGTTCTTCTAGACAATAGCTCTATCTTCTCTATGAGGAGTGTGAGGAGATTGTTTGGAGTACTATTCCAAGACCCCGAGCTAATGTTGTTTAATCCTACCGTGTATGATGAGATCACATATTCGTTGAGACAGATTGTCAGAGATGAGAGTTTAATAAGAGAGAAGATTAGAGAGTGGCTTGACTTCTTCTCTCTAGATGAGAGTATTCTGAACAAGCCTACACACGCGCTCAGCTACGGGTATAAGAAGATTATAGCGTTAATCTCGATCCTAGTATACGAGCCTAAGATAGTGTTGCTAGACGAGCCTCACACGAATCTATCGAAGTATTTTATTAAGAGAATCATCGAGTTGATCAGGGTGTTGAGAGAGAATAATAGCATTGTTATCATAGCCAGTCATAGTAGGAGTATATATCGAGATAAGATAGATTCTATGATAAAACTAGATCAGGGTCGCGTGAAGAAGATCGAGTCTTTCGATAAGGTTCTATGACCACGTATTTATAAGTCTCGCTAGGAGAAACCTCTAAGGAGGCTGTCTTAATGAGCGATCTTCTAGATCTTATTAATAAACTAAGTCTAGACGAGAAGATCAGACTAGTCGTAGGTGCTGGTGTCTCGAAGAGAGTTCACGGAGCCGCTGGCGAGTCGAGACCTGTGGATCGTCTTAACATACCTTCGATAATATTCAGTGATGGACCTGCTGCCGTGAGAATCTTTCCTCTGAAGATTAGAGATAAAAACACATATTACACCACAGCTTTCCCCAACGCTATACTGCTAGCCTCTACATGGGATCTAGATCTTGTTGAGAGAGTAGGCAGAGCTATGGGTGAAGAGGCTAGAGAGTATGGTGTCGATATTCTACTGGCTCCAGGTCTCAATATTCACAGAACCCCGCTTGGTGGTAGGAATTTCGAGTACTACTCCGAGGATCCATTGTTGTCTGGCGAGATGGCTGGAGCTTTTGTTAGAGGTGTTCAGTCTACCGGTGTCGCGGCTACTCTCAAACATTTTGTAGCTAACGATCAGGAGACTAATCGTCACACTATAGATACTATCGTGTCTGAGAGAGCTTTGAGAGAGATCTATCTGAGAGCTTTTGAGATAGCTATTGAAAAGTCAAAGCCTAAGGCTCTGATGGCTGCTTATAACAAGCTTAATGGTGTCTACTGTGCTCAGAGCAGGTGGCTTCTAACCAAGGTTCTGAGAGATGAGTGGGGTTTTGAGGGGCTTGTAATGACTGACTGGGGTGCTGGAGATAATCCTGTTGAGCAGATTAACGCTGGTATAGACATTATAATGCCTGGAGAAGACAAGATCGTTAGTACTCTTCTAGAGGCTGTTAAGAGAGGCGAGATATCTGAAGAGACATTGAATCTCAGAGTATCTAGAGTTCTGAGTCTCGTGCTAGACTCTCTCACTGCCAGAGGCTATAAGCCTTCTTACAAGCCAGATCTAGAGATGCACGCTAGACTTGCTCGTGAGGCTGCTTCAGAAGGTTTTGTTCTTCTCAAGAACGATAGAGCGCTACCTATCAAGCCTGGGTCTAGAGTAGCTTTGTTTGGTGTGGGTTCTTATGCTACTATCAGAGGAGGTCTTGGTAGTGGTTTCTCTTACGCTAGATACACTGTATCGATCTATCAGGGATTGAAAGAAGAGGGTTTTATAGTTGATGAAGAGATTGCTAAGACTTATCTAGAAGCTCGTAAGTTTGATTGGGCTGATAGATTGAGAGAGTTTAGAGAGAGATTTATAGTCGACTATGATGAGATGGGAGTTGAGTGGGTTATCGAAGACTATATTGATAGTATTGCCACATATTATATCCACATGTCTATCCCAGAGAATCACTTCAGCGATGATAGTCTTGAGAAGTATGCTGAGAGAAATGATATTGCTATCATAACAATATCTAGAGTCTCTGGAGAAGGTTTTGATAGACTTCCTGTAAAAGGAGACTTCTATCTAAGAGATGATGAGAGAGATCTCATATTAAGAGTTTCGAGAGTTTTTCACAGGCTTGGCAAAAAAGTTATAGTGATACTAAACATACCTAGTCCTATAGAGATTGTGAGTTGGAGAGATCTTGTAGACGCTATACTAGTCATATGGATGCCAGGACAAGAGGCTGGTAGAGCGGTTGCAGACGTGGTCTCAGGTAGAGTTTCTCCGAGTGGTAAGCTACCTTTGACATGGCCTAGAGAACTCTTCGAGAACCCTGCTACGAGAAGCTGGCCTGGAGAGCCTAGAGAGAATCCTAGTAAGATAGTCTATGAAGAGGATATCTTTGTAGGCTATAGATACTATGATACTTTCAGAGTTGACCCTGCCTATGAGTTTGGTTATGGCTTGAGTTATACTAGATTCGAGTACAGAGATCTCTCGATCCGCAGAGAGAAGGATCAGATTATAGTAGAGTTTAGCGTTAGAAATATAGGAGAGTTCTCAGGTAGAGAAGTTGCTCAAGTCTATGTCAGAGCTCCTAGAGGGAGGATTTCTAAGCCTTATCAAGAGCTGAGAGGATTTCACAAGACAAGAGTGCTGAGACCGGGTGAAGAGGAGAGAGTTGTCATAAGAATACCTGTGAGATATCTCTCTAGCTTTGATAGAGATAGATGGGTTGTTGAGAAAGGCTTGTACGAGTTTAGAATAGGATCGTCTTCGCGAGATATTAGACTGAGAGGCTATATCGAGATCTCTGAAGAAGTTTGTTATGATACTAGCTGGAGAAATGTTGAGTGCTAGAGTTCTCTCTTAACAGCTCTCATACATACAAAACCTTTATCTCTAATATCATCTGAAGGCTTCTCAAACACCGGAGGCTCTCTCGGGCTGAATGAGAGAACCCCCTTACTCTCTACAACGACAAAACCTGTCTTCTCAAGCATTCTAACAACTTCTTCTCTAGTGTAGAATCTTGCCTTAGAATAGAATCTATGCCCTCTCCTACCCAGCTCCTCGTAGTATGCACCCCACTTCGAGTCTCTGGGAACTATACATGTTATCACAGAACCCCCTTCTCTCAGAATTCTATACGCTTCGCTCAATACTTTATCTGGATTGTCTACGAAGCATAGTGTGACTATAAGCACAACCGATCCCACTGCTGAGTCTCTTATAGGAGTCTCCTCACCCACGCCTAGGATCAGGTTTTCAACATCTCTTTCTCTAGCCACTCTAAGCATGTTGATAGAAGGGTCTAGACCTATCTCAGCTTTTATCCTGGATGCGAAGAACCCTGTGCCAACACCGATCTCGATGAAAGGTCTCGGCGCCTCTCGTATTATCTCTTCTACTAATCTAACTTCTAGCTCAGCTATAACTCTGTTTCTCTCATACCACTTATCATAGTCTTCATATAGCGCGTCGAATAATTCTGCTGTTGAAATTTTATACCCTCTCCACGTTAAAGCTTAGTGTGAGTTGTATTTTAGATTTTCTGACAAACCCTTTGGTGATAATAGATCTTGTTATCATAGCTATTCTCCTCTATCTCTTAACTCCTATGTTGTTCGGCGCCGCATACTACCCGTCTAGCAGAGATCTGAAGATTCTATTGAAAGAGATCTTTGATAAGTATTTCAGAGATTATAAGACTATTAAAATGATTGATCTGGGGAGTGGTTTTGGTAGAGTCTGTTTCTGGGCTTCTAGCATAGACCCTAGAGTCACATGCGTAGGCGTCGAGATCGATCCTATTAAGATTGCTTGGAGCAACTTTATACGCAGGATCAAGAGACTAGACGATAGAGTATATTTCAAGAGAGGTGATTTATTCAAAGAATATCTAGGAGAGTATGACTTGATATACATGTTTCTCTGGACTTCAACAGTTGCTAGACTAGAAGATAAGATTCTTAGAGAGGCTAAGAGAGGGGCTGTGATAGTGTCTCTAGAGCATCCGTTCAAAAAGATCAGAGCTTACAAGTGGAGAAAATATTATATCGCGCGCCTAGAGTAGTGTAGAGCTACAGCTTTAGATGAGATCTGAGGATCTCCCAAGCATCTGATACTAGAGATCTTTCTTCTTCACTCCATCTTATCAGCTCTTCTATTTGAAATATCTCTATGTGATTCTTCAAACCGCTAATCTCGCTCAGAGCCGCGTACACCTCTAGGTATGTTAGAGCTAGATTTATTCTTCTTATCTTGCTATACAGCTCTCCTCCTAACACTCTATATATGTATCTTGAGTGTATCGGTGTTCTACTCAGATCTCTCGGTACGCTGATTCTCTTCTCCGCTCTGAGAAAACCGCTTAAACCACTCACATCCACCCCCTGGATCAGTGCTTTCGCGGCGTACCATGTTCTCAGATAGTCTCTATAGATCTCTTCTGCTCTCTTCGACAACTCTCTGCTAGACACTATATATCCTGCTATTAGAGATGATATGGCCGTGTTTATTAAATTCTCGATTGATATAGTGTCTATAGAATCCATGTCTGTGTGATAATATTTGCTAGGCCACTCATTGAGCATCACTGTGTCAAGACCCCACATAACAGCTAGATCATGATCACTACCTGTTGAGTAGGGTGTCACATCGTATCTTATTGATGGAGTGAGAGTGTTATTAAACGAAGAGACTAGATCTAGAGATGTCTTTAAAGCTATGAACTGCGCAGAAGCTATTCTCGTAGAAGAGTAGATCGGTGGGTTAACGATTGTGAGAACAGAACCTGTCTCCTCTTGTCTAGATCCTATCATATCTAGATTCACTACATACTCTATAGACCCCCCAAGAACCTTATCTAGATAGACTGTGCCAGTGTACTCTGGAACCCACACATTACAATACCTCAGATCTCTCGTATACTCTGACTTGTCTCTTAGATAGGCTATTAGATAGTTAGCCGTTGAACCACTAGCATTATCATGAGCTCCCGGTAGTGGGTGGCATATGTGGCTTATAAACATGATCTCTTCGTCTCCAGTGCAGGTATGAAGAATCGGTAGAGATCCTGTGGTTCTATATCTAGTCTCACTCTTCCAACAGACCTTAACACTCTTATTCTTAGCCAAGTCATTTACTATTCTCGAAGCTTTTGAATATGGTATATTCATAATAACCTTGTCTCTCTTAATATCCTGGCTTCTGATAAAGAGACTTGTGTAGGGGACAGCTTCTGGGTGTCTTGAGGGGTTGTAGTGTAGTATTAGTCTAGCACTATACTTTTCGTAAGCCTCGTAGGGTAAGAGATCTGTTATAACAGCTTCTCTCTCACACGAATCACCGTAGCACAAGCTAAGCTCGCTACACCCCTCTCCAGATCCCACGTGTGCTGTTAGTAGTGTGGGGTGGTTCTTGAGATCTAAGTCTAACACTAGATCTCTCTCTACCCATATCTTCAGCTCAGCATAGACAGGATCCCAGCCCACGGGCGTTTCTACAAATCCTTTAGAGCTATCGAGAGGCGCTTCTTGTATCCTACTCTCAACTCCTGCTTGAGATAGCTCTTCTCGCAGTCTCCTAACAGCGTTCCACAGATCTTCTGATCCCTGTATTCTGTGATATGATGTTATTTCTTTGAGAACTCTGTATACTCTATGAGGATCTGTTTTTCTCCTGAGATCTCTATAGATCTCTCTGAGATTCAAGAGATTAACCCTGTAGAATAATACTCAGTTAAGTATTTATTCAAAAGAATCAGCTTCAACTCAGATTATCTCTTCTTCGATCTCTTTCTCCTAGCTCTCTTCGTTCTCTCGCTAAGCTTGTAATATCTGTATCCTGAGAATATTAATCCGCTGAAGAAAATCAGATCTAACGCTGTGAACATGTAGATATTATCAGCAGGGTATATAGAGAATCGATCTTCTTGATACCTGATCTTTATAAATGAAAAATCGATCAAAACATAAGATGTGTAGGAAATGAGATTGGTCACATATAAAGTAGTCTTACTTGCAGAACTACTCATAGAACACACGCCTAATCGGCGTGTCTCGTATACTCTCTCTCCTCTCAATACTTCTAAGAAGATCTCACTTTTAACAGTCGAAGAACACTCTACGGAGAGTAATGACACTCTATCGACTATAATATATGCTGAGTACTCACTTGTCTGAGCTATAGTATCAAAAGACTTGTTTTCATAGACTCCTATAGGTATCTCGTAATTCAAATAAGGATCCACGACATAGAATCTTATCTCGC
>JBEULF010000020.1:0-5879 GCA_041287455.1 Sulfolobales archaeon
ACCCTCTCAACCGCTCAGCGAATGAAAGATACAACCCCGATAGATGTGGAGAGCCTCTCCGCCCAAGGGGGAACCCCGCTCTTTAGGGCGGGGAGGAGGTCGTATATCTCGTCTGGGAGGCGTCGAGATGAGTAGAGACTCTATTTACCGCTTGAGAATTGAATGAGAGAAAAATTTAAGCGTTACAACTCATCTCACTATATAGCGAGGCTTCCAGTTGTAAATTATTTAAGCTCTGCTCAACTAACTTTTTTAGAGCTGAGTATAATGCCGAGACCAGCATATAGATCTAGATCTTATAAGAGGATTAAGGTGAGAGTACCTTCCGGGGAGATGAGAATACACTATGAGAGGAGAAAGAGTTTTATACCGAGATGCGCTCGATGTGGAGCTCCGCTAGGAGGAGTTCCTAGAAAGTCTTCGGAGCTGAGAAAACTCCCCAAGACCATGAAGAGACCTGAGAGAATGTTTGGAGGTGTTCTATGTCACAAGTGTCTGGAGGAACTATTGAAAGAGCAGGTGAGAAGCATAGTCTCTTAGAGAAGAGAGAGAATAAGAGTAAAATTGTCATAGTAGTAAGTGGGCCGCCAGGCTCTGGCAAATCAACACTTGCTAGAAAACTTGCTGAGAGACTAGGTTTGAGATATCACTCGACAGGAGAGCTCTTTAGAAGAATAGCTAGAGAGAAGGGGTTAGACGTTGCGTTGCTCGATGAACTGGCTAGAAGAGATCCTTCTATAGATCTAGAGATCGATAGAATAGCTCGTGAAGAGGCTTTGAGAGGAAATGTTGTCATAGACGCTCATATAGGTGGTTGGTTGCTGAGAGACGTCAGCGATCTATCAATATATGTCACAGCTTCGTTAGAAAAGAGAGTTGAGAGAGTGGCTAAGAGAGATAGAAAAGATCTGGAGGAGGCTCGAAGAGAAGTCTTATCTCGAGAGAGAGCTACGAGAGAGAGATTTAAAGAGATCTATAATATAAATATGAATGATCTAAGTGTCTTCGATATTGTTATTAACACTGATAGAATAGGCGAGAGCGAGATGATCGATATAGCACTAGCTATAGCAAAGATATTACTGAAAAAGTGAGTATAACTGTAGAGAATGAGAGTCTATACAGGAAATCAAGAGCTCGATGAGATTTTGAAAGAGAAGGGAAACTTTATACTCGTATACGGCGAGCCGGGTTCTGGCAAGACTAATCTTATAATAAAAATAGTTAGAGAGAGCGTCTCTCGAGGAGTCACGTCTCTCTATATATCTACTGAGGGTAGTTTGAATATAGAGAGACTGTTAGAAGTCGCTCAAGGTTTTGAAGATAGAATATTCATCTCAACACCGGGTAATCTAAGCGAACTCCTGCTCTCCGTACTGAGATCTCTTAGCCTAGGAGTAGGTCTTGTTGCCATAGACTCTATAAATTATTTTTATAGAATTGAGAGTGGCTCTAGCTATAGATCTAATGAGATGTTCTTGTCTCTTCTAGGACTGATCAAGTATATCTCCGAGACGAGAGATACATACTTTATAGCGTCTGCACAGGTGAGGGAAATCAATAGATTTATAGAGCCTTCTGGGATCGACGTAATAAGCTTTTTCAAGCCCTACATGTTGCAGTGTAGAAAAATATCTACTAATCTATTTGAGGTTTTCTTAAGTGATCTTAATAAGAGATTTAGATATAGTATAGATAGAAGAGATCTCGTATGGACATCCTCAGAGAAGTGATCTATGACATAATCTATGCGCTATATGTTTACATGCCTTCAATGGCTTCAAACGGAGCTCCAGTACTCCTCTTAAAGGGAAAACCTATTGATCTGGGGTCTTATTTTATAGATGGAAAGAGACTATTTGGAGATGGAAAAACTTTTGAAGGTATGATTCTCTTCATAGTTTTTGGAACCGCTATTGGGAGTATATATGCTTCATATACTCTCAACGCCAACTATATATACTATGGATTCATATCAGGTCTAGGATCTTTCTTAGGAGATCTATTTGGAGCGTTTATAAAGAGAAGACTCGACATACCCAGAGGTGCACCAGCACCTATATTAGATCAGACGACATTTATAGTTTTCGCTACTCTACTCATCAAATTAAGTAGCGTAGAGAATCTCTTAAACTATTATGTCTATATAGATTTAAAAATATACGCAACGGGGATTATATTGACACTAATACTTCATATAACCACTAACTACGGAGCATACTTGCTGAAATTAAAGAAAGTACCCTACTAGAGATCCTTGTTCCACGCCCATAGTCCTAAATAAAATGAGCATCTAACAGTGAAAAACTATTATATGCAACGATTCATCTCATCGGCGGCTCCGTATGGCGGGTGTATACAGATGCAAGAGTGATCCTAGACCCTCGACTCCCACCGCTGACCCATGAACGTCGGGCGTCACGAGTTAGGTTGCTGCCTTCCGGCCCTGGCCAGGTTCCCCGTGCAAAGGCGGTAGGAATCTCTCCTCCGAGAGACCCTCCGCCACCGCCGACCCCATGGGGCGGTGCTCATTGCTGGGTCTAGGTTTCTTGCATCTGTATACACCCGCCACACGGTTACTGGCCCCCGCATACGCCCTACTCGGGTTAGGGGGTGGGCGAGACCCCCGGCCCTACCCGCCATTTAATAGTCTTGTTTTGAACACTATAAATCTATCAGTCGTAATATATTGTTGAGAAACGCTATATGTGTTGCTGGTGTGGTCTTTGAGTGATTATGATATGGGTAGTAAGGCTAGAGCTACTCTCTTCATCATCTTGCTGAACATCGTGGCTTACACTTTATTCTCTTATAGAAACGCCTTTCTATACACAGATCCACAGGTTGTAGAAAGATACGGTTTTAAGCCTATCTATCTTCTCTCTCTAGAGGGTGTGATAAGAATCTTTCTTTCTATGTTTATTCACGCTGATCTCTTTCACATACTCTTCAATATGATAACACTATACTACTTTGGCAGAGAGATCGAGAGTTTGTTAGGTAGAGTAAGATTTGTCCTCCTATACTTGGCGTCAGGTGTCTTAGCCTCTGTCTACTATACTCTTCTATCCCTCCCCCAGGTCAGCAGCTTGACGATACCAGCTGTGGGAGCCTCTGGCGCTATCAGCGGTCTACTGGGGTCTTACATGATCTTGATGCCGAGAACAAATATGACCATGTGTATCTTTCTACCAATCCCTATATGTGGTTCTTTTAACGCTTCTCTATTTCTCTTGATATGGCTGGGAGTACAGATCTTATACGGGCTCTTAGGATATCCCTCGATAGCTTTCTTCGCTCATGTAGGAGGTTTTATCGCAGGTGTAACACTCACATTTATCTTATCTAAACCTCTGATAAGAACTCTCAGAGGAGGCGTTCTCTACGATTATCTATACTCGGAGTGTGGTGGTATGCCTCTTCTATCTAAGCTGATAGCGCTAACACTAGATCTAATACTTCTCATATACATAGTCTTGATAATGATTAACATAGCAATCTTCTCTACACACTACGCAGAGTACTTCCTAGAGATCTTTATATTCTCTCTAATCATTTCACTCTTACTAACTTCATCTAGTCTCTATATTATACTTTTTAAAGATAAGGAGATTAACATCGATTGTTAGTCTCTTTTGAAATACGAAGAAAACTCTCAGTAGAAGCTTATATAACTAGTTATAGAACACTATTAAGGATGAGACTTGACAGTGGTGAGCTCGTATTGAGTTTTGTAGAAGAGATCGAGGTTATATTAGGAGGTCCTCAAGGAGGGGGTATAGAGACTGCAGCACAGATCTTTATCAGAGTTCTAGGAGAGATGGGCTTTTATGTCTATGGTAAGAGAGAGTATTATTCAAATATAACTGGCAGACATAGTTATTTCCAGGTGAGAGCCAGATCTACCCCTGTAAGATCTGTTAGGAGTAAGGCTGACATCGTAGCTGGTATGGATGCAGAGAGCATTGCTACACATTTTGATGATGTAATTGAGGGGGGAGCCCTAGTATACGACCCCTCTTTTGAGGGTATAAGAATAGACTCTCTGCCAATGATGGAGGAGAGTATTAGAGATAGGATCTCTAAAAATCTCGAAGAGAACGGTTACCAAGCTACGGTAGGTGGAGCTATTAGATATGCTGCAGAGAGATACAGAGTCAGATTATATCCAGTACCTTACCAAGAGATCCTTAAGAGAGCCGCAGAAGAACTCGGGGCTTCATCACTCGCTATTGTTCAAAGATTTCTAAATACAGTAGTCCTCGGCTCTGTCGCAGCTCTTATCAACATACCGCTCGAAGTGTTTAAAAAAGCTCTGGAATCATACTTCGGTCTTCGAAGACCACAAGTGATACAGCAGAACGAGCTGGTGGCGAAGAAAGTTTACGAATACTTCGAGAAGAATCTCCCTAGATTCGATAAGATTCTTAGAAAGCCTATTAATGGGAGAGATAAGATGGTGCTGGTAAACGGAAACGAGGCCATAGCCATAGGAAAGATTCTGGGTGGATTGACTTTCCAGTCATACTATCCTATAACACCAGCCGCAGACGAATCATTCTTTCTAGAAGGATATGAACTCATAGAGGTAGACCCTGACCTTAGGGAGGAGGCTAAGCTACTGCAGGGAGCAGGGATAGTAGTTTTTCAGACAGAAGATGAGCTCGCAGCAATTAACATGGCTATAGGCGCGGCCTTAGCCGGGGCCAGAGCCGCGACAGCCACTAGTGGGCCAGGTTTCTCTCTAATGGTAGAGGGTCTGGGTTTTGCAGGAATGAACGAAGTGCCAGTAGTGGTCACATACTACATGAGAGGAGGTCCCAGCACAGGGTTGCCTACGAGAGATAGTCAGTCAGATCTACTATTCTCGTTATTTGCAGGACACGGAGAGTTTCCCAGGATAGTCATAGCTTCAGGAGATCATGAGGAGCTGGTATACGATGCCGTGAGAGCACTTAACTGGGCTGAGAAGTATCAGCTACCTGTCATTCATCTCGTGGATAAGAATCTTGCGAACTCGTGGTCTCTGATAAGAGTTCCTAAGAGTGCCGAGATTAATATAGATAGAGGAAAGATCGTGGATAAAGGAGGTTGGGAGTATAAGAGATTTGTGTTAGCCGAGGATGGGATATCGCCGAGAGCCTTCATCGGATCTCCAGAAACAGTCATGTGGTACACTGGAGACGAGCATAATGCGAAAGGGCATATAACAGAAGATCCTGAACTTCGATATAAGATGTATTTAAAGAGAATGAAGAAATTAGAAACAGCCGATAGAGAGATCCCGGAGAGCGAGAGAGCCGTCTTGTATGGGAGAGAAGGGAGTGACGTGCTTATAGTGTCTTGGGGTAGTGTTAAAGGAGCTGTACTAGACGCGATAGAAGTCTTAAATAGAGAAGGTTTCGATGTGAGCTTCTTACAGATCAAGGTATTCTCTCCGCTTCCGCGAGAGTATGTAAAGAGAATACTCACATCAAGTAAGATCGTGATAGGCATAGAGAATAACTATCTAGGACAAGCAGCTAGATTCATTAAGATGGAGACAGGATACGAGATACCACACCTAGCACTAAAATGGACTGGAAGACCTGTGACAGAGACCGAAGTGATTAATGCTGTAAAGAGCTTTATTAAGACTGGAGAGAGAGTAATTCATCTGAGAGATGGTAAATAACTTAACTTTAGCTAAAAACCTATGTAGACTAAAGATTTTTCTCGTAAGATAAAGTAGAAGGGGTTTACAACTGAAAGTCTCGCCATTTATGGCGAGGATGAGTGTTTTTAAGCTTTGTTTTATTGTACGCGTGGTAGATGTCTTTTATGAGCGCGAGAGTTTTCTAACTCTAACTATCGGGATGAGGGGTTGGTCTCGAGCCCGA
>JBEULF010000021.1:0-5789 GCA_041287455.1 Sulfolobales archaeon
AAGCTAGGGAGTAGAGCTGTTCTATCTCTCCTCGATATAGAGTTATAAATTTCTAAATGTCTAGATGTTTCTCTACTCATCAAAGTATCCTAGATACTCAAACAAATGAATAGTCTATCTAGATCTGTTAGCTAACAGATCTCTAGAGAGGATCTAGATTTAATCTCAGGGTTATTTTATATTTTATAAGTTCTTATCTTTATTATTGGAGAGTGTGATGTCCGAAAGTAGAGAGAAAAAAGTTAGGAGTATTGATGATCTTGATCTCTCTCCATCTGTGATTCAGAAGCTAAAGGAGTCTGGGTTCACAACAATAGAATCTCTAGTAGCGCTGAGCGCTCAGGATCTTAGTACTATAATCGGCGTCCCGCTACCTACAGCTCAAAAGATCATTGCAGCAGCTAGAGAGGCTCTTGACATCAGATTTAAGACGGCTAAAGAGGTTAAGATGGAGAGACTGAGCATAGGTAGAATAACTACTGGGAGCAAAGCTCTAGATCAGTTGTTAGGAGGCGGTGTTGAGACAAAGACTATAACAGAGTTCTACGGAGAGTATGGTACTGGTAAGTGTGTCTCTAAAGATACGCCGATAATATTCTTCAACCCAGACACGCCTCATCTAACGAGTATAGAGAACATATATGAGATCTATAGAGAGAGATATGGTGAAGAGAGGTATGATAGCGGGTTTATTGTGAGAGCTAAGGGTTTGAAAACTCTATCCTTTGATGGGAAGAGTCTTCGACTTGTCGAGGCGTCTTATATATACAGAGAGAAAGTTGAGAGACTCTTAGAGATAGAGTTAGAGAGTGGATTGCTGAGAGTGACTAGAAGACATAAGCTACTCACTTTAACAGACAGAGGCATTGATTGGGTCTCTGCAGAGACTATCACTCCGGGAGTCTACGTAGCTGCACCTAGGAGAGTTAGAGTAGATCTGACTCCTAGAGATCTTGGTGTTTCTAGAGATGATCTCTATTTTCTAGGAATGGTTCTAGCCACAGCCTCCAAGGATCTTTCTTATCTGAGACTTACAAACAGAGCTAGAGCTGCGTGGGCTAGGCTATACTTGTCAGATAGATTCGGCGGAGAACCTGATAATATAGCCGGCTCTGGAGAGGGGCACGTCATAATACCTCTTAACGAGAGAATAAGAGAATTTATCTCAGAGTTCATAGATATTGATAGTATGAAGCCTAGATTCGAGAAGTTCTATGTGATGCCTGAAGAAATGCTCTACTCCTTAGTTCTAGGATTTGTTGAGAATAGTGAGACAATCGTGTCTCCGAAGAGATATGAAGTTGTGGTTAGGAATAGGAGTATAGTTGAGTTCTTGTCCTACATACTCTCTAGCTTAGGAGCTAGATATAGAGTTAAGAGAAAGAGAGGTAGATATGAATTTATACACGTGATCTATATAACTAAGTCTGACATAGCTCTAGACGCTAAGAAGAAGAGTCGCAACAGGTTCGATAGAGTGCCGATCGAGCTATTGAGATTTTTGAGAATTAGATTAAGCAATCTCGTTAGAGAGCTCGTGAGAGATCTAGGAGGAGAAAAGTCTTATAGAGACAGTATAAGATCTCTATATCTTAGTATCTCTGATAGATTAGAGGATGAGACTAAGATAAGCAGAGAGTACACGACGAGAGATGCTCTGAGAAGAATCAAAGGTTTCTTACTCAGACTCGAGAGAGTGTTGAAAGACTATCTTGAAAACGTTGAGAGAAGTAGAGATATTGATTCTATAGAGAGAGTTAAGAGATCACTGGAGGAGCTAGAGAGACTGTATAACACGATAGAAGTGGCACTGAGTTTGAAGTGGATAAAAGTCTTGAATGTGAGAGAGATCGAATACAACGACTACGTATATGATCTTGTTGTGCCTGAGTATCATAATTTTGTAGGAGGCGTTGTACCTGTGCTACTCCACAACACACAGATCTGTCATCAACTCTCAGTAAACGTACAGTTACCTCCGGAGAAGGGTGGGTTGAAGGGCGCTGCCGTGTATATGGATACCGAAGGAACTTTTAGATGGGAGAGAATAGAGGCTATGGCGAGAGCTAAAGGTCTAGATCCTGACGTGATTATGGATAATATTTACTATATAAGAGTTGTGAGTAGCGATCATCAGATGGCGGTAGTCGATGAGTTGAGAGAGCTTATTCCAGAGAAGAATGTCAAGCTCGTAGTAGTAGACTCTGTCACAGGGCATTTCAGAGCAGAGTATCCTGGTAGAGAGAATCTGGCCATGAGACAACAAAAACTAAACAAACACTTACACCAGCTATTATCACTAGCAGAAGTATTCAATATAGCAGTAGTTATAACAAACCAAGTGATGGCTAGACCAGACGTGTTCTACGGAGATCCTACTGTAGCTGTTGGAGGACATGTTCTAGGACACGCTCCTGGAGTGAGAGTTCAGCTGAGAAAGAGTAGAGGGAATAAGAGAATAGCAAGAGTAGTAGACGCACCACATCTACCAGAGGGTGAGGCTGTCTTCGCTATAACTGAAGAGGGTATTCAAGATATATCAGAGTAGAGCTGGTTATATTTCTCATATTCTAACTCTAACTCGCTACTTTAAAAAACATATGAGACCTATTACAAGACCACCGATCAGAGGGGTTATAAAAGCTTCTACAAAAGCGGCTACTAGCAACAAGACCACGGTATAGAGCAGGTATTTGAGACTTTCAAACAGTCTCTTCCTAAGATCTATTACAAGATCTGGTTTGCTAATTCTCTTTCTAATCAGATCAACTATAAGCTTAGATAAGATAAGTGAAGCTATAAGACTACTAGTGATCCCTGGGATTTCAAATATCCCGTGTGGTAGTAGAAAAGATATTTTTATAATAACAAGATCGCTCTGTGTAATACTACAACTCTTAAAAACACTCTCTATATTCGAGACCATATCTCTGTCAAGAGAGGGAGCACTCATTATGGCTCCAGTCATAAAACCTTGGTAGAGATAGAAGAGTGTTGAACCTACTATAGTTGGTGATAGAGCGTAGATTATTAAAGAGACGATCATGTTATTAACAAAGATCTTTAGAGGTAGTGTTAGCATTTCTCTCAAGTCGCGAGGAGAACCATTACCACCTAATATCTCCCTAGCCTTCTCTTGAAAAGAATTATATAGACTGTCTCTAAAATCACTAGGTGTTAACCCTCCTAAGAACACAGATATTATGAATATTGATAAGAGTACTAACATTAACACAATTGTTCTCATCGAGATACCTCTATTATAATCCCCTCTACAAAAATATATTATTGCCACGATCTGTTTTATCATAGACTCTCTAGAGATCTCTTGATCCTCTTTCTAGTCGTCTCCAGATCCTCTGGAATAGTCTTTGTAGCTGATATTATAGGTAGAAAGTTTGTATCTCCACTCCATCTAGGCACTATGTGTATGTGTACGTGAGATTCTACACCTGCACCAGCTACTCGACCTATATTTACTCCTATATTGAATCCTTGCGGATTATACTCTTTTCTTATAGCCTGGATAGTTTTTTTCATTAGACTGAACATGTCGAGAATCTCTCGATCTTCTAATAGAATCAGATCTGGGACATGTCTTTTTGGAGCTATCATTACATGCGCAGTGTTATAGGGGTAGGCGTTGAGCATTAATATCGAGTGTTCTGTGACAGTGATCACGTGATATCTCTCTGGCTCTTCTAGAGCTTTGCAGAATATACACTCTATTATTTTATCAACTGTAGATATGTAGCTCATTCTCCAAGGACTCCAGAGAATCTCTAGAAAACGATGTTGAAATATATCTCCACTCATCATAAATACCTCGATAAACAATATTTATAGTGGTGAATATATGCCTTTGTTTAAGAAGAGAGAGATCCCTCTCAGAGTATCTGATATAATGACTCGCGAAGTTGTCACTGCTAACGAGAACACACCTCTATCTACCATAGCTGCTCTGATGTATGAGAAAGGTGTTGGTAGTGTTGTTATAGTAGATAATGAGAGTAAGCCTATTGGTATTGTGACTGAGAGAGATCTTGTATACGCCTTCGCTAAGAATCTCAGAAGAGATACTCCTGCTTGGAGTATTATGACCGAGAATCCTGTGGCTGTCAGAGAGAGTGATCTTATAACAACTGCTATAGATAAGATGAGAGAGTTAAACGTGAGACACTTGCCAGTAGTGAATGAAGAGGGTAAGCTGGTGGGAGTAATATCTTTTAGAGATATTGTTGATTCAGTATCACTTCTATTCTCTATACTAGGCAGATAATCCTAGGAGATTTTTAAAAACTAGCCTTTGGCAACTCCTATAGGTCTTAGTCTCACTACTAGTTTTGCTATTCCAACCTTATCAGCTATTAGAGCTACTCTATCTACATCTTTATATGCTTGAGGTGCTTCTTCTGATATTATTCTCTTATCTACAGCTCTAACATATATACCCTTACTACTCAACTCACTTAACACTTTATCTGCCGGATAGCTTCTCACAGCTCCAGCTCTGCTAGACCATCTGCCAGCTCCGTGTGGTGCTGAGTAGAATGTTCTCTCACTCTCTCTAGTACCGATCATAACATAACTCGCAGTACCCATACTACCAGGGATCAGTACTACTTGACCTATGTCTCTGTGAGCATCAGGTATCTCGGGGTGTCCTGGTGGGAATGCTCTTGTACCTCCCTTTCTGTGTACGATAACTTTTCTTCTCTTACCATCTATCACGTACTCCTCTATCTTAGCTATGTTATGAGCGACGTCATATACGATCTTGAGGTCTAGCTTCTCAGGATCTGTCTTAAAGACTTTTGCGAAACTCTCTCTACTCCAATGAGTTATAAGCTGTCTATTGGTAAATGCGAAGTTTGCTGCCGCAGCCATTGCTTTGAAGTAGTCTTGACCTTCTGGAGAGTTGAATGGTACTGAAGCCAGCTCTCTGTCGGGTGGTGATATACCGTATTTTCTCATTGCTCTCTCCATTATGATCAGATAGTCACTGGCAACCTGATGACCCAGACCTCTAGATCCTGTGTGAACCATCACTACAACTTGTCCTTCGAATAAACCTAGTCTCCTGGCTATACTCTCATTGAACACTCTATCTACAACTTGAACCTCTAGGAAGTGATTGCCAGCGCCGAGAGTGCCCAGCTGCTCTCTACCTCTCTCCTTAGCAACTTTAGACACTTTAGATGAGTCAGCCCATTCTATCCTCCCTCTAGACTCGATATAGTGTCTATCTTCATCCCATCCAAAACCTCTAGATATAGCCCAGTCAACACCTTCATCTAGAACTTTATTCAGTTCGTCAATTGTGAGTCTAAGCTTCCCAGTAGCACCAACACCACTAGGTATACTCTCGAATAATGTGTCGACTAGCTCTCTCAGTCTAGGTCTGACATCTCTCTCTGTTAAACTAGTTCTAATGAGCCTAACACCACAATTAATATCGTAGCCAATACCTCCCGGAGAGATCACACCTTCATCAATATCAAAACCAGCGACACCACCGACAGGAAAACCATAACCCTGATGCCCGTCAGGGAGAACATGCACCTTACCCACAATACCTGGCAGTGTTGCTACATTAGCTCCCTGTACTAGTGTGAGATCTTCTCTCATCTTGCTAAGCAGAAAATCATCAGCGTAGATCATGACATCAGTTCTCATACCAGGTCTAGAGCCTCTAGGTATGATATACACGTACTCCTCAGACGTTTTCTCGACTCTCACAGACATAGGGTGACCTCAGTATAGTATGTGTGAAATGCTAATAAGCTTTT
>JBEULF010000022.1:0-5691 GCA_041287455.1 Sulfolobales archaeon
TGAACCCGGGTCACGGGCTCGAGAGGCCCGCATACTCTCGGCATCCCCGCAAGACTTGACCGGGCTATACTACCGCGGCTCCAAGAATTTTTTTGTTTGTTGAGATTTAAGTTTAATGCCAGATCATTCTCTTAATATTATCTCTATCTTGTTTTTTCTCATATTACTATTCTTTCTTACAATGTTACTATCGCCACTTTCATTGAGGATCGATATTTCTCTTCTGAGAATTTTTATCTCATGATCGTTATTTTCGTTAGAATTCTGAGTTGATATGATCTTGTATAACGCTCTCCTAATAACCTCAGATCTGCTAATACCGTTAGACTCGGCATATCTATCTAAAGCCTGAAGATCTTTTTCGTCTATTTTGAATGAGATTATCTTTAATTTCTTGCTCTTCATATCCTCCCATATAATATTGATCGCTAGAATGAATATATTCGTATACCCCCAAGATCTAGTCCGGTAGTCTATAAATATCGAAGATACATAGCATAAAATATTCTACGCTATGAATCATATTATCAGAGTATTATTGACTTGAATAAAGTTTTGTTCTTCAAGATCTAACTCTGGCTACTGTTGATTCATATATTATTCTTATCAGCTCCTCATCATAGATCTTCAGTGTTTCAGCTATTTTCTTCATAGAGTCTAGTGTTAAGTCTCCATATCTTCTTAGTGACAGCTCTCTTATAGTCTCTCCATACTCCCATGGAAATATAATCCACTTATCTGTCTCATCATAGTAATAGTCTGGAATCAACATAGTTCTCTTCTTTATATAGAGCGTAGCTGTTCTAACCTCGCGAGCGCCGAACAATCTTGTGAGCTCTATCGCGACTTGAAGAGTTCTTCCACTATCACTCACATCATCTACAAGAAGTATCTTCTTATCTCTAACGTTGGTAGTGGGACCTGAAGTGACGAGAGGTCTTTCCCTAGTCTCTCCTATAGACTTATAAAACTTAATCCCGATCCCTCCTATCTCGTCAACCCCTAAGAGATCGCCTATAAGTCTTCCTATGATCCATCCGTTTCTAAAAACACCGATTATAGAGTCTGGAATGTATTTGTTCTCATAAATCTTCTTAGCGAGAACTCTTATACCACTAAACACGTCCTCCCATTCTAACACTAAGAAACTGTTTGAAGGAAGCATATATAAACACCCTGCTATAGACACATCTCACTATTCTTCTTACATAAAAATCTAGATTAGAAGATTAAAACTTTTATCTCTTGAAAAATATATTTATCCTAATCTCATCTAATAATGATGATGAAGCCGCTCCAAACAGACTTGTGAAGAACTCGCGACGAACTGAGTTAGATGACTAGTTTCTCGGGCTCAACCTTTCGATCTTTGATCCTATATACATCTGTAGAGATCCTAACTCCCCCGTAGAGCTCAATTTCTTCCATACCTAACGCTAGTGCAGCAGTAATTCTCCCTATAGCGTCACTCTTCATAATTCCAGAGCCTGAAGTTCCAATAGATACGACGATATTAGAATAGCGATCTATTATAGGCTGTCCATCGATCGGGTTGATATCGTAATGCCCAGCCCACGCCGTCTCGTAGAACACATCTCTAAAAGCTGGTATATATTTACTCAAGACAGGGTATATAGAGTATCTGTAGAAATCCTCCTCAGGCAGAGGCTCTTCTTCTAGCGTGTAGGCTCTCCCAAGGTCGTCGGACAAACCGATCCAGAAATTCTTCTCTACAGGATGAGACTTTACATAAACTCCCTTAGGAAGTATTGTGTAGGGCATTACTCTTTCTCTGTTAAAGAATTCTACTTCAAAGAACCTCTTAAGAGGATCATTGGTAGGTCTGACAACAAAGATCTGTCTCTTCTTAGGTCTTGAAACAGCTGGTATTCCTATTGGTTCTAACAACTTATAAGACCAGACACCCGCGGCAACCACTATACTACTACTCTCTATGAAACCTCTATCTGTCTCAACTCCTCTAGCAATTATATCTTGCCATGCAAAAGGCTCTTTGTCTAATCCAAGAGTATTTCTAGCTCCTAGAACAATTCTCTTAACATAAGTATCATAATAGATCTCGCCACCTAATCTCTTAAACTGACTCTCATAATATGTCGCAACACGATCTGGCTCTATCATGCCAGCTCTCGGGACGAATATACCATGTTCAATATTCTCTAGACCCATAAATCTGGCTTCTTCATCTTCTTCAACATCGACCACTATACCAAGTCTCTTGAGATCCTCTCTATCAACATATTTGTAGGATCCGCCTAACTTATCGGCGTTTAGAATTGCTTCTCTAAATCTCTCTTTCTCGCTCTCAGCAACTAGAAATAAATACCCGACGTGCTTGATCCCAAGATCTATTTTCTCTTGGAATTGAAGATACTCAAAAAACTCTACGGAAGTTTTTGCCAAAACAAAATTTGTATATGAAGAGAAAAACATTCTAAACATACCAGCACTCTTCGAAGTATCACCCATCCCAGGCCCTGGAAATCTCTCTACAACACACACTCTAGCCTTGGGCTCGAGAATCTTTAGATAATAGGCTGTCGATAGACCAATAATACCAGCTCCGATAATTAGATAGTCGCAAGGAACGTAGACCACCATTTCAGTAAGTATGAGAGAGTCTAATATATATTTATTCTTGTCCACTCTAAACACTAGATGTCTAAAACTATCTTTGTAGTCCAAAAACCTCTTTCATCTCTATTTATAAACATCTGAGAATAAGTCACTGCTTTAATCACTATTCCCGGCGGGTGTCTATTACGATCAAATATCTCTCCACACGCCGATCCTTCGATTCTATAGATCTCTTGATCTTCTTCTCTCGATATGACTATGCTATTAACTTTAATAGAATTTGCTACAAAACCTCTCAAGTCATGTTCTATCAGAAGATTCTCTAGCCACTTGTAGAGTAGACCCTCGAGATCATATCCCTCAGCTCTTATCTCAATACACTCAGCGCTTTTCACAGAGTTCAAATCTGTGATATAACTAAACATTCCTAAGGCAGCCATCTCAAATAACTTGCTTAAAGTCTCAGTCTCTACGAGATACATGACATCCGCGGTATGCTCCAACTCTTTCACATATCTACTCAGTTCGCTGGCACTCAATTTTGAGCCCAAATATTAGATATGAGAGAGATAGTAATATTAAGTCTCTGAGATCTCACTCTCTAGTTAAGTTTCCTTCTGTCAATTTCTCAAGATCTCTCTCTAACTCTTCTATTGTCTCATCTCTTCTCTCCTCTAAAGAGAGTCTCTTAGAAGCTTTCAAAACGATCTTATTGAGTAAGTTGAATATCTCTTTCAACTCTCTAGCCAGCGAATCGCTTGTTTCATCATCTTTTCTCCTAAGCTTTCTATAGATCCTTAGCAACTGAGGTAGGGCTTTCAGACTGATCTTTCTTAATCTCTCATAATCAATTTCACTCCATCTGTCTTTCGAAGAGAGTGTCGTGAGAAACTCTTTGATTCTATCGATTCTTAGCGATAACAACTGGATCTTTATAACCAGAAGCTCAGGATCTTCTTCGCCAAGATTATTACTAGCCTTCAATATATACTCGTTTAAAACATCTACAACCTCCTTGCTGCTAAAAACAAACCATCTCTGTCTAGAAGTGTGTAGCGTAGTTCTGATCAAGCCATACTCTCTCTCTAAGATCCTGAGTATCGGAGATGGATTATAGCTATAGCCCATAGAGCCTAACTCTTCGACCAGTGTTCTATAATCAAAATCTCCTGGCAGTGCGGGTATAGAGTTCTTTTGTTTCAGCGATATTCTCTCGTAAGCTCTGAGACAGGCTTCAAGCACAGCTCTGCCTCTCTCACCATATCTCACTAAAAAGTCAGATAACAACGTCTTGATATTGCTCGTAGCGTTAACACTATTCATTTACAGCTTAACCGATTTAATTCATGTAACTAGAACTATATTATAGAAACCCTTAGAAAGAAGCTACTAGTAGAGATAAGAGGTAATACTATTGCACATCTTATGACATCAAGATCTGGATTTTTAATCTTGTTTCTAGGTTGATATTTGAGTGAATTCTTTTATCTCTCTCTACTAATTCTTAGTGGTGTTGAGTCTGATAAGAGATCTTGTGAAAGTGAAGAGTTTAAAAAAGAGTCTTGTTCCCAAAGTAAACATAGTAGAGTTAGAGGGATCTCAGATTAGCGTGACAATGGATCTTCATCAAGAGATCTTCGAAGTCCGCGAGAGCGAGACTCTAGAGTTTATTTTCGGCCTAGAAAAGCCTGAGTATAGAGAAGGTGTAGATTTCTGCGCGAGAGGTGTTGTAGCAGGGTTTAAAAAAGATGAGAAAGGATTTAGAATGATCGTGAGTCTATGGGGGTTTCTGGTAGTAGTGTTTCCGAGAGATGAGAAGTTATTTGAAGGATTTACACCTACTCAAGATATATACTTGTGTTTAAAGAAAGTAGAGAGCTGAGCTTATAGCCGAGTCTCTAGCTATTAGCTGAGGAGAGTTACATAAAAGAGCTCTTGACAAGCTTTTCTATTGCCGACTCATATCTTTTGTCCACATCTCCAGTCAGACTAGGCTTAACAGTCTTCAATGCTCTGAGGAAGTAGTCCATAGAAACAGGTCTCACCTCTAACTTCTCTCTCAGAGCAAGTAGAGCAGCTTCCCGGACTAGCGCCTCGAGATCCGCACCGCTGTAACCCTCGGTCAACTCTGCTAATTTCTCTAGGTCTACATCAGGTGCTAGAGGTATTTTTCTAGTGTGTATTTTCAGTATCTCAAGTCTAGCCGCTTTATCAGGTGGTGGCACGTATATCACTCTATCAAATCTACCAGGTCTTAATAGTGCCGGATCTACTAGGTCCGGTCTGTTAGTAGCCGCTATAACAACAACTCCTCTCAAAGGTCTTATGCCGTCCATTTCTGTTAGCAACTGATTGACTATTCTATCAGTAACCCCAGACACGTCGTGACCTCTTACAGGAGCTATAGCGTCGATCTCGTCGAAGAACACTATTACTGGCGCCACCATTCTAGCTCTTCTAAAGATCTCTCTAATAGCTCTCTCACTTTCACCAACCCACTTGCTCAAAATCTCAGGCCCGTTCACAGCTATGAAATTAGCTTCACTCTCAGTAGCGGCTGCTTTGGCTAGCAGTGTTTTTCCAACTCCTGGAGGTCCGTAGAGTAGTATACCTTTAGGAGGTCTTATACCCATTTTCTCAAATAAGTGAGGATACTTAAGAGGCCACTCAACAGCTTCTCTTAACTGTTGTTTCACATCTTCTAAGCCGCCAATATCACTCCATCTAACTTCTGGTACTTCTACAAACACTTCTCTTATGAGAGTTGGCTGAACACTATTCATAGCCTGTAAGAAGTCTCTCATCTCAACTCTTAACTTGCTTAACATGTCTGGCGGCACGGGTTTCGAAAGATCTATAGTATTCTCTCTTAAGAACCTCCTAAGAGCAGACATAGCAGCCTCTTTAACGAGAGCAGCTAGATCAGCTCCTGTGAAACCGTGGGTCATATCAGCTAGCTTATCTATATCCACGTCTTCGGCGAGTGGGACGTTTCTTGTGTGAACTAACAAGATCTCTTTACGAGCTCTTCTATCAGGCGGTGGAATCTCTATCTCTCTATCAAATCTACCAGGTCTTCTAAGAGCAGGATCT
>JBEULF010000023.1:0-40336 GCA_041287455.1 Sulfolobales archaeon
AAGAATCGCTAGAGAGAGCGTGTCTAGTAGAAACGGCTCTGTGATATGGGGTGAGGGTTTCAAGAGTTCTCCTGAGCATGCAGCTTTTGCTAATAGCGTAGGTGTTAGATATCTAGACTTTAATGATACTTATCTTTCAAAAGAAGCCTTACATCCTAGTGACATGATCCCGGCTATAATAGCTGTTGCAGAAGATAGAGGAATAGATGGAAGGCAAGCTACTCTAGCTATAGTGATAGCGTATGAAGTAGCAGCTAGACTTGCCGACGCTTTTTCTGTGAGAAGCGTGGGAGTAGATCATGTGACCTATATAACTATAGGCACAGCCGCCGGTATCGCTAAGCTCTTAGAACTATCGGTAGAAAAGATCTATAATGCTATAAATTTAGCTGTCAACGAATCTGTCTCTCTTAGACAGACAAGATCTGGCGAGTTAAGCATGTGGAAGGGTGCCACGGCCGCTCACTCGTCCAAAAAAGGATTATTCCTAGCTCTACTAGCGTCTGAAGATTTCACAGGTCCTTCACCTGTCTTTGAGGGAGAGTTTGGATTCTTCAATGTAGTCTCCCGACAAAAATTTGATCTTGAGAGATTCGGAGGTTTGGATAACGAGATCTTCAAAATCCACGAGACATCTATCAAGTATTGGCCTGTAGAGTATCATGCTATGTCAGCGGTTGATGCAACACTGAGAATTAGAAATAAAGTATCAATCGAAGATATAGAAAGTATAAAGGTGAGAACTTTTACAGTGTGCTATAGAATCATAGCTAAAGACCCTGAGAAATGGGATCCTAGGACCAGAGAAACAGCTGATCATAGTCTGCCTTATATTGTAGCGAGAGCTTTATTAGACGGGTATATATGGATCGATAGTTTCTCGAATGAGAAGATTCTCGGAGAAGATGTCAGAAAGATCATGAGAAAAATGATCATAGAGATAGAACCCGAATACGATAAGATCTATCCGGAGGGCATACCTAACACAATAGAGATTAAGACTAGGAGAGGTGAGACACTGAGCGAAACATCGATTCATCCTAAAGGACACTTTAAAAATCCTATGTCATGGTCTGAAGTAGTGGATAAATTCACGAGACTAGCTCGTGGAAAGATGAGAGAAGAAAGCATGAAAACAGTGATTGACAGAGTCAGGAGCATAGATAGACTAAGAGATTTGAGAGATCTGACAGAGAATATCTTAATCTCTTCATGAATACATTGATCGTGTTTAAACACTATTACAATCTTCGAGTGACTCCTCTAAGTATGAGTGATCTGAAGATTCTACCGTTTAAATATTTAGTCACAACATCTCTTTTTCTTAATCTCTCGTCAAAATCTCTTTCAGACACTCTCTCGGGATCTACTGCATCAGAGGCTAAGAGATAGCCTACGGCATATCCGAACGAAGGGATCCATACTTCGTATTCTGCGACATATGTGAATACTCTCCTAAGATCACTTAGGATATTATTGAACTCCTCGGGGTAGTAAAAAGCATTGCCAACTTGAGAGACTACTACCCCATCATCTCTCAGCACTCTCTTTATCTCTCTATAGAACTTCTCTCTATACAGCTCACGAGCTAGACCTGACGGTTCATAGGGATCTGTTAGATCTAGGATGACAACATCAAATGATTTATCAGATGATCTGGATACGTACTTTAATCCATCTTCAATAACTATCTGAACTCTTGGATCGTAGAAAGAGCCCTGGTGCATGAATCCTAAGTATTTCTTGGCTATCTCAACCAACTCTCCGTCAATATCGACCATAACACTTCTCTTTACCGTTCTATGTTTCAACACTTCTCTAAGCGTGGCACCCTCTCCGCCTCCGATTATGAGAATATCTTCAGCTCTCGAGTGAAGTATCATAGCTGGGTGAACTAGTGATTCGTGGTATATATGCTCATCTGCTTGAGTAGATTGTACATATCCATCTAGTATCAAACCTACACCGTAGTCATCAAATTCTACTATTTCTACTAATTGATATTTAGTTCTCTTGCTATAGATTACATTCTTAATCCTCATGTTCAGAACTGTCGCTCTAGAGACCGGCTGATTATACCAAGGTCCTGACTCTATAGCTATACACCTATTGAGATGTGTGTTTCTAGCTTAAAAACTGCTAATACTAGTATCTACCTCCTAGTTTAACAGCGTATCTACCAGGCTTCTTAATCCCTAACATATGCGCTACTCTAGATCTCTCAGGATCAAACACTATGATCATTCCTGACCACTCCTCAGTGAAATCAGTAGAACCGCAGACAGGACATCTCTCAACATTTATATCAACGAGAGCTTTACAATTTCTACAAGCCTTAAGACTTTTAGCAATCGAACTTCTCCTACCTCTACTAGACATGCTACCCCACCTTCTCAATCTTTCCCAAGCCGCTCTGTCTTAAGGTCATTGCCACTCTCAACTCGCCTTCTCTACCCGGAGTCATTGATACCGACGTTATTCTACCTCTAATCATATCTCCTACACCTATAAATCTCTTTCCATCTTCACTAACTATTCTCTTAGTCAACTCATCGTACATAGCTTTGTCATCCATAACCTGGCTTATGTGAACCAGCGCTGTTATAGGTCCTATGTCGACGAATAATCCTATGTTTCTCACGTCTCTAACTCTACCCTCAACCACCTCATTCACTAGAGGTACGTATGTTAGCATCTTAAATTTAACCTCATGATATGTTGATCCCTCCCCCGGTATTACTAGTCCCAGCTCGTCGACCTCGACATCATATATCATTAGCACCAAGCCTAAGTCTTTGAAAAACTTGCTCTCATACTCTTCTCTCAAGATCTCCTCAACTATCTTTTTAAGATCCTCTCCATATCTATATGGAGGGATTTTAACAAAGTCTTGAACCTCGTAGACTCTAAACATAATCACCAGCCCGCCAAGCCTGCCAGTCACTTTTCTGTTTCCTGACCTCCTCCCCGCCCTAAAGAGCGGTTCATCGGTTCCCCGCGTCTATTCGTTCTCACATCTCTCATCTGCAGAGCAGTCGAGAGAGTCAGAGTTCCTCCCATTTCACGTATTTTTTCTCTCGAGCTCTGTCTCGGGCTCGAGGCCAACACTCTCATCCCAATGGTTGGGGTTGGGGATCCTCACCGCCCGTAGAAATAGTAGAATACGGGAGTATATAAGTGTTTTCTACTCACCCCCGCCATAGATAGTGAGGTTTTCAGTTTTAATTCTCATTCAACAAGCTATTCGTATTCTCTCCAAACATAACCACACTTAGTGCATCTGTAGAATCTAGTGGGTGGTTCATCACTTCTCCTAGTCTGCATAAACCAATACTCAGCCTCATTATGACCACATTTAGGACATCTAACATCTCTAGTCACAGGGTTAGAGTGCTTAGGAGTACTATCCTCTATAACGATTATCTTCTCTCTAGGATTATGCTTTATCTTCGTTGTAAGAACAGTCTTACTACTCAAACTTCCGAGAGGCTTTTCATAGCCGCACTTAGGACACTTTGCTCTCCCCCTCTCGATCTTCATAAGAGTGCCGCATACTGGACAAAACTCCAGTTAGCACACACCTCTATCATTTATTTTGAACTGTCACATATTTAAAATAGTGTGAGCTGACTTAAAAAAGGCTTAATCAGAGCTATAACTAGTCTAGCTCTCTCTAAGCAACTTAGCTATGAAGAAACCCTCTGACAGATCTCTGTGAGGAAATGTTCTATTGAACACACTATTCTTATCATAGAGCCTGTACCCTGAGCTAAGATTCTCTAAAGGTTTGACAGCCACTAGATCTCTCTCTTCACTTATTATCTCTTGAACTACTAGCTCGCCTTCTTCTGGGAGTATAGAACATGTTGCATAAACGATCTCTCTTCCTAATCTTATTGCTTCTCTCAACAGGTCTTTTTGAATCTGAGAGTAATACTCTATCTTACCTCTCTTTAGAAGAGAAAGTCTGAGCCCCGGATCCTTCCAAATAGCGCCAGAAGAGCTGCAGGGAGCGTCTATAAGTATTTTGTCAAATGATGATTCTCTAGATGGACTCTTTCTACTATCAGCTAAGACTATGTCAACAGATTTTACATTCATTTTCTTCATTAAATATCTCATCATATAGATTCTCTTCTTAGATATGTCTTGGGCTTGAATGAGGGCCTGATCCTCTGTTAACATAGCTATTAAAGAAGACTTGATACCTGGTGCTGCAGAGAGATCTAGTATCTTATCGCTCTTCTCCGGTCTAATAGCCTCAACAACTAGACACGAAGCTTTGTCCTGAGGTATGGCTAAGAACTCTCTCACAGCCTTTGAATATCTTAATGGTTTTCTACTACTAATCACTCTATACAGATACCATAGATCTCTATCTCGCTCTAATTCAACACCGTCATCCTCTAAGAGACGCAAGATCTTTTCTTCAGAAGCTTTTAATGTGTTGATCCTAAGCCACGTGACTCTATTATCAAACGCCTTAAAAAGCTCCACTACCTCTCTATCACCTAATAGATCTCGGATCTCATTATAGAACCATTCTGGCACTGAATAGAGACACCAAGGCTCTATATCAGTTTTATCTCTCCATTCATAGTCTATAAAGATCCTTGCAAGCTTCTTCCTACTAACATCTCCATACAAGCATCTAAGTCTAATCACGCTCTTTATAAATTCTCTAGCCAGTCTATATAACTCTTCTCTCTCATCAAATGTTCTAGAACATCTGATCTCTCTACAGCTTCTTACGAAAGCTTTTTCTACTGATATGTTGTATCTCTCTATATAGTAGAGTATAGTTGATAGAAGTGATACTATTTTAGAATTCTTCAATAAACTCTCCGTTTATAAAGGAGTGGTGATTCTGGGATTTTATTTGTCTTATAATCTCTACGTGATCACACGATTCTCAAGGTTTCGCCCATAGAGAGATCTATTAATCCTTCTTGTCTTTCTAGAGTTAGATCAAAGCTAACATCGCTTATCACTTCTATATCTGTAGCACTTCTTCTGAAGTTATCAAATATCTCTAGTATCTGTATATAATTCTCGCAATTCCTAAGCAGATCATAGTGCTTCTCGAGAAATCTAGACACGTAGGACTGCAACTCTCTCGAGAGAAGATCTGCGTTAAAAGCTCTAGCTATATTTGGCTCTAACACCACAGATATAGCTCTCTCAATCCCTGTCATAAACAGATCCATCAACTCTTTAAACTCATCGCTTAGATTTCTTAATATCTTCTTGTCTCCCTGAGGTAGGCTAACTAGTATCTTACCACTATTAATAATACTCTCACCAATTATAGTCAAAGATCTGGTTATAGATCTGTATCTAGGAAGCATGTAAGATTTTATGTTTAGCGTACTCGCATACATCTTATCTATCTGTCCTACAAAAGTCTGTCTCACCGCTAGCAGGTTTATTCTCTCTAACTCAAAGCCTAACTCCTCGATCTCTGACATATAATGCGGTTTATCTTCTATCAGTAAGAGATACATATAGTTAACCATAGATCTCAATATACTGCTCATTCTAGCTAGTATACTATTTATAGAGTACTTGGCAGGGTCTATGAATATCTGAATAACCACTCTAGAAGGCATGTGCTCTACTATCTCGCTCCCTATGAGATCTTTAGCTGTTTTCCTCAAGATCTTTAGTTGTTCTTCGTCTAAGAAACCATCTACCACTTCTATCTGTATCTTGTCATAGCCCAGTGTATAGGCTGATGTCATGATCTTGTATAAAAGTTCTGCATTTGTCACCTTAGAAATTCTAATAGTTAATCTTCTCTCTCTCCTCTCGGGCTTGGCAAATGTTGGAAAGATTCTCAGAGTATTATCGTCTTCAACTACTATAGTCACAGTGTCACCTGGTTTTAGATTGACAATCTTAACCCATTCCGCAGGCAAGGAAACCATTAGAGTAGACTTACCAAATCTCTGAACTCTCCTCGTCTCAACATTAATCTTATCACTATTACTCACGACCTCCACCATATGTATATTCTTTAATAAAGATATATAAATTTTAATCCCTGCTAGATGTCAATTAGAACAGATATATTGCGTAATACATTGAGTATATGCAAAGGGCTTTTTCTTTATATCGACTCTCAGACTATAAGAGACTTTATTACAACTCTGGAGATATAAGATCTTTGTATAATGAGTTTGTTTGATAAGAGTTAAGGCAAACCTCGCCGTTTAAAGCGAGTGAGTAGAAAGGTTTATATACTTCCGCGGTTTATTGTATACGCTGTGCTACTAGTATGCCTGCTACGGAGTCTGTTAGATTGAGTAGAGAGAAGAAAGAGAAGTTGAAGAAGCTCAAGACCCATCCTAGAGAGACATACGACTACGTTGTTAGAAGACTCGTAGAATTCTACGCTACGAAAAAACGGGAGAGAGTAGAGATGATTTTCTATGGGTGGTGAGAGTTTTCTGACTCTGACTATCGGGATGAGGGGTTGGTCTCGAGCCCGAGACAGAGCTCGAGAGAAAAAATACGTGAAATAGGAGGAGCTCTGACTCTCTCAACCGCCTCACAAATAAAAGATTCGACCTTGAATAGATGTGGGGAGCCAGTGAACCGCTCTCTAGGGTGGTGAGGAGGTCAGGTGAAGAAATTAATTATATATAAGCCTATAGCTTTTGCGAGAGGAGGAGGCACTGCCTCTCCAACTTGATTATACTGTTCTTCTCTTCCTCCTAAAAATACGTGGTAGTCTGGAAATCCCATTAGTCTAGCTTGTTCTCTCACCGTTAGTAGCCTATCTTCAAATGGGTGGATAAATCTCGAAGAACCCATAACTGTGGGAGCGAGATCCTTGGGATCGAGTCTAATCATATTAGGATACAAATGATCGTCAGATCCTCTATAATGGTATAGAGCTTCGCCACGTCTCACTCTAGAGATCTTTTTAATCTTCTTAACAGAGAGTTTTACTATCTCGTGATTAGGAAACTCACCACTAGACCTATCCTCTAGATCTCCTATAGCCTCCCACACGGATACTCTCTTACTGATTTTAGGAGGTTCTATTCGTATGTTAGATATGAAAACTCTCGTTCTCTTGCTAGGCGTTCCATAGTCTTCGGCTCTCAGAATGTTAAAATAGATCTTATCATAGCCGGCTTTTTCGAATAGATACTCTAGATTCTCTTTAATCTCTCTCTCCATTATGGCGGGCACATTTTCCATTACAAAGATCTCTGGTCTCAGCTCAGAGACTATTCTTATAAAATGGAGAGTCAGCTGACCCATAGGATCTTTATAGAGTCTATCTAAAGGTCTTCTCTCTCTATTAGGATTAGCCTTGGTAAAAGGTTCGCAAGGAGGACTGCCGATAACTACTCCAGGTTGTTCATTGATCAATTTGACAATGTCTCTACCACTTATCTCTTTTATATCTTCATTCAGAGCTATAGACTCGGGGAAATTGACTTTAAAACTCTTAATAGCAGATCTATCGTTATCAATACCAAAAAGAATTCTAAATCCAGCTTCTTTAAAACCTCTGGCAAATCCTCCCGCTCCTGAAAACAGATCAACCACTCCTGGATAAGATTTTTCTCTCCTCATCTCTCATCTCGTTCTCTAGCAATTTTACCAGATCTTTAAGAGACTTCAGTTGAGAACTCTTGTCTCTAACCAGTAGAATCTCCGAACAATAAGGGCATGTGAACTCGTTGGCCAAAGCTTCTTCTGACGTGTACTCACGCCCGCATCGAGGGCAGTAGAAATTTTTCTTTTCTTCAAACTCTAATCTCTTCTTCACTATCTCTAGCGCTAGTTTCTTTCTATTTAATATAGCTCTAGGGATCTCTCTAGTATTTAGCTTCCAGTAGTATATATAGTAGTTTGTCTCTCGATCTCTAACTCTTCTCACAGACACAAATCTCTCTTCAGATAGTTGATATAGAATCTTTCTTACCTCAGCTTCGTGCATTTGCATCATCTCAGCCAACTCATGATCTGTTATCTCTCTACCCAGCTCGTAGAGCCTACTAAAGATTCTTTTTGCATTCTCTCCATACGTGACTCCTATGAAATCTATTATCTCATTAACACTATTATCAATATCATCACTTGTCATACTGCCCCTACACTAAATATTCTTATAACAACCTATATTTACTAAGCATATCTTCAAGATCAAGCTTATTCTATTTTTCTTTCGATTCTAACGATCTTTTTCTCTCTAGCACTAGGTATAATCTTGATCTCAGCATCTCTATACTCTAGATACAGCTCCTCTCCATTATATAGTCTATCTAAAAACACTGCTAGCGCTGAGACTTCAGAGTGAGGTTGAGAAGTTATAGAGATATTATAATCTGCCAAGTAGTATACCTCTCTAGGAACTTTCTCAGCCCCAACGATCACTAGTACTTCTTCACATCTATCTCTTATCTCTTCTAAAACTAGATCTATGGGTATTCCGTACATTGTCAGATGAACTATACAAGCATTCTTTCTACTCTCTCTCCAGTTTCGCAACTCGCTTCGATAGTCCTTAGTCTCTCTATAAATGAAATAGTATGAGCCACCCCATCTCTTTAGTATTTTCTCAACGCTATTTCTGATAGAAGAATCCGGCTCGCCTGCTAATATGAATTCACGTGCTCCAAAAGCTCTAGCCACTAAGGCTACGTGTGTTGTAACCCTTTTATCTCTATCACGTCTGTGTCCTAGTCTCAACACGCTGACTCGAGGTCTAAGATCTTCTACAAAGACTTGTTTCATCAGATCCGCCCGAGAAACTCTTATCAGCTGAGACAGGTCTCTTCACTTATCTGGTTAGAGCTTTTCATCATCTCCTCTTATTAGCTTATTTACTAGTTGTTTAATAATTATTTACCCTCTCTCTTCTTTACTACCACTAGATCTCCCAGCGTTACACCGCTACTGGTGCTAGTTCTGCTCATCTGTTCTTCACGCTCTTCTACTCGTGGTACCACTATCCTAACTCCTAACACTTCTTCAATTCTCTTAGCCAGCTCTATCGTAGGTGTTAATTTACCACTCTCTATTCTCTTTATAACATTTTCACTCTCTCTAAGTCTCATAGCGAGATCCTTAGTGCTCATATTCTTAGCCTCTCTCGCTTTTCTTATAATCTCAGGATACATAGGATCTATCTCATATCTCTCTAGAGATCTAATAGACTGTGAAGTGACTCTCTTAAGAGAAGTAGTCTTACTCTCTCTTATCAGAGTCCGAGTGGCCGTTCTTTCAACAGGCTCTCGAGCACTTCTCTCTCTAGAGGATCTCTGCATTACATACTTAGAATAACACTCAGGACACACAGTGATCATAGAACCCTCTACAAAGATCTTGAAAGAAGCCTTCTCAGAAATCTCTCTACCACAGATCTCACAATAAACAATTCTTCTCTGAGAAGACACTTACCACAACCTCTCTAAATATTATCTCTAAGTCGTATAAAAAGAAATAATGAGAAAAATTTATATTTTCTCTAGAGAGTCTAATATATGAACAGACCCCCCGTAGCTCAGCGGTAGAGCGCCCGGCTGTAGTGAGGAGGCGCGGAAACCGGGTGGTCAGGGGTTCGAATCCCCTCGGGGGGACTCTCTAAAAAAGCTATATATAAGATTAAAGCTTATAGACTACTCACTGCTTGAGCGTCTAGGATGCTTTGATAGGTAGAGAGGGTTTGGCTTCGTAGCGTGTTGTGATGTTTTATTTTAACACGCCCAGCCCGTGGCTTCATAGACCTCCGCCTGCTCAGAGCGACCCGGCTCGCATCTCGCTCATCTCCTCTGATCATTGATGTGGGATCCCGTGTCTCGAGATTTCTCAGCCTCGCCAAGGTCTTCGAAACCCGCATCGCGGTGTGAAATCTCAATAACAAACCTCGACAACAATCTTTAAACCTATATAAAGTCTAGAAACAACTCTCTCAAGCGCGCCTGGCCACATCTTTCCATAAGATTCTGAGGTAGCGTGTCTCAGAATCAATTGTAGTTCTCTTAGTTTCGCTTTCAAACATTCTACAAGATCGCAGGTGAAATGTAGTTATGTTTTTATAAGCTTTAGAATGAGTATATATTTTTGAGTACTAAGGAGGATCGTGAATGTCAGAATCTCGCGCTTCTAAGTCTTCTAAAAAGCGAGAGTTTGACATATTTAAGCATGAATTAGTTCCTAAGCATGAGATAGTACCAGTAGAAGAGGCTATAAAGATCTTGAGAGAATTAGGTGTTAGACCTGAGCAGCTTCCATGGATTAGAGCTAGTGATCCAGCGGTTAGAGCTATTGGTGGTAAGCCTGGGGATATTATAAGAATTATTAGAAAGAGTCCTACTGCAGGTGAGATTGTAGTGTATAGATACGTTATTGCGGGGTGAGATCATGAGTCCTAGAGCAAGGCAACAGACATTTAAACTCACGCCCGATGATAGATGGCTTTTGTTAAAATCTTTTATAGAAGAAAAAGGTTTAGTAAGACAACACTTAGATAGTTATAACGATTTTGTGATTAATAGAATAAGAGAGATAATTCTTAGCGATGGAGTGATCACCACACCTATACCTAACTACTATGTCTTGATCACCGATGTTAAAATAGATCAACCTTCAGCCAGAGATATTACCGGGGCTATTCTAAAAGACCAAGAATTCACACCGATGGTCTGTAGATATAGAAATATGACTTATGCAGCGCCAATAAGAATAACACTGATCCAAGTAGAAGACGGGATCAAGGGTCAGCCTGTTACCGTTGAAATAGGCGAGATACCTGTGATGATTAGAAGTGTCTTAGATCCTTTATCTAAGATTCGCGATCCTAATGAACTGAGAAGATTAGGAGAGGATCCAAGAGATCCTGGAGGATATTTTATTATCAATGGTAGCGATAGAGTAATAGTCGCCCAAGAAGACATGGCTCCTAACAGAGTTATAATAGATAAGGTCAAAGAAGGTATAAGCGCTACTCACACGGCTAAGATAGTTTCTGCTACTAGTAGTATTAAGGTTCCTATGATTCTAGACAGACATAAAGACGGATCTCTCCATATATCAACACCTGCTATTCCAGGGAAGATACCTTTCGTAGTGTTAATGAGAGCATTGGGTATTGAGAGCGACAGAGATATAGCGCTAGCCGTTTCCTTAGATCCAGAGATACAGAAAGAATTGCTACCATCTCTCGTGCAGGTGTCTGAGATTAAAACTGTTGAAGAAGCTCTACTCTTCATAGGAAACAGAATCGCAGCAGGACAGCCTAAGGACGTGAGAATTCAGAGAGCAGAAGAGATCATAGATAAATACATACTACCTCACATAGGGACTGCTAAGGAGAAGAGACTTGAGAAAGCGTTATTCCTAGGTCAGATGGCATGTAAACTACTCGAGGCTGTGATAGGGAGAAGAGGTTTAGACGATAAGGATCATTATGCTAACAAGAGAATTAGACTAGCAGGAGATCTACTTGCAGTACAATTCAGAGCCGCTTATAAAGCTTTCTTAAAGAACTTCAGAGAGCAGCTGATCAAGGCTAAGACCAGGTCGAAGAAGGTGACAGATAAGAACATAGCTATATTGATCAGATCCGATATAATAACTGAGAGAATTAGACATGCTATGGCTACTGGGAACTGGGTTGGCGGTAGAACGGGTGTGAGTCAGATACTTGATAGAACCAACTGGATCTCTATGTTGAGTCATTTGAGAAGAGTAGTATCTCCATTGAGCAGAAGTCAGCCTCACTTTGAGGCGAGAGATCTCCACGGAACTCAGTGGGGTAGATTCTGCCCCTTCGAGACTCCAGAAGGACCTAACTGCGGCTTGGTTAAGAATCTAGCTTTAATGAGCTATATATCTGTCGGAGTAGATGAGAGCGAGATCCTAGAGATCATATATAGAATATCAGATGAGGATATAAAGATCGTTCCACTCCAAGAAGCATATCTCCGAGCCAGAAGAGGTGAAGATGTACAAGAACTATTAAGTTATGCCAAGGTCTTTGTTAACGGTAGACTCATAGGCTTTGTGAGAGATGGAGAGAGATTTGTGAGTCACATAAGAAATCTAAGAAGAAGTGGTAAGATTCATTATGAGATTAGTATATCACATCTAAAAACAGATCAATTGAATGAGGTGTATATCAACACTGATCGTGGTAGAATCATGAGACCTGTTCTAATATTAGATAAGGGTAGGACGCTGATAACTAGAGAGCATATCGAGAAACTTGTTAGAAAGGAGATCAGATTCACAGATCTAGTTAGACTTGGCGTTATAGAGTTTCTCGACGCCGAAGAGGAGGAGAACGCTTATATCGCTCTCAACCCCGAGGATATAACTAAAGAACATACTCATCTAGAGATCTTTCCACCCTCTATACTGGGGGTCGCGGCATCAACAATACCATACGCAGAGCACAACCAGAGTCCTAGAAACACGTATCAATCAGCTATGGTTAAACAAGCTGTGGGTATCTACATGTCGAATTATAGTCTGAGAATGGATTCAAGAGGACACGTGCTCCACTACCCGGAGAAACCCTTAGTGCAGACCAAAGCCTTAGAACTGATCGGTTATAACGATAGACCTGCGGGTCACAATATGGTAGTTGCTGTAATGAGTTTCAGCGGTTATAACATGGAGGACGCGGTTATACTGAGCAAGTCAAGCGTGGAGAGAGGGATGGCCAGATCTACTTTCTTCAGAACTTATGTCACAGAAGAGAGGAGATACCCCGGTGGAGAAGAGGATAGATTAGAGATGCCAGACCCCAGCTCTCATGGTTTTAAGGGTAAACAGTATTATAGATTGCTAGAAGCTGACTCTATAGCACCTCTTGAAGTCCCTGTTAGAGGAGGTGACGTTCTGATAGGTAAGACTTCACCATCTAGATTCATGGAGGAGATGAAAGAGTTCACAGCGATCTCGGCTAAGAGAAAAGATACCTCTGTAAGTCTGAGATACGGAGAGAGAGGTATAGTGGATCAAGTGATTGTGACGACTAGTCTAGAGGGGCACAGACTAGTTAAAGTAAAAGTGAGAGATTATAGAGTTCCTGAGATAGGCGATAAGTTCGCCTCAAGACATGGCCAGAAAGGTGTTGTTGGGATGATGTTCTCACAGGCAGACATGCCGTACACGTACCAAGGCATAGTCCCAGATCTAATTATAAATCCACACGCGCTACCATCGCGAATGACTGTAGGTCAGATGATCGAGAGTATAGCAGGCAAAGTTGCTGCTCTGAGAGGTAGTTCTGTTGACGGGACACCTTTCTTCGGGGAGAAGATAGATGATCTAAAGAGACAACTACTGATACTAGGGTATCCTATGGATGGGACTGAGCCTATGTACGATGGTAGAACTGGTGAGCTGATAGGCAATCCTATATTCATTGGTATCGTGTATTACCAGAGGTTGCATCATATGGTCGCGGATAAGATGCACGCGAGAGCCAGAGGACAGGTTCAGATCTTAACAAGACAGCCTACAGAAGGTAGGGCTAGAGAGGGTGGTCTTAGATTTGGCGAGATGGAGAGAGATGTTCTAATAGCTTATGGAGCCTCATCGCTCTTAAGAGAGAGATTAATGGAGGGTAGTGATAGAACTACTATATGGGTCTGCGAATTGTGCGGTCATATAGGATGGTATGATAGGAATAAGAAGAGAGGTATATGCCCAATACACAAAGACCAAGCTAACGTCGTCCCGGTCGAAGTATCTTACGCGTTTAAGCTCTTGTTGCAAGAGCTTATGTCAATGATGATAATGCCTAGACTTATTGTTAAGAGGAAGACAGAGGTATATAGAGAGAGGTGGGAGTAATGACCGAGTATATGATCGAAAGAATCAGATTCGGCATATTATCTCCGGAAGAGATTAGAAAGATGTCTGTTGTGCAGATAATATCAAAAGATCTCTTTGACGACGATGGAGTTCCTATTAGAAACTCTATAATGGATCCTAGGTTAGGAGTTATTGAGCCGGGACAGAGATGCGAGATCTGTGGGAATACTATGAGAGAATGCCCAGGACATTTTGGAAGACTAGAACTGGCTAGACCCGTGATTCATGTCGGATTCGTCAGACATATATACGAGATTCTCAGGGCTACGTGTAGAAATTGTGGTAGATTTAAAGTCCCTCAGATATATATCGAGAGATATGGAGATCCTGAGAAAGCGTTAGAGGAGATATATAGAATTTATAGCAAGATGAAAGTTAGATGGCCTCTCTTAGCTAAGAGACTCGCTATGTCTCTCAGAAGAGAGGCTGCTAAGGTCGCACACTGCCCCTACTGCGGTGCTAAGCAGTATAAGATTAGGCTGGAGAGACCAACCACTTTCTATGAAGAGAGTGAGGAGGGTAATATCAGACTCACTCCTATTGATATAAGACAGAGATTAGAGAGGATACCTGATAAAGATCTCGAGATCATGGGATATGATCCTAAGGAGGCCAGGCCCGAGTGGATGATTATAACAGTACTGCCAGTACCTCCTCTAACTGTTAGACCCTCGATAATTTTAGAGACAGGTACTAGGGCGGAAGACGATCTGACACATAAGTTGGCAGATATAGTCAGAGCTAACGATAAGCTTAAAGAGGCTCTAGAGACAGGTGCTCCGAATATCATAGTTGAAGACACGTGGGAGTTGCTACAATATCATATAACAACATATTTTGATAGTGAGACACCCGGTGTTCCAGTGGCTAAGCAGAGATATGGTAGACCTTTGAAAGGGCTTGCTCAGAGACTAAAGGGTAAGGAGGGTAGATTTAGAGGTAATTTGTCTGGAAAGAGAGTTGATTTCTCCTCTAGAACAGTGATCAGTCCAGACCCCTATTTGAGCATAAATGAAGTAGGAGTTCCAGTAGATGTAGCCATGATCCTTACTGTCCCAGAGAGAGTCACTCAGTGGAATGTAGATAAACTAAGAGGATATGTGCTCAACGGACCGTACAAGTGGCCTGGCGCGAATTATGTTATAACTCCAGACGGCAGAAGACTAGATCTCAGATTTGTTAGAGATAGAGCTTCTATAGCACAAGAACTCGGGCCTGGCTGGATTGTCGAGAGACATCTCGACAACGGAGATATAGTGTTGTTTAACAGACAGCCAAGTCTTCACAGAATGAGTATAATGGGACACATAGCCAGAATACTTCCTGGAAGAACATTTAGACTACACTTAGCAGTATGTCCTCCTTACAACGCTGATTTTGACGGAGATGAGATGAACCTACATGTGCCTCAGAATGAGGAGGCTAGAGCTGAGGCTAGGGTACTGATGCTAGTTCAGAAACACATACTATCTCCTAGATATGGTGGGCCTATCATAGGAGGTATACAAGATTACATCAGCGGAGCTTATATTCTCTCAAGTAAAGCCACGGTATTGACTAAAGAAGAGGTTGTGACACTACTATCCGCAGCAGGTTATGTGGGTTCTATACCAGAGCCCGCTATACTATCGCCTAAGAAGCTGTGGACAGGTAAACAGATTATAAGTCTCTTCCTGCCCAGTGATTTCAACTTCAGAGCTCCAGCCAAGATCTCGGGGGGCAAGCTGGCTTGTAATGATTACGAGTGTTTCTGGGACTCATATGTTCTAGTGAAGAATGGTAAATTGCTGTTTGGCGTGTTAGATAAGAAAGCTATAGGATCTCAAGAGCCGGAGTCTCTATTTCACTACATGGTCAGAGAGTATGGAGATGAGATAGGCAGGAGATTCATAGATCAAGCGTTCAGAATATTCATAAGAGTGCTAGAGCTAAAAGGTTTTACAATGACTTATGATGATATTGACATACCTTCAGAAGCTAGAGAAGAGATCAATAGACTACTAGAACAGGCATTTGAGAGAGTATATGAACTTGTGAAACTATATGAAGAGGGTAAGCTAGAACCTGAACCTGGTAGAAGTCTCGAAGAGACTCTAGAAATAAAGATCATGGAAGACGTATTAAGAGCGGCTAGAGAGAATAGTGGTGATATAGCGTTGAGATACATGAACCTGTTCAACAACGTCTTTGCCATGGCTAGAACAGGAGCTAGAGGTTCAACTCTTAACATAACTCAGATGGCAGCTACGCTAGGACAACAATCAATTCGAGGCGCGAGAATTAGTAGAGGTTTCAGAGGGAGGTATACTGCACACTTTAAACCAAACGATCTAGGCGCTCTGGCTAGAGGTTTTGTTAAGAATAGCTTCTCAACAGGTCTTACGCCGACAGAAATGTTCTTCCACGCTGCAGGTGGAAGAGAGGGACTGGTTGACACGGCTGTTAGAACTTCTCAGAGTGGATATATGCAGAGAAGGTTGATCAACGCTCTTCAAGACTTATACGTAGAGTATGATGGAAGTGTTAGAAACGTTGAAGGAGCTCTAATTCAAGTAATATATGGAGAAGACGGTATAGATCCTATGAAAGGGGTTCACGAGAAGGCTGTTGATGTTAATAGAGTTATAGAGAGAGTGATAGGATGGAGAAAGTAGGTTCAGAGAGAGTAGTGTCTAGAGAATTTATAACAAAATTAGTAGAAGAGAAAGCCTCATACCTACCCAAGAAAGTGGTCAACGAATTAATAGATAAGCTATCGACTGGGGGAGTGTCAGCTGATGAAGCGGAGAAAATAGTTGAGTTAGCAGCTGAACAGTATCTCACGAGTCTTATAGAACCAGGCGAGGCTATAGGAACCGTGACAGCCCAAAGCATAGGAGAACCTGGTACTCAGATGACTCTCAGAACATTCCACTATGCTGGTGTCAGAGAGCTAAATGTAACGTTGGGTTTGCCCAGATTCATAGAGCTTGTTGACGCGAAGAAAACTCCTTCGACTCCGATGATGTATATCTACCTCGACGAAGAGTATAGACGTGATAGAGAGAAAGCTTTAGAGGTGGCTAGAAAGATCGAGTTAACAACAGTAGATAATGTTGCTGCTGAGATCTCAACAGATCCTTATAGAGGTCTCATAATTCTGAAGCTAGATCCTGAGTTTCTCGAAGACAAGGGGGTTACGGTAGAGCAAGTAGCGTCAGTACTGAAGAAGTATGGAGATGTGTCTGTGTCAGAAGAGGATCCTTACACGCTAGAGATAGCAATAGAAGATGCAGATCTATTCAAACTTGAGAAGTATAGAAATAAGATCCTGAAGACGAAGGTTAAGGGTATAAAAGATATCAAAAGAGCTATTGTGAGAAAAGTCGGGGACGAGTATGTCATAATTACACACGGATCTAATCTCGCAGCGGTTTTAAAAATGAGAGAGATCGATCCTTATAGAACTTATACTAATAATATAAAAGAGATCGAGAAAGTGCTAGGAATAGAGGCTGCTAGAGCAGCTTTAATAAGAGAGATGACTAGCGTACTTCAAGAGCAGGGACTTGATGTAGACATAAGACACTTAATACTTGTAGCAGATATGATGACTCACACAGGGACTGTGAGACAGATAGGTAGACACGGGATAACAGGAGAGAAAGAGAGTATTCTGGCTAGGGCCGCATTTGAGATTACTGTTAGACACTTATTGGACGCTGCAGCTAGGGGTGAGGAAGATCTGTTGAGAGGAGTTGCAGAGAACGTGATAGTAGGGCAACATATGCCTATAGGCACTGGTAGAGTTAAGCTTTTTATGAGATTAGGAAAAAGTTTTGAGGATAAGGGAAATGTCAGCGGGACAAGCTAGTGTGGAGGATGTTATAAAAGAGATTGTGAGAACAGGTAAGGTTGTCATAGGCTTCAGAAAGACTTCTAAATTACTCAAGCTAGGCAAGTTAAAGACTGTTATAGTAGCCGGAGGTGTCCCAAAGAGAATCTACTCCGAGATAACATATTCAGCCAAGCTGAGCGAGACGCCTGTAATCATCTTTAGAGGAGGCTCTGTAGACCTCGGATCTCTAATAGGTAGACCGTTTCCTGTAAGTAGCATAGGAGTACTGGATCCGGGGGTGGTCTCGTTAGAGAAGATAAGAGAAATCTCAGAAAAAGTGTGATGCGTTTATGCCGGAGATTAGATTAACCATAGAAGAGATGAGATACATATCATTATTCCAAGATTTAACAGGTGTCACAGTAAGAGACTGTATAATTGATAACGATAACAATACTATTATATTCATAGTTAAAGAAGGTGAAGGCGGTCTAGCAGTTGGTAAAAATGGTTCAAATATAAAAATGGCGAGAAAGCTGTTAGGAAGGAATGTGGAGGTGATAGAATACTCTGACAATTTCGAGCAATTTGTAAAGAATATATTCATGCCCGCTAGAGTGATATCTGTAAGAAGAGTTCAGCAAGGAGATAAGAACGTGCTCTACGTAACAGTTCATTCGGGAGATAAAGGACTTGCCATAGGTAGAGGCGGTAGAAATATTCATAGAGCCAGGCTAGTGCTCAAGAGATATTATGACATTGATAATGTGATTGTCATATGAAGATAGAATATAAGCTCTTAAAGAATATAGTGTGAGGAAACAATATGCCAGGAAGTAAAGCTCCTAAAGGACTGTATGCCGCGAGAAGATTGAGAGAGAAGAGACTCAAATTTAGATGGAGTCAAAGAGACTTTAGAATTAGAATGATGAAATTAAAAGAGAAGTACGATCCGTTAGAAGGAGCGCCTATGGCTCGAGGAATAGTTCTTGAGAAAGTTGGTATAGAGTCTAGACAACCTAATTCAGCGCTTAGAAAATGTGTTAGAGTTCAGTTGGTGAAGAATGGTAAGACTGTCACAGCATTTGTCCCAGGAGATGGCACCATCAATTTCATAGCAGAACATGACGAAGTAGTGATCGTAGGTATAGGAGGCACTAGAGGTAAGTCTATGGGAGATCTTCCAGGAGTAAAGTATAAAGTTATCATGGTTAACGGAGTTTCTCTTGATGCGCTAGTTAAAGGTAAGAAGCAAAAGCCTGTAAGATGATCTTGAGGTTAATATTGTCTATCTCTCCTGTTGAACAACGAGATCTTTTTTCACATAGGCTGGAACCCCAAGTAGATAGGCTATATATAGCGCGTGGCTTGGAACCATCTTTTTAACAATTCTATAGCCATCTCCTCGTATTATGATTCTTGCAGTGTATAGATTAGTATCTTTATCTAGATGATCTATTATTACTTTATCTATTCTATCTCGAAGAACTCTTAACTCATCTTTGAAAAGACTTATTATCTCGAATAGAGTCTCTCTCTCATTGTATACCTCTTCTTCTCCTTTTAATCTCATAATGCCTAACATAACTTCTATAGGTATCTGGTATAGTGTGAAAGTTCTCCCATCCTCAAGTTCGCATTGTAAGATAGGTATTTGATATGGTGGGGGTGTTATGTATGTCTCTATATTAACTATTCTCAGAAGCTCGTTTTCGTCTATTTCTTCTTCTCCCACTATTCCACTCCAACTACTATCTTCGCTAAGAAATAAATAAAGACATTTGAATAGCTTATTAGCTATTTGACTAATACTATATGGTGTGCGGCTATGAGTAGCGTCGAGGAAGCTCTAGTAGAGAGTCTGCCTTCGATAAACGACATAAAGATATTTGGCAAATGGTCTGTGATAGGTGTTGAAATAAGAGATCCTAGCTTGAAGAAATATATATGTCTAAAGCCTGTATACGTACCTCACACAGGAGGTAGACATGAACACAGGAGATTTGGCAAGGCTGAGGTTCCTATAGTAGAGAGGTTGGTAAATAATCTGATGAGAAAAGCTAGAAATACTGGTAAGAAGAATATGACTTACAATATAGTTATGAAAGCGTTTGATATTATATATCTAAAGACTGGAGAGAACCCTATACAGGTGCTAGTTAGAGCGATAGAGAACGCAGCTCCCAGAGAGGAGACTACAAGAATCATGTATGGCGGTATCATATATCACGTAGCAGTAGATATAGCGCCTTTGAGAAGAATAGACCTAGCCCTACGACACATCGCAGAAGGCTCTAGACTCTGTGCATTTAGATCTCCTAAGACTATAGAGGAGTGTCTCGCAGATGAGATAATATCTGCCGCGTCTAACGATCCTAAGAGCTTTGCCATAGCTAGAAAAGAAGAGATCGAGAGAATAGCTCTGAGCTCGAGATAGAAATGTCTCAATCTTCTCCTAGACTATTTAAACTATCAGATACTTATCTAGTCACTTATCACCTAGTGATGCCTAGACATGCTAATCCACTTGGGATATTATTCGGAGGCTATATGATGGAGTGGATTGTTGAGAGTGGCACGATAAACACGATGAGGTTCTCTGGAAGAAATAGCGTGCTGGGATTCATAGATAATCTATTCTTTATAAATCCTGTGAGAGTAGGAGACACCGTGATCTATAGGACGTGGATTGTTAGAGTCAGAAGAACTTCTATGGAGGTCTATATTGAAGTGCTCTCTAGGACTGGTGAGGGTGAGTATTTTCTCTCTTCTATAGCTAGGGCCATATACGTGGCTTTGGATCATAATTATAAGCCTGTTGACACGGGTTTCAGAGTATATGGCGCTAGTGAGTGGGAGAATAATATGATCTCGAAGTTTGAGAAATGGAGAGCAGAAGTTGATAAGCTGATAGAGAGATATACTTCAGTAGAGTTTAAACCAGCCTACACGCCTAGATATGCCTTCTCTACTATTAGAAGAGTGTCTTTTGAAGACGCTATGCCTGAGAGCATTATGTATGCTGGCAATCTATTGCGGTATCTCGACGAGATATCAAGTATCCTCTCTTCTAGATATGCAGGTGGTAGTGTTGTGACAGCATCTCTAGATCAGCTTATATTTAAAAAGCCTATTAGAGTAGGTGATATTATAAAGCTGACATCTACACTAACAAGGACTTGGAAAAGTTCGATGGAGATAAAAACAGTAGTGACCAGACTCTCTGGAGAGTCAGAGGAAAAGCTTGTCGAAGCATACTCTACTTTTGTCAAAATAGGATTGGATGGGAGACCACAGCCCTTGGAACCTTATCAACCAACGTCTCCAGAAGAGTATGAAGAATGGATTGAAGCTGACGCAAGAAGACAGAGACGTTTTAATTCTCTGAGAGAGGTGGAATATTTTAAGGGCAAGAAAGTAGATATAGGAGACCTGAGGAAACCTGAACCTATAGTCTCGTAGCTGTCTAACTATTCTAATCCAGCTATATCCAGCAACTTTTCTCACCGTTTCAAGGTTAAAATGTAGGTCTTGCAGACACTAAAGAAGATCCTTATGAGGGGAATCTAAGGATAATCTATCATGATGGCATCGCAAAATTTTTTGGCTTGCTTGAAGATTTTCAAAAAATTTTCATATGACACTATTTTACTCCAGGATCTAAGTTTGTTCTCTCTAAAGACCTCGAGCCAATAGAAGAATTTTTTATTGTAGAATTTATATGATTGTGAATTATAAACTAAAAACTATTTATACATACATTTGGTGTGTAAAAACTAGAGATGTATGTGATGTACTTTTGGTAATACCTGTTATTTTTAAATTATCTTCTAGCGTACTTTATAGTACACTATTCTTAATATATATATTATAATAATGTTATTACATGATCCAGTTGATCTGCGTAAGATTTATATACCTCTTTAACAGGTATAATATTCGGAGAGAGTGATTAGATATGGCAGAGAAGATAAAGTTCTTTGATATAGTCGCTAAGAAGCCTTTCGAAACAGACAAATACGAGGTAGTTGTGAAAGAGACGAAAGGCGGGAGAAAAGTTAGAATTGCTTTCGCCGTAAGCCCGTATACAGGTAAGAGAATCGCCAGAATACTAGGTCCGGCGAAGTAAAGGTTTCTCAGGAATTGATCTTTAAAAAGTTTCTTTTTTAATCTTCTTCTCCTCTCGTATATTAGTTCTCTACCTTGACTATAACTTGTCTGTGTTTTCTACGAGTATGTTTATAAGCTATCTCACATATATGTCACGGGAGTAAGAGATGCCCGAGAAACCACACCTCAATATGGTGATAATAGGCCACGTGGATCATGGTAAGAGCACTATGGTAGGTCATCTACTAGTACTCTTGAAACAAATTGATGAAAAGCAACAGAAAGAAGTTGAAGAACAGGCTAAGAAGGCTGGTAAAGAGACTGAGAAATTTGCTTGGTTGCTTGATAGAATGAAAGAGGAAAGAGAGAGAGGTGTAACTATAGCTCTCAGCTTTGTTAAATTCGAGACGGATAAATACTACTTTACTATAATCGATGCTCCTGGTCATAGAGACTTTGTCAAAAACATGATCACAGGAACTAGTCAAGCAGACGTAGCGATTCTAGTGGTATCTGCTAAGAAGGGAGAGTTTGAAGCTGGTATGAGTCCTGAGGGGCAGACTAGAGAACACTTAACTCTAGCTAAGACTCTTGGTATAGATCAGCTTGTAGTAGCTATTAATAAAATGGATCTAACAGAGCCTCCGTTCAGCGAGCAGAGATATAAAGAAATAGTCGATCAGTTGAAGAAGTTCATGAAGACTCTGGGATACAAGGTAGAGGAGATACCTTTTATCCCAGTATCAGCATGGCTGGGAGATAATCTGGTCTCTCTAAGCCCCAATACGAAGTGGTATAAAGGTCCTACACTTGTAGAAGCATTAAACAACTTCAAGATCCCGCCTAAGCCTATTGACAAGCCTCTCAGAATACCTCTCACAGAAGCTATAACAGTTAGCGGTGTTGGCACTGTCTTAATAGGTCGTGTAGAGACAGGCGTTCTGAGAGTAGGCGACAAGGTGATTATAATGCCTATAAAGAAGGGTGGTGATGTTAGAAGTATCGAAATGCATCACGCACCACTACAACAAGCTGTTCCTGGGGACAATATAGGTTTCAACGTGAGAGGTATAGCTAGACAAGATGTTAAGAGAGGAGATGTAGTCGGTCACGAGACCAATCCTCCTACAGTTGCTGAGGAGTTTAGAGCTAGAATATTCTTGATGTGGCATCCATCGGCAATAACAGTGGGATACACGCCTGTTATACACGCACACACAGCTTCTATAGCATGTAGAATTATAGAGATCGAAGCTAAGCTAGATCCCAAGACGGGTCAGGTTGTAGAGAAGAACCCACAGCTCCTCAAGCCCGGAGACATAGCTATAGTAAGATTCAAGCCTATCAAGCCGATGGTCGTGGAGAAGTATCAAGACATTCCACAGCTAGGAAGATTTGCTATGAGAGATATGGGCAAGACTATAGGTGTAGGACAGGTAATAGATGTGACGCCAGCTAAGATATAGATTTAAAATAGATAACACGCTAGGAGAAAATAGATAACTATCTAAGCGTGAGAAGATAATGAAAGTAAGAATAAGACTCTGGGGTTTAAATCACGAAAATGTAGACTATGTAGCCAGACAGATAGTAGAGATAGCAAAGAAAGCGGGAGTAGATGTTAGAGGCCCAGTCCCACTACCTATAAAAAGGCTGGTAGTCCCTACTCTAAGACTCCCACACGGAGAGGGAACTAAAGTATATGAGAAGTGGGAGATGAGAATACACAAGAGACTAATAGACGTAGCAGCAGACGAGAGAGTAATGAGACAGATAATGAGAATAAGAGTGCCACAGAATGTATACATCGAAGTAGAGATCATTAGATGATCCTTTTAAGATCGCAAGACATGTAGGCTTTGTATAAATAATCTTTTAATAAGCGCAACTTAATATTTACTTATGGAGCCGGGGTGCCCGAGCGGTCTAAGGGGCTGGCCTTGAGAGCCAGTGGGCGATGAGCCCGCGCGGGTTCGAATCCCGCCCCCGGCGCTAGATATTATCATTTCTTATATCGCGCAGAACTTTTAGAGAGTCTCAACACTGTGTCTTCTATCTAGAGAACTGAGAAACATTATTAAGAAGCGAGAGAGCGCTTCACGCAAGACACGTGCGAGCACGCGTGGTTGTTTTGAAACATAAGACTTACTAAGATTGTTGTAAGCTTTTTACGCTGACGTATAATTCATGACTAGAGAAGCGTTGGAACTAAACGTGATTCTCGTATTGCAGACTTTGAGAACTCTCATAAACTTACAACTGGAAGCCTCGCTTTTTTAAGGCGGAGGTGTGGGCGGTGAGGATTTTCCCAACCCCGGCTATTGAGATGGAGGGCTGGTCTCGAGCTGAGATAGAGCTCGAGAAAAACTAAGAGAATGTGAGGAGTTCTGACTCTCTCGACTGTCTCGTAATGAGAGATGTGACAACGAATAGATGAGAAAAAACTATTGAACCGCTCTTTAAGGCGAGGAGGAGGTCGGAGAGATCTCAAATGTCTCTGTAGTTGGAGGTGAGAAATCTCTAGATAGGAGAACAGTTAATAACAATATTTAAATGATTAGGAGTAGCAACCGGCTCTAGGCTGGTTTTTTCAGTTGGTCTCAGACCACTATTGGTGTGAGCAGTAGTAAAAGAGTGATCCATAATATGAATACTATTACACTTTTTTTCGTCATAATTCTTCTATCGTAACTAGCTCCCTGATGAGGATATGTTCCTGTGAGTATGTACATTAGCAAGATAAACAATGTTATAGTCTGTATGAAGATATCTCTAGAGATAACTGAGAGAATTAAGAATATGACTACTGTTAATAATCCTACCAGCGCATGTGCTCTTCTCGAGATAAAACTTCTCAGAACCTGCCCCCCGTCTAGCTGACCTACTGGAAGTAGGTTTATAAAGTGTATGAGTAGCAGATAGTAAGCAGCCATAGCCTCAGGGCTGAGAAGAATGCTCCCACTCCCCCCTCTAAATAACGCTTCTTCTAATAAAATGAATATCAGAGGGATCGTTGTGATAGAAACAGCGCCTTGAGGCATTGATGCTACGAGCTGAGAGATCGAAAGACCGTAGTACGCGAATATTATCGAAAATATGACGCCTCCTAAAGGTCCTGCTATAGCTAGTAGTCCTAGCTCTTCTAATGTTGGAGGTAGAGATCGTGCGAATATAACAGCTCCAAAGGTTCCTAGAGTAATGCCTGGAATGCCTGGGATGAAGATAGGTATCGTGCTAGGTATCTTGTAAACTCTTGAAACAATATAGTGACCCAGCTCATGTATTGCTAGAGGTATGAGTATGATCAGAGTGAGCATAATACTTCTTAAAAAAATAATATCCTGAGATAAAGAGACGGTCGATGCGATCCACATATAAGAGGTGATAAAAACCGTAGCCACAGTTATCACTAGTGATACTAGAAAAATCTTATTAGAAGCTCTCTTAAAATCGCTTCTATAGATCTCTAGACTAAAACTTTCATCTTGTTCTCTTAACAAAACATGGTACCCTCTAGGAACTATCTCTCTATAGAGTTCTCGTATACTATTAGAAGTCTCTCCAAAAACTCTGGGCACAACCTTCAACCTGATTAAGATATCAGACTTACTTATCTCCTCTAAAATAATAAAGTGCTTAGCAACAATATCTATGATCTGTTCTGGTGTGAGAGAGTTAGACATGATCTAAACCTTCTAGATCTACGTCCAGCTCTCGAAGAGAGAAGGTGTATTCTACACCGTTAGGCAGTTTCCTCTTTATAATAACAGGAAGAACTTTTCTTCTAATCTCCTCAAGAGCTATAGAGTAAGGATCTCTTCTATTCAATTCATTAACGTTTACAAGAGGAGGAGCTCCCAGAGATAATTGAAGAGCTCTCATAGCTATTACTCTGGCTAGCTCGTATTTAGTGAGTTTTTTAAGTCTCGCTAGCACGATCTTTTCGCTCAATTTATTCATCCTGAGAAAAATAAATTGATTAATCTAGTTTAAAAATAATTTTGAAGACTTAAAAAGATTAGTCTAGCTCGGGAGTCTCAGGAGTCTTGCCTTTCTCCTCTCCTTTCTTCTCTTCTTTCTTAGGCGCTGCACCCACGATATCATCGATCTTTAGTATTGTTGTGGCAACTTCTACAGCTCCCTTAATGATCTGTTTTTTAACAAGTGAGGGGTCTATTATATTGAGTTTAGAGACGTCTTCAACTACCTTACCAGCGTTAACATCTATTCCAGCAAATAGATATCCTTCAGCATGATATTTTCTGAGTTGTAATATCGTGTCTAGAACATCCACGCCGGCTGTGTTAGCTAGGATAGCAGGTATCTCTTCTAGAGCGTCAGCCACGGCTTGGATAGCTAATTGCTCCTTTCCTCCTATACTTTCGGCGAATTTTTTGAGTCTGAGAGCTATAGCTATCTCAGCAGCTCCACCGCCTCCCACGACCATAGGTTCTCTAATGATATTTCTTATAGCATTAAGAGCGTCATTAATACTTCTCTCAGTCTCGTCGAGTAGCATATCGTTAGCTCCTCTGAGTAGTATTGTAGCTGCTCTCGGATTCTTAGCTCCTTCTATGAACACCATCTTATCATTACCTACTCTTCTTTCCTCGACCAGCTCCGCATACCCCAGATCTTTTTCACTCAGATCTCTTATACTAGTCACTATTCTTCCTCCTGTTGCTCTCTCTAGTTTCTCCATGTCGCTTCTCTTTACTCTTCTTACTGCTAGTATTCCTTTCTTTGCTAAGAAGTGTTGTGCTACGTCGTCAATACCTTTCTGACAGATAACAACATTAGCACCAACAGAAGCAATCTTATCAACCATTTCTTTAAGCATCTTAGCCTCTTCATCTAGAAATGCCTTAATCTGCTCTGGAGAGGATATGTTGATCTTGGCTGAGATCTCTGGTTTCTCTATCTCTAGCGGAGCGTCTAGAAGAGCTATCTTAGCATTGACAACTCTTCTAGGCATAGCGGGGTGAACAACTTCTTTATCCAGAACTATACCTCTGATAAGTCTGCTATCAGCTAGAGAGCCGCCCTTCTTCTTCTCAATCTTAATATTATCTAGAACAACCTCATATCTATCTCCTCTCTTCTCGGTCGCTATTAACGCTGCATCGATAACCATATCCATCAGCCTATCCATAACATCTGGTGTTGCGATATATTTGCTTGCGAGTGTTGATACGAGGACTTTCTTAAGCTCTCTCTTACTAGCCTCTCTACCCTCAGGCGTCTCCAGATCTCCTATAGGTATCTTAGTGCCTATCTCATCTATTATTCTGAGAGCCTCGTTAAGAGCTTTTTTATAACCTTCTATTATTATCGTAGGATGAATATTCTGATCTAGCAGTTTCTCGGCTTTCTCGAGCAGAGCTCCTGCGAGAATAATAACACTAGTAGTACCATCACCAACCTCAGCATCTGTAGCCTTGGCAGCTTCAACTAGGAGTTTAGCTGCTGGATGTTGTATCTCCATCTCCTTAACTATGGTGGCACCATCATTAGTTATTGTGACATCTCCAAAACTATCAATTAACATTTTATCCAATCCTTTAGGTCCTAGACTTGTCTTTAGAACCTCAGCCAGAGCTCTTGCTGCTAGAATATTGCTTCTAAGAGCATCTCTACCAACAGTCCTTTGAGTACCTTCTTTAAGAATCAATACAGGTATTCCATAGCCCGCGCTCATACATCACTACCGTAAATTATAAGATACACTTCTATATAAGCTTTTCTCATAAAATGCGTTATCAGCCTACGTGTACCTCTTAAATAATTATTTTAAGCAATAATTGAGGAGCACCAAACTATACATTGGCGTACTCGGATCTATTAATGTGTGAGAAGTAAGCATAGATGTGAAAGTCCTCGGACAAGTTAATCTTGAAAAAATAAAATAGCTAGATAATTAATAATCATCTGGTGTAGATATAGAGAGTGAGTAGCTATAGAAATCTTGGTGCAGGTAAAGTTCTTCTGGTGATAAAGAGAGAGGAGAGAAAATATCTAGCAGAAGCTATAGCTCTACTAGAGACACTGGGCTTGAGAGAGCCTATAGTACACTATGTGAAGAAGCCAAGTCACAGATATTATATTCAAGAGAACTATGTTAAAATATTTTCAACAAACGGACTAGAAAAACCATCACTAATAGTGATATATGACAAGCTAAGACCGTGGCAGCATTATAACTTGAGCAGAGAGCTGAGAGACGTAGAGATATGGGACATAGTGACTCTCATACTCAAGATATTCGAACTACACGCAGGCACTCTAGAGGCTAAGCTAAAGATAGAGTTATTGAATATACGGCATCAGATTCCTCTCGTAAAAGAGTATGTTAGACTCTCTAAACTAGGAGAGCAGGCAGGTCCTATGGGCGCTGGTGCTTATGGTTACGAAGCTCTTCTAACATCTCTGAGGAGAAAAGCTGTTAGAATAGCGAGAAGATTAGAAGAGATCAAGTATAAGAGAGAGCTACAAACGATAAATAGATCTAGGCTAGGGATCCCTATGATCTCTATAATAGGATATGCTTCTGCCGGCAAGACGACTTTATACAACAAACTATCAGGAGATCATAAGTTGACAGGGCCTGGATTCTTTAAGACTCTCTCTCCCAAGAGCGGATTAGTAGAGACTATGTGTGGCAATATGATTGTGACTGATACAATAGGTTTTATACGTAAAATGCCCGAGGAGATAATAGACGTCTTTCACGCTGTGATCTCAGAGATCAGATTTTCTGATCAGATAATTCTGGTGACAGATCTTACAGATCCCGTAGAGGATTATATCGAGAAACTCCTTGTATCAATAGATGTGCTGAAAAAGATAAACGCTATAGAGAAACCTTTAATAATCTTATTGAATAAAAAGGATCTAGTTCCACCTAGCGTAGCTGAAGAGTATAAGAAATTAACACTTAATATAATAGCAGAAGAGAAAGTATCTAGTTTAAAAGCTCTAGTAGTAGCATCAGCGTTGAGAGGAGATGGTTTAGAAGAACTATTATTATCACTATGTAGAAACACAGATCTCTCTAAGAGAATCTAGGATTATGTGATAGCGTTGAGGCCTAGAATGATAATATTCGATATGGACGGCGTGATCACTAGGATAAAAAATTCGTGGGAGTATCTTCACGAGTATTTCACGCCAGGTTTCGATAGAAGCTATTCTAAGATTCTTTTGAAGAGATATCTAAAAGGAGAGATAAGCTACCCTCGATGGATTGCCGAAGAGATCAAAATGTTAATTGAGAGAAGAGGTAGAGGGATCAGAAAAGAAGAGATCTATGAAGCATATAGTAAAGTAGAGATATACGAAGAGATCATAGAACTCATAAACATAGCCAGAAGAAGCTCTCTTAATAACTTTGCAATAGTTAGTGGCGGTGTGTCGATTCTGGCTAGGAGGGTTGGAGAGATACTAGGTATTAGAGAAGTGTATGCCAATCACTTAATATTTGATCAGAGGAGATATTTGGTACCTGGAGGGATTCCGTTAGTCGAGCCATTATCTAAAGACAGAGTTATAGGAAATATACTAAGCAAACTTGGGATAGACAATAGAGAGACGATCTTCATAGGAGATAGTATATGGGATCTACCTGGTTTTAGAGTTGTAGGATATCCTATAGCTCTGAATTGTGTAGAATGTAAAAAAGATGAAGAGGAAGCTGATCTTGTTCACGTGACTAGTCATCGAGAACTAGTTTTCCTCGTATATAAGCTCTTAAAAAACTCAAGTTAAAATACTTATATTCTGCTGTACTGAATATCATCATTAGAACTGCTTTATAAGGTGTTAGTGTGAAGTCTCTCGAAATAGATATAGCGATAACGACTGACAGAACCATGATGACGGATCATCACGGCAAAGAGTTTATAGGGTTCATGGCGACGAGTCCAGCAGTGTTTTTACCAGAGTTTCTATGGATGTATATATGCTGCCCCAAGCCTGAGGTAGACGAGTTTGGCAGACCTAAGATCGCTCCTTACGGTCTGAGAAAAGTAGAGGCTAGACTGATCGATAGTGGTTACAGGGCTGCTATAATAGATCCTGACTATATAGACAGGTATATCGACAAAATAAGGATCCTTATGATCGGTCATCACGATTATTTCGCATACGGACCTCCAAGCTCTGAGTGGTGGCTTATAACTGGGAGAGCTCCTGTGAATAGAAAGAATTTTATCAAGTTCATCACTAGAGAGAGTATCAAGAGAGCAAAGAAAAAAGGTTTAAAAATAGTCGTGGGAGGTCCTGCAGCGTGGCAGTGGTTATGGGAGCCTGAACTGTGGAGTGAAATGGGAGTAGATCTAGTTATAGAAGGTGAAGTGGAGAGAGTGTTGCCGTCCTTGGTAGATAAACTTATGAACGGCGAGACAGTGCCTAGATACTACTACGTCGGCTCGACAGAGACTCCTTCTGTGGATGAGATCCCAGAGATCAAAGCTCCCAGTGTTAATGGACTTGTTGAGATAATGAGAGGATGTCCTAGAGGGTGCAGCTTTTGTTCAGTCACATTAAGAAGCCTCAGATACTATCCTCTGGAGAAGATAGAGAAGGAGATACTAGTCAACGTTAGAAACGGTGTAACATCAGGGATCCTTCACAGCGACGATGTATTACTGTACGGCGCCAAAGGAGTCATACCCTCGCCTGAGCCTCTTATAAAACTCCACGAACTAGCCCTGAGACATTATAGGAGTATTGCGTGGAGCCACGCTTCACTAGCAGCTATTGTTGTGGCTCAGAGAGAGTATAAGCTGATATCTAGACTAACAGATATGATCTATTCTAAGACCGAGCAAAATTATCTCGGAGTAGAGGTGGGTATAGAGACAGGTTCTGTGAGGCTCGCCAAGATCATTATGCCGGCAAAAGCCGCACCTTATAGACCTGAACAGTATCCCGAGATAGTTGAAGAGGCATTCTCTATAATGCATGATCACAATATAATACCGGCTGCAACATTCATACTAGGACTGCCGGGTGAGACTCCAGAAGATGTTGAAGCTACTATAGAGTTGATTAGAAGATTAAGACCGTATAGAAGTCTCATTGTTCCAATGATATTTGTTCCCATGGGAGTTCTGAGAAGAGATAAAGAGTCGGGTATTCAAGGGATCACACTAACGAAAACTCACATAGAGGCTCTCTGGGTCTCTCTAGAACACAGTATATATTGGGCTGAGGATATTTTATCTAGATTCTATGTTAGAGAGAGATCTCTATTTCTACTTAGAGGCTTATTAAGATTCTTTTTGAACGCGGCTAGAAGAAAAGCTTATTCTCTAAGAAAGTCTTTGGATAAATACGAGAATGTGACTCTCTCGATCTATAGAGGGAAGAAAAGAGTTTAAAAATGATTCTGAGAAGAGATCTTGCTAAGAAGATCTATGCGTTAATATCTCTCGATCGAGTAGAGCAGGCATTGGCAGAGGTTGAGAATTTTGCTAGAGGCAATGCGCTAGAGAGGATCTATGTAGAGCCAGGTCTAATATTATTTGAGAAAAATCAGAATCAGAGAGAATTAATAGGGCTCGAGAGACTTTCTCTGATAAAAGACTTGGGTGAGACGCTGTACGTATTTGAAGACATTGAGAGAGTTGAAGAGTTATATGAGAGTATAAGTCTAGTTAGAGAGAGCATAGGTAGACCAGAAAAACTTTATATAAGGGTGCTGAGAGAGAAGTATATAAAACCTGATCCTAGCAGTATTAGAAGGATTCTTGAGAAGAGCAGCACCAGAGACTTTAAACAGGATCTCTCTCTCAGTATAATAGTAGGTGACGTGATTGTTATCGGAAGAAGTTTCTATCGAAGAAAAATTTCGTCTTGGAGGTCGCCTGAGAGAGACGGCTCGGCTACTATGAAAGATATAGATACTAGGTTCATGAGTAGCATGATATCTACTGAAGCCGGTAATACATATGATCCTTTCTCTGGAGGCGGGTATCTTATTTACGAGGTTTGTAAAAACGGGGTCAGGGTAATAGCTTCAGATATCGACGAAAAAAAGATCTTTAGAACCAGATCTCTACTTGAAGAAAGCGGATGTGTGAATTATGATCTTTTTGTAGGAGATGCTCTGAAAACTCCTATTAGAGATGGAGGTATAGATGCGATAGTATCAGACATACCGTATGGGAGGAGATCTAAGCTTATTAGCAAGCATTCGAGCAGAGCTCTCGAGAAACTTATAGACGAGATAAACAGAGTATTAAAGTCGCGTGGAGAAGCTGTTATAGCTTGTAGTTATGAACAGTGGAATGATCTGAGAAGAGTCTTGGATCCTAGGAGCATAAGGTCGGTATCGTTGCAATATGTTCACAAGTCTCTATATAGAGTGTATGTAAGCTTCTTTAAGTCATAGTGTGTCTTGGAATATCTATCCCCAGAGAACAAAGATCTTAGCTTGTCGCAGTCTTAATTCTCGCTTGTTTTCTCCAGTTAATACTTCTATAAGGTATCTTTAGAAATTCTATTACTCTCATAAAAAGACCCTTATACTTAGAATCTCCTTCTACAATTCTGAATTTTAATTTGACATATTTCATCTTTAATAATAGTTGTCCTGTGCTATCGTAGATGCTTATATATCCTTTAACTTTTTTCCTGAGATTCATCACAAGATCTACTTGTGCCGCGTAGCACTCTTTCTCTAGATAAGTCTTTATTAGATATGCCTCTCCTACTACATAGAGAGGCTTGATCTTGATTCTCTCTCCATCTGCATAATCTATTTTCTCTCCACATATTTTCAACGCTATTCTTCTTCTCTTATGCAACCCTCTTCTACTAGAAGATCTCTCGTCGTATAGCTCTATATATCTCTTACTCACTCAATAACCACCGAATCTTTCTCTTCTCGTATACTATTGAAACCTTCGATAAGTATAATACTATTTGATGAAAATGTTTCTAAAAATCTGATTTTGACACTTGTTCTAATATTAAAGCTAGTGCTCAGTCCAAGGTCTTTCTCAAATATCTTTTTACCACTCATACTCTCATAACATACTAATCGAATATTCTCAACAATTTTTTTGCTTGACTCCTCTCTTCTCCTCTCCAGATAGATCAAGGCTATTTTCGCAGGCTCTCTAGACATTTATGAAGCCTCACTAAACATGATGTTTATAGAGAGTATAAAGACGCTCTATATCTCTTCTTAAGTGACTACAATAAGGGCACTCATCATATTTAGCATTATACTTCTTCCCGCAAAAACTACATCTCTTCAAATCTATGATCTTGCTCTGGATCTCGTTGATAGGGCTAAATCTAACTTGGACGGCTTTGAAAGGACACATATCAACACAGCCTAAACATCCGAGACACTTAGAGTGATCTACGATCACCAGACCTAGGTCTTCTCTCACAACAATAGCATTAGTAGGACAAACATTCTCGCACACGCCGCAGAGATTACACTTGTCGATATCTATATCAATACTTTTAATTTGAAACACTATACTTCTTCTTCTAATTACCTCTGGTAATAGTACTCTACTCGCAGGTGTGAATTTATTAGTATTAGATAGAGGCTTCTCTCGGAAGAGGTCTCTTAGTGAAAGTCCGTGAAGCTCTATAAATAGCTCTACACTCTCTCTCACAAGATCTCTGATCATTTCTCTCTTGATAAAAGCTGTATCAGCCTCTCCCTTTAGAATAGTGATCTTGTTTCTCAGAGCTGTCTCTCTAATAAGCTCCTCAAGTCTTTCAACTCGTGAAACGCCAGAGCCTTTGAGAGGACATTTCTCACATCTTGCATCAATTAATATCTTTTCATACAAGTCTATGAGAATCAAATATTGCTCTAGTCTAACGTGATTTACACATATTTTCAACATATCATAGTCTTTGTGATTCGTAGAGAGATCTCTACACGAGATCACTAGATTTCTCTTTCTATAACTTTTAATCGTCTCTATAAAATCTTCTACCCCTGAATCAAATACGTATAAAGGACATGAAGCCACACACTCACCACAACCAACACAATTTGATTCTTTTAACACTATCCTACGATCTTTCAGCTCTATAGCTCTGAATCTACACGCATCCACACACACTCTACACTCAGAGAACTTATCCCAGGATCTAACACATCTGTTTAGATATACTCTTAATCTCATTCTTCATCCTTCGACTCTCTTGCACTCTCTATATAGAGTTAGTATGACGCCCTTAATACTGTTTATGCCTATATCTATTTCTCAATCTCACTCGGAGAAGTCTGGCTCTACTCTCTCAAATATATCTCTCTTCTGATTTTATCCAAACCTAACCCTCATATCTATCTTTATTATTTCACCACAGTAACAACTTATCATGGGTAAGAGAGTTGGGCTTCGAGTTAGGCACAGGAGCTACTGCAATAGGTATAAGATTAGATAATGCCGTTGTACTAGCTGCTGAGAAGAAATTCTCATATGGAGGTTTTGTCATGAGTAGAAGTGTTAAAAAGATATTCAGAATACATGATAGAATAGCTTTCGCAGCGGCAGGTCTCTTTGCTGACATGCAGACTATATCAAGGATTATAAATAACGAGATAAGATACTACGAGATGACGTCTAAGAGACCTATAACAGTGAGAGGAGCGGCTAGACAGACCTCGCTGATACTCTACTCATATAAATACATGCCATTTCTAACAGAGATTATAATAGGCGGTATCGACGCGGAAGGTTCACACGTGTTTGTAATGGATCCCCTAGGATCTCTTATAGAAGACGATTTTGCGGCAGTAGGTACAGGGGCTCAGATAGCTATAGGTATTCTAGAAAGTAGCTATAGAAAAGATCTGGATGTTAATAAAGCTGTAGAGCTGGCTGTCGAGTCTATTAGAGTAGCTTCTAGAAGAGATACTATGTCGGGTGAGGGTGTAGACATAGCTATTATAACCGAGAGTAGCTATGAAGAGAGAAGCTACCCAATAAGATAGTTTTTAGAGGAGTTCTATACGAGACTAAACATAGATCTTTCTAAAGCAGCTTTTGCTCAACAGATACTAGCGAAGAAAGTCATAATTAAGACTCTAGAGAGAAGACCAAATATAGTAATAGGCGCTGACATATCCTACGATACTAGAAAAGAGATCGGCTATTGCGCCGCTGTTGCGATAGATATTAGAGATTTTAAAATAGTAGATCATGTTATAGTGTCGGGTTCTGTGACTATACCCTATGTACCCGGGTATCTAGCTTTTAGAGAGGCGCCTCTGATATTCAGAGCTCTCAAGAGACTGAGTAGAGTGTCTCTTAAAGAATCTGTGTTAATGATAAATGGTCATGGCATAGCTCACCCTAGAAGATTTGGTATAGCTAGTCATGTAGGTGTAGTTCTAGATCTACCTAGCATAGGTGTTGCTGAGAAACTATTGGCTGGCGAAGAGATCTATGTGGGCGGTAGAAGAGTTGTGGTTATTGATAACACGATCGCTGGTATCGTGCTAGAGAATCGTAAGAATAAGAAGAAGTACTACGCTACTATAGGACACAGAGTTTCGCTAGAAGATGTAGAGTATTATATGAGAAGATTGTTTGTAGAAGATTTCACAGGATCAAAACCTCCCTACCCAATATACTTAGCAGATACAATGTCTAGAGCCGCGAGAAAAGGACAGGATCAGTTGTTGAGATGGATTAGATCTAATGTTCATATATTCGAAAAATAATCATTATGTGGAGAAGCGCATTCAATTTATAATTGATCACTATTTATAATAATATGATGAACTATGCAATAGACTTAGAAGAGCAGAAGAGAGTTCTTATAAAGAGTCTGGTTGAGAGTAGCTATATCAAGTCAGAGAGAGTTAGAAGAGCTTTTGAAAAGGTTCCGAGAGAATTATTCGTCCTCCCGGAATATAGGAGATACGCTTATGCAGACACACCTCTACCCATAGGTTATGAACAGACGATCTCCGCGCCTCACATGGTCGCTATAATGACGGAGAGATTAGAGGTTGAAGAAGGGAGTTTAGTGCTGGAGATAGGAACGGGCTCGGGTTATCAAGCAGCTATACTTGCAGAAATAGTAGATCCCGAGTCAAGAGGTGTAGGTCATGTTGTCACTATAGAGTTTATCCCTGAGCTGGCTGAGTTTGCTAGAAGAAACCTGATCAGCGCTGGATATCATGATAAAGTTTCTGTTATAGTGGCTGATGGAGGTCTAGGAACATTTGAAAATAGAGAGATATATGATAGAATCATAGTGACAGCGGCTTCTCCCAGGATCCCTAGAAAACTGTTATCTCAGCTAAAGATAGGAGGTATAATGGTTATACCAATAGGAGATAAATGGTTTCAAACACTATATGTGATCAAAAAGATCTCTGAGAAAGATTTCATAATAGAAGAAGATATCCCCTGCGTCTTCGTGCCATTGAGAGGGAGAGAAGGTTTTAAATAAAAATAGATCAAGCTATTGAGAGTATCAGAAGATATCAGAGATATCTGTATAGAGCGTTGAAGAAGAGTTTAAATGTTCCTCTCATTTGAGCTCTGAAGATAGGTCTAAACGCGTATATATAAGCTCTGCCTCTACCGACTATCGCCTCTATTAACGCGGGTTTTCTACTCAGTATCTTCTCTCCTATGAGCCAGCCGCTTCTAAGTATATTCTGCTCAGGGTATTGTACTACTACTCTATAATTCTCATTATAATGATTAGGAATGATCTCTAGGACAGGTCTGTCAGTAAACATTATATATGTATTTCTAGGCATGCCAAAGCCTAGCGGGTGTGTTATGTCTACTTCGGCGTAGAGTGTGCAACCTGGACACATAAACTGAGACGGATCTATTATATCTTCTGTAAGATCTTTTATAGGCAGCTTCATACCTTTAGTAAAGATCTCTGATGCTACACCCATAGTAAGTATCTCACCTCCGCTCTCTATGTATTCTTTCAACTTATTCAGTCCATCTGAACCTATGCCGCTTCTAAATTCAGGTGGGTAAGGAGGTAGTTTGAAGGGTCTTCTCATTCTCTTACTAAACTCTTCCTCTATATTCTCCCCAGTAATATATGGCAGAGGATCATCTGGGAAGACTATTATATCTACTAGCTTAGATAATTCTCCTGATTTTATAGATTGATCTCTTATTTGTGCATATGGAAACTGAAACTCGTCTAGTACGAATCTCGTCCAGCCCTCTTCCATGTTTCCTCCATAGAATCTCTGGTAGACTCCAACTCTCTTCAACGCTATTCTTCTCATAGTCTGTGATAACGTGGTGTTTAAGTGTATTGGCTGTATCTTTGTCATGAGACATGCTTCTTTGAATATCTCATAGAGTTTCTCGTCGTATTCTAGGTAGAAAGCTCCCGGAGGGATCTTTGTGTTGTCGTTTAGTATAATTTCTTCAAACACTCTGTAGATCTCGAAGCCTTTAGATAGTAAAATGTTTACTAATTTATAACTCTCGTTAATCCTCGGATCAATCAAATAAGCCTTAGAACCCTCTATATTGGGTGTGGGAAGCTCTATACTGTCAACACGAATACTCTTAATATTGAAACTCTCATTTATCTCGATAGCGTCTACACCTAGAAACTCAGCCACAGAATCAGTAGCTATATCATATGGTTTGATAGGCTTTCCCTGAGGATCTCTCGTAGCCTCGTAGTCTGGATAGAGAAATCTCTCTAACAAATGTTTTGCGAGAGCTCTCCTAGGCTGGGAGAGATAGACTATAAAGCTATTGCTAGGGTAGACAGTGTTTCTAATGACAATAGGTTCTAGAGCTCTATGTACTTTGATTCCTAAGTCAAGTAGCAGTTTGATCAATTTGTAAACAGCATGTCTGTCATGTTGATTCTCCGGGATCAGATATGCGTACGGAGGCTTGTTAAACCCTCTCTCAATAGATCTTAGCGCTTTTAGGTAAGAGTTTCTGAGAAACTCTTCCTTAAACCTAGCGACAACCTGGAGAATAGCTAGCGTAGCTAATATCTGCTGTCTAACTATGTCACTCAACCTCCACCAACCCCCAGGCCATGGATTGGGGTAGTTCATAAAAGGTCTATCACTATATCTACCTCTGCCATAGCCTCTCAACTGGTGTCTGTGAATATAGATCGGAGAGGCTATCTTGACAGAGGCTGACTCTGTTAATATACCAACTATATTCATAAAGTAGGCCATGGTCTGAAAAGCGGATGCAAAATCTGGTGTGAAGGGGGCTGAGGTTTCGACACCACTAACACCCTCGCTCTCTAGTTTTGAGGCTGCATAAGTTCCTATGAACTGTGCTTCTCTCCAGTTCAGAGGATCTATGTCTGGGTATATAGGATCCATCTCTGGCGATAAGAATAATCTCGCTCCATAACTCCCCATTTGATGATGATCTATGTATACTTGTGGACACCACTCTTTATAGGCTATTCTTGCAAACATCTTACTCTCCACAAGATTCAGCATATAAGCATCTCTATTATTATCGTGACCAGCGTACTTGTGATATAAGTAAGGGGGTGGCGCGCCCTCGTATTCTGTGCCAATATACTTGTCATACCACTCCTTAACATAGTTAAGTCCGTCTGGGTTCATTGAGGGGAATAAGATGATTATCACGTTTCTCAAGATCTCTAGTGTGTCAGAGTCATTAGAAGTTGCTAGCTTGTAAAGAAGCTCTACAGAACCCTGAGTCCCTCCAACCTCAGTAGCGTGAATACTATTAGTGATAACTACAACTGCTCTACCTTCTCTAACTAGTTTTTCTACCTCATCTCTATCAAGAGGTCTGTCAGGATTAGCCAGTCTGCACGAGATCTCTCTATAATAATCTAGTTTAGAGAGATTCTCTGGATGCGATATATAGGCTACTATAAAAGGATTTCCTTCTGTCGATCTTCCTAACTCCTCCACTACTACTCTATCACTATGTTCATCGACTAGTTTAAAGTATTCAACTATCTTACTCCATCCAGCAAGTTTTCTATCCTCACCTATTTTAAAGCCGAAAAATTCTTCTGGAGCTGGTATCCTCATAACAATCTCCTCACTACGAGTTTCTATTAGCTTTATAAAGATTTCTCAATAAACAGATTTTAATTCTATGATCAGATTTTATATATGATCTTGAGGGTAACCCTCTCTAAAAACATTTTTAATATCTAGATTACTGGTAATAGTATTGGTGTGTATATTTTGAAATTTTCTAGATGTGAAACAGTGGCTCAGAAGATCGGTAAGAGAGTAGCTATAATAGGTGCGGGTCCAGCAGGGCTTGGAGCTGCTGGTGTTCTGATCTGTAAGGGTTACGAGGTGCACGTATTCGATATGCTACCAGAACCAGGAGGACTGCTATTATTCGGCATACCAGGCTTTAGAGTGCCTAAGAAGAATGTGAGAGAAGGTATAGAGGATCTGAAGAGACTAGGAGTCGTATTCCATACGAATACTAAGATAGTGCCTGGCAGAGTAGAAGAGCTTGGGAAGACAGGCTTTGATCTTTTGGTCGAGAGATTTGACGCTGTTATAATAGCCACGGGGACGTGGGAGGAGAGAAGATTAGAAGTGCCAGGAGAAGATCTTCCCAGAGTATATCCTGCGTTATCATTTCTATTCGAGTATGGTAAGGCAGAGCTAGGATACATAAGTTATAAAGATCTGCCACCTCTAGGGAGAAAAGTAGCGGTCATAGGCGCTGGTCTGACAGCTGTTGATGCTGCTGAGGTTTCTCATAGACTTGGCGTAGATGAGGTCTATATGATCTATAGGAGAACTATTAATGAAGCTCCAGCTCATAGAAGAGAGATAGAGAGACTGATAAAGATGGGTATTAAGTGGATTGAGCTGGCTACGCCTAAGAGATTTCTAGGAGACACGCGTGAAGGGGTTAAGGCAGTCGAACTGATACGAATGAGACTGGGAGAACCAGATCACACAGGAAGACCGAGACCTATCCCGATCGAAGGATCTGAATTTATCATTGATGTTGATGCTGTGTTAGTAGCGATAGGAGAGATACCGACACCACCTGTTATAGATCCTAGGCTGAAGCTTAATAAAGACAAGAGTATATGGGTTGACAAAAAGAATAGAACCTCCATAGAGAAAGTATTCGCAGCCGGAGACGTGGTCTTAGGACCTAGTTTTATTGGAAAAGCTCTCGCGTCAGGGATAGCAGCAGCTAATTCAGTGGACGAGTTTTTAAGAACAGGAGTATGGAAGGTCGAGACGTGAGAAAATATGTACAAGTTTTTTCGAGATGCGAGGTCTGTTAAATTACTGTAATTCTCTTTGGACTAGTATAACTCTCTGGACAGCTACTACGCGCTAAACAGGCTTATTCAGGTTTACAATTGAAAGCCTCGCTATCTATGGCGGGGGTGGGTAGAGATGTTTGAGCTTCGTGATTTGTTGTATGTATTGAGAGAAAAGCCTTTGTAAAATAGGAGGAGTTCTGACTCTCTCGACTGTCTCGCAATGAGAGATGTAGCCCCGGATAGATGCGGGGAACATCTCTGCTCTCTAGGGCGGGGAGGAGGTCAGATCTCTCGCTCATGAGAGGATCGGGAAATTTTTCT
>JBEULF010000024.1:0-5526 GCA_041287455.1 Sulfolobales archaeon
GATCTTTATCTCGGGAACCTCAATAACTCTACGTAGAGACATACTCACACCAAGACTAACATATGTTCAGAACATATAAAGATGAACAGCTTCTCAACATGAGCATCTGGTACGCTACAAGAACTTGTTCTCTTGAGCACGAGAAGTAGGATAGTCACACTATAAAACCGCGAGAACCCTCGATCAAGTCGAGCCTTCTCGAGAAGAGATCTGTATAGTCTGAGAAATATGTTCGCATGATAGTATAGATATCTCTCAAGATCAGAACTAATGACTATCTCAACACTCTCTATCCCAAGCATGATCTGAGATCTAGTTTTACGTCAGAATCAACGAGATCCTTGACAAGGTAGGTGTAAACATCTATCACTATAGTTTCTCAGCTACCTCTCTTCTAATGATCTTAGGAAGCTGTGGATCGTCTCTCTCAGAATCCTCTTGTGATGTTGAGCTGGCGCGTGTCTCATTCCCTCTATGAACACTCTCACCACCCTAACGCCTAGAGCTTTTAAAAAGTCTTCTAGTATCAAAGCGTGATAGGGTCTCACAACAGGATCTTCTGTCCCGTGTATTAGGAGTACTGGTCCTCTGATCCTCTCGACATAGTATAGTGCTGAGGTTCTCAGATAAGCCATAGGATTCTCGTAAGGCTCTCCTCCCAGAGTTCTCACCAGCTCTCTATACAGACTTCTCTGAAAACTATTCTCTGGATGAATACTAAGCCATCTAGCCTGTAAAAGTCTGTCTGCGGGAGCTCCCACTGATATCACAGGACCCCCGTATAGAGCTGATGATATCAGAGCCGCAGCTCCTCCCAGAGAGAATCCTGCATAGAGATCATATCTCTCTCTCGACGCTATCTCTACGGCGTCTTCTAGTCTCGCATAGCTAGGTGTGTAGACTTCGTACCCGTACTCTCTGACTATATCCGAGAGCCACGAGACAGCCTCAGGACTACTCCCAGCCCCGTGAAACACTATCGCTCTAGGCATAGGCCATCGCCAGATTCTCATGCGAGAGTTTTTCTAGCAACAATCCTCCTAGGCTCTACCGCGTAGAAGACTCTACCCACACCATGTAGTAGTATGTTCTTCTTCTCAAGCTCGGGACCGTACTCTGAGACATACCCTTCTAAGACTCTGACTAGCAGTACTTCAAACACATATAATCTCACTTCACCTACATCTATCTTGCTGTACACTCTAGTCTCGTATATAGCTATAGAGCCCTCGAGCCCTGGAGGCTTGATCTTTATGCTAGGCACTGTTCTAATATTGAACCTGCTGATCTTATCAACGCTTCTACCAGATACACTGCCCAAGTCATACGCTATCTGGTACTGATCTGATGAAGCCATGTTGATAGTAGCCTCAGGGTGGAACTCTAGACACTCGAATGTAAAACTACTCTTATCCACGGCCACGGCTATCGTGGGAGGATCCTCGGCTACAGGAGTGTTCCAAGACGCGGGCATGAAATTAACTCTATCACCAGGGCATATAGTGCCTAGGATGAGGGTGGGTCTCGGGTGTAGTGGTCTGTAGAAAACATGCTTATACTCAACATATCTCATACTAACACCTCTCTTAATACTATCTTCACTTCTTCTATATAAGCTATAAGCTCTCTATGAGAGAGTTCTAACGTCGCTCTGGCAAGAGTCTCTCTAGCGGGACTCTAGCAGATTCAACTCCTCTGAGAAGCCATGCTATCGAGGCTATGAATCCTAGTAGCCATAGTATTGATGCTATGAGAATAAATTGTGCTCCCGAGATATACTCTTCCAGAAGAATCACCACAGTATTCAACGCCCACGCAACCCCTGTGTTAAGACCTATTACAGAAGCTCTTACACCCGTTGGGAAGAGCTCGCTCTCCAGAGCACTCAGAGCAGCCCAAGCCCACTCAGCAAAGATCATGTTTAGAAATACTATTGAGAGAAACAGTGTGAAGGGGGAGTGCACGGTGTAAGACGCGTATAGTGAGAGTGCTGTCAGAAGCCCTCCTAGATATGATGCTGTTGTCGAGACTCTTCTGCTCCTGTCTATGACAGGTGTCATTAGAAACGCGCCCGTAGAAGCTCCTAGATTGGCTATCATGATAATCGTAGGAGCACTCTCAACACTATATATAAAGTCTCTAGCGTAGGGAGCGTAATAAGCAATCATATTATAGGTTAGTAGTTGTGTGAATGTGATTATTATCAGTATTAGTAGTCTGAATAAATACTCTCTCGAAGAGAAGATCTCTCTAAGACCAATCTCTCTTGGAACTCTTCTCTGAGCAACTGTTAGATCTGTTTTAGAGCCTGTGAAACTATAGACTATGTTCAGAGCGTCACTGACTCTCTTCTTCTCCACCAGCCATCTAGGAGACTCTGGAATATGGATTCTGGCTAGAGCTACTATCACTATGAGTACTAGAGCTGATACTGCCAGAGATCTTATCTGCGTATCTATATCAGTGTACAAAGCGCTGTAGAATATCGCGAGACCAGCTATTATGAATGCTCCTATATTCCAGAAGTTGGCAGAGAGCATTATAGTCTTGCCTCGATGTCTAGCAGGGATCATCTCTGCCAGAGCTGAGTACGCGGCGCCGACCTCTCCACCAACACCTAGATTTATTAGCGAGGTTGATATAAAGAGCCATGCAATAGATCTGTGTAAGAATAGATATAGCGCAACGCCTATCAGATATATCACTAGTGATACTATTAAGAGGACTCTTCTACCAAATAAATCTGCTAACCTACCCAGCGCCACAGCCCCGATCATGAAAGCCGCAGAGTTTGCTGCGAGAACATAGATAGCCGAGTCCGGGGCTACGATGTATAGAGATGCTGGTACTATTGAGAATAGTATCCCATCGAGTAGAAATGATAGAGAGATTATTATGAAGAGCTTCCAGTGACTAGACCTCCACGAAGATCTGTCTAGCAAGTCTTGTATTAAGTCTAACACATCACTCATACTCTCTCAATAGCTAGAGCTCATATGTAGCTTATAAGAATTCTATAGGTAGGCTATAGAACATTTCACTCGTTTAAAAAGTTTATAAATATCTATATCAATCTATTTAGGTGTATTGATTGAGTAGCAGACTTCAGTACGTGTCTAGAGTATTAGAATCTATTGTATCAGCATATCCATATGTGCTACTCGGACTAGATCTTCGTGGTAGAGTTGTGTATCAAACCACCGAGGGAGGCTTCAGCTCTATATGGGCTCTAGATAGCGATGGGTCTAAGAAGAAGCTTACGGAGAAGCCTATTCTATGGACTGCTGAGGTTTCTGAGTCTAGAGATAGAGTTGTTTTCACCAGAGATATAGCTGGGGGTAGAGAGCTCCAGCTACTAGGATACATAGATCTTCACAACGATAACGAGGTTGTGTTTGAGAATATGGAGCCTATGAGAATATTTAGTATTGTTAATGAGAGTAGTAGAATAGTCTTCACAGGCGCTACTGAGAGAGGCATGGGTTTATACATGATCAAGAGTGGCTCGATCGAGAAGATACTCGATCTCAAGACAATAACCTTTGCAACAGATGTCAGATACGATCTTATTGTGGGTAGTGGGAATCTCAGAGGAGACCCTAGATCCTCAGAGATCTTTATATACGATCTCTCCACGAATCAAATGAAGATCTATACTCCTAGAGAGGGTAGTAGCAATAATGTGCCTATAATACTAGAGGATAAGAAGATACTGTTTCAAACAAACGCTCTAGACCCTGATAGATTTGTTCTCGCAACACTAGACCCTTATACTAGTGAGTTTAGATTAGTAGAGTTCCCATATAGAGACTATGAGAATTTCAAGCCTGTAGAGAATGTATTCTACAAAGAGTTTGACAGAAAGATTCTTGTTATCGGTAAGAAAGAGGGTAGGTCTAGAATTTTTATTGATGGTAGAGAGATAAACACTCCTAGAGGAATAATTCTTAATGCTGACTTGTTCCAAGAGAAAGTCTACTTCACATATACCAACATTCTCAAACCTGCTAGAATAATGGTTGCTGAGAATAGCGGGTACAGAGAGATCATAGGTTCTAGACTTCCAGAAGATATTGAGAGTATGATGGGTGATATTGAGTTTAGATACATAGAATCTCTAGATGGTCTCAAGATCCCATTGTTCGTGATCAGAAGTAGAGGCCATGATATGACTAAAAGCGCCGTGGTTTATATTCACGGAGGTCCTTGGTCTGAGGTTGCTGATAGCTGGAGTGTTTTGATAGCCTCTCTAGTAGCCTCTGGTTTTAATGTTATAGCACCTAACTTCAGAGGCTCTACTGGGTATGGTGAGAGTTTTAGAAGACTAGACATAGGAGACCCTGGCGGAGGAGATCTTCTCGACATAGAGGCTGCAGCTAGATTCGCTCTCGAGAACAAGCTTGGCGAGAGACTCTTTGTCATGGGATACAGCTATGGAGGCTATATGACTCTGTGGACAATGTTTAACAAGCCAGATCTCTTTGACTGTGGTGTTGCCGGCGCTGCCGTGGCTGATTGGGAGGAGATGTATGAGATTAGTGACGCTCTATTTAAGCAATTTATAGAAGTTCTATTTGATAAGAGAAAAGATCTTCTTAGAGAGAGATCTCCTATCAACAAAGCCGAGAATCTTAAGAAGCCTCTCTGCATAATACAGCCTCAGAACGATACTAGAACACCTCTAAAGCCTATAATGAGACTACTAAACAAGCTCATGGAGAGTGGCAAGACTTTCGAAGCTCACATAGTCCCTGACATGGGGCATGTTATGAATACTATTGACAACGCTATAAAGATAGTCCTACCAGCAATACTATTTCTCTACAGATGTGTTGATAAAAGAACCTAGTCCTGCGACATGACTCTTATCCTCAATTTTCTACTCTTAGCAATCTCACTAATGATCTCATAGATCTCTAGACACTTAACAGGCTTAGAACAAGATATAGACCCAGAAGCTTTGAGAAGATCTCTGATTAGAGGAGCTATCTGAACACTTCTAAGACTCTCCTCAGAGAAAGAGATCCTGACAAGAGAATCTTCATCAGCATACATGTATGTAGAGAGAGTCACAACATGCTTACCACCGCGAAAAGAGACACTCCTAGAGATCTCATCAAGAAAACCACTATACTCATCAGGAGTAGAAAAGAAGATCTCAAAAGAGATCTTATAACACTCCACAAGACCACCACTATTAAGATTGCAAAGAGAATAATTAACAGGGCCCGTAGCCCAGCCAGGACAGGGCACCGGCTTCCGGAGCCGGGGGTCCCGGGTTCAAATCCCGGCGGGCCCGCAACTTCGGTCTCATAGAGAAATAAAATTGTTTTGAGATACTATGAATTTCGACATTATGAGAATATCTATAGTCCTATAGCGTCCCCAGATTTTTTCTCTTTCATCTGTACCTGTATATCTTCTCGTATCCAGAGACTTCCACCTCGCCCACAGGGGTTTGCTTGTCCCCGCGGGTTCACGGGCGGCTGTCGAGCTCAACGGAATGAGGCTCCCATCACCTAGACG
>JBEULF010000025.1:0-5259 GCA_041287455.1 Sulfolobales archaeon
CTACGGACCTCCAGGAGTTGGAAAAACACTGCTTGCTAGAGCTGTTGCTGGTGAGACTAACGCTACTTTTATCAGATTAGTCGCGTCAGAACTAGCTCAAAAGTATATTGGTGAAGGTGCTAGACTTGTTAGAGAGATATTCTCTCTAGCTAGAAAGAAGGCTCCTTCTATAGTTCTCATAGACGAGATAGACGCTATCGCAGCTAAGAGACTTGAAGTTGGGACTAGTGGTGAGAGAGAGATTCATAGAACTCTGACACAGTTGTTGGCTGAAATAGATGGTTTTGATCCTCTTGACAGAGTTAAGATTATTGCGACAACAAATAGAATCGACGTGTTAGACCCAGCTCTGCTTAGACCTGGTAGATTTGATAGAATAATATACATACCACTACCTGATAAGAGAGGTAGAATAGAGATTTTTAAGATTCATATGAGGAAACTAAACATAAGAGAGAACATTGATCTTGAGAAGCTGGCTGAATTGACAGAAGGAGCTTCAGGTGCTGATATAAAAGCTATATGTACTGAAGCAGGGTATATGGCTATCAGAGCTGGCAGAGATTATATAGTGTACGAAGACTTTCTAAAAGCTATTGAGAAAGTTATGAGAAGAGCTGGTAGAGAGATTGATTTGTCGCAACACTTGAGATCCTCTCAGAGAGAGGTAGGTATTCAACACGTGTAGAGATCATGATCAGGATCAAGGCTTCTAGAGAGACTATCGAGAGACTTAGAGTTATAGCTGACTATCAGTTTAGACCGGGCGTGGGCGATGTTCTGATTAGAGATGATAGCTATATTATCGTGTCTAAGAATACCGGGAGAATCAGAGGTGTAGAAGATTCTGAAGGGCTTGTGTTAAGTATTAGAGCCTCAGACCATAGATTAATACCTACGTGTATAGGAGGTTCGAGGATCAAGAGTAGACTAAGCCCGCCTAGTCTGAGAGTTGTTGTTATTAATGAGATCGCTAGAGACATCAGTCTTGGGGGGAATGTGTTTTCGAGACATGTTATTGACGTAGACTATGATCTGAGACCCTGGGATATAGCTCTAGTCGTAGACGAGGAAGATAGACTTCTAGCTGTGGGAAGACTGCTACTAGCACCTGAAGAGATGCTCCATTATATAAGGGGTGTTGCAGTATTTAACAGGGAGGGATGTTGGAAGTATTTAGAGAGAGTAGAAATGTGAGAATATACTTGTACAAAAACTCGGTAGAGCCTGAGAAAAACCCTATACTAATAACAGGCTTCCCAGGCTTCGGCGCGACGGGGTATATAACCACTAAGTATATTGTTGAGACTCTTAAAATGAGAAGAGTAGGCTTTATCATAACCAGGTATATGGCTGACACGATATCTATAGAGCCTGAGATTAGATTTAGTTTTCCACACGAGATATACTCTGACCAGGATAAAAAATTGTTTGTAATAGTAAACCAAACGATACCACCACCAGTAGATAAAGATGCTTTTGCAGAGACGATTGTTAAATGGGCTTATAGAAATAACTTCTCAGAGATGATCCTCGTAGGAGGTCTGGATTCAGAGGTTAGAAAATCTCCTGAAGAACAGTTGAGATGGATTAGTAATAGTCATTCTAAGAGAGTTTTAGAAGAGCCGATGATGGATAAGGGACTAGTCATTGTGGGACCTCTAGCAACACTATTAATGTATAGCGAGATTATAGGTCTACCAGCCACGGCCATACTACCCTACGCGGAGAGAAACAGACCAGATCCTAGAGCCTCGGCTGTTGCTGTGTCTAAGATAGCTAAGATACTAAATATGGAGATAGACGTTTCAGAGCTGCTAAGACACGCGGAGACGATAGAGGTTTTGGAGAGAAGAATAAGATCTGAGATTGAGAAGAGTGAGAGTAGATACGCTCCTAGATACTATATGTAGCTATGGTTTTACAGCTAAGAACCCTTTGGCCCTGTCAATCCATCTCACGTTTATAAACCCGGCTTTCTCAAGCCTATTCTTAATACCTCTCAATATGCTTATATTACTATGTTTTCCAGGCTCACCTGTATAGTGAAACATTCTGCCACCGCTAACCAGAACTCTAAAGATCTCTCTGTAGAAACTCTCACTATACAACTCTCCAGCAACATTGATTCTCGGGGGATCGTGTGTGACAGCTTGAAAACACTCATCATCTATATAATGGATGACTCTAGTCGCGTCTCCTTCTAAGATTCTTATTTTATCAAGATCTCTAGACCAAGGGTTTAATCTAGCTATCTCGAGAACATTTCTATCAATCTCGATCGATATTACTTCTCTAGAGCCTCTTCTAAGAGCATTTATAGCTGTGTATCCTAGTCCTGTGCATATATCTAGTACTCTGAACCCTCTGACTCTTCCCAGGCTCGCTACTTTTAGTAGAGAGTCTCTCCAAGGATCTATGTTAGTAGTTCTATGCATTTGTACACCGTTAATCTCTAGAGTAGGAGCTTTATCTAGATCAACAAATTTTAACTTGTAATACCTGCCCTCAGAATAGAGATCTATTCTAAGAATCTTCTCATCAACTATCTTATATACAAATCCTTCCTCGACTGTCTTATCTAGATAGTCTAACGAGAATCTCACACTATCTATCACAACGCTATTACTCTCTATTCTAACAATAGATCTTGTTAAACCCAGGTCTAGAGAGACTTCTACCTCACTCAATCTCTTTCTCGAAGCTTCTAATAATAGGTCTACGTGTCTTCTGGTTATTAGAGGTCCTTCTACATAGCTGTACTTGTATTCTTGATCCCATCTAACACTACATTTTCTCGACATATTTTTCTACACTCTGAAACACGAAAGAAAGATCTATTTTCTCTCTCTTTATACCAGCCTCTCTCAATCCCGCTACTAGTAGTGGAAGACCTATAGTAGCGTCTACTGTGACACCAGCGGAATCTACAGACCTGACCTTACCCCAGCTCACAGCTTCTTCTAGAGTAGCACCACTCAAACCACCCCACTGAGGTAGGTCTGTTGTTATTTGTACAGCGTATTTATGAGGTTTCACAATATCGCTAGAGCCTCTCTTCCTCTCCTCTACCAATGCTCTGGCCACGGCTATTAACTGTATCATGTCTTTAGGAACTCCTCCGCCTATGTATATAACTCCCGTATCGCCAGCTCTCTCTGATATAGCTATCATCTGCTCGAAGTCTTTAAACTGATCTATTATCACTCTAGATCCTTTCTCTACAACAGCTAGTATCGCGGCAATACCATATCCTGAGTCTACTATTGCAGGCACGAATACAGGTGTTTTTTTCCTAAACGAGGATCTCGCGATAGACTCTACTCCAAGTCTATCAAGTCTAGCTCCTAGTAAGTATATAAACTCGGCTGACGAGTATATATGATCTTTGGGAAGATCTAATATGAATTCTTTTAACAGTCTCTCCATCTCTCTATAGAGATACTCGTCAGCATACACATCATAGAATCTATCTATCTTATTCTTTAAGAGAAGCTCGTCATCAACACAAGGAGAACCTCTCCCATAGGGATGGCCTAGGCCGGCGTATATATCTTCAGAAACATTTGCTCCTGTAGATACTAGCACGTCTATATAGTCTCTCTCTATAAGCCACGTGACTATACTCCACATACCCGCTGTAGCCATAGAACCTGCTAGACCCATATAGATAATAAGATCTCTCTCGCCAAACATTTTCAACAATATATCAAATATCTCGCCTAATTTTCTGCCTTGATAAGCTGTTCTCTTCATACTCTCTAGAAGGTCTCTAAAACTTTTTACTCTATCAGGCTTGAAAGGCTCAACTCTGTCTCTGAAGAAAGAGTCTCTTGAAATCATCTTAGACACACCTACTATATGTGAGACTTACCAAGTATTTAAGAGTGGTTATGGTAACTAGACTGAGGTGTTAGAAACGGCACTCGCGACAAGACTGCCTAGACCAGCTCTGGTAGACGAGATCTCACCTCCTATATGCACGTCGTGTAAGAGAATAATAGCTCCGTATGAGAAAGCAGTTAGTTTTACATGTCCTAACTGTGGCAAGTATGTTATTTGGAGATGTAGTAAGTGTAGAAATTCTGCAACACCGTATAGATGCCCTGTGTGCGGTTTTGAAGGACCTTGAGGTGTTTTTATGGCTGATGTTATAGCTGTTATAAAGTTATACCCTACTGAGATTGTAGAAGACTTCTCTAGAATGATAGAGATTATAAAGAATAAGTTGCCTCAGAAATATAGAGTGCTAAGATACGAGTCAGAAGATCTTGCGTACGGGTATAAGGTGCTCAGACTATTCATAGTATTCCCAGAGACGACTGAGGGTGGTACGGAGGAGCTAGAGAACATTCTAAGATCAATAGACGGTGTTAATGAAGTAGATGTAGAGCTTGTGACAAGAGTCTTCTGAGAATAATCTTTATCAGCGATCTATTTTTATTAATTAGAAATTCCTCTGAATTTAAAACAATCTACAGAGACACTAGTATGAGTTTAAGAACTTTGTAATCTAACAAAATCGTGGGAGTAGTGAGAGTTGAGTGACAATCCAGAGCATGCAGAGAATCCGAAGAGCGATCCTTCTAGCGAGAGTGAGAGAGCTCGTAGCGCGAAGAGAGAAGTTATTCTTATAGTTGATGAGTTGAAACACAGAGATAGTGTTGGTGGTAAGGTTAAGATAGATATATCTGTGTTAAAAGAGCTAGGTCTTGAGCCGGGAGATATAGTCGAGATCGAGGGTAGGAAGAAGACTGCAGGCATTGTGTGGCCTAGTTACGGTGATGATGATCCTCGTGTTATAAGAATGGATCCTATCGTCAGAAGAAATGCTGACGTAGCTATAGGTGAGAAGGTTATAGTTAGAAAAGCGATTGCTCATCCAGCGAGACTAGTCAAGATAGCTCCTTCACAGCCTAACACATCTATAACATCTGTTGATCAGTCGTTTGTTAATTTCGTTAAGAAAAGACTTGATAAACACCCCGTCGTAGAAGGGGATATAATATACATACCCATACTAGGACAAGCACTGCCCTTTGTAGTTGTTCAGACGAGACCTACTGGAGTAGTATACATATCAGCAGATACTCAACTCAAGATCTTGGATAAACCTGTTTTGGCATCGAGAATAGCAAAAGTCACATATAATGATATTGGCGGGATGAAAAATATCATAATGAGAGTGAGAGAGTTAGTAGAACTACCATTAAAATACCCCGAGATCTTCAGAAAACTAGGTATTGAGCCTCCTAAAGG
>JBEULF010000026.1:0-38955 GCA_041287455.1 Sulfolobales archaeon
GGTGAGACTATATAATGCTGTTCTGACACTGTCATATATCCTCTAGGTGAAAAGATGTTAAAAGATATAAAAACAAGGTCTCGAGAAGAAGCTAGAAGAAATATAATAGAACTCTGATTTAAGCAGTTTCAAATTAATAAGCTAGATCCAAGATGCTCACATTGATCTCGAGATTTAATAGTGTTAAGTGCTGAAGAGATTGCTGGCTCTGTGAGCCGGTCTCGAGAGATAGTGGTCAGAGAGTTATATCTAGCGTTTAAAAAGATCTTTTATCTCGAGTAGGCTCTTATTCTGGGTGTGAAGATTCTGTATAGAGAGTCTCCTAAAAAGTTTAATCCTAACACTGTTATTACTAAGAATACTCCGGGGAAGATCGAGATCCACCACGCTCTCTCTATGTAGGGCTGACCTTCATAAATTATTCTACCCCAGCTAGGTATGTTAGGATCTCCTAGACCTAGATAGCTTAGTCCAGCCTCTATAATTATGGCGTTGCCTACGAGGAGAATAGTGTTAGCGATCGCGGGAGGTATTGCTACAGGTATAATGTGTTTTAATATGATTCTCCTATCCCCTGCTCCGAGAGCTCTAGCCGCCTCGACGTATAGCAGTTCTCTCGCAACATAAACTTGAGCTCTCATAATCCTCGCTGTGGTAGGCCACGTGGTCAAGCCTATTATCAGCATCAGCAGATATATATTGCTCCCATATATAGCTGCGAGAGTTAATGCTATGAAGAATGTGGGTATGACGAAGAATATATCTATAACTCTACTTATAACAACATCAATAACACCGCCGTAGTACCCTGCCAGCGTTCCCAGGAGTATGCCTATGATAGCTGCGATACCAGCGGCCGTGAATCCTACTAAGAGAGAGACTCTAGCACCCCAAATAACTCTACTCAGAAGATCTCTCCCTAGAGAGTCTGTCCCCAGCAAGTGTTCTCTAGATGGAGGTAGAAATCTGTCAAAAGCTAGAGCGTTATAGTCTGGGAGTGGTAGATATGGGGCTAAGACTCCTAGCAGCACTATAGACGCTACTATTACAAAACCTATTCTACCATATCTATCCTCGAGAATCATTCTCACAGGATTTATAAGACTTCTCGTGTACAGAGCGATATTACTCAACATACTCGATAGAGTGTCTCTACGAGTCATAGCTAGGATCTCCTCTCAATTCTCACTCTAGGATCTAGGTAGGCGTATAGTATGTCAGTTATTAGATTAGCTATGACAACAGATGTTGCTATAACTAGATACACGCCTAGTATGACCGGGTAGTCTCTAGCTCTTATAGAGTCGAGAAGAAGTCTACCCACGCCAGGCCATCCGAAAACGTTCTCTATAAGAGCCGCGCCAGCTATTGCAAAACCCATGTGTATTGCGAAGACTGTCACAGGCGGTATTATAGAGTTTCTAAATATATATCTCCTATAGATCTCTCCCTCGGCAAATCCTATAGCTCTATAAGTGTACACATAGTCTTCTGAGGATTGCTGAATAACAGTGTCTCTAACAATCTTGTAGTATAGAGGTAGGGATACTAGAGCTAATGTTGCTACTGGCAGTATAGAGTGTCTCGCTATGTCTAGATACAACATGAAACCTTGCGGAGGATTTCTAACATCTATCAAACCTGTCGCCGGCAGTATCTTCAAGTTCACTGAGAATATTAGCATTAGGACGATTCCAAACCAGAAAGCAGGCGTAGACCACAAGAAGAAGTTTACAAGATTCAACGCAGTGTCAATCTTACTACCACTCCTCCTAGCAGCATAGACCCCTAAGAACACTCCGAGAAAGAATGCTAGTAAATTAGCTGTTATGGTAAGCAGGAGAGTTGTAGGAACTCTCTCTAGAATCAGACTAACTACTGGCACAGAATATCTATAGGAGTAGCCTAGGTCTCCTCTCAACACATTAGATATGTATATAAGAAGCCTCTCATAGACAGGTTTATCAAGACCCCATCTAGCTCTCAAGTAAGCCGCTACCTCGGGCGAGTAGAGAGATATATCTCCAGCTATAAATTGAACAGGGTCTCCCGGAGCGAGAGATATAATCAGAAAATTAACTATGATCACGGCTAGTATGATAAAAAAAGCCTGAATCAATCTACTAACTATGTATCTGAACAGAGTGATTATATCTCACCTTCTCCTGAGTAAGATTACTAACACCACAGCTATTATCACTACCACCACCACGATCAACGCGATATACTCTAGAGAGATACTAGGCGCGGCTAGCGCAGGCGTGGTGGTTGGTGAGATAGTTGTTGTAGGTGTTGTGACAGACACAGGAGCAGATGTGGCAGTCTCTGTCGGAGCGGCTGTTGTAGAGATCAGGGGGGATGGGGTGGGTGTGATAGTCGTAGGAGTCCCTCTATCCCACCACACTCTCTCAAGCGTGTTAAGTCCCGCTACTCCCGGTAGTTGCCAGTAGAAGTTATGCCACTCGGTTCTGTATATGAAGAATGCCATTAGATCTGCTAGTATTAGGTAGGGTAAGTCTCGAGCCATGATCTCTTGAGCCTTCCAATAAAGCTCTTGTCTCTTAGTAAAGTTAGGCTCTACAGCGGCTTTGTTCAACAGTTCTCCAAACTCGGGGTTAGAGTAGTTAGCCATGTTAAGATACGCTCCCGGACCAAATCTAGATCTCATGTTATCAGGGTCTGGCCCCTGGAAACCGTCTAGCAATGCTAAGTCAAAATCTCTCTTCTTAACCACCTTATCCTCCCAAGCAGCGATCTCGTACTCTTCTATCTTAACATCTATACCTACTTTCCTCAGATCATCTTTTATCACAGCAGCTATACCCTCTGGAACGGCTCCTTGGAATATATCTAGTCTAAGCGTCAGTCTAGTCCCGTTAGAAGTGTATCTATAGCCGTCAGAACCTATCTTATATCCCAGCTCATCTAACAGCTGACTCGCCTTGGCAGGGTCGTAGGGAGGCTCTGTAGCGTTAGGATTATAAGCCCAGCTAATAACAGGTGTGTACATACCCTGAGCAGGCATGCCATAGCCGCTCAGAGCTTTCTCAACGATCTCAGATCTGTTTATAGCATAGGCTATAGCATATCTCATTCTAACATCTGCAAGCATAGGATTCAGCAGGTTGAAAGCTATATACCATCTGCTAGGGACTAGTCTTGTCTCAACTCTGAAACCAGGTGTAGAGTTTATTCTAGGAATCTCGCTGGGCGGGGGCGCGTTTGTCAGCCAGTCACCCTCTCCAGCCAGGAAGCTCTGTAGAGCGGCCGTAGGGTCTGGAACTATCTTAAACACTACTCTATCAACACAAGGTCTACCCTTGAAGTAGTTCGGGTTAGCCTCTAGCGTGACGTGATCTCCCTTCACATACTCGACGAATTTGAAAGGTCCTGTGCCTATTGGACGTTGTAGTGCTGGTATAGAGGGATCCATCCAGTCTTTATACTCTGTCTTGTTAAAGATATGCTCTGGAAGGATAAACGTGCCATACCAAGCTAAGAAGCTTAAGAATGCTGGGAATGGAGCTGAGTATCTAACTATAACAGTATAGTTATCCGGCGTGTCAACAGATATAAGCTTGTCCATCATGAGAAAACTGTACATAACACCTTTGTACTTCTTTATAGCCTCTAGAGTGTACTTAACATCTGCGGAAGTGAAGGGGTAGCCGTCGTGCCAAGTAGCATTTTTAACCAGGTGGAATATAAATGTAGAGCCGTTAGGAGCTATCTCCCAAGACTCAGCTAGCTCAGGTATAATATTATAGTTCACGTCTAGATTAATCAGCTTATTATAGATCTGACTAGCAATAGCAAATAATGCATCGTCAACCTGCGAGTCTGGATTGAAACTCTTAGGATCTCCCCAGTGAATCACAACAACAGTACCTCCAACTTTCGGGCAAGTAATAGGTGATAGAGAACCTGGCTTCTGTGTCTGAGCTGATATCAGAGCTATTGGAGAACCACCGAGAGTTATGAAAATGTAGGGTGTGTTGAGCAATATGAGACTTATTAAGAGAACTACTAGAGCACCTCTAAAGACACGTAGACCCAGACTCGCTAGCCTACTCATATACACACCTTAGGTAGAAAATCTGTGAGAATGCTTAAAAACTTTTCCACTAGCCTGTTGAGAAGAGTTTTACATTAGCGTTTAAAATATTGATTTATATAGAATACAAGTTCAAGGGTTTTTTCATGAGTAGTAAGTATAGTGTTATTGCAACAATTCACTTGCCCAGACTCCCACACTCTAGTGTTAAGAGTGATCTAGATCTGGGTCAGATTATCGAGAGAGCGGTTTCTGAGACTAGAACTCTTGAAGAGCTGGGTTATGATGGTGTTATTGTTGAGAATTTTGGCGACTATCCCTATAGAAAGAGAGTTAGAGACCCGCTGACACTAGCGTCAATGAGTATTATTGTTAGAGAGATTGTAAAAAGCACTTCTCTAGAGGTTGGTGTTAATCTTCTCAGAAACTCTGGTAGAGAGGCTTATGCCATAGCTGTTGCTGCCAAGGCTAGTTTTATAAGAGTGAATGCCTTGATCGAGAGTATAGTCTCTGACTCAGGATTGATCGAGGCTGAGGCGCCCAGACTTTTTGTGATAAGAAGAAATTATCCTCAAGTAAAGATCTATGCTGACATAAGTGTTAAACACGCCACAAGTCTAGACATATCTCTAGGGATCTTGAGAGAGACTCACCCTATGCTCTCGAAATCTTCAAACATAACAGAGTTCATCAAAGCACTAACACAAGACTATGTAGAGAGAGGAGGAGCTGACAAACTCATAGCAACAGGACTGAGAAGCGGAAGCCCTCCACAGCTGGACTTCCTCAAAACACTGAAAAAATCGAGCCCAGTCCCAGTGTTGATAGGTAGTGGTGCTAATACTGAGAATATAAAAAGCCTGTACAAATACTCTGACGGAGTAATCATAGGATCTTTCATAAGAGAATCTGGCAGAGCAGGAGCTCCGCTAGATATTGAGAGAGCAAGATCTTTTATCAGAACTGTCAGAGAGATCACTCTAAGCAACACTTGAATCAGAGTATTATAAGAGTAGTAGAGTTAAATTTCGAGACTCGCCGATTACACTCAATTTAAATTATGACCAGAAATTATAACGGTGTCTAAAACGAGATGGCCTAGACCAGATGATGTGGGAGAGTCTCTTCTAATCGCATCATATAGATCTGGCAAGTGGGGCAGATTCGACGGGGGAGGTCTTGTTGAGAAATTTGAGAGAGACTTTGCAAGGTATCACGATGCTGAATACGGTGTGGCCGTCTTCAACGCCACGGCAGGGTTGATGCTCTCTTACATGGCTCTAGATGTTGAGCCCGGAGATCATCTTGTCTCTCCAGCCTATACTTTCATAGCGACTGTCACAGCTGGGATAGTGCTAGGATTAAAACCTGTTTTCGTAGACATAGATTTTGACACTCTCACAATAGACGTGAACCACTTAGCAGAGATTATTGAGAGTGATAAGAATAATAAGATTAAGATAGTAGTACCCGTACACTTCGCGGGAAACCCCTCTGAGATGAGCGAGATAATCAAGATCGCGAGAAAACACAACGCCTACGTGATAGAAGACGCGGCACAAGCTCACGGCTCGGCGTATAGAGACAAGAGAGTAGGAGCTATAGGAGACGCGGGTGTATTCAGTTTTCAAAGTAGCAAGCTTATGACGGCTGGGGAGGGTGGTATTATCTTGACCAACAATAGAGATCTTTATGAGAAGCTCTGGTCGATACATCACGCTGGGAGGAGGATTGGCGGCGCATGGTATATGCATTATAGCGTGGGGCTGAATTTTAGAATGACAGAATTTCAGGCAGCAGTGCTGATGCCGCAGTTGTGGAGATTAGACGAGACTTTAAGAAAGATTCGTGAGAGTGCTAAGTTGATCTATGAGGAGCTCTCAGGCTTAGAAGCGTTATATCTACACAGAATCCCTGAGCATATAAAGACTAACTACTATTTCATAGCAGTATCGATAGAAGACAAGTATTCTGAGAGGATCAGTAGAGAGAAGATTGTGGCTAGAATGAGAGAGAAAGGCTTCACACTCGTAGAGGGATACAAGATCCCATTATACAGACAGGAAGCGTTCTCAGAGAAGAAGTGGAAACTCCCCTACGAAGAGTACAAGAAACTACACCTACCTAACACTGAGAGAGCTTGTAGAAACACTATGTGGATCCCTCACCCAGAGTTGTTAGAGCCAGAGGAACACGTGATCAGATATGCTAGAGCTTTAAAACAAGTTGTGAGAGAGATCTTATCTTGAAACTATACTCTCTTAAGAATGATGAGATCTCCGTAGAAATAGATCTTGAAACAGGCGTAGTGACACAGATAACAGATCTAGTGAAGAACGTCAGACATCTCTTCTCTAGAAGACCAGAGCTTGAGACTAGAAAACCTGGCATGGGCGTACTGATCCTCGAGCCGTACTTCTGCGAAAATCCTCACAGAGAGTTTCTAAGCACTAACGAGATATTGTTTGAGTGTAGAGATAGAAACCCTGTTCTCAGATGGAGAGTAGGGTTAGAAGAAGATCGAGTTAGATACAGTGTGGAGCTAGTAAATAAGTCTGAAGAGAGTGTGAAGAGTAGAATTAGAATAGCGATACACACAGCTTGTGGGAGAGGTGGTTTCTGGGGAGATCCCGAGGTTGAGGGCGCCACTTACAGCTGTAGATACTATGTCTCCTACGGGTTTGATGGCAGGAGAGACACTTTCTCATCTATAATGACGCCAGGCGGTGTTCGCGAGTATCATTTTGAGAAACATTCTTACAAAACCCGATTCTTCCCAGAGGTAAAATGGATTGCAACCATAGATAGAGTCCTCAGAGTAGGAATACTGATCAGTGTTCTCAGAGGAGATGTCTACGCTGCTACCGAGGATCAGTTTTTCAACACAGAGATCAATATAATCTCGCTTGAGAGAGAGATTCCTCCCAGAAGCACGCTTAGTGTAGAGTTAGAAATACTCCCGCTAAGAGACCTAGCTAGAGTAGACTATGTGTCTAGAGAGCTGATAGTCTCAATAGAGAGCCCCTCTATAGCTATACCGGGCGAGGTCTACAGCGGGTTTGTAAGAGTGTACTCTTTGAAAGATCTTGATTGTAGTATCAGAGGTTTTATAGAGTATGATAAGAATATGAGCTCGATTGGTAGAAGAGGTTATTGCATAGATCAGGTCAGACCCAGCGTTAGAACCCAGGAGCTTGTTCTAGAGAAGAATACTCTGACAACGCGTAGAGGAGAGTTGTGGGAGAGCAGCTTCAGATCTAGAGATCCCGTGGAATTCTCGATGGATCGAGAGTTGTACGAGTATCCTAGCGTGGTGCTAGAGTTATGTGGCGAGAGACATGTGGTTAAGAGATATTTCACAATACAGCCAGAGGCTAGCGTGGTTCTTGGTAGAGTGCCAGAGAATCTGAGAGACAAACTCTATAATAAATATATATATGATAATATTTATGTAGAGAGCGAGTATAACGATGCTATAGCTTTGAAAGATCTCTATACATACATATCTAAACCTCCTACTCTAAGAAAGATTCTTAGAGAGAGATTAGAAGAAATATCAGTATCAAAAGATCTCGCAGATCTCATTGTCAAGTATTTGAGTAGAAAGAGTGTAAGAGATATTATAAGTAGAGCTCTTAAAGATGATTATAACAAGATCCTCTTACTCAACGTCAACCCCTTAGACCTCGTCTTCCTCTATCTTGTAGAGAGAGAAAGAGTCTACCTAGACCTCCTCAAAAAAATATTCACAACTCTATCAACACACTGGTTCTCCGAGGATCTAGTGGGATACTACACAGCCATACACGGAGGTGCGGGAGCTTCTAGATTTCTCTACTACGCGCTATCTCTAGACTTGGCTGATAGTATCTTTGATGAGAAGAGTAAGAATGAGATCGCCTACGCGCTGAACGAGATCGGTAGAGAGATCTTTAAAATAACAAATGTGTGGGCTGGCAACTGGGAGTTCTCTGAGGCCGCAGGGCTGCTGGCCATATCTGAGAAGATCGATAGTGCTGACTCGAGTATCTTTAGAGAGAAAGCTCTCACAGTGTTAAAGACTCTTCAATACACATTCTTAGAAGACGGAGGATCTGTAGAGCTTGCGGCAGGATATCATCACTATGATCTTGAGAGTATTATTAATGGTGCCGAGATCTTGTACTACTCTGGAGATGACTCTCTCTACAAACTAACGCTAGGAGGTGGAGAGCCTCTTATCAAGAGATCTCTCTTATGGCTCTGGAGCATAGCCACACCATATAACACTACACCAGCTCTCGAAGACACTAACGAAGGACCTATACCACCAGACCTCTTTATAATAGGTTTCATAAGATACAGAGACCCTGTCCTAGGCTTTATAAGTAAGAGACTTTGGAGTACTAACGAGACGATAAATAACCCAATGACAATACTCGCAATGATACTCTCAAGAGTAAATCCTCTGAGAGAAGAATTCAAATCATACACGAGAGAAAGAATCACAAGACTAGACTCTAGCGGTAGACTAGTCTACAGAGAGTCAGAAGACCCAGAATCATTCTATGTGGTAATAGACTACGGACCACACGGAGCGTGGCATGGACACCCAGACAAGCTGAGCTTCGAAGTATACTGGAGGAGAGAGGCTCTGATAGTAGACGCAGGCTCAGGAGGCTATTACAACCCTCTCCACTGGACTTGGCATAGAAAGAGTATAGCTCACAATACTGTGACTAGAGAAGAAGAGGATCATCTGGAGACAAGAGGTTTCTTGAGAGAACTAGTAGCGTATGAGAAAGGTTTCAAAGCTGTACTAGAATCAAGAATCTATGATAATGTTAATTTGATAAGAGAGTTCTCATACAGAGACTTAGTCTCTGTAAAAGAGATCTCTATAAAAGACACGATAGAAGGTACAGGACTCTTCAGATGGAATATACATGTGAAAGGAGAGTGTAGCGAAAGAGAAGATAGAGTTCTCTGCGAGACAAATAAAACACTAATAGAACTAATACCTCGAGAAGAGAATGTGAAATGGTTTATAGAGAGAAGATTGAGAGGCTTTAATGAGTATACCTCATATGTTTATAGAGTTAAAAGAGTAGAGATGAGAGACGTGTTTACAACAAGAATTATAATTAAAGCTAAGTAGAAGTTAATTCTTTCATACGTCGCATATGCGTAGAATAAAATATATATTCTCATATAAAGTAACCTTTAGTGAACAGTCACCCTAGGTGTCGTAATGGTTTCTCCATACACTAGATACGTGATCAATAAAACGGTGACATACACAGTGCTATGGTTTATCGCTGCGTTCTTAAACTTTCTGCTACCAAGAATAATGCCCGGAGATCCTATAGGGAGGTATCTCGAGACACTATACAACATGGCTCAAGGAGCTACTGGTGGAATAGTCCAAGTAGTCCCAGAGGCTGAGAGACTCAGACAAGAGCTCATATCTAGATTCGGGCTCGATCAGCCTCCTTACACTCAGTTCTTCTACTGGCTTATCAATTTCTTGAGAGGAGACTGGGGCTACTCTCTAGCATTTAACAATCTACCTCCTGTCATAGACTTGGTGAAAGAGTTCCTACCCAACACACTCATGATACTGATACCCTCTCTAGTGGTCTCGTGGGTTGTGGGAAATTATCTAGGCGCATACATGGCTTTGAAAGGAGGTAAGTCTGATAAGATAGGTCTTTCTCTAATGCAATTCATATCTCTCATACCGGCTTACTGGCTTATAATAATCCTTGTATACGTATTCAGCGTCTGGTGGAAGAGTCAATTCGGCCAGCCTCTAGTGCCGACATCTGGTAAAGTAGTTAATATGATACCTTCTCTCTCCTGGGACTACGTGGTCAATCAACTTAGAGCATGGATTCTGCCAATGACCACATTGACGATAATAGGGATCGGTGGGTGGAGTATTGGTATGAGAGCATATGTGATATACCAGCTTAACGCTAACTACATGAAATACGCAAAGTCTCTAGGACTCCCGAAGAGAGTTCTAGGTAGGTATGCTTTTAGAAACGCGATAATACCACAATTCACAGCATTCGCAATAAGCTTCGGAGGCTTATTCGCGGGGAATCTACTTGTTGAGATGGTTTACGGCTATCCTGGCATGGGCTCTCTACTACTGCTTATAATGAGTAGACTAGACATATTCGGTATGCAAGCAATATTCACATTCACAGCAACAATGCTACTACTAGCAAACTACGCCGCAGACATACTCTACGGCTTCCTAGACCCGAGGATTAGAAGAGGGATCACCGAGGTGGTGTGAGTAGTATGAGAGTTGAGAGTAGACATGTAACACTTATAAACAAGCTTCTGAGTAGTGTTAGAGAGACACTTATAGGCGAGCTGTTAACGAACAAGAGATTTGTGGTCGGCTTCTCTATATTCCTAGCATTAGTCTTGTTAGGATACATAGGATCTCTATACGCGTATCCAGACCCTTTCAACGTAAGCTACTACAGCCCTGACAAGAGTAATAGATGTACCGAGGAGATAAGATATCTACCACCAAACCCACACAATCTACTAGGCACAGACAACGGCTGTAGAGATATATTCACATGGCTTACAGTAGGGCTTAAAAACAGTCTGTGGATAGCCGCTCTAGCTGGAGCTATATCAACTATCATAGCATCGATCTTAGGACTTATAGCCGGCTATAGAGGAGGCTTGATCGACGACGCGATCAACTTTTCTTCTAACTTCCTCATGGTAATACCAATGTTCATAGTCTTACTAATGGTAGTAGCATACGTGCCCGAGCAATTGAGATCCTCACTACTAGTAGCAGTGGTGATAGGAATTCTAAGCTGGCCGGGCCCGACCAGAGTAGTCAGATCTCTCACACTACAAAACAAATCCTCAGAATACGTAGAGATGGCCAAGCTAACAAATTTCACATCTCTAGAAATAGTTTTAAAAGAAATCCTGCCTAACATAGCGTCATACGTATTCCTAATCTATATAAATTCTTTCTCATCAGCAATATTCGCCGAAGTAGGTATCGGAGCCATAGGCTTCGGACCTTTCGATGCTGTGACTCTGGGAAGAGCTTTTAACGCTATGATCAATGGAGGAGCCATATTTATAGGAGCTTGGTGGTGGTTTGTACCACTAGGACTAGTAGTGGTATTCCTCTCATACAGTCTTCTACAGATAAATCTAGGACTTCAACACGTGTTTAATCCCAGACTCAAATTCACAGTATACGCTGTGTGAGGTGATCTTATGAGTGTTGGAGAGGAGATAGTCGCAAGATCAAAAGATCTAAGGTTATACTATATTCTGCCCAGGGGAATATATGTTAAAGCCGTGGATAGAGTGACAGTATCAGTCCCTCGAGGAGGCTTTCAAGGTCTTGTCGGAGAGAGCGGCTCTGGAAAGACAACTCTAGCCGAGGGATTACTATACCTAGTAGACCCTCCCATGGTCAAGATAAGTGGCAAGATCTATTATTATAAGGCTGAGAAGAGAGGTTCTACAACGTATAGAGAGATAGATCTCGAGAAGCTAGAAGAGACAGAGATAGATAGACTGAGAGGAGTAGACCTAGCGCTAATACCCCAGTACTCTATGGACGCTCTGAACCCAACGATGAAAATAGGATCTTTCATAAGAGACGTGGCCAGATATCATGAGAGAAATCCTGACGAAGTGTTAAACATAGCGTTAGAGAGATTCAAGCTCCTCGGCCTGCCAAGCGATATACTAAATAGATATCCACACGAGCTGAGCGGAGGTATGAGACAGAGAACCGTAGTGGCAATATCAACAATACTAAACCCGAGATTTCTAGTAGCAGACGAGCCTGTGTCTAATCTAGACGTAGTCCAGCAACACGTGGTGATAGACTTCTTAACAGAGCTAGTTGAGAAGAGATATGTAGAGACACTACTAATGGTCACACACGACCTACCTCTCATAATTGAGAAAGCAAAATATCTACTCATAATGTACGGTGGACACATAGTCGAGACAGGAAGCAAAGAGGATGTGTGGAGAGAACCTCTACACCCGTACACTAAGATGTTCCTCGAATCAATACCTCCAGTAGGTGCTAGAATCGAGGATAAGAAGATCAAAGGAATACCTGGAAACCCTCCAGACCTCAGATTCCCACCACCAGGCTGTAGATTTCACCCTAGATGTCCATTCGCCATGGAGATATGCAGAAGAGAAGAACCTCCAGAGATAGAGATCGCGCCGGGTAGAAAGGTTAAGTGCTGGCTATACGCTGAGAGACTCTCGAAGAGGTGATACTATGAGTCTGCTTAGAGTAGACAATCTATCAAAGATCTATACTCTCGGACTGGCTAGGAGGAGATTCGTTAGAGCACTAGACGAAGTCTCGTTCGAGATACGTGACAGAGAGTTCGTAGCACTCGTTGGAGAGAGCGGCTCTGGAAAGACAACTCTAGCCAGAATAATACTCAGACTAACACCACCAACATCAGGCAAAGTGATTTACAGAGATAAAGATGTGTGGAGTCTCAGCGAAAAAGAGATCAAGTGGTACAGATCAGAGGTTCAGGGAGTATTTCAAGATCCTTACACAAGCTTCAACCCATTCTACAAGATAGACAGAGCACTCAAAGTGGCGGTGAGAAAATTCCTACCACCAGATGTCGACGAGAACGAGATTATAAGAAAAACACTTGAGTCTGTAAGACTAAACCCAGACGAGGTTTTAGGAAGATATCCTCACCAGCTATCGGGAGGTCAGTTGCAGAGAATAGCTATAGCCAGAGCGCTGATACCTAGACCAAAGCTCTTGATAGCCGACGAGTATATTAGCATGGTTGATATGTCTACAAGAGTAGACATAGTGAATCTGTCCAGAGACCTTGTTGATAGTAATAACATGAGTATTATCATGATAACACACGAGATGAACATGGCTCTATACGCTACAGACAGGATAATAGTTCTATTCAAAGGAAGAGTAGTAGAACAAGGAGACACAAAGAAGATCATGAGAAACCCGCTACACCCATACACACAGCTACTAATAGAAGCACTACCATCTATAGAGAAGAGAGTAGAGAGAAAAATACTACAGAAAACAGTAGAAGCACAGATAAAAGGACTAGGAGAAGTGTCTAGAGGCTGTCCATTCGCTAACAGATGCCCCTTCGCACATGATAGATGCTATAGTGAGGAGCCTCCGCTAATAGAGATAGAGAGAGATCATCAAGTAGCCTGCTGGCTGTACGTGAAATAAAACCTATTTTTCTCCATAGAACTTGAGCGGGTTCTCGTAAAGAATCTTCTTTTTAACAGAATCGTCTATATCAGAGTACAAGACTCTGTATAGAGAGACCTCGGGGTAGGCGAGAGGAGTTCTACTAGATAGAACAACAAGATCTTCTCCCACAGACTCTACCAGCTCTCTAACTCTATCATATTGAGACCCGTAGAAAGTATCGCTAGACACATCAACAAAAAACTCTAGATCAGCTATTCTACTCGAGAACTCTCTAACAAGATCATATCTAAAGCTGGCGAGCATGATCTTTTTACTAAAACTCTTGTCTATCTTCTCGAGAAAACTCTTGAAAGTGTCGCGCTTGACTAGGTATTTGAATAGTATTCCTCTGTGAAACTCTCTGAGATCCTCTAGAAGATCTAGTATTAAGACTCTGAAATTCTCTTCAACAGCGATCTCTATGAATCTCAGTGTATCTCTAGAGTCTAGTCTAAAACCGTGATAAGCTGGAGCCACTAGATATGCTATAAAATCTCTCTCAAGAGCTCTTCTAACAAGATCTCTCTTTTGAGGTATGTACAAAGGGTTAAAACCCCCAATCAATCTCACGAGAGTGTGTGTAGAGAATTTATCTCTCAATGAACGGAGCTCTTCGAGAGCCTCTCTATTACCCTCTAGAGGGTCTCTGTAGAATATAGATGAAAATCTGATCGTGTAGACCCTTGAGAAACCTTTTTGACTTAAGTAGAAGATGAGATCCTTGAGATCTCTCGTAGGTATTCTTCTAAACGGGTATGAGCCGAAGAAAGATAGAGAATCAATCACACGAGAACACCTTACAAGGATTGTCTCTATATATAGAGACCTTCAGATCATCACTTATGTCAGCACTCTCGATCCTGGCTATAGATGGTGCGAATAAATTATCACTCCCAAAGAGAATATTATCTGCGTAGTAATCTCTCACGAGTCTCTCTATAACCATAGAGTCGCCCACGCTACCACCCGTATCTATGTAGAGATTCCTAGCCTCGCACAGTCTCAACATCTCTATAGTGTTCTCCCAGTCACCACCGCCGCTAATATGGCTCGCTATAATCTTAGCTCTAGGCCATCTCCTAGCTATCAAGCAGAGATCCTTTATCTCGGCCTCTCTAGCTCTACTCCTAGGGTATAATCTATGAGCAACATGGATCAGTACAGGCACACTGTGCTCAATGGCAAGTCTTACGTAAGGCTCTATATTGCTAGGCCTAGGTCTGACACTCCTATAAACCTCTCCTATGCCTCTGAAGCCTTCTCTGAGAAATCTCTCAGCCATATCCACGTCCTTCTTATTCAACAGATTCACATAGACAACACCTCTGATAGACTTGCTCTTGCGAGAAAGCTCGAGAATCTTCATATTGCCCTTGAGGACTTCTTGATGAGAAGGACTAGCCCAGTCAGAGAGATCGAATGGGTATATAGATGTGAAAGCATTTTTAACTCCGAACCTCTCTAACTCTCTGATCAGAAGCTCGTTAGAAGAGTCACTCATAAAACCATGGACATGGACGTCCGCGATACCGAGACCTTCTCTCTTCAACTTCTCAAAGATCCTCATCCCAAGATCCTCAGATAAATTGTGCTTCCAAGGAATATAAGGGTAAGGCGAGATAGTAGATTGAGGTCTCTAGAATGATAGAAACAGAATCTCCAGAGGAGATAAGAGACGTAGAAGAGCTAGAAGAGATCCTCTCAAGACCGTATCCAGAGACTATGAGAGTTCTCGAGAAGATAGATGGAGACTTCATAGTTCTAGGAGCGGGAGGTAAGATAGGTCCTAGCCTGGTTGAGATGCTTGCAAGAGCCTACGAGAAGATAGATCCTTCTAGGAGAATATATGCAGTGTCGAGATTCAGTAGAAGAGATGTTGTAAACAAGCTGAAGAGATATAGAAATATAGAGATAATAGAATCAGACCTCTCTAATAGAGAGTCTGTAGAGAGACTCCCAGAGGCTAAGAACATTATATACATGGTGGGGAGAAAGTTTGGGACTGAAGAAGACCCTGGTCTCACGTGGATTACAAATGTCTACATACCAGCTTTAGTAGCAGAGAGATTCAGAGAGTCTAGATTTATAATATATTCTACAGGAAACGTCTATCCACTTGTAGAAGTCTCAAGCGGTGGAGCTACCGAGGAGACTCAGCCAGAGCCTGTGGGAGAGTATGGGTGGTCTGCTCTAGCTAGAGAGAGAATAATGAGCTACTTTATAAAGAAGAACAACTCGTCGGGAGTCATAGTGAGACTCAACTACGCTTGCGAGCTTAGATACGGTGTTCTAGTTGATATAGCTCTGAAGGTTTATAGAGGAGAAGAGATAGATCTGTCGATGGGGTATGTCAACGTTGTATGGCAGGGAGATGCTAACAACTACGTGTTGAGACTCCTCAAACACGTTTCAAACCCACCACTAATCATAAACCTCACGGGACCCGAGATAGTATCTGTCAAATGGGTGGCAGAAGAGTTTGGCAAGAGATTCAATAGAAAACCACTGTTTAAAGGGAGAGCGGAGGAGACAGCTCTGCTAAGCAACGCCTCAAAACTCTTCAGATTACTAGGCTACCCACGAGTATCACTACTACAAATGATCGATTGGATCTCTATGTGGATATCTCAGAACAAGCCTATATACAATCTACCAACACACTACGAAGTCAGAACAGGCAGGTTCTAGATCGGTGTTGGTAAATCCTAATATAGGAGCTCGAGAATAATAATCGTGACTCTATCATGAGCAGACCCGCACCCCCTGAGAGAGTTCTCGAGAGAATTAGAGAAGGTCTCTTCATAGTAGCACACCCACTCGCACTCACAAGAGATCTAAAGATAGACTTCTGGAGACAGAGAGCTCTTACGAGATACTACATAGCCTCAGGAGCTGACGGGATCGCTATCGGGGTACACACAACACAATTCGCTGTTCACAGAGACTTCGAGAGAATGTTAAAACCTCTCTTAGAGGATACTCTAAACACTATCAGAGAGTGTGAGAAGAGTATAGGTAGCGAGATCGTGAGAATAGCGGGGGTTGTGGGAACAACAGAACAGGCTGTCAGAGAGGCTAAGTTAGCGTGGGATCTAGGCTATCACGCCGGGTTGCTAAGTCTGCATATGCTGAAAGGCTTCTCGGAGGAGAGAATACTAGAGCACATAAGACAAGTGTCTAGAGAGATACCTATCTTCGGCTTCTATCTACAGCCAGCCGTGGGAGGTCTTCAGCTGGGGTATAAGTTCTGGAGGAGATTCGCGGAGGAGATAGAGAATCTAGTGGCCATAAAAATAGCTCCTTTCAACAGATATTACACTATCGAAGTTGTCAGAGCTGTGATAGATGCGGGGAGAGAAGACGTGGCTCTCTACACTGGCAATGATGACAATATAATAAACGATCTCTTGACAAGCTTCAGATTTAAGAGAAGAGATAGAGAGACTGTCGAGACAGAGATCGTGGGAGGACTCTTAGGGCAGTGGGCTGTTTGGACTAGGAGGTTCGTAGAGATCTATAGATTTATAAAGAGGATTAAGAGAGAGAAGAGAGATATACCCAGAGAACTGTTGATACTAAACACACATGTCACAGATGCTAACAAAGCTATATTCGACGTTGATCACGGGTTTAGAGGGAGTATAGCGGGAGTGCTAGAAGTTTTGAGAAGATCTGGTTTTCTAGAAGAAGTGAGAATATTAGACCCAGAAGAGAGTCTCTCTCCAGGTCAGATCGAGGAGATTGATAGAGTGTATCAAGCATATCCTCACTTGAGAGATGATGAGTTTGTCTCAAAGTATATAAACAGCTGGTTTAATGAGAAGTGTGTTGGGCTTGATACTCTCAGAGAGATATCTATAGAAGATATTAGGAGAATGATCTCATTTGAAACATCACACCAGTAGATACGTCCTAGGAGTAGATAGTGGAGCTAGCAAGATCGAGATCGCTGTAATAGACTCTCGAGAGGGGTTAGTAGAGATTTACAGAGAGAATAAACCTGGAAACCCAGCGGCGATAGGCATAGAGAGATTTATAGAGAACCTGAGAACATCGCTAGAAAAGACTCTCGAGAGATTCTCTCGCGAGGATATTGTTGGAATAGGTATAGGCTTGGCAGGGTATCTAGAAGGACTTTGGAACAATATTATAATCAGAGAGCTTATCAAGATCCTTGGAGAGAACATTAGAATCAAGATCTTTGAAGATATATACGCTGCACATGTATCAGCACACTTACTGAGAGACGGAGTTATAGGGATACTAGGGACTGGCAGCAACTTCCTCGGAATATGCAGAGAGAAGAGCTGGAGAGTTGGTGGCTGGGGACATCTGATCGATGATAGAGGAGGAGCCTATAGCATAGGTGTCCAAGCACTGTCTAGAGTAGTCAGATCGCTGGATGGGAGAATAGGAGATACTATACTAGTCAAATACGCTATGCAACACTTCAACTCTTCTAATGTCCACGAGCTAGTGGCCAAGATATACTCTTCGAACGATCCTAAGAGTCTTATAGCGTCATTCACACCTCTAGTCTTCAAAGCCTTCAGAGAAGGAGATCAAGTGGCTAGAGAGATTATACTAGCTGAGGCTAGAGAAGTAGCACTAGCAGTAGAGACTATAATAAGAAGACTATCATGCGCAGACATACCAGTAGCTCTGACAGGCTCTGTCTATAGAGAGAATAGAGATCTGCTTAAAGAGCTTATTGAGAGAGAATTGAGAAATAGACTAGACAGAGAGATAGAGATCAGAGATCAGGTTATAAGAGAGTCTTGCGCATCAGCTCTAGTAGTGCTAAGAGACTTAACAAGCTCCGTAGAAGAGGCTATAGAGAATCTTAGAAAGACATGTAGAGTGTGAGAGTATCTACCCTGATAATTTCTCATTCTCAACACTCGCATACCCAGAACTCTCTCTCGAGAGAGTATTGGATAAAGCCTTAGAGTTTAATCTGAAGAGCATAGAGATCAGAGTGTCGAGAGACGGGATCCATATAAGACCTGACGAAGATCTCTCTTATCTGAAGAGAGTGATCAGAGATAGAGGTCTCAGAGTATCTCTCCTAGCCTCGTATGTGAGAACATGCGACCCCACAGATCTGAGGTGCAGAGAATCGTTGGAAGAGTTAGAGAAGATATTGAGAATATCCTATGAGATAGAGTGTGGTAGAGTTAGAGTGCTGGCCGGCTATATAGAGGATCTTCACAACTCAATTATCACGATAAGAAGATTCTTAGATAGAGTAGAGAGTCTGAGTAGAGAGTACAATACTCTACTACTATTCGAGACACACGACTACTTTGCCGAGAGACACAATCTAGAGAGACTTATAGAAGTGGTTAGAGAGTATAGAGATGTCTCCGGGATCCTCTACGACCCTGCTAATATGCTGATAAGAAATACTCGAGTAGAAGAGTCTCTGAGAATAGTGAGAGAATACACTTATCATGTTCATATAAAGGATCTTGTGATATTAGGCGGTGGCAGGTATAGGTATACTAGGCCGGGAGAAGGCGTGCTACCTATATGCAGAGTTCTTAGAGAGTTATGGAGTAGAGATGTAGTGTTCTCGATCGAGTGGGAGAGAATGTGGGTCAGAGAGTTAGAGAACTCTGACCTTATTATACCTCTCTATCTAGACTATATGATGAGTTGTTTATGAGAAGATCCTATGATCTGATTTTCAAACTCTCCCCAGGAGACATAGAGATCTCAGAGAATCTAATTGTTAAGAAATTGAGAAAAAACCTAGTAGAAGAGCTGTATGTTTACAGAGATTCTATTGAGCTCTCAAAGATCATAAAACCTCTATACAGCGATACTCGTAGAATACACAATATATGCTCGTCGAATGAGTGTGACAAGCTGAGAGTAAGCCTGGCAGTGCCTAGAGAGAGTGTGAAAAGTGTACACGATAGAGGTTTGATAGTAGTGGTAGATACAGATTATCACAAGATCTATGTTTCGAAAAGTAAGATCTGTTATAATGAGAATAGAATAGGTCCTTTCAAGATCGTGTCTAGAGAGATAGACTCTATAGCTGTAGAGAGAGGACTTATCTCCATAGATCTTGTTAGAGATAGTAGAGATATATGTGAACATACTATTCTAATCTCTAGAGAGCCTCTAGATCTAGAGTCAGACTATCTCCAGAGGATCTATAGAGGATACTATGAGGATGGTTTAATATGGGCTTTGATCAGGAGTGGCGCTGCGAAGAGAGAAGTTCTGCCTAGAGAAATAGAAGATGAGCAAGCCTACTACTGGCCTAGAGGAGATCTTCTCAGAAAATCTCTGTACCAATGGTACTCATACGATGACTCAGCATCTCTCCATGTCTATACCGAGATACTCCAACAGATAATAGATCAGATGAGTAGATATGGAGGGCTTTTAATACCTTATATAACTGCTGCGAGAAAGAGCAATATATACGGGGCTCCTCAACAGATCTATGTCTTCGAATCTCTCTATAGAGGCTATCAGATACTAGGATCCGAGGCTCTGAGAGAAAAAGCTCTCGAATCTCTAAAATGCTTTATAACTCAGCCACCCGAGTGTCTGGGATACTACACCTTCAGAGAGGGAGGTCTGTGGTTTAGATGGGGTAGTTATCATTATCTCTCTAGAGACCCCGAGGGTAGAGAGGATCTGTACGTGTTGAATACTCATCTCATGGGTGTTGTGGCTCTGCTAGAAGCACGGCTTCTCGAAGCCTGTGACTGGTGTGAGTATTATGCTCGTGAAGGTGTCAAAGCTGTTGTAGGCTTGCTACGAGAGTTTCAGAGAGAGGATGGATATCTATACTACAGCTTATACAATAAAGAGAGATTTGGAGAGAAAGAAGATCTGATAATGCCTCACACAATAGGTTATCACACTCTGAGCTCTAGACTCATGATCAGAGCTGGCAGAATCGCTGGAGAGAGAGTACTGGTAGAGAGTGGGCTGAGAGGCTGTAGACACTCTATAAAGCGTCTCTATGAAGGAAGATATGATCTGAGAGATGAGATCTTGAGATGTCTTGTAGAGTTCTACAGATTCTCAAGCGACAGATCTGTGATTAGAGAGATCGATGAGATAAGCAGAAGGATCATCTATAGAAAACCTGTCGCGCAGCTAGGCTACTCTATAGATGAGAGCTCGAGAGCTATACTACCCCCTGCTATAAGACTTCCTAGAGAGATAGAGAGTATCGTTATCTTACTACTAGAAGATAAAGAGGATCATCTCAAATACTATTTATATACGCCGCAGAGAGTAGTAGTAGAGATAATACCCAGAAAACTCCCCAGCGGGAGAGTTGTTAAATATAGACAAGTTGATATAGAGAGCCTGGGTGGAGAGAGTCGTGAGAAGTCTCCCTGTGAGATGATGAGAGAAGAGAGTATGACAGTCATACAATGTAGTGAAGATTTTAGTGGGTTGATAGAAATCTCGCTATGAGATCTTGGCAAGAGCATAACTACTTTCAGAGAGTTATAATCAAGTTATCATACTCCTAGCAATATTAAAATTTTCATAACACTACGTTGCATAAGATTTCTGTTGAATAAACTTTATAATATCTCTATCACACAGGAGTAATGTATTTATTAACCCCTTTTTTTAATGGTATTTGAAGGTGTTTATATGAGACTGAGTAAGAGGGTATATTCAATACTATACTTGTTTGTCATATCAATCGTTTTGATAAGTGTTCTGTCAATACTATCAACCATAAGCATGACACCTCTACTAATAGCTCAGGCTCTGCCTAGAGATAAGACTCTGTATATAGTTGGTGTCACAAGCGCTTTTGGAGACTCATTCAATCCTTTCAGCGCCAGCGCGCCGGGAGTGGATCTAGTCTTACCACCTCTATTCGCATTTAACTTTGTGACTGACACTTGGTATCCTATTCTAGCTAACTGGACTTGGGAGAATGATACTACGCTAGTGATAAAGATATACCCAGAGGCTACTTGGGAGGATGGTACTCCTGTGAAAGCTGATGACGTTATATTCACGTTTAACACTTCTATCAGAGAGAGATGTAGCGATATACTCTACTGGTGTAGAGCTCTATACACTCCTGGAGCCTCCTACTTTGTAGGCTGGGAGAAAGTTGACGATAAAACTGTGAAACTCTATATAAACTCAACCGCTATAAGAGCCTATAGAACCATCCCATGGGTCTTCGCATCGTGGATAAGACTAGCCCCAAGCCACATATTCCTCACACAGATCAACTCTACAGACTGGATTAAGAATAAGTTCTATGACCCCTCCAAGAAGTGGCCTGTAGGAGCAGGTCCTTACAGACTCTACTACTTCGACCCCTCAATGGTTGTCTACGAGAGAAAAGATGATTGGTGGGGTTGGAAGTATATTAAAGCATTAGGAGTAAAGCTGGGAGTTCTAAAGCCAGACGAGCCTTACCCAACAGACTCTTACCCGCCAAAGTACATAGTCTGGAGAGCGCAACCAAGCGCAGACCTGGCTAGAGCAGCGCTGATAGCTGGCGAGGCTGATATAATAGGTACTGTGGTTCCAGGCATATCAGCCTACACTAAGCAAGGACTTGGAGCATGGTTTGATTCTACACCTTGGTATCATCCATACGCGGCTTGGACTGTTTTCATACAGCACATACCACCTATAAATATTCTAGAGGTTAAGAGAGCTGTCTTCCTAGCTATACAGAGAGATGTTATTGCTTCTAAGACAAACTTCGGATTCAACGCTCCTCCAGACGATCCTATAGGTCTGCCTAACATATCTGTCTATAGAGCACCACCATACTATGATTACTCTTGGATCGTATCAACGTTCAAGTCTATATACGGAGTCTCATGGCCTCTCAACCACACAGAGGCAGTCGCGGCCGCTAAGAAATTGCTGGACAGCGCCACTATCAACGGGACAAAGCTATTCGTGTGGGATGATACTAAGAAGAGATTCGTGTGGAATGTTGATATAACACTCTCAGTACCAGGCTACACTGTCACTTTCAAGAAGGGAGATGAGCTAACACTAACATTCATAACAGGCTCGGTGCCAAGTCCTGACGATGCTGCAGTACTAGATCAGTTGAGAAGAGATCTCGCTGATGTAGGCATAACTCTCAACATATATCTAAGCCCAGACCCGTGGAATGACTTTAGAATCAGATGTCTAGGACACTTCACTATGGCAACATACTTCATAGCATGGACACCAGGACCACCGCCAAGAGCTCTCCCAGGTCAATTCGGATTCGTAGACCCAGCCTATAACGAGACACACACAATCGCACAAGCATTCCCATGCGGCACAGCCCCACCATACAACCCAGGCAGATATAACAATACAAACTACTCAGCATGGCTAGAACAATTGCCCAGAGTACCTCTGACAGATGTTGAGAATAACACGAGAATACTGAGAGGGATCATGGAGGAGTTCTTGAAAGACCCGCCATTCATAGCGGTAGCCCTGGTACCTATAGGCGCTACCTACAGCACTCAGTACTGGGTTGGGTATCCAACCTATAAGAACCCATACGCAACACCTTGGTATGACTTCACAGCTAGAAGCGGTTATCTCACATATCTATTCCTCAAACCGGCCGCGAGACCAACCCCGACTCCTGTGACAGTGACGCTACCACCAACAACAGTAGTACAAGTACAGACAGCCACAGTGGCTACGGTTGTGACACAGATTGTCACGTCAGTGATGACAACACCTGTAGTCCAAACAATGGTCACTACTGTGGCTGGCACGCCTGTGACACAGGTTGTAACCACACAACAAGTAGTGACCACAGCTATACCTACAGAGATAATTCGCACGGTAGTGACTGAGAGACCTGTAACAATCGTATCTACAGCAACACCGCCTGTAGCACCGCCTGCAATGCCTGAATGGGTTCTTCCAACTATAGTAGTGCTAGTAATAGTAATAATAGCTCTAGGAGTTCTGCTTGTGATAAGAAGAAGATAAATCTTGATCTAATTTTTTTAATCTCACACAACTTTTTCTCAAGATCTTAATACTCTGCTCAGATTAAGTCTAGAGGGGGGATTATGAGAATAGTTTCAAAGACAGAGGATCTCTCATCAGTAGCTCTCGGAGGTATTGGGACGGGCTCTATAGAGATCAGTGCGAGAGGATCCTTTCAAGGCTGGGAGATCTTTAATAACAAGCCTTGGAGCGACTATGGACAGCCCGAGGAGTACATGGGCAGAGATGACATGGTGTTCATATTAAGAGTTAGTAGAGGAGATGAGAATTCCTATATGCTGGTTCTGAAGACAGAACCTTGGTTCAGCTGGAAGAACTACGATCCCTACGCGGCTGTCAATGATGCTCTCAACCCCTACCAGACGCCGTGGATCAGATCTGTAGAGTCTCTAGAATTCGAAGCACAGCCACCGCTAGTCAGAATCAAGTATCACGATAGATGGCTTGAGAGAGAAGACTTAGAAGCGCAATTAGAGATCTTCTCACCGCTAGTCATAGGAGATCTGAGAAACTCTTCCACACCAGCACTCATACTAATATTCACGCTAGCAAACAGAGGAAAAGCCGAGCTAGATGTTAGCGTGGCAGGATTTATAAAGAACCCGCATAATTTCAACGATCTTGTGACAGCTGTCACTGAACGTATCTCTGTGAAAGGCTACACAGGAGTCAAAATGCGCGGAGAGAACATACCAGAGAGTCATGGAATGTTCAGAGGGTCTATGGCTCTAGTAGCCTTAGAACCTGGTGTGAGTGTGGCAAGTTTCACTCTAGACATGAGTGACCGAGGTAGATACTCAGACTCTCTACGAAGAGTTCTAGTAGACCTTAGAAAAGATGGCGCGGTAAATCTAGATCCCGAGAAGAGAGTCTCAGGATCTAGAGAAAAGATCTTTTCAATAGTGTCTAAGACAATAAGACTGTCTCCAGGAGAGGAAAAGAAGATCATATTTATACTAGCATGGTACTACCCGAATCACGTAGACAGATATGGGAGACTCTTAGGACACTACTACGAGAACTACTATAGATCTGTTGAAGAAGTCATAGATCACATCTCTACCAATCTATCTAACATATACGAGAAGATCGTCAGAATGATAAGAGTGTTTAGAGACACGTCATATGAAGAATTTCTTTCAGAACTAGCACTCTCACAAATAACAACTCTAGCAAAATCAACATGGCTAACTAGAGACGAGTTCTTCGCAGTATGGGAAGGAGGTCCCGGAACATGTGCTGGTCTGAGTACTGTTGATGTTGCTTACTGGGCCTTTCCATCTATAGTGTATCTCTACCCGCAACTCGGTGTTAGAATGGTTCTCGAGTGGAGTAGACATGTGTTGACACCTGATAAGTCGCCCTACTACGAGATCTTTGCTCTAGCATATCCTGAGAATATGAGTGTGTATAGAGAGAGATTAAAGAGAGACCCTTCAATACAACACGACGTTGAGAGACTGAGAGAAGTTGTTAGAGAGATTATTAGAGAGACAAATAGAGATCCTAGTGGTAGAGTGATGCATTGCTACACAGCCTCCCCAGATCGTGTTGACAACTACGATAGAAACGATCTTATGCCAGAGTATATTCTTCTAGCATCACTCGCTTACATAGTGACAGGAGACAGAGATCTCTTGAGAATGATCAGAGATAAGATAAGACTAGTCATAGATGGGACTTTGAAACAACACGATGACGCGAAGACGAGACTCATATACCACATGCCACCTTCAGGCTACGAAGGCTTCTCACAAGCAGCAAGATCGATGAGTGTGAGAGGTTTTGAAGAGATTATGAGAATACTCTTCTCAGGACCCGCATACTACCCTGTCTCAGTGAACACATATGACAATATGAGCCTACATGGAGTGGCGAGTTTCACAGCAGATCTATGGGTTGCAGCATTGAGAATCTCAAAAGAGATCTTTAGAGAAGCAGGAGATATTGAATCTCTAGAATTTGTCGAGAGAGTGTTTAGAGAAGCTGTAGAGAGCTACTCCAAGCTACTCTGGAACGGAGAGTATTTTGACAATTGGTACGACCCCTTCAGCGGGTATAGAGATAGAGGTGTTTTAACAGCTTCTCTAGCTGGAGAATGGTATTTAAGACCTCTAGCAGGTCTAGATTACACCGTGGATCTAGAGAAAATACTGTCTACGCTGAGATCTATCTACAAATACAATTACAGAGAGATCGAGGGATTGCTAAACCTCACATACCCAAGCCACCCCAGACCCTCTCTAGAGGGAGACATGGTGTATCCTAACAACACGAGAGTACCCTACCTAGTGGGAGGTCAGGCTGACACACCTTGGAGTGGTGTTGAGATACAAGTAGCACTTCACATGATATGGGAGGGTATGACTAGAGAGGGGCTTGAGATCCTTCGCGACGTGCACGAGAGATATAGATCTTGGGGTATGTACTGGAATCACATGGAGTGTGATGGTCACTACTTCAGAGTCTTAGTAGCGCTACAGATACCAAACCACCTAGCCGGAGTGAGGTTCCTAGGCTATAGACAGAGACTTGACATAGACCCTAAGTATCCTCGCGATAGTTTCAAGGGGCCTATCATACTACCCTCAACACTAGCCTCTCTGAAGTACGAGGAGAATCAGAGAGTTCTCTCAGCGGAGGTTAGAGTAGAGATAGGATTTCTACCGGTGGAAGTCAGAGAGGTGAGAGTGAGAGCTTCGAGAAAACCTGGTAGAGTAGATCTATATCTAGACTCAGAGAGAGTCGAGATAGAACACGAGTATCTAGAGAGTGACAAGACACTAGTAATAAGACTAGACCAACCTATAAAGCTGGTAGAGAACAAAACACTCAGAATAGTAGGATACTACGATTAGAGGGCTCCGGATGGAGATAAGTTTTGTCTCTAGAGACATAACACCCAGACCAGGTATAAGACTCGGCGGGTACGGACATAGATTTGGGAGACCTTCTACGTACAAGATCGATCCTCTCAAGCTGAGTATTCTAGAGATAGTTGATAGAAGAGGAGAAGAGATCGTGATTATTCAAACAGACCTGCTAGGACTCTATAGAGAGGATGCAGATAGAATCAGAGAGATAGTCTCTAAAAGACTCTACGTAGACCCAAGATCTGTTATGATCGCGACAACACACACTCACTCAGCACCGGAGACTGTAATTAGAATGTGGAATAACACATTCCCCTACTCAAGAGAAGAAGAAGAGATCTATAGAAGATGGTCTGAGTATCTATTAGAGAGAGTTAGAGAAGGCCTCGAAGAACTGACACTTCGTAGAGAGAATGTGAAGAGAATCAAGACAAACTCAGCTAGAGTAAACGGGCTGTGCTATAACAGAGCTTTTGCAGATGGAGAGATAGATAACGAGCTCTCAATACTGTACTTCGAGAGTGACAGAGAGAGAATAGTGATAGCCTCATACGCGTGTCACCCTGTGACTAACACTGGTTTCGGCATATCAGCCGACTATCCAGGTGTTGTGAGAGAGATTCTCGAGAGAAACGGCTTGAAGACAGTCTTTCTAACAGGAGCTACGGGGGATATAGACCCTCTCTCGAAAGGTATTAGATACATGAGTTATATTGGCAGAACGCTTGCAAGCGAGATCTTAAGACTAGTGGAGAATGGAGAGACAGACCATGTAGACAAAGTCTCTACAACATCTCGCGAAGAAGTGTTCAGTGTTAGAAAACCTGAGAGAGATCTTGATGATATTCTGAGATCTTACTACACTATGCTAGCTCAATACCCCAGTATAGAGGATCTATATAGCGATCCTAATTGGGCAGATTTGTTATATCTAGATGAAGAAATAGATCTGGCTAGAGACTCTAGGAGAGAGGTCAAAACGATATTCCAGGGGGTTGAGATAGGTTCTAAAACAGTGGTTCTAGGAGTGCCTGGAGAGCTTTTTAGCGAGACAAGTATCTATCTCAAAGAGAGTATCAGAAGAGAGAGACTCTTCGAGAATATTATCATGTCCACATATACTAACGACTACATAGGCTATATACCTATAGAGAGAGCTTTTAGAGAGAGAAGATACGAGGCCAGACTAGCTAAGTGGAGTTTTCTAAGAGAAGATGCTGAGTATAAGACGAGAGAAGTCTTAATGAGCATAGCTAGAGAACTTAGAAAAAATAATTCTATTCTCTGATCTCACTGATTCTAACAATTCTCTTTTCAAACCAAGACTTGTAAGCTGCGATAACAACCTCGAGAGCTCTAAGACCATCTAAACCGCTTGCGAGAGGTTCTAAGTCTCTCTCGATAGACTCTATAAAACTCTCGATCATGTTTCTATCAGCATCAGAGCCGTAGTAGACCCATTTGAAACTCTCTTGATCTGCTAGAGATATGTTTTGATTGAAAGCGTTTAGAGTTATAGAGCCTCTCTCACCTACAATATGCATATAGACATCACCCCACACAGGCCATGTGCTAGGTCTCGACCAGCTACAGTCTATAGACACGGGAACATCATTATCGAGTCTGGCTATGACAAGACCGTTATCCTCCACCTCTATATCAGGTCTCAGATTTCTGCCTACAAACGCTACTACCTCTCTAAACTCTCTCCCCGTGTACCATCTGACTAGATCGGCTACGTGAACTATGTGATCCATCAGAGCTCCCCCGCCTGAGAGCTCTCTCTTCACAAACCAATCCATAGGATTCTTACCATGGTTAGTAGAGGTTATAGCTCTAATCTCCCCCACAACACCTCTGTCAATCAACCTCTTCACCTCGGCCGAGGCGTCGTGATATCTCATCACAAACGCTGTCTGAAGCTTGACACCTCTCCTCCTAGCCTCTTCAACCATCTCTAGAGCGTCTCTATATCTAGTAGCTATAGGCTTCTCAACTAACACATGCTTCCCAGACTTGATCAGAGGGATCGCGTGATCTTTGTGTCTAGAGTTCTCCGAGGCCACTATAACAGCGTCTACATCTCTATCCTCAGCCAGGGCGTGAATATCTTCATATACCTTCTCAGGCTTGTACATTGAGAAAACTCTACTAAGCCTCTCTCTATTATCGTCAAAGACAGCTCGAAAAACAACTCTACCCTCAGCCTCAAGCTCTTTCAAAACTCTAGCATACGAGTAAGCGTGCATATGAGCGAAAGAAGCTATAGCAACTCTAATCAAACTCTACCCACCTCTGAGACTAACTATCTCTCTCCTCCTAACACTCTCGTTAATAGCTATCGCAACTCTAAGACTCTCCAGAGCGTCCCAAGGATCTATTGGTATAGGCTCGTTGAACAAAAGCCATCTCAGAAAAGATCTCATTTGAAGATAGTAAGCATCTCTATGCAGAGGTGCCTCTTCAGACACTCTGCTCTCTGTGTATACCCAGAGAGTTCTCGTAGACCTATTGTCAACCGTCGCAAGACCCTTAGTGCCGGCTATCTCGAGATATGTTGTGAATGGAAACGAATCTGGCATAGCCCAAGAAGCCTCTCCATAGGCTATAGACCCGTTTTCAAATTCTAAGAGATACATAACATGATCAATAGCATCGACAGAGTGTCTACTATAGACACCGCCGACAGCATAGACCTTAGAGACAGGTCCTAGAACCCATCTGAGATAATCGATATCATGTATAGCGAGATCAACAGTCACACCACCGCTATAAGCCATGTACTTATGCCAGTAAGTCCACTTAGGAAAGCTCGCGAGCCTATAGACTCTAGCCACTCTAGGCTCGCCTACACCACCACTGAGAACTATCTCTCGAATCTTCACATATTCAGGCCAGAATCTCAAAACGTGCCCGATAAAGAGCTTTACACTGTTTCTCTCAGCCTCTTCAATAATCTCTCTACCCTCCTCCACGCTTAGAGCGATAGGCTTTTCGAGAAAGATATTCTTACCACTCTTAGCACACTCAACAGCGATACTCTTGTGCGTGTAGTTAGGCGTGGCTATAACAACAGCATCAACAGAATCATCAGACAAGAGCTCGCTCAAGCTAGAATAGACTTTCGGGATACCATGTTTCTCAGCGAAGAACTTAGTCTTCTCAAGACTTCTAGAGAAGACACCTCTAATCTCGGCAAGATCTCTCAGATCTCTTAATACTCTCGCGTGAGTATCCGATATGAAACCAGCTCCGATAATACCTATACCTACTCTCTTCATAGTCTCCTGAAAGAATGTTAATAGAGAAAATATATTCTACTAGAGGCTCAGTCCTGTCACTCTTATAAATCTATCCAAGTGATAGTCTCGATCTGTATTCTCGGAGGGTTGGAACCTCTTGATCTCTATCGAGTTTCTAACATACTCTCTCAACTCGCTTGAAGATCTAACTAATCCTAATCCTATTGCTTGTGTCAGTATATTCCCAAGCGATGTTGCCTCGTCAGGTCCCGCATACACAGTTCTACCACTTAGATCTGCTATTAGCTGGTTTAGAGTGTCATTTCTAGAAGCTCCTCCGAAGACATTTATAGCTCTAACTCTTCTTCTCGCAACTCTCTCTAACAACTCAATCACAACTCTATACTTGAGAGCTAGACTCTGGTACACTACTCTAAACAACTCGCCCAAGCTCAGTTCTGTTCTCTGACCTGTTTTTCTCAGATATCTCTCTACAGCTCTGATCATGTTGTCAGGAGATATGAACTCTTCATAGTCAGGATCTATGTAGACCTCTGTGAGACCTGTCTCTAGAACTCTTCTATTTATATCCTCATAAGATAGCTCTAGACCTCTCTCCTCAGCCAAGATCCTTCTTATCTCTTCAACAATCCACATACCCTGAACATTCTTGAGAAATCTAATAGTGTTAAAAACCCCGCCCTCGTTAGTGAAATTATACTTCAAAGCCTCTCTGCTGAGCAAAGGCTCGCTCAACTCAACTCCTACGAGAGACCACGTGCCAGAGCTTATATAAGCTGTGTCCTCAGAGATCATAGGTCCAGCGGCCACTGCAGATGCTGTGTCATGTGCTGCCGGTGTTATCACACTTATATCTCTAGAGATCATGAGTTCTTCAGCGAGATCTCTCTTCAAGCCTCCCACAACAGTTCCTGGGTATATTATCTCGGGGAATATGTGCTCAGGTATCTCTAGAGCTCTTAGAATCTCTCTAGACCAAACTCTGCTTCTAGCGTCTAGTAGCTGTGTTGTTGTAGCATTAGTATACTCTACGTAGGTCTCTCCAGAGAGCCAATAGTGAATCAGATCTGGTATCATTAGAAATCTACTAGCGATGCTGAGCTTAGGATCTCTATTTAAGACCATAGAGTAGAGATGATATATAGTGTTTATTCTCATAAACTGAATCCCTGTCAACTCATAGATCCTCTCTCTAGAAATCTTCTCGAAGACTCTCTCCATAATATTCTCAGTCCTAGGATCTCTGTAGGCGTGTGGAAGCTCTATCAAGTCTCCTTTAGAGTCGATCAGAGCAAAATCAACACCCCAGCTATCTACACCTATAGAATAGATCTTGTCACCATACTTCTTGTAGAAATGTTTAATACTCTTCTTAACATTATCCCAGATCTCAATTATATCCCAGTACAAACTTCTCCCAAGTCTAATCATCTTGTTAGGCCATCTCATAGATTCTAAGATTCTTACTCTCTTCTCACTCTCTAAGATCTCTCCGACCACAGCTCTATAGCTACTAGCACCAAGATCATATCCTATCAAGATCATACTAGACATCTATAGAATTATTCTCTTTAGAAAATCAATTATCTTAGCCTGATCTCCTGAGGATCTTATCTTCTCAAACTCTTCTCTCCTCCTATAGATCTCTAGTACTCTTCTCATTATGTTAGCAAAGAATTCTTTCGACAGTCTTATAGACTCGACAGGATCCATTCTATAAGTGAATTGATCTAGTATGTAGTAGCCTTGGAAGCCAGTGTCTATAGTTGCGTAGAGAAAATCGATAAAGTGCCAGAGATCCCCGGTACCCACGATTCTATCTTCATCATTACTATGAGTCTTAGCAGAGTTAATATGGATCACGTGTATAGGAATATTAAACTCTCTAGCGAGATAAACCGTGTAGGCAGGCTCGACAGCGTACATAAGCTCGTGACCATAGTCAATAGTTAGACCAACAACATCTCTACCAATCTCATCGTTAACTCTTCTAGCCATCAAGATAGCCGCATGAGTTGTCGGAATGATCATGTTCCCCTCTCTAGGCTCTTTAAGCTTAGCCTCAATAGTTAGAACAAGATCTCTTTTGACAGCTTCGTAAGCAAGTTCTCTGAGACCCTCTAAGAACAACCTGATCTTTCTGCCATAGTTACTCTCAAGACTATAATCCCACCCATCCTGCCCCGGCCATAGAGAGAGTATCTTAGCATCCAGTCTCTTGGCTATGTCGAGAGACTCAACAAGAATCTCTATAGATCTCTTTCTGAGACTCTCATCAGGATTTGTCAGAGTGCCTAACTTGAACAATGGTACTCCAGAGAGATCCGCTCCTAGAGCGGGTGAGACCATGTTATTCTCTCGAGAGACTCTCTTAACCTCGTCAACCAGATCCCATCTTATCTCTAGTCTCTGGTCTAGAAACTCTACGTTCACAGGAGTGAAGATCCTTACACCAGCTTTCTTGATCCTCAAGATCTTGCTGATAATATCAGAAGAGAGATCAGGATTATAACCTGATCTCATGAACCTATCGCTGAAGTCTCCCGCAACCCACGTGCCGCTGCCAAACTTGATGTTAAAATGTTCTAAAAACCTGTCTACCTCTTCTCCCTCTAAGAATCCTTTGAAGAGATCTAGATCTTCGAGCCTCGAGATCAATTCAATCTCCCTATATAATTCCTCAACCTACAATATATATAGATTGAGTGAAAAGAGATCTATCTGGAAGATCCTTGCAGTAGAGATCTATATACCATCAATACTACTAGCAGTGTCTAGAGGCGTGATCATAACAGCACTACCACTATACCTACTGGCCGAAGGCTACACCTACTCTATGATAGGGCTCCTCATATCATCTATAAACATGGGAGCGCTAGCTGTAGATTTTATCTCTGGATACATGCTCTACAAGCTAGGCTTCGAAAAGCTAAACATACTCTCACTAGCACTAATATCATCAGCACTAACACTAACACTCTTAACATACAACGACTACTACACTCTACTAACACTCTTAACACTATTCGGCGCAGGCAGAAGTCTCTGGTCTATGTCTAGAAAGTATTTTATAAGCGTCCACGTACCCTACGAGTATAGAGGCAGAGCTTCCTCAGTTATAGGAGCTTCTGAGAGAATAGGATTGTTCGCAGGCCCATTCATAGTTGGTATAGTAGTATTGTTTGGAGAATACTATCACGCTCTCATGATAGCAGCGATCATATCGATCTCGACTCTGCTAACAGACTTGTTATACAGATCTAAACACGTCGAGAGAGATAATATATATGTTGATAGAGATGTCCGAGACAATATAGAATCAAGATCACTGGTCAGAGACCTTGCCACACTATTCACTTTCAGATTCATCATGCTATACATAGCATTATTCCTCATCCAAGGAGTCAGATCTGTTAGACAAGTAATACTACCATCTATCGGTGTGGATCTTGCTGGACTCGAGTCTTCTACTACTAGCTTTGTCATAGGACTGGCAGGAGCACTAGATGTTCTAATGGCCTATCCAGCGGGCTATGTGATGGATAAGAGAGGTCGGGTATACGCTGTCTCAATGAGTTTTAGCGTGATATCTATAGCATACGTGATACTATCGCTCTCGAGAGACTCTATCACTTTTCTAGTAGGAGCGCTAGTACTAGGATTTGGAAACGGTCTCGGAGCTGGCACTATGATCACTATGGGGACTGATATATACAGCTTTCTCGGAGACAAGAGACGAGCAGCTCTATTCCTAACACTATGGCAGTTGATAGGTGACATAGGCACTGTCGCGACGCCTGCTATCGCGGGTGTTATAGCGACCTACACAAGTATAACAACAGCGTGTCTTATAATATCTATACTATCGCTAGCATCAGTTCTCATAATGAATCTATTTGGCAAGAGTATTAAAGATCTCATCTAAATAACCTTCTAGCGTTTTGAAGATCCTTGTCGCAGTAAACCTTTAGACACATGTAAAAGACTTGATATTGCGAGTATAGAGTGTCTGTCTATTTCCTCTAGCTCTTCAAACTCTTGATCTTGCTGAGAAACTGTGCAACTCTATCCCTCTCTCTAGTCACATACTCTCTCCACTCTCTCTCAGAGAAAGCCTTATCCCAAGGCTTGCCGACAGATCTAATCTTTCTCCTCTCGATAAAAATAACATTCCCTCTACCATAAGCACAATACTTACAAGCTACACAAGGTATCTCGGGACACACATTAGCATTTCTACTATATGTGAATTCTATGCCAGCCTCAAGCCAGCCTCTAAGCTCAGGGATCTTAGTTATATCAGGCATTGTAGAATCTGTTGAAGCGTAGAGAGTGAAATTCTTCTTCTTCCTCAACTCGTTCAACTTGTAGAATAACTCCTCAGCCGCCTCTCTAGGTCTTGGTATCATAATCTCTCTATATCTCTCCTCAACTTTGTCAATCCACCAACTACGCGTGTAGCTCCATGCTCTCACTCTCTCACCCAACAGATCCATTATCTCGAGCCATAGATCCACGTAGAGCGGGTGGTAGAAGTCTCCTACGACATGTAGTCTTAGCAAGATCTCTTTAGACTCTTCTTCTCTCGACAGAATCTCTGAGTATCTCTCTATCTCAAACACAACTCTCTTGACAAACTCTCTGGGGCTGTAGAGAGAGAGTTTAACAGCTCTATACATAGCCTCGATAGAATAGAGATCCTCGGACGGAGGCTTGTCAATACCATAACAGTTCTTAAGACACCACTCACTAGCACCAGGACAAGTGCCGTTTAGAAAAGCGTTAAAACCAACACCGCGAGGAGCTCCTCTAGGGAGATTTATATGGAGAACTTTTCCCATCTTACTATTTCCAAGAACTACTATCTCTCCTCTGAAAGAATCCATATAATCACCCTCGAGAGCTTACTAGAGGAGACACCTCTGTTAGTCTATCAGCAATTCTAACACTATTATCACTAGACATCTGCACTATGCCAAGTCTCTTTAATCTTTCAAAAGCCTCACTCCAGAAGATCCCTAGAGAAGCTGGGTGTAGACCGTACCACTCCATGAATATATCGTAGAGCTCTTCTACAGAGATCTCTCTACTTCTAGCCCTAGGATCTTCTCTGAAGATTCTTATCAACAGACTCGTCAGATCCTCAATTCTCTTCCACGGATATATATACCAGTCCCACTCTCTCTCTTTCAACTCCTCCACGTAGTAGTCTGGGACTATCTTAGCAATAGAAGTGACAAGTGTGATAGCAGCTGTTCTAATCTCTCTAGGTCTCCACTCTCTCTCAATAAAATCTTTGGCAAGAATCATACTCAACCCAGTATCAACAATATCATCTACCAAGAGCACTCTCTTGCCACTCATATCATCTCTAAGACTATATCTAGAGACGATTCGAGGATCACCTCTCCTATCAGCCTCAACCCAGTGAACAACTTGAATACTCAGAAGCTCTCCGACACCTAGAAAATCACATAGAAGCCTGGCAGGGACAAACCCACCTCTAGCAATAGCAACAATAGTACTAGGCTTCCAACCAGAAGACCTAATCTTACTAGCCAGCTCGCGAACCCAGTAAACAATCTCATCCCATGAAATTAATCTAACTCTAAGTCTAGGACGAGACATACGCACCGAGTTACGGGTTAGTAGAAAATTTAAAAATAACACCTGGATCACTGATATTGGTCTCCGCGAGCTTTTAATACATCTATGTAAAATAGATCTTGCGAGATCAAACGATACCGATCTACAGGGGTTTCTCAAAGAGGATCTTTACATAAAACTGTAAAGATCTCTCGTAATCTCACTACTCATAGTTTCCGAGTTAGACAGATCTTCTCTGAGATACAGACTCTAGATCCTCTCTACACACTACTATATCACGCATAGCCAAATGAGCTCTAAGAGTCTTAGCTATCTAATCTTTATAATGCTCTAGAGTATAAATCAATCGTCACGGTGGTCATGTCTGGTTGAGAGAGTCAAAACAGGGATCCCGGGTTTAGATGAGATTCTGAACGGAGGTATTCCAAAGAGAAATATAGTATTGCTAAGCGGCGGTCCTGGCACTGGCAAATCTATATTCTCGTATCAATACATATGGAGTGGTCTTCAGTCTAATGAGTCTTGTGTTTTTGTAGCCTTAGAAGAGCACCCGGTTCAGGTTAGAGTTAACATGTCTCAATTTGGCTGGGATGTTAGGAAGTATGAGAAAGACGGTAGTTTCGCTGTTGTAGACGCTTTCACGGGAGGTATTGGCGAGGCTGCTAAGCGTGAGAAGTATGTTGTGTCAGATATTGATAATTTTGAAGAGTTTCTAGACGTGCTTAGAAACGCTGTGAAAGATCTCAATGCTAGTCGTGTGGCTATAGATTCTGTATCAACACTATACCTAGCAAAACCAGCTCTAGCTAGGAAGATAGTTATGAGTCTGAAGAGAGTCTTAGCAGGACTAGGAGTCACAGGTATACTAGTAAGTCAAGTGTCAGTGACTGAGAAAGGCTTTGGAGGACCTGGTGTTGAACATGCTGCAGATGGTATAATAAGACTAGATCTAGACGAGGTGGAGGGTCAGCTTATTAGAAGTCTGATTGTGTGGAAGATGAGAGGAACTCAACATAGTATGAAGAGACATCTCTTCGAGATAACAGACAAAGGAATAATTGTGTATCCGAATAAAATAGTCAAGCTAGGCATCAAACCTAGAGTTGAGGAGTAGTTTAGAGAAAGTACTGAGGTTTCTCAGACTGTCTAACAAGATCAAAAGAATCCTCTATAAACCTCTACTTACCACTACCTAGACCAATTATAACTATACCTAACTCCTCGCCTAGCTTATCATTGATAACAACCTCCTCCTCTAAGTGAGATAATATGGCATCGCAGAGAACAGGACCTTTAACCCTATCTCTAGTCACAGCATATATCTCTAAAGAATCGGGCGCGAGATAGTTTCTCACAGGACCTCCTGCAGTGGCTAGTTCAACTAGATAAGAATCAGGTGGAGGAGGCCATAGACCTAGGTCTCTAGCTAGAGCAACAGGTACTAAGATCTGTGGTCTCTCTGTCTCGAAACCAGAGTTTACTAGTGCTGAAACTTCTCTCTCAGAACCAGATCTCCTCGATCTAATTTTAATTCTGATCCTTACGGCCACTGGAGACACCTAAGATTCTTAGAATACGTATTTTTCCAACTCTCCCTCTCCTAACACATACATGTCCTAGTCTACCTATTCTACTAATCATAGACTCTTTCCTAATAACAAGTGAGATATTAAATAAATATTATTTACGCAAGTTTAAGACAAAACTCTATTTCTAAAACCTCTCGAGATAACTGTTTTATAACTCTGAAACTGCTTATCTCCTAGGTGATATTCTCTGAATAAACTTGTAGAGAAGGCTCTTAACAACGAGATTCTCTTCGGCGTCTGGGTCACTATTAACAGTCCCGAGGTTGCCGAGGCTATATCAACTCTCGCTCTCGACTGGGTTGTTATCGACATGGAACACGCTCCTCTAGATGTCTATGATGTCGAGCTTCTACTCATGGGTGTCAAGGGTAGTGATTGCGTTGGTATTGTGAGAGTTCCTTGGAACGATCCTGTTTATATCAAGAGAGTTCTAGACATAGGAGCTCAAGGAATAATAGTCCCCTGGGTCAGCAGCTATGAAGATGCTCTAGCTCTTGAAAGAGCTGTCACATACCCTCCTAGGGGGGTTAGAGGTGTGGGTCCTAGAAGAGCTGTTATGTACGGATCTATTTCTTTGACAGAGTATTACAAGAGATATTTAGAGGATCTAGTTGTTATTGCGCAGATAGAAACGAGAGAAGGTGTAGAGAATCTAGAGAAGATACTCAGCATAGAAACAATAACAGGAGTATTCGTAGGACCAAACGATCTCTCAGCATCACTAGGACTTATAGACAAGAGAGAAGCGCCAGAATTTCTAGGAGTCTTAGAGAGGATAGCTAGAGTGAGCTCGAAGAAACCTCTGAGAGGAATAATGACTCAAACACCAGAAGAAGCTGTTAGAGCGATTAAGACAGGGTATAATATGATAGCACTTTCGTCAGACATACACAATATGTTGAGAGGGATCAGAGCGTTTTTAAACGACGTGAGAAAAAATCTCACTACATAAACCAACGCCACACTGATTATCAAGACAGCTCGCGAACAGAGACTCTCCACATATAATACTAGCCACTCTACTAGCACCTTATTGTCACAAAACTTTTCCAAGAGATCGCTTGTTGTACGAGAGATCCCAAGTGTCTTAGAACTCGTAAGACGTCTCAGATAAAGCACTAGTAAAAACTCTTGTCATTTTCACAGAGATCTCTCTGTGTTGGTAGAGGTTTTGAGTATCGGGATTTTAATCGTGCCACGAAATACTAGTGGGGGTCTCGAGTGAGTATTAGGTTCTCGAGATTCCTAGACGAAGGGATCGATAGATTATTCTATTGTTGGGCTCGTGTTAAGAAATATGAGGAAGGAGTTGATGAAGAGTTCATAAGCTGTAAACCTAGTGATTTTTGGGTTTTCTCTGGTAGAGAGAGTAGATATACTGAGTTTGTTGAGAGCTACTATATGAGACCTGAAGGCTATGTGACAGTGTCTCTCAGATCCAGAGATCTCTTTAGATACGGCTTGTTCGAGTTGAGAGTCAGACTGCCTAGAGTTGAGGGAGGACCTCTACTATGGTTCGGGTTCGAGTTAGAAGATCTATTCGGCGGCGGCTGTATTCATTTCGGATGGGACACTAGTAGAGGAGAGCTGAGAGCCGTGGCTGGTGGTTTTATTTCTAGAGTAGAGATGAATCTGACCAAGTATCTTCCAGAGAGATACTCTGAGGAGTATAATCTCTACAGAATTATTCGTAGAAGAGATCTTGCTCTCTGGTATATTAATGAGAGGCTGAGAGCAGTGGCTATCTTGGGAGCTGGCGATGTTAGAGACTCTAAGATCCTTTACGAAGAGAAGCCTTACTATATAAGCGTCTTGAGAGACACGCCAGCACTCTCACTCCCAGTACTCTTAGACATAGATGCTGGAGACTACTCGAAGCCTTTCGAGTGGAGAGATCTTCACCCATGGAATCTTAGGGTAGCAGAGATAGATCCTGACACCAAGATCTATCTAGACTTGTATGCTATAGGAGGAGAGCAGAGACTAACAGGATCAAAGGTTAGAGAGAGAATAATATCAGCACCAATACCAGGAGGAGCAGATCGAGTAAACATAGTATTCACAGCAACAGGCAGAGGAGATCTTGTTATAGAGAGCTCTTCAGGAGACCAGTGGAGAGAGTATGACAGAATCTTCACATCGCCAAACAAGAGAATCATTGTAAGATTAAGCGAGCCACAGCTAATGTATAGAATCATCTTCGAGCCACATCAAGAAGCGATCATTGAAGAAGCGTACTCGACCATAGTCTAGCAGGAGTCTCTACGACAAGTTTTAAAGAGCTTGTTATTTAAACCTGTGAATTGGAGCA
>JBEULF010000027.1:0-5189 GCA_041287455.1 Sulfolobales archaeon
GAGAGAGCTGTCAAAAAGATGCTGAGTGGATTTGCCAAACTACTCTCTCCACACTTTGAATCTGAGAAAAAGAATTGAGAGAAGAAGAGCAAATATATATGTTTGAATCTGAGAAAAAGAATTGAAAGGAGGAGGCTAGAGTGGATCTAACGAGAAGAATTGAAGGTTGCGAGCCTTATGAAACGCTTCTTAGAAAACTGCTTGACGTGGCTCTGAGAAGACTTGGGGATGATCTGATATCATTTGTTGTTTTTGGCTCTGTCGCGCGTTGCGATGCTAAGAGAGATAGTGATATAGATCTGTTTATCGTGATTAGAAATCCTCCGAAGAGTAGATTTAGAAGACAAGATCTGTTTATAGAGTTAGAAGAAGAGATCATAGAAGACATTGAGAGACTCAGAGATCAGGGGTATAACATAGATTTCTCACCTATTATTAAGAGTGTTGAAGAAGCCTCGCGTGTGACACCGCTCTACCTGGACATGGTTGAAGATGCTGTGATCCTGTATGACAGAGATAATTTTATCACAAACATACTTGAGAAGCTGAAGAGAAGACTGAGTGAACTCGGGGCCGAGCGTGTTTGGATGGGGAGAAGATGGTATTGGAGACTTAAGAAAGACTATAGGTTTGGCGAGGTTATAGAGATTGGATAATATCTCAATGGCGAGATCGTATATTAGACAAGCTGAGGAGAGAATAAGACATGCGAGAGAAGCTCTCGAGAGAGAATCATATCCCTACGTCGTGAGACAGTGTCAAGAAGCTGTAGAGCTATTGCTCAAAGCCTCTCTAAGACTCGTAGGCATAGAACCTCCAAAGTGGCATGATGTAGGACCTGTGCTCAAGAGAGAGAAAACACGCTTCCCAGAATGGTTTCAGCAAGAGATAAATACTCTAGCTAGAATATCGAGAAGATTGAGAAGAGAAAGAGAGCCTTCAATGTATGGAGATGAAGAGTCTGGGACACCGCCAGACATGCTATACGATAGACTCGATGCTGAAGAAGCGTTGAGAGATGCTGAGTACGTGTCCAGGGTAGTGGTGAGATTATTCGAAGAACTTGTGAGAAGAATCAGAGAATAAGAGTGTTAGAACAAGCTCGCGGCCATATTCCGATTCGAAACTCTTAGTAGACCGGACAGTGATTTTTCAAAACAAGATTAAAGTCTTAGTAGAGAAATCTCCTCGCGAGAACTCTCGCTCTCTAGAGTGGGGGGCTAGAGTCTTTGTATGAGGATACTCTCTATATTCTCTATGTATCTCTTTATCTTCTCCGGCACTCCTCTAGGTTCTACTGATACGAAGCCTCTTATCAGAATACCTATAGCCTCGTCTCTTGTAAAGCCTTTCGATACCAGATAGTTTATCTCTTCTTCAGCTATTCTCCCTATCGATGCTTCGTGTGTTAATATTGTGTTAGGTGTTCTAGCCTCTAGCTCTGGTACTGTTGTTATCACAGCCTTCTCAGAGATCATAAGACCTCTACAGTCTATATGTCCTCTACCACTCTCACCTATAATTGAGGCTCTAGCAGTAATCTTAGAACTATCATGAGCTAGAGATCTTGACACGATCTCAACACCGCTATCATCTCCTATCAAAACAGCTTTAGAACCAACATCTATCACAGCATCACCCAAGCCCAGCACTATAGAAGCTAGATAAGCTTTAGAACCTCTCGAGAGATAGACCACCGGGTATGTCTGGAGAGTCTTAACTCTGGCCATGTTAACATAGTAAGAAACATACTCACCACCCTCCTCAACATAGACAGCAGTCCTAGGTCTTACATGAGAAACTTTATTCCACGAGTGAACCATTACAAATCTCAGCTTAGCATCTCTAGAGACATAGAACTCTGAAATACCCACGTGAAGACCAAGAACCTCCGGGGCAATAGCACACCCAGTATATACAGTGGCCTCAGCACCCTCTTCAACTATAACAACATTATGAGGCGCTTGAAAACCTCTAGAACTTATGAATAGACACGCTGTTATAGGATCCTCTACACGAGTATTCTTCTTAACACGTATAAAATACCCTCCCCTCCCCCTAAGAGCTGCTAGAGCCGTGTACTTATCCGTGGAAGGGTCTATGAGTCTCCACACATATTCTCGAGCCTCGTCAGGTCTGCTCTCTACAAACTCATCTATACTATACACCTCAACCCCAGGGATCTTACTGAAATACCTCATGTAATTCTGATCTATCTGAACATACAGAGCTCTCGAACTCAGACTAACACCGATCTCATCAGCCTTAGATCTGTCGATAAAACCAGATCCTAGAGCCTCTCTATACTGAGTAATATCAATATCAACACCATATGGAGAAGGCTTGTCTAGAGCTTCTCTAGCTCTCTCAACGACCTTGTCTAGCCACTTCTCTGAAGCCATATTCAAACACCTTCTCGAGAAACTCTCTATCTCCACACACGATCTCTCTATTCGAGAGCATTATACAGACTCTAGAAGGCTCTACATACCTCGAGATCAAGGCGCTGTGAGTCACTATAAAAACAGATCTGTGAGGCGATAGATCTATCAGACTCTTAACACCTCTAGCTATGATCTCTATAGACTCAATATCAACACCACTATCAGGCTCGTCAACAAGAGCAAGCCTAGGCTTCTGAGCTATCAGAGTTGCTATCTCAACTCTCTTCAACTCACCGCCAGAGAAATTCTTTCCAAACTCTCTATCTAGAAGATATCTTATCTCTAAGAGACTCGCAATCTCATCAACATTACACTCGCTCTTCTTACACATCTTCTCGAGAAGAAATCTTACTCTCAAACCTGTTATCCTGGGCGGGATTTGATGAGCCATGCCAAGACCTCTCGAAACTCTATACTCCATAGGCTTTCTAGTTATATCCTCGCCTTCGAAGACTATAGAGCCAGAGACGATCTCGTAGCCCGGGTACCCTATCAAAGCTCTCAAAAGACTCGTCTTACCCACGCCGTTAGGTCCTAAGAGGAATAACACTTCACCTCTCTCCACGGCCAAGTTTAGAGACTCAAAAACTCTCTTACCACCAGCGTCGACAGTGAGATTTCTCACACTCAGAATCTCAGACATGCTAGAAAGACTTCACCTGTGACATATTGCTATAGCCGTCTTATAACTGTCTAGAGAGAGTGTCACCATGTAGCTCTACTTCAAGTATCTCTCAAACCACTCTAAGATCAGCTTATACCTCTTATACCTAGACCTAGGTCTGCCATTCCACCCGAAAGTATGACTACCCTCTCTGAATAGAGCTATAGCGCTTGTCTTCTCTAAGTGTCTCAACGTTGTGTGCATAGCGATAGACTGATCTATGTAGCATCTATAGTCATTCATACTATGAATGAATAGAACAGGTGTCTTCACACTCTCAGCATAGTATATAGGCGACTTCTCATCTAGCAACTCTCTCCTGCTGAAAGGCGTCCCGCCAATCTGGTCTGGGACGAAGTAGAATCCTATGTCTGTGACCCCGTACTCTGTCAACCACATAGATATACCATTCTGAGAGACAGCAGCTCTGAACCTATCTGTGTGTGTTATGATCCAGTTCGTCATAAAACCGCCATAGCTTATGCCTGTGACACCTATTCTCCCAGGATCTATGTCTGGCTTCAGCTTCAACACATAGTCAAGACCCTCTATAATGTCTCGATAGTCACGCTCGCCATATCTAAGTCTTATATCTGCGAAATCCTCAGTATAACCATCACTACCTCTAGGATTCATGTATATGACGTAGAAGCCTTTTGAAGACATTAAGTGATGTTCAAACATGAAGGCATATCCATACTTACTCTTAGGACCACCATGGATCTGTAGTATAGCTGGGTATCTACCATTGGATCTTAGTCTGTCAGTGAGAGGAGGGATTATCCAACCCTCAATCTCAACCCCGTCACTAGCTATAAAAGAGAATCTCTCGGGCTCGGCCAGTTTGAATTCTTCAAGCCACTTATTATAGCTAGTGAGATTCTTGACCTCTCTGACACCGAGATCGTATAGATAGAGCTCTGGAGGCTTGGTGGCGCTAGACATAACATAGACTATCTTATCTCTAGACGAATCAAACTCCTCAATAGTAAAGTCTCCACACAAAACCTCTTCGAAACCCTTATCTCTAGACCAAGAGTAGAGACAGTATCTACCACCTATGCTCAGAGGGAATAATACTCTCTCACCATCCACCCTAGGCTTAGGCATAGAAGTGTTAGGACCTCTAACATCAGAGTAAACTCTCCTACCCAGACCCATCCCGAGAGGAGCTTCATAGAGAACTCTCCTAGCAGAGAACATGTCTATCACGAGAAGCTTGAGATGAGATGCAAAACCTCTCTCCATCTTATGAGCCGAGGCGGCGAGTAGAACACCGTTTGTCGAGACTCCCTCCACCACGTATTCTTCTTCTGAGAGAAGTCTCAGTCTATCCTCGCCAAGTATATACTCGTAGAGCCTAGACATTATAGGTCTCATCCTATCCTCCGAGACAGCCGCCACAACACTACTACACCTAGGGTCTACATCGAAAGCCACTACATCACCACTGAAAATCTCTAGAGACTCTGAGAAGCCTGAGTCGAGATAGACTTTATAAAGCCTGGTCCTAGAACCCGCAGTGAAACCTATAGCATCAAACCATATCCTAATATCCTCAGAATACACATAATCCTCATCCGGCTTCTCCACAAATTCTCTCAGTAGAAAGAAACCCACGCCAGAACCACAGATCCTGTAGTCAATCACAGGCTTATCAATAGCGAGAAGAGTCTTCTCAACACCGGCCGAGACTTCTACTAGTTGCGAAACCCCCTCATCAGACACTCTGAGAAAATAAAATCTCCTCCCATCAAGAGACCATCTACCACTAACATCTCTAAAACCTCTCGACACATAAACTCTCTCACCACTATAGAGATCGTAGACCTCGACCCAGCTCTTATAACTATTCTCCTTGACAACAGGTTTTGTGAAAGTAGCAATAACTCTCGAACCGTCTGGAGAGATATATACTTGAGAGGGAGATATAAAATTCTCGAAATCCCCCAAGTCTAGCATTCTTCTCATATCATTCGCCAGAAAACAAGATTTGAGGCGATACTAATAAGCTTTTCAAACTGACAGCATTATTGAGTTGTAAGAGTGGTGAGACTATATAATGCTGTTCTGACACTGTC
>JBEULF010000028.1:0-5136 GCA_041287455.1 Sulfolobales archaeon
GGAGAGATCTGGTATTGATCTTATTGACCTTGTGGTAGATTCAGAGGAGGTGATAATTGTAGATAGTATGTATGTGAGTGATAGAGATTTATATAGAGAAGTCTTTGAAGCGAGTCTAGAATCTTTCGCTGGAAACCCTATCAAAACACCACATACTCTTAGTCTAAGAGATCTTGTTGAGATAGCGCGTTTGAATAATTTAGATCTGCCTAAGAGGATCAGAGTTATATGTATTGGTATTAGTGATGTCACAACACTATCCGAGGAGCTTTCTGAGTATCTCAAGAAGAGACTGGATTATCTGAAGAGAAAAATCTCAGAGTTTATCCTCGGCTCTACATAGAGATTATCTCAAGATCGGTAGTAATCCTGTCAAGACATTTATACCTATCAATATGTTGAGTTGTATTATGAGTGACGCGAATACTACTGATAGTGTGTTGAGAACTTTTATCAAGGGATTTATAGAAGGTCCTGTAGTGTCTTTAAACGGATCTCCCACAGTGTCTCCTACTACAGCCGCTTTATGAGCCTCTGAACCTTTCCCACCGCTCAACTCAATATACTTCTTAGCATTATCCCAAGCACCTCCCGAGTTAGCCATTAGTAAGGCTCTGGGAACTCCTGCTATTATTGCCCCGAGAATCACTCCTGCAAGTCCTTGCCATCCTAGCACAACTCCTGCCACTATAGGTGTTACTATGGCTATGAGTCCTGGCTTTAAGAATTCTTCGAGAGCTCTTCTAGTAGTTATATCTATCACTCTGGCGTAGTCAGGCTTCTCTCTCCACTCAAGTATCCCCGGTCTCTCTCTGAACTGTCTCCTGATCTCTTCCACAACCTCCATAGCAGTCTTACCCACGGCCTCTAGCGTTCTGCTACTGAATATATAGACTATCATGACACCTACAAATGCTCCTATGAGTAGATTAGGATTGACTATTGTCAGACTAGCCAACACCTCCGCCAGACTCTTCAAGCCGAGAATCTTGACTATCTCAAATATTAACGCTATAAATAGAACTAGAGCTGCGAGCGCGGCGCTGGCTATAGCGTAGCCCTTGGTACTGGCTTTTGTAGTGTTGCCAACCATGTCTAGAACATCGGTTACTTCTCTAATCTCATCTGGCAAGCCAGCCATCTCTACCACTCCATTAGCATTATCACTTACAGGGCCGAAGGAGTCTGCTGTGATGATTATACCGGCCATTGAGAGTAGTCCTACAGAGGCTATAGCTGTGCCATAGACTCCTGAGATGAGACTCTCGTAAGAGCCGAAGATCTCTGGAGCTACTCCTGATAGAGCGTACTGACCTAATAGATACGAGATTGCTAAGACTATAGAGACTGCTATGAGCGAGGGTATAGCGCTTGAGAGACCTACTGAGTAGCCTGTGACAATAACAGTGGCAGGACTGATCTTTGCTTGCTCAGCTATCTTTCTAACAGGTTTGTACTTGTAGGTAGTGTAGTACTCTGTGATCCATAGTATTATAGGTGCTAATATCACTCCTAGAGAAGCTGATACAGCTAGCGCCAGTCCTCTCAGAATATCTTCTCTAAACACGATCATAGTGGCTATCACTATTAACACTATGCCTAGAGCCGCTGTGAGATTGATAGAGCTCTTAATACTCCCAAGCGGGTTGCTCTGATCTCTGACTCTGAGTACTACAACTCCTACGATAGACGCTATTAATACTAAGACACTGTAGAGAATAGGTATCTCGACATAGGCTAGCCCAAGCTCTAGTATGCCTGCCAAGAACATTGCCGCTGTGACTGTGACTATGTAAGACTCAAACACGTCAGCAGCCATACCAGCCACATCTCCAACATTATCACCAACATTATCAGCTATCACACCAGGGTTCCTAGGATCGTCCTCAGGTATGCCAGCCTCGATCTTGCCAACCAGATCAGCCCCTAGATCAGCCGCCTTAGTGTATATACCCCCGCCAACTCTCATAAACAGTGTGACAAGACTAGCCCCAAAACCTGTTGCCACGAGTGGGACGGCCCATTCTCTCATAAACTGTGAGTACAGCGCGTATAATCCTGAGACTATTAAAAGTGCTACTCCCGCGAGTGTCAAGCCCATTACAGCTCCAGCTCTCCAAGAGACTTTGAGAGACTCTCTCACACCTCTCCTAGCCGCTTGAGCTGCTCTCGAGGCAGATCTTGTTGTCACATACATTCCTAAGTAGCCTGCTAGCATTGATCCTAGAGCTCCCACTACGAAAGAGAAAGCCGCGATCCAGCTGATCCCTAGTCCTATTACTATGGCTAGTACAACTAGTACTACTAGTATCGTTCTAAACTGTCTATTAAGATAAGCCTTGGCGCCTAGGGCTATCGAGTCAGATATGAATCTCATCTTCTCGTCTCCGGGGTCTTGTTTTAGAACCCATCTACTTAGATAGAGTGCGTATAGTAAGCTCACAAACCCTATGCCTACGCCTGAGAGTGGTATGAGATAATCCACTAACCTAGCTCACCTGAATAAAGAGTTAATGAGAGTGCTTTTAAAGTTTTAACATTGTAACAGGTTTAACAGAGTATAACAATCACACTCTGCTGTTAAGATATCTCGAGATATTTCTCAATATCTCAACATTTCTCTCAGAATCTCTCTCAAGCAACTCTATCAAATATCTAATCTTCTCATCTTTGATCTGATACTCTTTCAACATCGAATACGCTGTCAGCATGTTTCTAACACTACTCTCCAGCTCTTCTACGATCCTTATTATATCTTTGATCTCGTATGTCTCAAGCGCCTTGTTATACAGCTCTCTCACATCTCTAAAACCGCTGATCATGAGGCTCATTATGTCGCCTATCTTCTCCGCGGGTATGTCTAGTTTCTGCACACTCAGATCTAGTATATCCTTGATAATATCTCTGTGAACATGAGATATTTGAGCCAAGTATTCAAATAAGATTCTAAGCTCAGAGTCTCTCGTTAAGAATCTTAATCTAGTGTAGAGAAGCGAGAGATACTCCTCACTACTCACGGCGAGCTCTAGCACGGCTATTATATTATGACTTATCTCTCCTATGCTCATAATAGCCGCCTCCTTTAAATAAGCATGCCATACCTAATAAATATTCGTGTAAATTAATATCTCTTGAGAGAAATGATTGAGAGCTTGTACGAGCCTTACAGAGTTATTAGAGACAATATTCTGAGTAGCATAGCGAGAGCTTTGAATAGAACTGTGGGTGAGATATTCTTCGAAGAACCTTCGAAACCTGAGCTAGGAGATCTAGCTATACCGCTTCACAGAGTCTCTAGAGAACTGAGTGTAGAGATAGATCTTCTCGTAGAGAGAATTAATAGTGTTCTCGACAAGAATATTCTCGTAGAGAGACATAGCAGGGTTGGAGGTTATATAGATATATGGTTTAACTCTCTCCACCTAGCCTCTGCGCTATTCTCTTCTGTGAGAGAGCTTGGCGAGAGCTATGGTGTTGTTCCTGCAGAGAAGAAGTATACTTATGTTGTTGAGTATGTCTCTGCAAACCCAATACACCCTCTCCACATAGGGTCTGGTAGGAATGCTGCGCTAGGCTTTTCTATAGCTTCTATGCTCAGATTGAGAGGTCACAGAGTTGTCTCCAGGTTCTATGTGAATGATCTCGGCAGACAAGTTGCTATAGCTGTGCTCGGCTTCAGACTGCTAGGAGAGCCAGACCCTCCTCAAGGTGTTAAAGAAGATGAGTGGATAGGCTTTATATACGCATCGACACACACGATCTATGATATAAAGAGATTGAGAGAAGAGCTTGAGAAAGCTAAGATAGACCCTGGCAGGTATAGAGAGATTCTTAGCGAGCTCGACGATCTTGTTGCAAACGCTGCTAGACTTAGAGAGAGATTTCCAGAATATTTTGACAGACTAGTTGACGAGATGAATAAGATCAGAGATCTAGATTCTGAGATCTCTAGTCTAATGTACTCTTACGAGAAGAACGCTGATGAGAGTATTGTTAGAAGTTTTAGAAGACTAGTCAACATGTGTCTAGCCGGTTTTAAGAAGACTCTCGATAGGCTTGGAGTGGTTTTTGATAAATGGGATTTTGAGAGTGAGATTGCTTGGAGAGGGCTGGTTAATGAGGTGATCGAGCTTGCTAAGAAGTCTCCCTACTATGGCTACTACAAGAACGCTCCAGCAATAATATTCACAGATCTTCAGAAGAGTCAAGAGATGAGAGAGAGACTGAGACTGCCGAAGAGTATCGAGATACCGCCACTGATTATTATGAGGAGTGATGAGACAACACTCTATACTCTCAGAGACATAGCCTACTCAATATACAAGTTCAGAGATTCTGAGGCTGACTATGTTATAAATGTCATAGCCTCTGAACAGACACTACCACAAGCACAGCTTAGACTAGCTCTCTACGCTCTAGGTTTTCGTAGAGAGGCTGAGAATCTTATTCACTATAGCTACGAAATGGTGGTTCTGCCAGGAGTGAAGATGAGTGGTAGGAGAGGTGTATATGTGACTCTAGACCAGGTTCTTGAGGAGGCTAAGAAGAGAGTTAGACAGATTCTTAGTGAGAGAGGCGTAGAAGACGAGATCACAGCTGAGAAAATAGCTGTTGCAGCAGTCAAATACGCTCTGTCCTCTGTGTCACCCTCGAAACAGATCATATTTAAATTTGAAGAAGCACTTAACTTCGAGAGAAATTCAGCACCATACATACTATACTCTAGAGCTAGAGCTCGTAGTATTATCGAGAAAGCTGGAGAGAGACCTGAGCTAGATGAGATTGACTATGCTGAGGGTGTGAGAGATCCTCTGAGAAGACAGCTAGTACTAGAGCTAGCCAGAGCACCCACAATATACACGAAGGCTGTGGAAGAACTCTCTCCAGAGACGATAGCTAATGAACTGATCAAGATCTCAGATCTGTTCAACACGTGGTATCAGAGAGATCCTGTGATTCACGAGAGCAATAGAGGTTTGAGAGCATTCAAAATACTACTAGTAGAATCAGTTCTCCACACATTGACAAACGGGCTAAGATATCTGGGGATAGAACCTCTAGACAGAATATAGAGATAGAATATGCTCACAGTCTCTGTCATAAAGCTCTCGAGCAAATCTCCTCTCAGATATGACA
>JBEULF010000029.1:0-3726 GCA_041287455.1 Sulfolobales archaeon
TGAATCTTTAGTTCTTCGAGCATCCTCTCTAAGACTGTCACAATCCTCGAGATCGCTTCTCCAAGTCTCTGAATATCTTCTCTTCTACTCTCTTCAACAGCTTCTCTAACTATTCTCCTTATATCTTCTAACAGCTCTTTGTATCCCGGCATTTGAGGGCTCATAGTGTCTGAGTAATAGTATCCCTAGCACGCTTATATTAGATTCTACTCTAGCTACTATCTTATGATCCCGCAGACTTTGCAATTAGGATTTCTCTGCACTGCTATCTCGTGAAAACTCGTGGTGTAGCCGTCGTATACTATCAGCTTGTTCAACGCCGGCTTTCCATAGCCTGTGAGTATTTTTATAGCCTCTGCAGCCTGGATCAATGCTAGCACTCCGGGTGTGGTGCCTAGCACTGGGAAGACTCTTGTCTCTTGCGACTCTTCTGATATTATACACTGTAGACAAGGTGTTAAGCCCGGTATGATCACTAGTAGCTGACCGTAGAGACCGTAGACCCCTGCGTGTATAAGTGGTTTTCTATGTCTCACACACACTCTGTTAAGAGTGAACCTACTCTTCCAATTATCGAGAGCGTCTATAACGAGATCTACCTCGGGAACAAGTCTCTCGAGCAGATCTTCATCAGCATAGCTAGCTATAGCTCTGACTCTCACCTCGGGATTTAGTTCTCTAAGCTTTTCACTAGCAGAATCAACTTTCAGCCTGCCCACATCTCTAGTCCAATAAAGAATCTGTCTGTTAAGATTGCTCAACTCAACTCTCTCAGAATCAACAAGAATAATCTCGCCAACACCAGCAGCAGCGAGATAGAGAGCGACTGGACACCCAAGACCACCAACACCAACGATCAAGACTCTAGACTTCTTAAGCCTCGCCTGACTCTCCACGCCGAACAATCTGATCTGTCTATCGTAGCGTGTAAGCTCGCTCTCGCTAAGAATAGCAGACCCCCGAGAGAGTAGTGCTACAGAAGATTATATTGAGAGAGAATCAGATCTTTATATCAATTCTCTCGAATAGAACAATATATGTCGTGAGAATCAATATTAATAGGAGTAAGTGTACTATGACAGCTAGATAGACGTTCAACTCTATCAAGCTGCCGTACAAGATCTTATTAGTGTAAACTGCAAACGAGTTCAAGATATATAAGATCAGAGAAGTGGCGAGGTCGAGAGCTCTACCACTGTTAATACTGTTTTGAAGAAGAATCATAGTTGAGAGAGGGAGAGCGAAACTTGCTATAGAAGAAACAGATATACTAATAGATCTGCTCATGCTAACAGATGTGAACACAGATATCGCGGCGTAGAAGTAGAGTGTCTGAGCTAGAGAGATGTATAACATGAGATCTGATTCTAGAGAGACTTGAGATGCGTAGAGATACACGACTGCTATTTGAGAAGCTAGATAGATGCTGACATACGTGAAACAAGCGATTATACGAGCTATAGAAACAGATCTTCTGCTTCCTACGAGAGAGAATTCAAATACTGTGAGATCTTGAGTTCTGGCAATGTGAGTGACTGCGGCTGTGATAAAGAGAGGATTGAAGAACGATGTCACGAGAACAGGGATCAGAGATGACAGATACATTACTCTACTCGCAGAGTCTAGTGCTGTGTAGAGGTGGTAGAGACCTATCTCTGCTAGTATAACACCTAGTAGCATAGGTGCTGTGACTCTCGGTATTAGGAGACCTTTGAAGTACAGCTTAAGAGCTCTTAACATAGACTCTCCTCACACCCAAACGTTTGAAACCAGAGATCTTTCTCTCCTCTAGATATCTCAACAGCAACTCCTCGTCTGCTTGAACTATCGCTACGTAGCCTAGAGAGACGAGAACTCTGAGACCCTCCGGAGCACTCTTCGAGATAAAGACTTCGTACAGCCCGTCGCTCCACAGATCCCTGATGCGACCCTGCCACACTACTATACCGTTTTGAAGTATGACAACATACTCGCCGAGCCACTCCGCCTCTTCAGCCACGTGTGTTGTGAATATTATGTTGAAATTTCTAGAGAGAATATAGCTGCCCACGAGATCAGTCTTCACCGAGTCTAAATGTGAGAAGGGTTCGTCGAGGATCTTCACAAGACTCTCTCTGCAGAGAGCCTGCATCAGCTGTATGAGTTGTTTCTCTCCCGAGGATAGGTCTGGGAGTTCTTTGTCTCTCAAGCTCTTAACACCGATCTTGCTCCAGAAGAAGTCTACGCAGTCGAGATCATCATAATCTCTCATCAGATCGTATATATCACGAACTCTCAAATTAACATCAAAATAAGGTCTCTCGAAGACTATACTCATCTCTCTAGCAGCTCTCTCTCTATCAACATAAGGCTTGTATCCGTTGATCTCTAGGAAGCCTGATGATGGTTTTAATATGCCGTATATGATACTGAGAAGTGTGCTCTTACCAGACCCATTGTGACCCACGATACTTACTCTCGAAACACCTTCTATCTCTAGATTCAAATCTCTCAACGCGTACACAGAACCAAATCTCCTACTCAGTCTCTTGGAGTAAACTCTCATCTAACAACCCTTCTTCTCGTGAGTATCAAACCTATCATACCGACAGAGATCAATATGATATTCACGGGGAACCAAGTGATCGTGAAGTCGAGAAGGATCCTAGCGAGGATATTGTTAGCCATACGTATGTTAGAATCTATGTACCCGACTTCCACGTAGTAGAAGAGGCTATACGAAAGATTCGCGAGTTTGCCAGCCTCAGTGGCATTCTTGCTCAAATAATTAACAAAAACATTAAAGAAACTACTAAAGAAAGAACTCATCTCACTATCTCCAGAAGCATTTATCGAGGTGCTAATAATAAAATATTCTACACTATCTCTAAAACTACTCCCCCAGATCATGGGAATAGAGATGTTCTGAGGCTTAGAATCATTGTAGTAGTATCGAATAGTAAGACCACAACAAGAATACGAATAGGTATAGGAGTAGTAGTATAGCACTAGATACTCTCGTGATTCAGTTAGTATATAGGCTATATCTAGATATGGGAACTTGGACAAACGATATTTTATGGGAAATATAGTGGAATTCTTGATCTCTCCTCTCAACTGCCAGAAGTCTAGACTCCGCCAATCAGCTAGAGGTATTGTGAGAGTAGTAGTGTTAGATATGTTAACGATTAAAACCCCTCTCTCACCAGGATCGCTACTCCTACGAATGAAAAAGTCGATCATAGCTGGGTTGCAAACAACACTACTATCTCTAACGATCTTGACCTCACGTCTAGGTAGTAGTTTTTGTAAAACCACGTCGAGGTAGTATTTAAAACAGCTATTGTTGTAGAAGCTGAGATAGAGATCTCCCACTACAGTCAGCCTATAGATGGTACTCACTGCTACATTAGTTAGAGAGATATCAGCACGTACACCGTATCTAATCAGAGATTCGCTTGAGAAAACCTCACTCCTAAGATGAGGATAGAAATTAATATAATACGTGAGAGTAGGTATAAAATTGACGCTGAGACCAGAGATAACTAGTATAACGAAGAAATAAGATAATTTACTTAAGGACATTCACCTCCGCCCTATTCCACGTATTCTCTTCTAAAGACCAGATAGGACTCCATATACGGACATGGGATAGTATACGGCTAATACTTTGAATACCAGGTAGTATATTAGTCTCGAAGTAGGGATACTTAACTTCACAATCCCATAGAAACGCAGCCCAGCACG
>JBEULF010000029.1:3826-5065 GCA_041287455.1 Sulfolobales archaeon
GTGTCTATAGTGATGATCTGTTGGATCCACGCTTCTGAGACTACGAATCCAAGAAAATTTCTTACTCTTATCTTTGTCTCGTAGGTGTTCTGCGTGATCTGTGCGTGTAAGAGTTGTGTTGATAGTATAGTAGCTGTTATGAGGAGAGCGAGGACCAGTATGATGGCTGGCGTTGCGTGTTTTTTATATCTATTTGTTATTCTACTCATCTTAGACACCTATATTGTTTTGGGAAAAAATAAAAACTTTTCTATGTCTGAAGATTCAGGTTTATATTCTCTTAATCTTGATACATGAATGCTTATGAAGTCTCTGGTGTTATCTAGTGTAGGTTGGCTGAGGTGTCTGAGAGAGTTGTCTATACTCTAGGTTATGATGGTAGGAGTCTTGGTGAGTTTCTCTCTCTGTTAGAGAAGTTTGGTGTTGAGAGTGTTATTGATATTCGTAGATGGGTTGTTTCTAGGAGGAGGCTGGAGTTCTCTGGAGAGAGTTTGAGAAGATCTCTCTTAGAGAGAGGTTTCGAATACCACTGGTTTCCTGAGCTCGGCGGCTATAGAAGATTTGGTGTTGATATAGAGGATCTTGGTCTTGCCAAGTGTTTTGTTTCTGAGGGTTTCAGAGCTTATGCCACTTATATAATGTCTAGCTGCGAGATCAGATCTGTTCTTGAGAGAGTCTTGTCAATAGTCTCTACAAGAAGATCTGTTTTGATATGTCGCGAGAAGTATCCCTGGCGTTGTCATAGAAAGATCTTGTCTGACTATCTAGTGGTTAGAGGTTTTAGAGTTCTTCACATAATAGAATCGAGTCTCGTGATAGAACATAGACTTAGCAGATGTGCTAGATTGATAGGTGGAGAGATAGTATATCTTTAGCAAAAGGATCTTTTTAAAGTATAATAGTCTCTCTAGAGAGTCACTCCAGGGATCTCTTTTGAAAGCGTATGTTTCAGTTGATCTTGAGGGTATGCCTTTCATAGTCTCAGGAGAACATCTCTTTGTAAAAGGATCTCTGTATAACGAGGCTAGGAGAATAGCAACTAGAATAACTCTCGTAGTAGCAGAGACTCTGCACGAGGAGGGTTTTGAAGAGATTATCATTGCTGATAGTCACGGTCCTATGATCAATCTAGAAGTTGAAGACCTCCCAGAGTATATTGTCATGATCAGAGGTTCTCTGAGACCTCTCAGCATGGTTGTAGGTGTGGAGAGAGCTGACATAGCTCTGTTCCTAGGCTAT
>JBEULF010000003.1:0-9185 GCA_041287455.1 Sulfolobales archaeon
ATCGTCGATTCTCTTCTCTATAACCTCTAATCTCTTTTCCACAACTTCTATTCTCTTCTCCAAAGCTTCGATTCTGGCGTTCAGAGTCTTCTCGAGCGAATCTATCTTGGCTCTGAAGGTCTCCTCCACACTTTCTAATCTCTTTTCCAACGCCTCCATTTTAACCTCGTGAGTTCTTCTTATCGCTTCTATCATTAAGAGTCCTACTTCCCAATCGCTAAGTTTCTCACCTCGCGAAGCTTTATCAATGATCCTCTTTATATACTCGGTTAATATAGAGACTATTATGTCGATGCTGATAGAAGGCAGAGACTCCATGTTTCTCAAGTATGAATATGCGACTAGATTTAAAAATCTACGCGAAGATCTGGGCAGACGCGTATTATTGGTTGCTGGAGATGTTGAGTGGCGATATGATTTCTAGTAGTAATCTCCTAACAGCCATATGTTTCCTATGTATGTATTTTTCAGTCCACTCTTCTCAGCTTCTCTGAGAGCTTCTCTCATGTGTCTCCAGCTTGTTGGTGGGAGGTCTCTCATGAGATGGTCTGGGTGGAATGCTAGAAATACCACAGGTGTCTCCGGGTCTAGGCTCGCGATATACTCAGTTACGCCTCTGACCTCTTCCGCATCTACATATCCTGGCACTAGTAGTATGCTTACTACTAGCAGCGGGATCTCTGGTCTCTCTCTACCTATCTCACTAACGATCTTGGTATTCTCTATAAGTCTCTTAACAGCTTTCTCACCGTCTACACCTGTCAGAGCTTCGTAGACGCTCGGTGTCCAAGCCTTCCAATCGATCTTGACAATACCTCCTGACACTAGGCTTAGTCTAGCCATCTCTCTCATTAGAAGCGGATTTGCAAGACCATTTGTCTCCCAACATATTCTCTTGATCATTTTTCTCTCTCTAGACTTCTCTATTATTCTTCTAGAAGCACCTATCAGCATAGGTAGGTGTGGTGTAGGGTCTCCCCCGAAGTAGCATACACATGAGATCCTTGGATCCATAGATCTCTCTACGAGACTCTCTACACTCATAACTCTTATAACATTACTGACAATCTTACCCTCAGCTATAGCTGTCTTATGCTCCCAATTCTGACAGAAGACACAGTCTAGAGAACAACCAGCCATAAACACAGCTAGATTATAATATCCTATCTCACCGCGAGAGTCATAGGCGTACTTAGGATAGCCTAAACCTGTTGAGCCTGGGCATATGTGTGCAGCTACACAGTTAGTAGGTATTGGGTCTAGATAGACGTAGGTTGCGAGATTGCCATGACCTGCTATAGGACTCATTCTACCGCCAATGTTAGACCACACGCCACAAAAACTTCTCGAGCCAGGATCAATACTACACTCATTAACACACAGACCACATCTAATACCTCTCTCAGATCTCGGGGGTTGTGGTGGGAAGCCTATTGAGACTCTCCACCTCGCTCTGATACTCCTGACAATACTAAGCGCCTTAACAGGATCTCTTCTCAGACAATCTATACATACTCCCACAGCCCTCGAGACAAGACCTTCTCTACCACATAATAAACACTTGCCCATATGCCACTAGATATGTTACCGGAGAAAAAATATATAGCCTAGAGACCTCTCTCAGACATTGTTCAACACTCTGAGTCTAGGATTGGCTATAGGCTCGAAGACTCTTATCAACATATAGAGCGAGAACGTGATCAAGCCTATGAAGACTCCTGGTGTCAAGAGCCACCAGCCGATTCTCCAAGAGCCTGTCACTATAGCCTGGTTGAGTATTACTCCCAGAGTGAATGTGTTCTGAGGACCCACGCCTAGGAAGCTTAGTGTTGACTCGGCTAGTATGGCGTAGACCACCACGCTGGCGAAGTCTATTAGGAGTACTGGTGACACTGCTGGTAGTATGTATCGTGTTATAACTCTCGTGTGAGAAGCTCCTAAGGCTCTCGCAACTTCTATCATAGGTGTTGATGATACTGATATAACCTGAGATCTTATTATTCTAGCAGTTGTTCTCCATATGAGAATAGATATGGCTATGATAACAGTGCTCATGCTAGGTCTCAGAATCATTGCCAACAGTATTGCGAAAGGTTCTAGAGGTATTGAGTACATAAAGTTTATAACAGAGCTAAGAATCATATCAACTCTACCGCCAAAATACCCAGCCACGATACCAACGCTTGCTCCTATGAAGAGGACTATGAATGCGACGAGCAGAGCTATGGCGAGTGACATTCTGATACCAATCATGATCTGGGCTAAGAGATCTCTGCCCAAGTAGTCAGTCCCCAGCGGGAAGTCAGGCGATGGCGGGACTAGATCCATTGAGTAGACTCCGTAGGCTATAACATAGATCTCTCCAGAGACTACTTGTAGACTCTTAGAGTTTCTGATATTAAGAGAGTTGACGCTGTAGAAACCTGTCTCAGGATCAAGCTCTACTATACTCCCCAAGCTTCCTAGTAGCAAGAGAGTATTGTTATACCTCGTCGCATAGACTAGATCCTCTGTCAAGCCAGTGTTAATAGTATTGACGAGATCGAGGTTCTTATTAAGAACACCTATAACGCCAAATCTACTCAAAAGATACACTCTAGACTCATCGCAGTATATATACTCTATATCATCAGTGAGAATCATCCTGTGTCTCGTCTCTCGCGATAGAAAGTCGTAGTACTCAACCCAGCCTCTCTCACCACCTACCAAGACATATCTATCCCAACAAACACCTATAGACTTGATAGAGATGTTGATATAGACCCTATCATACTCTCCACTAGTATAGTTAACGAGAAGCAGAGTGCTAGGACTCTCTAGAGCCACCACAAGGTCTCTGTCTAAGTATACAACCTTAGAAATATTATTCACTTTAAGAGAGAAACTCTTGATCGGGGTCATAGTGGGTAGTTTTAACAGACTTAGACTCTCACCAGATCTCTCTACGAGATACACCTCTCTATCTATAGACACTATGCCTAGATAAGACTTCGAAGAGATCCTTCCTAGAGGTTCTGTGCTGAGAGGCTTTAACAAGATCCTCTCGAGACTATAGTCTGAGGCTACTATGTAGATACTGTCATTTGAGTGAGCTATGTCTATCACGCCTCTCGGCTTGAGAGTATAGATCTCTCTGTAATCTAGTGTATCTCGAGAGACTACGTATACTCTCACAAGATACGAGTAGTTAGTCTGATAAGGATCTCTGCCATAGACTAGAGGTCCCGCTAGGCTGAGTAGAACTAGCGATATTAGTATTACAAGCGCCGCCAGCCCCCCTCGATCTGATATTAAGACTCTCGCGAGATCTCTCACTCTACTCGTAGAAGTGTTCAGCGTAGAGACTCACCTCCTTCTAGTCCTAGGGTCGAGATACACGTAGGCTATGTCTATCAGAGTGTTTATCACTATGATCGCTAGTGTCATTACAGCAAAGATCCCTTGGGCTAGTGGGTAGTCGAGATTGTTAAAAGCTATCACAATCTCTCTACCTATGCCAGGCCACGAGAACACTGTCTCGAAAGCCACAGAACCTGCGAATGCAAACCCCGTCGATATTCCTAGTTGTGTGACTAGTGGTATTATGCTCACTCTAGAAGCTTCTCTCATTATTCTTCTCTCGCTGAGACCCACGGCTCTGAGCACTGTTATAAAATCTTCTCCTAAAGTTGTTATCATCGAAGATCTCATTAAGAGTGTTGGATTTATCATTGTGTAGAGAGTGAGCACAGCGTAGGGCAGTATCCAGTGCCATAAGAAGTCTAAACTCATGATCTTGTCTAGAAAGCCTGTAGCCTGGTACGGAGGTGTTCTCATACCGCCTGAGGGTAGTATCTTGAGGTTTATTGAGAAGAGCATTATAGCCAGGAGGCTGACCCAGAATAGTGGGAGAGAGTTGAGCATGCTGAAAGCTGTTATCAGAGACTTCTCAATTAGACTACCTCTCCTCCACGCCATATAGCTGCCGAGATATCTCGATATGAGAAACGCTGTGACCACAGCTGGTATGAAGAGTACTAGCGTGTTTAATAATCTCTCAAATATAATCGATGACACAGGCATCTTGTAGTAGAATGAGTAGCCCATGTCACCTCTTAGAAAGTTGTATATGTATAACAAATACTGCTCGTACAAAGGCTTGTCAAGTCCAAAACTCTTCTTTATAATCTCTCTCTCCTCGGGACCAAGCCCTTCTCTAATGTATATTATGGTTGGGTCTGGTATGACTGCTCTGAATAAGAAGAATTGGAATGTGAGTACGGCTAGAAAAATAATTAGTATTAGAATTGTTCTTCTGACAATCTCTCGGACAATCATCTGTCTATCACGGGTCTTCTTGTCTCTTAATCACATAGCCCTCAGGATAATAGATCCTCCCACTGCTATCCCATGTGAAACCTGCTTTAGCCAAGAGCTCTCTGGCTTTGGTGAGATTATACTCGTAAGCTGGCACGTTAGGATTGTGCCAGAAAGTGTTCGCTGGGGCTATTATATAGCCTTTCTCGCCATAGCCTTTGAGTATCACGTTGATTATATAGTCGTAGGGCACGGCGTATAGAAGTGCTTGTCTAACTTCTCTTAAGTCAAACGGGGATCTCCTCACGTTGAACATTAGATCTGCTGGTAGTGAGAAGCTTCTAGCAGTTATAATAGTTATATGACTGTAGCTCTTGAGAATATCTACGTGAGTAGGTAGCAGTCCCACGGCTGTCGCATCTATCTCTCTATTGATCAAAGCGTTAACAATCCCGTCTAGAGACCCGTAGAATCTTATTATTATTCTACTAACCTTCATCGGAGGAACTGTGAAATTCCCTATCTTAACCCCTCTATACGCGAAGTGCTCTGGCGCCGCTTCGAGAGATATATACTCTTTCTTAACCCAGACAGGGTTTTTGAATGGTCCGCTCCCAACTCTCAGCACCTGGCTTAGCTGGTCTGGTGTTAGAGATCTTGGGTCGCTAATAGTCTCCCACACATGCTTAGGCAGTATTGGTATCATGTATAGCGTGTTTGTTAGAAATGTCGCGTCAGGCTGCTTCAAGTAGAATCTCACTGTGAGATTGTCTAGCTTGACAACGTCAGCGATATTAACCCAGTATGGTCTGAAATACGCGTACTGGATCTTGATATAATATTTATATGTGAAGACCACGTCATCAGCTGTCAGCGGGTGTCCGTCGTGAAAGACTAGATTTGGTCTGAGCTTGACATCAATAGTAGTGTCATTGACTATATTTATACTCTCGGCGAGCCAGGGTATCACGCTTCCATCAGGCCCTAGTCTAGCTAGACTATCATATACTAGTTTTATGATCTGCCACGAGAATATTAGTGTTGATACTGCCGGGTTCAGCGTGTCAGGCTCTGTGTTAGATCCGAATATGAGTGTCGTGTCGTTTGTCAGTGGTGTTATGAAGTAAGGCTGCCACTCGTTAAACAAAGGCATCCCAGGCATCTGGATCGGGTTTCTCCACTTCTGAGAATTGTAAGCAGCTATCACGAAGGTGTGATAGAGATTATATCTCGGGGCCTCTTCGAAGAATATCTCTTGCAACCTGAACACTATCTCTCTCCTCTTGTTAATATCAAGTGTTCTTCTCTGAAGCTCGTACAACTGATCATAGTATGGGTTAGAGTAGCCGGTAGGATTATTAGCACCACTACCCTTAGTCCCTATCTCGCCAGTCGTTATAAGACCTAGAAATAGATTTGGATCGAGTCTATCAACTCTAGCACCCCAGCCAAACACGCACACATCAAAATTCCACTCGTAATAGCATGTCTTGTCAACCTGCGAACTCTCCATACCCACAACCTCAACTTCGAAGCCAAGCTTCCTCCACTCACTAGCTATAGCCTGAACCGCCGCCCATCTAACAGGGTCTTCAGCTTCTGTTGTTGTTATAATAGTTATCTTCTGAACAGGCACTCTAGTAGCTGTAGGCGTGGATATGCTAGTTACAGTTGTCGTAGTCAGAGTCGGGGTATAGGTTGTGGGAGAGGTGTGGGTCGGGGTCGTGTAGAGAGTTGGAGGCTTTAGAATGTTTGACAAGTAAATCGCTACTACTCCTAAGACTATGATTATCACTACTATCGCTATTAAGATAGTTCTGCTCAAGCTTTTAACATAGATCTTCTCGCCACCCATCTCCACGACCTCTAAGAGAAACTTGTTCGACTCTTAAAAGCTTTGCTCTAAAAATTTTTGATTATCATCCAAATGGTTTTCAGCATAGTATTTGACTACTCTCAAGGATCTTATTAAGCCGAATAAAATTATTTCTAGATCATCTCTTTAGGTATTTCTCCCGGTCTAACAGCTCTCAGAGGTTTCAGATTTAATTCTCTCAATCTTCTCTCTACGTGTGGGTATAGGAAGACATACTCCCAGTCAACCTCTGTCAGTCTCGGATCTATCTTTTCAAGTCTCTTTAGAAAGACTCTAATATCCTCGTCTCTGCTAAAACCGATCATAGCAGCTGGGTAGAAGTCTACGCCGGGTCTCAAGCCCTGGTTTAAGAGGTTTTCCAAGGCTTTAAACTGATACTCAAAGAATCTTCTGTCAGCACCTGTTAGTCTCTCAAACTCCTCCTCCGAAACACCTTTGAAAGAAACTCTAACTACTATATTGCTATATCTAGCCAAGTCTCTAGCGTACGACTCGTTATAGCCTATCAAGATCCCGTTTGTCTCGAGAATAAAAGTCATGCTAGTCTCTTCGTCGAAAAGTTTTATGAGATCTAGAAGATGACTCCAGCTTATAGTAGGCTCACCACCGCTCAGCCTAACCTTGTCAAAACCTCTCTTCCTAGCTATCTCTACCAGTCTCTCGAAAACCTCCTCAGGGCCTAAGAAGACTCCTAGCCTGGGGTTGTCTCTAAATCTCCAACTCCAACAAAAAACACAAGACAAGATACAGCCGATAACATCGCCAGTAGCAATACCACCATACCATCTATCAGCTCTAAACCTATAGTAAGCTCTAAGCTCGACTCCCCCTACATATCTGACCACCAAGTCTCTCACTCTACCAAGTCTCTCGATAGGATCGTAGGGCACGAGTATCTCTCAAATAATAAGCTGACACCAGCCTAATAATAGATAGGTCTTGAGACTGAGCGAGTATGGTAGCCTCAGATCCTCTGAACAGGTTCTTCAAGAGATACTATGTCAACACTTATCTCACGAGCCTTCCAACACTCAAGCTAACCTCCGCAAAGACTCTCTTTATACACAGTCACTCTAATCCACATCTCAACTGATCTCTTCTAAGATCTCTCTGAGATTTTTTACGACTCTCTAACCTATGTATACTCAATCTAGCTTCACTACGTAGTATAAAAATGTGTTAAGACACATATTAGCAAACCCTTAGATCAAGGGGCTTGAAAAATTTCATCTAAAATCAATAAATAGAGGTCTATAGCTACTCGTCACACCCTGGTACACAGCTTGCACACTACCTGTGTAAACATATGCCACACCACTACCGCCGGGGTCATAGATGTTATAGATCTCTAAAGTCTCAATAGTATCGCTACTCCTAATAATAACCTCGGCACCAATGATCATAGAGACTATATCGAGAATAAACCCCAGCTTAGGGTTCGAAAGCCCTACTATGAGAGCTGCAATTGATATAGGATTTATTCTCATCTCAAAAGGATCCCTAGAGACAGTAATGACACCACCACTAAGCACACTTCCCAAGTAGCTTAGCGAAATATGAGATCTTATACTATTGATATACACGCCCATATCCTCTGGAGGTATGTTAGAGATCCGGCTCAGTGCTGCAGGATTAGCGTATGTTATGAGCACTAGAAGATACTTTCCACAAGTCCAATAAGCACAGGCAGGCTCGCAGTAAACCGTGACTCCCATATCGCATGTCTTAACATCGCAACAAGTGTACTCGTACGCTTCATAGACTTTATACGTGGCTGGGAAATAGATCATCCCATAATAGCCTCTCCTATCCACTGTCACAAGTGCGCCTTGAGAAGCTTGAGCTGACACACTTGTACCTCCAATATACAGAACCTTGTTTACAACGTCTACTAGCGCTATCTTAAAGTCTATTTGAGGCACATTACTAATCTTATAAGTCACTCCTATCTGTGAAGCTGCTGAGTAAGTGTCTAGATGCGCTATTATGAGTGGGATTCTCCCTCTCAGTATCGGTGGTAGGTAGGAGCTCTCTGAGTCGAAGACTAGGTCGCCCAAGACTAGTCTTGGATATGGAGGGCATAGACAGCAGTTGCAGTCGTAAGGATTCGGTGTGCAACACCCTGGTAACCCGCTTGATTGCAGGTTAGCTTTTTTATCTGTGCATAGAGTGGCTAGATTAGCTTCTCTCCTAATCTCTGATACTCTTACTAACGCGAAGTCTTTCTTAGCTATAGAGAATCTCTCTCTAAGCCATGGTGTCTTTGTCAAGTGCTCTGGGTCGTATGGTACTGATGCTCCGAATGCTAATCCTATCTTTGATTCTTCTTCTGAGTAGAATGATAGTTGGACTATTATCGAAGGTATCATCTTTCTCCCCTCTCTCTTGTAGACATCGATCCACTTGCTAGACGCTTCAGCCAGTTCTCTGAGCGACACAAACACGTGAGGCTGGTATGGGTTGACAAAACTTTTCTTAACGATCTTCACGCCGTCAGGCACCACAGCCCACAACTCTACATAGTATCTAGAGACCTTAGCAGGCGAGATATTGAAGATCTCTGAGGTGCTAGGTAGATCGATCAAAACACCGCTCTCGCTCGAGAGTAGAGCTAGAGGCAGCTTGAAGAGAGTTATAGAGAGACTCAACATAGAGACTATCAGTATAGAGAGTATCAGCTTCTTCACTTCTAACGACATATTCTCACTCAAGTATACTCTATCAAAAGGGCTATGTATATCTTTCCCTGAAGACAACGCGTACTAGACCACATACTTCAAAAATCTGACCTCCTCCCCGCCCTAGGGGTACCCTCGCCCTTTAAGGCGGAGAGGAGGTCAGCCTGTTGTAGATGAGGAATAAATATAAGGCTATGTCTAAACATATACTTGAGAGCGCCGCGGTAGCTCAGCCTGGTAGAGCGCTGCCCTGGTAAGGCAGAGGTCCCGGGTTCAAATCCCGGCCGCGGCTCTACTTCTCCGAGCCCTGCTTGAGATATGAGGATGTCTCAGTC
>JBEULF010000030.1:0-2827 GCA_041287455.1 Sulfolobales archaeon
TGAGGAAACCATATACCCTCGACATTCATCGAAGCCAACTCTGTGTAGAGCTTGACTATTGCATCGTGATTCACTCGTAGAGCTTGAGAGCCGTATAACATTATATCATCAGTGATCAGTTCAACTCTTCTAATACCTCCACGTATATTAACCTCTACTTCTTTCTTAATAATATCAATAGGAATACTTCTAAAAGTCTCTGGAGTCACAGAGCAGAACCAGCAACCTCTGGGACAGCCTCTGGTTATCTGAACCTCGCCTAGTCTAGCTGGGTTCACTATTGGAGGTATGTCCTCTAGCTTAGCGCTTTTACTTCTCACTACTCTGGGGAGTCTCTCTCCAGATATCAGCTTCTCTATAAGACTTGGGAGTATAGACTCAGCCTCGCCCACAAGAATTAGATCTATGAAGTCTAAGTTTTCGTTAACCAATTCCCACGAAGCCGGACCTCCGACAATAACTTTGAATCTAAATTTCTTCTTGAGAGAAGACACCTTATCGCTAAGCTCTCTGAAGAATCTAGCTGTCCAAGTCTCTCCACCCCCAAAGATCATTGAGAGCTTGAAACTAACAGGATCTATACCCAGAGGATCGTGGACACTAATACCCACAATTTTAGTTCTCTCTCCAACAGTCTTCTCCAGCTTGTGAGGAGGAACAACCCAGACATCATAACCAGCTTTTAACAACACTGCTTCAACTTTTCTAAGAGGATATGGCGCCACAAGTGCTCTCCCGAGTCTATCTGTCTTCACGGGAGGAGTAAAGAATCTATTCATAAAGAACCTAGGCACAAGTCTACTAGGCATACAAGCGACATATCCCAAGACGCTAGAACCATTATAATCGGTAAAAGTCCCTTGATCTGCTGTCAGGATTATCTCGGGAGGCGTCTTATCACCTCCCGAGTATCTGAGTTTTTTCTCTATAATAACTAATTTTTAACAAGCGTAATAATACTGTATATAGCGAGAGATATTGAGTATATCATTAAGATCGAGAATTAGAGGAGCTTATAGAGGGTTTCTACTTAGTTTCATATTATCATCTATAGGTACAGCGATCGATGTTTTGGTTTTTGCTTTCAGCCGGAGTATGATTCTACTAACAGATCTTGTTCATTGGCTAGTAGACACAACGCTTGAGGCAACATTTGTCATAGCGATATACTTCGCGTCTAGAACTAGTAGGAGATATCCTTGGAGTGTGATTCTTATCGAGAACTATCTGATCGTGATAGCTCTTATCTCTATATCAGCTACTTATGCCTACCTCTTTCTAGACTACGTCTTGGGCGAGTACACACTTGGCGAAGTCTCAACCACGAGTTTCACACCTCTCATAGCAACAGTTCTTGGAGGAGTGTTCACTCTGGCTACGTATATTACTCAGAGTAAGAACTACAAAATATACAGATTAGATATACTCAGGGTAGATAAGACACACGCCCTCCTAGACCTTGTAGCCTCAGTTATCACATCTCTAGGAGTATTTTTGACGGTCATCACTCTGAGACCAGGTGTAGAGCTTCTATTCATACTTCTCTCAATGCTCTTCGTAATTCATAGCGTGTTAGAGATCTTGAGAGACTTGATCAAGACTGTGATCGGTGCTAATATCGACTATGAGATGTCGATGAGGATCTATAGCAGGCTTTTGAGAGACTTAGATGCTAGAGTGAGACTGATAGATGTTAAAGCTCGAAAAATAGGATCTTTCTACGTCGTAGAGATAGTGCTAGGTCTAAATCCGAATATCAGGATCTTAGAGGCTCACAGAATTAGAAGTAGAATTATAAGAGATGTGAGAGAAGTATCTGATCTAGTGTATCACGTAGATATAGTGATGAAGCCCTCGAGAATTAGAGGAAGGTTCTCTGGCTCTAAACGAGAAGTTTAGATTCTTATAACAAAGACTCTGGCTGTCAGTCCTCCATGTTTTACTCTCCTCGAGTGTATAATCTCTGTCTCTACCGTCTCTACGGATCTGGTTAATTGTTCTATTGCTGAGGTTATAAGTATCAGTCTAACGTCTGAGTAAAGATCTCTTAATACTCTGAGGAATCTCGTGTATAATTCTTTTAGTCTCTCGATTCTCCAAGATCTGATCCCGTATGGAGGGTTTACAACTATCAACCTAGGATCAAAGTCTGCGTAGCTATCTCTTCTAAGCGCGTCTCCTACTCTAAACTTGATCGTATCTATAACTTTGGCTGATTCAGCGTTTCTCATAGCTCCAGCTATGTGTTCTCTACTAATATCCATACAGTATATCTCGTACAAATCTCTACCGATCTCGCGGTCTATAGAGGATCTTATCTCATACTCTAGATCTCTATTATACAAACGTAGTCTTCTAAAAGCATAGTCATCTCTAAAAAGATATATAGGGTATCTCCTCGCTATATGAGCGGCTTCAATAGGTATCGTCCCACCTCCGCACATAGGATCTAGTAGAGGCTCTCCTCTATAGCCTCCTAAGTATAGCATAGATGCTGCTATAGTGGTTTTTAATGCTGCAGGATGGTTATATACTCTGTATCTTCTCATATGTAGAGACTCACCAGTAGTGTTGATCCCTATTAGAACTTCGTTGAATCTAACGTAGACTCCTATCTCAACGTCAGGATTCTCTAGATCAACTCTCAGTCTGGTTCTACGAGAGTGAAGATAAGAATCGATTATAGCTCTACCAGTCTCTCTAGCTACATCAATGCTAGTGAAATTATGTTTACCAACACGATCGGCTCTTACAGCAAAAGACTGCTCAGGATCTATGGCCCAGGAGAAATCTATAGATCTAACGATTCTATATATGTCATCTAGAG
>JBEULF010000030.1:2927-37266 GCA_041287455.1 Sulfolobales archaeon
TAGAGCTTGTTAATAGTTCTAGATGTGAAGTTCAATATGTACATAGGTGTTAGATCGCTTGATTCAAACAATACTCTCCCTATGCTAGTCTCAACGTGTGTCGAGATAAGTCTGCTAATCTCTAGAGAAGACATGTCTTCTAAACCCTCATCAACTGTTGCAAACTACTTGTATCTCAATACTCTCTACCACGCTCAAACAAATCTTCTGTTCTCTCTATCATTATTTATTTATAATAGAACTGTTATTATGATGGAACATTATTTTCTAGACGAGATCTCTATTCAGCTTCTGGAGTCGTTAGCTTCTATCTAGCAAGAGTATTGATGCTATATGTAGTGCTCTTTAGAGAAACGCTTTAAATTTTTTAAAATTCATCTTCTCTAATATCTCTGGTGCGGTGTATGAGTGATCCTTACGAATATCTAGAGAGAATAAGCGATCCTAGCGTTGTTAAGTGGGCTATTGAAGAGAGTGATAGATGTGTGTCGAGACTCAGAGAGACTAGTGAGAAGATCTATGAGAAAGTCCTGTTCTATACTACACAACCTATAGCTTATTACTTCAAGAGAAATAGAGCAGGACTCTTCTATATCTTAAGAGACTCTTCGTATAAAGTCTTGTTGCAGACTGATAGAGAGAGTAGGATTCTGGTGGATAGCGGGTCTCTGGGTGAAAATGCTGTTATTCAGAACTACTACATAGATCCTGAGGGTAGAGTATTTGCATATTACTACTCGATGAGAGGCTCTGATGTGGGAGAACTAGTTGTCATAGATCTTGAGAGAGATGAAGAGATTGATAGAATCAAGGGTTCTGTGTATGATGTGATCTTTCTTAGAGACGCTGAATACTACTACGTGAGGTTCTATAGATCAGGTGTGTGTCCAGACGGTGTAGAAGCTCCTTGCACTAGAGTTTTCTTGAGAAGAGATAGAGAAGACACTATGGTCTTTGGGAGAGATCTGCCTAAGAACTACTTTATATCACTCAAAGCATCGTCTAACAGAGAGAAGGCTCTGCTGAAAATAAGCTATGGCTGGTCTCGAGACATGATTGTTGGAGGCTCTCTCACAGAGCCTGATAGTTGGAGAGTTCTTTACGATAAAGGTCACAGAGCCGAGATAATCGATGTTGTAGGAGATAATTATATAGTTGTTGTATATGATAGAGAGGGTTTTGGAAGGATCATATTTGTAAATAGAGATCTGAGAGAGATCGTAGGTGAGCAAGATGATTATTTGCAAGATGCTATGCTAGTTTCGAGTAGATATATAGTGGCTTCTTATCTACGTCACGCATCATCACATATAGTGATATATGATCTGAATGGTAGAATTGTTGATCAGATTTCATTTAGAGAACCTGTTTCTGTGTTCAGAATGTATTCTTATGGTGAGGGAGGTTTTATAGAGTTAAGATCTTTTACAAAGCCTTATCAAGTATTAGAATTCTCAGGAGATACTAGGAGTAGGAGGATTATAGCTGAATCTAACATATCTCTTGATATAGAGATAGTAGAGGGTTTCGCACTTTCACATGATTCTACACAAATACACTATTTCCACTTAAAGAGTCCTAGAAACACTAAGAGAGTCGTAATCTATGGGTATGGAGGGTTTTCTATAGCTCTAACACCTAATTTCATGTCGTGGATACCTTTACTCCTCGAGAGCGGTATCGATGTTGTAATAGCTAATCTGAGAGGAGGCTCTGAATATGGTGAGAAGTGGCATCATGCTGGGATGAAAGAGAATAAGATCAATGTATTTCTAGACTTCATAGCAGTGGCTAGACTATTCAAAGAGAGAGGCTATAAAGTCGCTGGTTTCGGCAGGAGTAATGGAGGGTAGACAGCTGTTTTTAAAGCATAGGTTTATTAAGGTCTTTATAGGTATTTCTATGCTGGTGAAGGTCTTTGGAGAAGCATTATACTACTAGGGAGGTTTGTGAGATACTGGGGATTTCGAATAGAACTCTTCGTAGGTGGATTGCTGAAGGGAGAGTTAGAGCTGTTAACGTTTACGGCAGGTGGAGGATTCCTGAGAGCGAGGTTAAGAGGATTCTTGGCATGCCTGTAGAGGAGTTTAAGTAGACTAAGGTTTTGAGGGCTGTTATCTATGCTCGAGTAAGTGGTGGTGGACAGAGAAAAGAGTTGGAGAATCAGATTGAAGCTTTGAAAAAGTTTGTTGAGCAGAAGGGCTGGAGACTTGTAGCAGTAGTCACAGATATTGCTAGTGGGCTGAATGAAGAGCGTAAAGGTCTGAGAAAGTTGTTGGAGATGGCTAAGAAACATGAATACGATGCTCTTATTGTCGCGTATAGAGATAGGTTGACAAGATTTGGTTTTGAGTACCTAAGAGAGTTGTTCAAGGCTTACGGAGTTGAAGTTGTCGTTGCCTTTCAAGAGGAGCCAAAGGACTATATGCAAGAGCTTGTAGAAGACTTGATTGAGATAGTCACCTCCTTTGCCGCAAGGATCTATGGTGAGAGGAGTCACAAATACGAGAAGTTGGTGAAGTGTGTTGGAGAGGTTGCTAAAAACACTTACTAGAACTGTTGTGTTGGTGTCCCCACCTCTCACCAGAAGGAGGCTTGAAATACTTAAACACGTCTACGAGATTTACGGCTCGATGCTTAGAGAAGCGCTAGACTATGCGCACTCGAAGAACATCGCTTCGTGGATGAGTGTTAAGAAGGAGTTATACAAGTACTTTAGAGAGAAGCATAAGGAGCTCCCATCACACTATATACATGAGGCGATAAGAGATGCCTCTACAAGGCTGAAATCCTTCTTAAAACTTAAGAAAAGAGGATCTGCCTATACTGAGAAGCCTGAGGTCAGGAAGTGGAGCGTTGGCTGTGATAACCAGCTTTGGAGACTGTCAATTGAAGGAGTGTCTATAGCCACACATAGAGGATGGATAAAAATTCCGCTTCTCTTTCACAAACATTTCCTCAAGTATTATAATTCTGGCTGGGTTTTGAGAAGCTCTTGTAGGTGGAGGCTTGAAGGCGACAGGTTTAAGCTCTATGTGGTGTTTGTAAAAGAGGTTGGTGAGAGGCAGAACTATAGTAAGGTTGTCGGTGTAGATGTGAACGAGAACAATGTTACTCTATTCATATTGCCAGAGATGAAGGCATACACAATTGTGACTAATCACAGTAAGATAGTTCTCGGCTATTCCTATAGAAGAATATCTCTACAGCTTAAATATGGAAACGGTTCTAGGGCTTTGAAAAGAGGTTTTAGAAGACTTAGAGAGAGGTTTGTGAAAAGAGATTTGAGGTTTAAGGTAGCAAACATCGTAGCTAAAATTGCCTTGGAGAACAATGCAGTGGTTGCTTTAGAGAAGCTTCCAAAGAAATTTCAGGACAAGATGATAGAGAGAAACAGGTTAAAGTCTCTAGATGCACATAGATTAGAGCAGAGTGCTATTAGAGGATTGCAGAAGGCTATAGTCGAGAAACTTCAAGAGAACAGCATTAAAATCGTTTTTGTAGATCCTAAGAAAACCTCTTCCAAATGCCCTATCTGTGGCTCTCCACTCACTCCTGTGACGAGCGATGCTCAGAGGAGTGGGTGGAGACCGAGAATAGTTAAATGTGCAAAATGCGGATTCACACACGACAGAGATGTCATAGGCGCATGGAACATAGCTTTGAAAGTAGATGTGAGCCTCGTGCCGTTGGGCTCGAAGGGTGCCCATGATCCTCGCGTGGAGTGGTCTGTGACCACGGTGAAGCGCGGGAGGCGAGGCACAATCTGCCCTAGCGAAACCTACAATGACCTAGGGCAGAAAACGGCTTCTCATAGGAGCTGTCATGACTTTAAAGCCCGAGATACTAGATCTGGCTGTCATAGGATATCCAGTTCTAGATATGCTGAAATTTCACAAGCTATACATAGGATCTCTATGGATCCCAGAGTACGGAGATCCGGAGGATCCGAGAGACAGAGAGTTTCTACAGAAATACTCTCCCTACCATAATATGAGGCCGGGTATCAAGTATCCGCCCACGCTGATATATACAGGGCTTAACGATGATCGGGTTCATCCCGCTCACGCTTTTAAATTCTACGCTAAGTTAAAAGATCTGGGCAACGATACATGTTTGAGAGTAGAGACATCTTCAGGACACATAGGATCCTCACCAGATGTAGTGGCTAGAGAGATGTCAGATGTCATAGCATATATAGTTTCTCGGTTATGATTCTTTTACTATTCTAAGAGATGATTAGATAAAATATTTTTAAAGAAAATATTGTTTGAGAGTGATTACAACGAGTAGAAGAGAGACTCCTAGAAGAGAAGAGAGAATCTCCACTACTATCGGTAGGAGAGAGGAGATTATTAGTGCTCTGAAGCTTAAGAGAGTGATCTTATCACTAATAGTGTTGATACTCGTAATAATCTTCTCAGTATACTACATGTTCGTTATCTATAGAGGGTACTATACATACTCAACCACAGATCTAGATAGAGTATACTATAGCTATGTTGAACAAGGTAGAAACTCTACGCTGGTTCTGTGGTACGCCGTAGAATATAGTGGGTTGTTTAGCGATTATTACTCTTCTTCATTTTCACTCTTCTACGCCTATGTTAACTATGACAAGAACTCGAGTATATACTCTGTCTTCTGGCTCGGAGATCAGCCGATTCTTCAGAAACTTCTGATAGGTCAGAAATCGAGTACTTACTACAGAGTGATCTCTCTAGCCGACATATTTTACAACATATCAGCTCAGGATAGTAGCACTAAAGCTCTGGGAGAGAGAGATGTATTCCTGTTATCACAAGACCTGAGGTCGTATGTTGGAGTTAGACAAGCTGTGTTATATAAGATAACGCTGGAAAACGCTACGCTCTACTACTACATAGACGTGATCACTAGAATACCTCTAGAAGTCTATATAACCTCAGACAACTACAGCGCTAGAGCGATCCTTATTAACGCTAGGACTTCCTAGCATTAATATTATATATCTTGCAGACAATCTTAGCAGGGTTGAGAATGAGTTGAGTCTGAGTAGAATACAGATCCTTCTTCTCGTGTCAAGTTTTCTAGCGGGACTGGTCGTCGGTTTCGCAGTATTCTATCTAGTACCTTTTCTCAGAGCTCCAGGACAAGATCAGCTTTCTTCTGTCTACTATCAACAGCTCCAGATAGTGACAAGCACATTAAGAGGCTATGCCTATCTTAACATGTTGTATAATTTTAAAGACGTGTTTATATACACGGCCAATGCTCGTATACTCATCACTCTAGCCAATATAACGGGGTCTGTAGAAATGCTTAATCTGGCTAAGACGAATCTTGAGACAGCTATTAACACTACTAGTAGAATAGATCGAGATATAGATCTTCTTCAAGCTCTCAATATAACTCAGATAGAGAGAAACATACTTAATCAAGTGAGAAATGAGAATGCTAATATAAAAATAGATCTCCAGACGCTTCTAAACGCGGTGTCTACCTCTATAAACAATAAATCTATAGATCCTAGCCTGCCAGACAAGGCTCAGAATATTCTAAACAACGTGGCTCAGAGAATTGATAGAGTCTCAACATTGATAAGCTCTATAACTTCGTCATAGCACACTCTTTCTAAATACTAGATTTGGTATTACATAGAATATTATGGCTAAGATCCCTAGTGAGGCTCCGTAGGGAATATTGATCACTATAGATAGTAGCAGAGAGAATATAGATATCAAAGAGATTACTAGCAGGATTATTTTCATTGGAAATCCTCTCACAAAAGGAGTTATAGATGGGGCTATTAATAGAATATGCGAGGCTATGGCACCTACGAGTCTGGTTAGATAAACACTCGAAATAGCTATTATAGAATATATGAGTATCTTATACTCAAATAGTTTTCTAGAGCCTTTTAAAAACTCGAAATACTCAGGGTCGAATGCTAGCAGAAGTATCCTAGCCCAGAACACTATTAGCACTAGTATTATTATGAATGCCACTACACCGCTGATCATGAGATCTCTGTCTAGCAAGAAGAACGGAGATCCAAATAATATGTTGTATATCACAGAAGGGCCTACGGGTGATAGTATGGCTAGCTCGTATGATGAGAAGATAGAGATAGTAGCTGAGATAAATGCTACGACTGCTATAGAAGTATTCTGCTCTATTCTTCTATAATCTAAAAAAGCTATGAGAAAGACGAATATGATCATTATCAGATAAGCTATTAGATCAGGTATTAGATACGAGTAGAATAGATTGATCAGGTATCCTGTAGATGCTGCAGCTAGTATCATGTGGAGTGATTCTATGGCTAGGAACTGTGTTTGAGTATATCTTATTATGAGACTGATTATCCCACTGATTATAGATGCTAACACTACTCCTATCAATCCTTTCAAAACATAGGGTTGAGACAAGATCTCAAGTAGTCCTAAAACCATGTTCTTCGCCTAAGAAGAATATGTTCTCTCTAACACTTGCCACGCCGTAGACTTTAGACAGGTTCTCTATAGTGAGAACCTCGCTCGCTTTTCCAAAACTGATTATTCTTCTATTTAGCAACATTATATAGGGATCGTATTTCAAGCAGTGAGACACATCGTGTGTGACAGCTATCATACTCATACTCTCTTCTCTAACTATCTTAAACAACAGATCTATTATATGCTCTCTGCTAGCCACGTCAACCATTGAGAGAGGCTCGTCTAATACTAATAACCTAGATCTCTTAGCCAGCGCTCTGGCTACTAGCACTCTCTGTTTCAAACCTCCCGAGAGTTCATAGAAGTGTTTGTCCGCGTATTCTTCTAAGCCTGTTATCTGCAAAGCTCTGTCAACTAAGTCTCGATCTCTTTCCTCGCCTAAGAGCTCGGGAGTAGATACTATTTCTCTAACTTTCAGAGGAAGCCAACTATTCACATAAGAGATCTGAGGCATGTAAGACACTAATCTCTTGATCTCTCTAGGCCTCTCCTCGGGATCTATATTAAAGATCTTTAGAACACCGCTGTCTCTACGAATCATACCTAGTATGGTTCTGAGAAGAGTAGTCTTACCAGCACCATTAGGACCTATTACAACTATCACAGAGGGGTGTTCTACGGAGAATGTGATATTCTCTAAAACCCTAGACCCAGCTATAGATACAGAGACTTCTCGAGCTTCTACAGCCAGCACAGATCATCTCCTCGCAACACTTCTCTTATAAATCAAGTATGCTAATGCTATTGTAGCTACCACGGAGTATGCTAGTAACATTATGAAGATAGGGTCGCTGTATAGAGAGTAAGAGGTTCTAGCACTAGTCTCTTGAGCGCTACTACATACTCTCTCAAGCTCTCTAGCCACGATCACGGGTGCCAGGTATGGCGTGTTTTCTATGATTGTTTCTCTAATATTAACTATCGCAGGAGTCACACCTATACTCTGGATCTCAGATATGATTCTATCGCTATACCTCTCGATTCCTTGAAGGATGAGAATACATTTAGCACCTGACAATCTAAGATTATTAATATCGCCTGGAGTAGGCTCCATCTCGGGTTCTTCTAATAATATATACACAGGATCCACTCCTATTGATCTGGCTAGATAAAGACTTACATAGCTATACAGAGCTACGTTGCGAACTCTCGAAACATGATCTCTCGCGTACGAGTAGGTGTTGCTAATAATACTCTTTAAAGTGTCTACAGAAGAATTTAAATATATAGAGATCCTCTCGTACAAAGCTTGGTCTGACGAGGTCTTAGCTTTCAGAATACTATTCAGAACGTCTCTAACTATGTCTAAGAATAGTAGCGTGGCATTGAGATCAAATTCTATGTGAAGATCTGGGGTTCCAGAAGTCTTATTAAGAGGTCTCCAACCTCTCTTAATGAGCTCGTCATATATTATTAGATAGCTCACACCTCTCTCTCTAGCCATCTCAACTAGTTTCGAGGCTATAGGTAGATGTCCTATCACATCGACTATTACTATATCTGAGTTCATAGCTCTATTAATCACGTCTGGCGTAGGCTCGTATGTATGAGGATCGACATTAGGTGGTATAGGACTATAGACTCTGACATAGTTGCCGCCGATCAGACTGATATACTGAGCATACATAGGGGGTACGGCGGTCACAGTTATTAGTGGTTTCTCTTCTCCGCGCGCCACAGATCCTGGTGTAGATATTATGCTACTGAGAAAAATCACTATGATAAGCGTGAGAGCTACTCTACTCATACATACTCACCTCTCACGGTAGACCTAGAATAATAGTTACTAAAACTCTTATAAAGTTTTTAGGCTCAGCCTAAAAACATAAGTTTTTAAATTGTTATCATAGTTTTAGAACGCCAGACAGATCTATTATTCTCTCTCTCGGTGTTATAATATATTTATTCCTATTCGCTATATAACCCACCAGATCAAATGTTCTAGACACTCTCTCTAACACAACAGCGTCGCTCGATATAACTATACTCTCTCTCCTCGCAGACAGATCTATTATCATTCGATCAGCTTTCTCGGCCAGTATGAAACTGCTTACCAAGCCTCTGGTAAGAGTTCTATTGTTAATCTCGGTAGCTAGTTCAGCACTTTTAGATATATTCTTGTCTATAACATAGACAGCCTCGCTAACGCTCAAATCGCTCAACGCGCTAGCCATGATCTCTATTGATCTGTATATAACCTCTCTCTTGAACGTATGTCTAGATCCTCTGATGTCTCTGAGAAACCCGTCGTCGCATAGATATACACAGTCTCCCGAGAGTAGAGTTGCTAGAGTGCTTAAGACGTTAAAAAGGTCTATTATTACAAAACCTCCTCTAACACTGTCTTCGGAGATCTTCTTTTTCTCCAGCTCTCTAACATAGTCTGGTCTATGAATACATCTGAGTAGTAGAGATCTCTCTACTCTGTTGAGAATATATCTGCTAGAGACCAGGTCTAATGCTGATTTCATGTTGTAATCTCTAGAGAGAAGGTATCTATAGTCGATACACGCGTTAATCAATCTATCGTCTATGTTTATACACATACTCTCATTATCAAGATCCATTATATCATTCTCACAGAGACTTAAGGATCTCTCTGAGAGCGACGATCAGATTGTCTGGTCTTGTGTAAATCACTCCCGTAGAATGATCCTTTTTACCGCCACCCTTACCACCGTGTGTTGCTGTGAGTCTTCTCATAAGCTCGCTCGCATCTAGAGTCTCTAAGAGATCTCTTGATAGAGACAGTTCAACTCTACTCTTATCCTCCTCACCCACTACTATGACAGAGATCAGCTTACTCTCGTTCTGTAGACTCTTTATAAACTCTCTCGCAATATCCTCCTCGGGAGGATCTCTCACGATAAAGAGTCTTAAGTCTCCAATACTCTCACTCTCGCTAAGTCTTCTGTGTAGAGATTCTAGCCATATGTTTCTATATCTAGATATTATCTGCTGGAGATTCTTATAGCTCTCAACATAAGATCTGGCTCTAGCCACTATAGTCTCGTCGGCAGAGCCTCCTATCAGGTTACTCAGCTCTCTCATAATACTCTCGTATCTAGAAGCCTCTTCAGAGACTCTACTACCAGCTACATACTCGAATCTGACCACGCCATCAGCTATTCTAGATACTGAGACTATCTTAAAGCCTCCCACCTCTCCTGAGTGAGGCAGGTGTGTGCCGAAACACGCTTGTGCATCCCAATCTTCTATCTCAACGATTCTTATCACAGGATCCTGAGGTACTCCTCCCTGATATATTGATAATCCGTATCTCTTCTCAGCCTCATATCTGTCCATGAACCTAGCCTTGATCGATCTTCGCTCATCGATAACTCTATTAACAAGCTCCTCGATCTTTTTCACCTCGCTTGGTTCTGGGAGTCTGTAGTGAGTAACATCTAGTCTTCCTCTAAACTCATTCTTATCAGCTCCAGCCTGCCACACATGCTCTCCTAATACTCTTCTGAGAGCCCCTAATAGTATGTGTGTTGCTGTGTGATGTCTCATTGTTCTGTATCTCTTCTCCCAATCGATGTTCGCTCTCACTCTACTACCCACGTAGTCGCTAGAAATCTCTCTGTCGAGTCTGTGAATTATGACATCATTGATCATTCTGACATCTATCACTCTATATCTCTCTCCATCTATCTCAATATACCCTTCATCACTTCTCTGACCACCTCCTAGAGGATAGAAACACGTCTGATCCAGGACTACTATATCTCTGTATACGCCAATGATCCTTGCTTCGCAAGACTTGAGCATAGGGTCTTCGTGGAATAGTCTCCTAGTAGGGCTGAACGATGAGACCCACTTAGCCAGTGCAGGATCTATCTCTTCTCTCTTCTTGATAGGCGCTCTAGAGTGTCTTGAGGCTATTATCGAGTAGAAGTTCTCTGGTATCTCGATTTTTATACTCTGAGAAGCCATGATCTCTGACACTATCTCAGGCGGTATGCCATGGCTATCGTAGATCTCTATGAGATCGTTGAGATCTAATCCTCCTCTCGAGTATCTCTTAATCAGAGAGGGAGCTCTCTTAATATTCTCTCTATATCTCTCTTCCTCAATCTCTACTACTCGAAGAATATACTCAGAGTTTCTACCCACACTCTTGAAGAAGCCTCTCCATCTATCGATCTGTAGTTTCATTAGCTCTGTCAGCGGTATGTCGCTCTTGATCCTTCTCAAGATCCTCATGATTCTTCTTAAGACTAGTCTAGCTAGATAGCCTTCTCCAGTGTTAGAAGGTACTACACCGTCTCCGAGCATTAGAGCCAGAGTTCTCGTGTGATCTAGGATTGCGAAGACGTTGATAGTCTCTCTAATACTACTCTCAACATCACTCCTACCTCTACCTAGATCTCTGGATACTCTATCTAGAAACTCTTCAAAGCTACTAGGCTTGTCAGGATCTATTCTACCAGAGTATATTGATGCTATTCTGAGAAGTTCTTCATCAGGTTTTGAGATGTTAAGTCTCTCGAAGAATTTATCGACGAGATATTCTCCATAGACAGCGTGGAAAGCTGTCGGCGTCTTGTTAACAAGCCAGGTTATCCTCTCTATGCCATAGCCCACGTCAACTATCTTCATAGGTATCTCTACATACCCCGAGTCTGCGACGGCGTACTGCATAAATACCAGGGTCGCTACTTCGAGACCTCCTACGGTCACCTCCATACTAGGCCCGGCATTCCCTCCACCCTCCCACCAACTCTCTTTAAACGTGAGCTCCTCCTCGGGCACTCCTACGAGGTCTCCGAAAAACTTCTCTGCGTATTCGACTGTCTTATCTTTCCAGTATAGGAATCTGTCGGGGTAGTTGAATGCGTGATGACCCCCCATTATAAAACTGGTCATGTGTCTACCGAATGTCAGCCCCACGTTATCTATATCTTCTAGTCTTATACAGGGCTGGGCTATTACGAGAGGGTTAGCTGGTGGAGGGACTCTTCCCGACGTGACATGTGGTTGGAATACTACTATTGAGGCTATAGTTAGATACAGATCGTCTCTCCACCTAGCCACCACAGGTGCTGGATCTATCACTTTGTGCCCTTCTCTCTCGAAGAAATCTAAGAATAGTCTCACTGTGTCTTCGTAGCTTAGATTCTTGATCTTTAGAGGTATGTCGAAGAACCTATAGTCTGTGCACGGTATGTCGTTACACACGTCTGAAGAACCTTTAGTCCAGAAGGGTGTTTGACAGATCTTGCATATTCTTCTAGAATACCTGTGGTCACTAAAGATCCTCAGTCTATACTCTGAAGGGTCTCCCAGCTTAGGCAATAAACTCTCACCTTTAGCTCAATATTAATAGTCATAGAGACTAAAATAATTTTGAGATAAATGCGACACTCGAAGAGTCTTAGAGACAAGATAATAAGACTGATCGAAGAGGCAGGTCCTCGAGGAGTCTCGCAGAGAGAGATTGTCTTCTTGACAGGAGCTTCAAAAGGCTACGTATCAGATCTTATGGACGAGCTCGAGAGAAAAGGTCTGGTGGTGAGATACAGAGGTCCTGGCAGGATCGTGTATGTGAGACACGCTAGATATGTTCACCCTATTACAGGTAAGCATATTAGAATAGGTGTTGTGAGAGCCTCGGAGTACGTGTTCATCCCATATCTCATGAAGAGTCTGAGAGAATCAGGGTATAACGTGGAGTTAGTGGTTTTCAAAAGAGTTCTCGACGTAGCGAGATCTCTCTCTAGAGGAGAGATTCATATGGGCATGATCCCTGTGTATACTCAGATAGGCTATAGAGCTTACGGAGCTCCTATAAAGATGATCCCTGGAGGAGCTCTGGGAGGAGGGTTTATAGCTAGTAGAGAAAGTCTCGAGGAGTTTGATAGAGTTGAGAAGATACTGATAGCATCAAGCCCTCTCTCCACAATGGAAGTCTTGTCTCACGCTCTAATGAGATCTCTCAGAGTGTCGTATGAGATAAGGTACTACACAGAGCCTAGCGAGGTTGTCGAGAAACTCTACTCTAGAGAGATCCATGCTGTGAGTGTTTGGGAGCCTTATGTCTCCGAGAAGATTTCTGGGGCGAGAGATCTTAAGATAACATCATTCAGAGATCTTTTGGGAGAGTATCACTGTTGCACTCTGGCTATTCATGAGAACCTTATGTTAGGAATGTATGATTCTATCTCAAGAATCTATACAGAAGCTATCGAGAGATCTAGGAGAAACATAGATCAGGCGACATCACTATACTCAGAGCTGATAGGGATCGATAGAGATGTTCTTAGAAAGAGTTTGAAAGAATATCACTTTATCGAACAGATAGATCATAGCATGATTAGCAGACTGATCAAGCTGGGCGGTGGGTATATGATCTCAGAGGATACGCTACGAGAACTAGTATCATAGCTCGAGTTCAGTAGCTGCTCTGATAAGAATATGATCAGTGTTGAACAGGTCTGACAAACTCGGCTGGGAGAGTTATAGTCATTGGGAACTGTGACTCTGCTATGTATACTGTCACTTCTTCTCTATCTCTATCTATGGCTTGAACAGTTCCTTTAGTACCTTTGAAAGGTCCTGCCACGATCTCTACGATCATTCTTTCTCTTAGCATTTCTATAATAGGTTTGACTTTGATCATCTCTTCGAGATCTTTATAACTAATAGATCCCGCAGCTCTACCCTTGACATGTCTTATATCTCTAACAGCTAGATATACTGTGTGTAGATTCTGAACCTCGAATATGACATATCCTTTAATATCTGGAGGCACTATGATAGCTCTTATATCTTGTAGATAGTTTAAGCTCTGATCTGTTGACTGTGCGCTCTTAGCAGAGTTGACAATCGTCTCAACAGTTAGAGCAACATCTAGCTCTCTACCTCCGATAGATCTCACAACATATAGCTGAAGTCTTCTAAGCTCTTCACTCAGTCTATCTCCACTCTCTTCACTCATAATCCTCCACCAAGCCATGAGAGGAGGTAGTAAGAGATCATTGCTACTGCGAATCCTATAGCTCCTACTAAGAAGAATCCTAGGAATATTATCCTGACAAACAACCTATACTCCTCAGGGTCAGGTCTTCTGGCGAGTTCTAAGATCCTTCTCCAAGACTCTATCATGCTAGAGAGTCTCTCAGCTATGCCACTACACCTCTCTCTAAGAAATAATATTAATTAAGAAACCTTTATATTGCTATCCTCGCAACCCGTTTATCCCTACCACTTCTTTTTGTTTAAAACTTTAGTGTTGTGTATTAGCGGTAGGGAGTTTCGCCCCGCCCACTCACCGGGCATCAGGCTCAGCGGCGCGGAGCCCTCAGGAGTTGAGAACCAGCATAAAAGCTATTATTTGTCATATTTAAACGTTTCCGCCTAGATCGAGTTCTGATTCTATTGTACCAGTATCAGAGTTTTCTAGCATAGGAGAGTAGTATCAGTGAGCTTGCTAGAGAGAATATTATCACGAGAGATAATATGTTGGTGAGGAGAGGATTTTTGAAGAGAGGATATATTAGATCTGTTATCAAAGCAGATCTACTCCCGCTAGTAAATTCATGTAGTGAGCATCTGAAGAATTGATTCTCTAGAGGCTCTAAGTCTTGTAGCGCGCAGGGATATGGCGTGGATATTAGTACTATAGAATTCTCAGCTACAGAGTATAGTCCTGTTGCGAGGACGAGGTGTGAGAGAGCTCTACTCTGAGATTGTAAGAGTAGGAGTAGAGAAGGTGTTAGAATAATCGTTATAGGAGTGAGAAATCTAGGACCGTATGCTAGTCCCCCGTGGAAATCATGCCATGAGGAGTATACTAGGAGAGGTGTTAGTATCATTATCAGATACAGATATCTTGAGAAAGAGTCTCTCAGCCTCTCTAGCACTACTGGTATCGATACTAGCGCTATGAATGAGAGAGGGTAGAGACTTAAGAGACTCTTTCTAAAATCGATCAGCTGGACGAATAGTGCTACGGGCATGTAAGAGAGGTCAAAACCAGTGCCAAGACCTCTTATTCTAGAATAGACTATCTCTGGATACAGGAGAGGGTCTCCCGTGGCGGTGTAATTGTAGTAGAGTTGAAAAGATGTGAAGATACTAAAGATTCCTAGCCACGAAGCTATCGATGCTAAGAGCATTCTTTTTCCTATTTTTCTCAGCATAAGAACCTCTTTTACGAGAACAGCTAGTGAGACAGCTATTACGAGAGTGACTGATGAAGGGTCTGATAGAAAGGCTATAGAGGAGAATAGTGAGTGTAGAGAGACTATAGCTAGATCTATGTTTCTACTCAAGATCAGTCTTGTAGATAGATATAGCAGAGCGGCATAGCACATTGTCAACACTGCTTGTGGGAATATGTGCGACGAGTAGACCCATGGTAGAGATGCTAGCACTCCTAACAGTACTGCTGTGTTTACAAATCTCTCATCTCGAGTAATATATTCGATGAGATAAGATCTGATGAATATTGTCGAGATAAGAACACTTATACTCATGACCAGACCTCCTGCTATGAGCGAGTTTTTTAAGCCGTCTACAAAACACTCTACTAGCGAGAGTAGAAGTGGGACTCCTATCGGTCCCGCAAACGCGTATTTATCACGCGTTTCGATAACATCAGTATAGTAAGGCTGCACACTATCTAGATATAAGTATCCTCTACACATATTCTTAGAGAGATCTATTATAGGGGCTGTGTATCCTGTTATATAATTGGTATTTATAGTGAGTATCATTATAACCAGAAGAATCACATAGATCGCGACTTCACTCTTTCTAGCCATCGCCCCCAGCCTCGGGGACTCCTAGTAGGTTCCTGTAGAAGATTTAAAGGCGTTGATTTAAAATCTTTTTTAGATTAAAATGAGATCTTCGGAGAAAGTGTATCTGGTTATAGCCTCTATAAATCCTCTAGACAATCTCCCAGAGATCTTTACTAGAGATAATAAGACTCCTAGCAAGATTGTCATTGTCGACGAGGGTGACGAGAGTGTTAGAAAGTATAACTCAGAGATACTTAGGAGACTAGGGCTACTACACGAGTTCTACGGACCTAGAGAGCGTGAGAAGTGGTTTAGAGAGAGGTTCGGCTCTTCTTACGAGAGATACTTATCTCTAATACCCGAGAGGAGTCATGCTGAGACTAGCTTTGGTTTTCTAGTATCATTTGAAGAAGACGCTGATTATATTATAGAGCTAGACGATGACGTGTTCCAAGATCAAGAGTATAGACTAGTGTCAGATCACTTAGACAATCTCAACGAGACTCCAGGTGTATTAATCTCTTCTTCTTCTAAGTGGATTAACACTATAGACTTTCTAGATGTTAATATTGATAGAGCTGAGAGGATCTTTCCAAGAGGACATCCTTACGACCCCTCTGTTAGGAGCTATGTCTACACTATTAGAGAGAGTGTTAGAGATAGTTGTATTCTCAACATGGGGCTGTGGACAGGACACCCGGATCTAGATGCTGTGACGATCTTAATATACGGAGGGCTTGATGGCAGGTCTATCATAAGATCTGCTAAGATTCTTCAGAGCAAAGTTATAGCCGAGAGAGGATCTTATTTTGCTGTTTGTTCGATGAACACTTCTTTCAGAAGAGATCTTGTCCCAGCCTTCTATCAGCTCTATATGAGGTACATGGGTGTAGATAGATTTGATGATATATGGTCTGGCATCTTCGCCAAGAAGATAGCTGATGCGCTAGGCGACAGGTTCTGTCTCGGCAAGCCTGCTTTGAGACATGATAAGAGACCTAGATCTGTGTGGAAGGATCTCAGGGCCGAGCTGGAGGGGATGATCATGAACGAGATTCTCTGGAGAATAGTTGACGAAGCAGAGATCTATAGTAGAAAGTATGTTGACGCTTACAGAGAGCTTGCTCAGCATCTAGAGAAAAATATAAATAGATTCAGAGATGAGAATCATATTAAATTTATCAAGATACAAGTAGAGAAGATGTATACGTGGACTGAGGCTATAGACAAGATCTGATTCTACACGATCTCTCTGGAGAGATACTTGTTGAATTGTTCAACATATTTGAATCCGTGGTCGGGGAATATTAGTACGTAGTCTCCTTCTTCAAGTCTATTCTCTTCTCTCAATCTCTTATACGCTGCTACTACCGCGCCACTACTCAATCCCACGAGTATACCCTCTCTCCTGGCTATGTTGACAGCTTCTCTCAAGGCTTCGCCTAGTCTAACGTCTATCACACTGTCATAAGAGATCATATGAATCCACTTCATACCAGTTTCTATTCTTCTAATCCCAGGTATAGTCTCTCCCACAGCTGGTTGTACTGCGTATGTCTTGATATGCTCTCCATATCTACTCTTGAAGTAGAGTGTTAATGCTGAGAAGTGTCCTGAAGTGCCTATCCCAGCTATTATCCCTCTCAATCTAAGCATACCAGATCTTATCTGCAGATCTAGCTCTTTAGCTGTGTATCTCAAGTGAACCTCGAAATTGGCATCATTAAAAAACTGATTAAGATGAACACCTCCCAAACTCTTAGCCTTCTGATCCACTTCGTCAATCATTTCAATAGTAATAGTCTCGGGTCTTCTCTCAACTCTAGCACCCATGACCTCTAGTAGAGTGTCAGATGCTCTCTGAATAGTCTGTGGGAGGAATAGTGTTGCCGAGAAGTTGTATAGATTAGCCATAGCGGCGAGAGCCATCCCGGTATTCGTTGAGGTTGCCTCGTAGAGAGTCTTATTATGAGGCGTAGGGTTCTTCTCTATGAACTTTTTAAACATATACCATCCGATACGATCCTTGATACTCATACTAAATGGATTATAGTACTCTAGCTTAGCCCACACAATACGTCTCTCGTCAGATAAACTTCTCAATCTCACTAGAGGTGTAGGCCAGTTTCTGTGTAAGAGTTCTTCCACGTCTCTAAACACTTTGTAGGGGTGAGGAGATATATCTTCGTAGAAGCCTAGCTCTTCTAAACTTAGTCTCTCTGGGAAGTCTTTCTCGCAAGTGTAGATGTATTTGCATCCTAACAACTCTAGCGATTTAATGATCTTTAGATCCTCTTCAGACAGTCTATCTATCTCAAAACACTTAACAGTATTCTCTCTAAGAATCTTCTTTATCGTGTCAATAAGATCTCTCAGCTCATACCTTAGATCTCTGCTTATACTAGTGACTTCAACTCTCATAGAGTCTCCCTAAGGTATTCTATCTAGAGAGAGATTTATCGTGGGAATAGGCTTGCAGAGAGTATGTCTACTAGTCTTGTGGGGTAGTAGTGATCCTGTTAGACCAGCTCTTAAAACAAGTTCTTTTGACACAATCCAATCACTCCTCCAACTACCAACAGAGACACAAGGATCATTGTAATCTACTAATAGCGCGGGGATCTTCTTCTTACCCAGACTCTTGAGAACATGATATCTGTGATGACCATCTAATATTACTAGAGTGTTGATCTCTGCTAAAATAGGTCTCTCGATTATTCTTCGAGTGAGAATATCGATCTCTAGCTCTCTCAGTCTACCAGGGTCTATACTCTCATGAGGTTTTAAGAGTTGTTGCGAGACGAGAACTATAGGATATGTATCTGCACAACATACAAAGTCTCTCTGAAGATCTATGCTCTCTCTCAAGACCTTATTATTTAAAATCGAGTCACAACAATTAGAAATGTCTAGTCCGAGAGCTTCTAACAAGCTTATATAATCGTGTAGCTTGTCTTGCATACTCTTTTAATACCGTCTCAGACATCTCTTTGACAGTTTATAAGATCTTTATTACTCTGCGTATGGATTATACATAGCTTTCAACCACATTTCTCTTTCTTCTTCACTCATTCTATGCTTATAAGGAGGTATGTAGCTTCTAACTATGTATATAGTCTTGCTATCTACTGTCATCTTCTTGATCTCTGAGCCAAACACTCTTATATCAAGCTCGTCGTCTAGATATCTCACTAGACTCTCAGTCCCTATATTCAGGTCTCGGAATACTAGGGTCACTTCGTTTACGTAAGATTCTTTACACAGAGTCTCTCTATCGATCTTTTTCACGTTATCATTGATCCAGTTTCTAAGCTTGATAACCCACTCAGCTTTTGATCTGCAGAGATCTATTCTCTCGATATATGCAATGATCTTTCTATAAGCTCTGCCTACGAACTCCTTATATATGCTTGAAGACATTATCTCTCTCAGAGTATAGCCTCCCATCGAGAGAGGCTCTGCAACATCATAGTACTCGAAGAGTATCAGTGACAGTTTTGAAGGTTTCACAGTGTTAACTAACACAATACTCCTAGCCTTGAAAGAGTTAGATGCGAAATTGAGAAACTCTGGATAAGCTATCACGCGTTTCTTCTTGAGATGAGGGAGTATATATGGGTTCTTAAGAATCAGTTCTTCCGCCTCACTCTTTCCAAGCTCTTTTATCTCTATACTGTTGAGCTGTTCTTCTGAAGCTAGATATGCTCTAGATAGGTAGACACTCATAATGATACCAGAGATTATTAGATTTATAGATTTTAAACATTGCCAGTCTGAACCTCTCTCCAGAGCCTGCGATCTATAGGCTGTGATACATAGTTAAATACTTACCAGAGAATCTCTAGAAGAGAGAATGACTCGAAAGAGAGATCTATTGAAAAGAATCATAGAATACATACTCGTAGAGAGTATAGATATGATTAGAAACTCTAAGAGCAACCCACGATCTTATGTTCTGCTGATTAAGTGTAGCGAGAGTAAGATAATCAGAACTAGAGCTAGAGAGTTTAACATTGAGAGAGGTTTCTATATCTACATCGGGTCTTGCGGGGTGAACTGTAGTAGAGTTATAAGACATATATATTCTAGAAGAAAGAGATTATTCTGGCACATAGACTATCTACTCTCTGAATGTAAACTTCTATCAACACTAATAGTACCCGAGATCAGAGAATCAGACCTAGCCTATATACTGAGTAAAGCTTCATTTTTAAAACCGATCAAGGGTTTCGGATCTTCAGATGACAGAGTAAACATATCTCATCTATTCATGATCCATGATTAGATAAATAGTCTCGAGAAGTAGACCGAATCATCCTTTAAATTATAATACCAATCACTTATATTTATAATTCTGCTATCATAGATATATTAGGGGATCCACGAGTGTGAACATCAGGTATACAGGTATAGTTAAAGCGGGTTTACTAGTGTCAATACTCATCATAATAATGATTCTTGTTAACAATATTAATATTTATTACAATAGTAAAAGCAGTGATTCTATTGATCTCTCGGATATGAGTGTAGCTGTAGTGTGTAGTGATTGCGAGAGTATTGAGAGAGTACTCAGAGGTCTTGGTTTGAGAAATATAGCAGTGATTAACAGAGTTTACGGGGATCTTGCAAGAGATTTTGGAGCACTCTTCATACTAGATGACAGTCTAGCGAAGATCTATGAGAGAGATGTTAGCGACTATCTGGTTAGAGGTGGAGTTGTGATAGCTTTGAGAGACGTGTATCTAGACACTCTCAAAGATATTCTCAGCTCTCGTGGGACGATATTCCCGGTTATCCACAACACCACTGCGTATATAGTTAGATTCTTTGGTTTCGAAGAGCATCTAAGTAGAAATCTAACAGCTGTCGTAGGAGTCTCTCTAAAGAATCTTGAATCTAGAGATGGTATGATAGAGCTTTTGAAATGGGTTAAGAGAGCTAAGCTATACGAGACTCAAGTTATAAGAATAGGTAGAATTGTGATCTCGGAGAACGCTACGACACCCGAGATCAAGATAACGATCAATAGTACTCCTCCTACTTCTACTACTCCTAAGATTCTAACTCTAAGACCTGAGCCTGGTGTCTATGATCTTTCGTGGGTTGTGATCGGCTATGTATCGTGGACTAGCGGTGATTCTTGGAAGCCTTATGGCAAGCTAAGTATTGAACACGCAATTTATCGGCTTATAGAAGATCCCTATCCAGATATTGATTGGTTTATTGTTAAGGCTGTCACAGAAGGTGTCCCAGGGAAAGTCGTGTGGGGCGAAGAGAGTTATCTAGAGGATCTCTGGAACTACTATTATCTCAAGTACTACACGAGCATATATGAGTTGAGAGACTATGACCCATCGAGCTATGTAAATCCAGTAACAGTCAGTGTAGAGCTGGGTACAGACGTTGCTGCAATAGTATCGTGGACATATCCAGGGAACTATATAAATAGAATAGATTGCTACTCAGACTTTCATCTAGACAGGGCTGCGTGGTGGCATGATATAGCTGGAGCTGGGGTGACCATTAAGATCGAGCCTGGATTCGAGTTCACAGTCTCACCAGTTCAAACAGGCATGCAGAGATGGGAGATCTCGGCTCAGTGGATTCTCAACCAGTGGTGGGGATTGATTAAACAACCATTCAAGGGAGTCCTGATCGTAGAGCTCACTCTATACTACTAAACTCATAATTGTATTATTTAGATCCAGTGCTACTATTATGAGATACTTAAAGTCTCAGCTAATGTCACAAGCGCTATTATTATAACTGTTAATATTGTGATCGTGTGTGAGAGGATATTCTTTATGACAACATTTTTAACATATCTGTACACTACTAATTGTGTTCCGCAGTATCCGTGTAATAGTGCAAGTGATATCATAGATATTCTAATACTCCTTTCAGTGTGAAGATATAACGCATCATTATACTCGAGTCCTATGAGACCGGCTATCTCTCTGAAGAAACTCGAGATCATGATATACCCTGTGATCACGTATGTGAGTCCTAGGATTAGTAGCGGTATTGATGTGACCTCGGCTATGTAAGTGTACACAGCTATGATCTTTTTATTCACTTCTCATCATCTCATAGAAGCGCTTTATACTCTCGAAAGAATTGATAAATCTGTCTCTAGGAACCCCTACAGGGAATATGTAGAGCGGGCTTTCATCTCTCTCAGCATTTATAACTCTAGCCACCTCACTATCTATAAACGCTCCTATAGCAACCGTGCCCAGACCTAGAGCTGTTGTCATTAGATATATGTTCTGCCCCACATGTCCAGCCTCCATATAGACGTATCTATAGCCTCTCTCACCATACACTCTCGTAGTTCTCTCATACACTGCACATATAACTATCGAAACGGGCGCGTCTCTAACCCACTCTTGATATAAAGCGGCTCTATACAACTCTTCTCTAAAGTCGCCTTTTCTCACAAGTTTCAGACTGTGTCTAACAGGGTTATACTTGTACACTCCGGCTTCGAGAAATGAACCTCTGAACCTGATACTCTCAGAACCTACTACTACATATATCTCCATAGGATAGGTAGCTCCAGCGCTTGGAGAGGTTCTTCTGAACCATCCATCGATATTCTCTACAACACCATAAGAAGACCATAGTATTATTGATAGATCCTCGATGTCTATCGGTTCTCTCTTCCAATCTCTATAGCTTTTTCTATTAAGCAAAGCCTCTTCTAGATAGACTCTACTCTTAATATATGGTATGGTGAGAAAAATCTCGCTCATAGAGAGTTCTGGATAAGTCTCTCTCAGAGTCTGAGTGTTTATTGCGAGTCTATTCTTAAGTAGCTCTAGAGATACTAGTGCTATCACTAGAAGACTTGCAACTAAGATTCCTATGAAATCTCTTCTCTCTCTGCTAAAACTCTTCTTAAAACTCAAGTCGCGTGTTCTCAGATATACTAGGAGTCCTACGACTAGTATAACGCCTGATATGAGAAGCCATTCTAATAAGTTTAGTAGGAGACTCATACCAGTTAGAATTAGGTGTTGCAAACTGATATTCTTATCTATTAGAAGAGTAGTAGTGCAGATGTTAGTATGACCGTAAGTATCACAGATGGGATTATGTATCTGTAGGGCTTCGTAAGAATCGAGTTGTAATACTTGGCTGATAGTACTAGACAAGCGTGTGAAGGACTTAACATAACACCCATATAGCCTCCTAAGAAGGCTAACACGGTATATACATTAGATTCGTGAAACGCTGTTAAGAATGGTGGGAAGGCTAGTGCTACGTATGCAAACTCGGCTGCTGTTCCAAAACCTATTACTAGAGGTACTATGAATACTGCTACTAGTAGATAGTCTGACACCAGTCTATTTATCTCGCTCGCCAGATTTGTCTCTCTTATAAGACTGCTGAAGACCAGTATCTCTATCAGCAAGAGTATTATTGGTATGTTTAGAGAGTATTTGAGAGCTCTCAAGATCACTGAGTCTCTGGGCTTGTAGATAGCGATAAACATTGCTATGGTTATGAGTAGAGCTATTGGAAGAGCTATGTTAAGTACTAGCGCGAGAATAGATATTATTATGAAAGGCCATAGATGGATGACCCCTCTGAGACTACAAGAGTTCTTACTAGAGATCTTCTTGTCGCCACTATCTCTTCTCTGTGTCTGCGCAAATATGTAGGTTGACACTATGACTCCTGCTAGAATGCTGGCAACAGTTATTCTCCAGTTGATCGAGAGGATGTCTCTCACAGACACTCCTAGTATAGCTGAGGCCATTATTATGTTCTGAAAGAGAGGCCATGTTGGAACCCATATGTGTCTAAACCAGTAGTTTATATAAGTCTTCTCATCAGACCCTAGTCTCAGTCTATTATAGAGAGGGTCTGCCAGCACAGCTGATATATAGGCTCCCCCGGGCATTGGGAGTAGTCCTATTATCGCTGGTGTTATAAAGCCTGCCACTCTATCTCCCAGACACGAGATCCCGTCGATCATCTTCTCCGCCACTCTACTCTCTCTGTATAGATCTGCTAGAAACATAGCCTGGATCAGTGATAGTAGTGTGTTGACTGTAGCAACACTCAGCAGATCTACTGTCACTTTGCCCAGATCATTGAGACTGTTAAGAGTTAACACAGCGTATAGTAGCACGCCTAAGCCTAGAGCGATTGAAACATCGTATCTACGTATGATCAATGCTAGGGTTAGTGTTATAGATATTAGAAAGGCGTATAGTGGTTGTAATAACATTTTCTATTCATCTTACTAGTCATTCTTAGAAATCCTATAAGATTTCAAGAGCCGATCTCTCTGAGAGTCTTTAAGATATATATTTTCGAGACTATAAAGTATCAGAGGTGAACTGATGGATCTCAGCTATGACGTGGTTATAGTCGGTGCAGGAGTGGCCGGCTCTTCTGCAGCTCTCTTCCTGAGTAGAGGAGGGTTTAGAGTGGCTTTGATAGATATCAAGCCTTGGTCGAGAGCTGGTGACAAGCCGTGTGGTGATGCTATAGGTAAGCATCACTTCGAAGAAGTAGACTTGAAGCCTCCCTCGGGAGAAGAGTTGGACGGTTATGTGAGAGGTATAAAGCTGTACAGCCCCTCAGAAGAGGTTGTGTTAAGAATAGAGGGTGAGGGCTACGAGATAAACAGAGTTAAATTTACGCAGAGACTGATCAGAGAAGCGATAGATCATGGTGCAGAGTATTTTAGCGAGACTAAGGTCTCAGAGCCTATAGTAGAGGATGGCTTTGTCAAGGGTGTCAGAGTTATTAGAGAGAATAGAAAGCTAGAGATAAGAGCTAAGGTGACCATAGACGCCTCTGGAAATAGCAGGAGTATCATTCAGAGACTGCCGAGCGAATGGCCTATAACAGAGACTCTAGACCCTAGAGACTCTAACATAGCCTATAGAGAGGTTCGAGAGCTTAAGAGAGAGATCGAGGAGCCTGAGTTCATAAGAATCTATGTTAATAACAAAGTGGCACCTGGAGGCTACTGGTGGGATTTTCCAAAGAGCAAGTATAGGAATATTACTAACATAGGCCTTGGAGTCCAGGGGGGTATGGGCTATGGGCATCCTAGAGACTATCTCTACAAATACGTTCTAACAAGAGAAGAGTATAGAGACTCGAGAGTTATAGAGAGTGGAGGCGCTCTAGTACCCACTAGAAGACCTATGGCTACCATGGCTTGGAACGGGGTCATGGCTATCGGCGATGCTGCTTTCACAGTGAACCCTGTTCATGGCGGTGGTAAGGGTTCTGCGATGCTCTCTGCCAGGGCTGCTACTATGGCTGTCAAGAAAGCCTTTGAGATAGGAGATTTCAGTGCTAGGGGTCTCTGGAGTGTTAATAAGATCTATATTCAGTACTACGGAGCTAAACAAGCATCGCTAGACATATTCAGGATATTCTTACAGAGACTATCAGATGACGACATAGAGTATGGCTTGAAGAAGAGAATTATGAGAGAATCAGATCTTTATGAGACTAGTAGCTCTGGCCTGATCAAGAGGTCTGTGTTTGACAAGTTAGAGAGAGTGCTAGCAGGTCTCGGGAGACCCTCGCTACTCTTCAAATTAGCTCAAGTAGCCAGCTATATGGAGAGAATCAGAAGATTATACGAAGAATACCCAGAAGAACCCAGGGATCTTCACGTCTGGCTTGAGAGAGTCAAGAGACTTTACGCTGAGTTCACCTCGTCTCTGTCTTAGCCAGTCTCTCTAATTTCAACAATAGCTTTTCCGCCAACTCTCTCATGTCTCTAGAGAATACGAAGTGCCCGTATGGATTATACAGTATGTAGTCGCAGTTCAAATACTCTGAAGGCTTCCAACAGATCTTAGCATAGTAATACTTGTTGTCGCCTAACCCTACGAGTATCTCGAATACTTGATTCTTAAACTCAACATAGCCATTATAACACCAACTATCTCTCTTAAGAGAGATCTTGCTGACACCTTTTGAGAGAATTGTCTCTCTGAGCACTCTTATATCGCTATCGCTAGGTGTTCTCATGTTGTTATACCAAAATATTTTTTCTTCAACGCCTATTATATTAGATGAGATGAGCGGTGTTTATTCTACATTTAAAAATCTATGGATATGGCGTTACTTAGGAGATAGAGTTTCTTGGTATTTCAAAGTGTCTGTCAACGAGCTTCCGGCCAAGTATCTTATTGCTAAGAGAACTCCTGTCCCTCTCGACAGAGTCTCAGACTTTACTATTGAAGAGGGCTTAAGAATCTACGAGAAGTATACTGAGGAGTTTCTCAAGATCAAGAGAGACGTTGAGAACGGGCTTCAATTAAGCAGACTAGAGATCCCTAGATACAGTCTCCTAGACCTAGCCAAAGATCTTGTTTGGAAGATCGTGAGAAGCTGTAGATTCTGTAGATGGGGTTGCAAGATAGATCGTGTTAAAGGAGATAGGCTTGGAGCCTGTATGCTCACAACAGAGAGTAGAGTATCTTCATATTTTCATCATCTCGGCGAAGAACTCATCTTTAGAGGGACGCACGGCTCTGGGACTATATTCTTCACCTCTTGCAACATGAGATGTCTGTTCTGTCAAAACTCAGACATCTCAAGAGACAGGTTCAACGGGATCCCAGTTACACCGAGACAGCTAGCTCAGATGGCCTATCTCTTGAGAATCGAGGGTTCTCATAATATCAACTGGGTTGGTGGTGAGCCTACACCTCATATTCACAATATAGTCACAGCTATATGGCACCTTGCTTACGAGGGGTTTAAGCTCAGACCATCTGAAGAGGATCTAGACGTGATACTTAGAGTTAAGCATGACTTCTTCTTATACCCCTACGATATTAGGTATGCTTACTATCAGGGAGAGTTTAACGTTCCAATGCTATTTAACACTAATACTTTTCTAAGCAGAGAGTCTCTAATAATACTGAGACCTCTGATAGACATATGGCTCCCCGACTTCAAATATGGTCCTGGCAAATGTTCTATAAGACTCTCCAGAACACCTTGGTACTGGGAGACTGTCACAGAGAATCTAAAGATCTTGTATGATTGGGGGGAGAATATTGTGATAAGACATCTCATACTGCCTAACCATGTTGAGTGTTGTTCTAAACCAATTATAGACTGGATCTCTAAGAACATCCCTGAAACACCTGTTAATCTAATGGATCAGTACAGACCTGAACATCAAGCAGATCCCAGCTCTCCAATATTTAGCAAAGACGCCTACGACATAGCTCGAAGACCCACCAGAGACGAGCTACACGAGGTCTGGAGATATGCTGAAGAGAGAGGTCTCATATTTAAAGAGATAACTTTCGAGAAGAAAGGCTACACGCCTAGAGACTGAGAGGGTCTCTCGAAACACTCTACAACCTCTCTATAGCCTGCGTCAGTCTTAAAACCCATGCTGTTAAAATGCGTCCTGCTACTCTTAAAACCTTTCTCTCTCAAACACTCTACAACATACCTCACTGATGGAGGGTTCATTCTCTTCAGAGCCGCTATAGACTGAGTCGTGTAGTAGTAAGGCTTCTCTATACTAAGCTCTTCTTCCAGAGTACTCAGGATCTTCACTAGCTTGTCGCGTGTCGCAATCCAACTACAATTATTTGTCTCTCCAATTATCTCTCTCACAAACTCTCTATCTCCTAACTCCCCGAGCCATACGGGACCTACTAAACTCATCTTACCACCACACGAGGGGCATGTGAGAGAGAGACTGCTCTCAGCGAATTCTCTAAGAGATATAGTGTCTCTATACAGACACTTTTTACAATACCTGTAGTAGCCTATCTTATCTAAGTGTCTAACGCTCTTCTCAGCCCCTCTATCTATTTCAAAGATCGCTTTGTAGTAGTGGTCTGAGTAGTATGAGATCAAGGGTTTTAGAACGCGATCTCTCTCAGCCCCTCTTCTAACGATAAATCCTATCAAAACTCTGAGTCCCAGCTCTTTGCTAAAATCAGTCTTTACAGTGTGCGAGTAGTATCTTCTGAGAGTCTTCAGAGGATAGGAGCCTGAGAGCGATGCTATATCAGTTGCTGTGACACTCAGAAAACCTTTTCTCTTAGTGAGCTCTATAGCTGAGTCTATATACGGGGCTGGAGAGCCGAATGGGTCTAGGTCGTTGAAGTCTATCTTAACACCTCCTCGAACAATCTCTCTTGCAATTATGTTAAAATCTCCGCAGAATAGTCTTACTCTATCTGACACGTTATTCAGTCTAGCATTGATATTGATATTTCTACAGGCGAAAGGATCGATATCGCCCATGTAGATCTCGTCTATCGAAGGGATTTCTAAAGCTATTCTAACACCTCTAACACCAGTCGCAGCCATTAGATCTGATGCTCTTCTAATTCTACTCTTCCCAGACAATACTCTGAGTGTTAAAACTGTGACATCTCTATTCATAATCATAATAGGATTGTAGAATACAGGAGCCCACGCAGGCTCGTAAACTCCGTCTTCTCTCAGATACAATTCTCTCTTCGGAACACACACTCTGGCCAGCCCTTCTCGAATCTCCTCCATGTCTCTAGGACATTCAAGTGGTGTTTGTAGACTCATCTCTCTCGTGACATATATCTAGTTAGTCTAAAGAATATCTCTTTCGGAGCGCTACTTCTGTTAATCTCGTTTAGTCTATATATCTCTGTATCAGAGTATCTCCTAGCCAGATCTTCTACTATTCTCTCGTGAACCACGTAGAAGCCAGGTTTGTCTAGCGATAAGATCCTCTCTATAACGTTCTTGAGACTCTCTATCATAAGCTCCATAGGGCCTATCTCATCTACGCCGAACACTCTGGCTGTATCTATCTTATCAAGCACTCTCAGAGCTATTCTCTCAGCATCTTCTCTAACAACACAATATCTACCCACTCTCTGAGTACACAGACCTCTATATCTATCTCTAGAGATCGCTAGCCAACCACTCTCACCAGATCCTATGTCTACTATTTTAAAACCTATTCTAACTCCACTCTCTCTAACCTCAGGACAGTAAAAACCTGTCACTTCTATATCTTCTCTTCTCAACATCTCTAAAACTCTCATGAACACTGTTGTCTTACCTATGCCAGGTCTGCCTGTTATAAAGATCTTCAATCTAGACTCTATCTCCTGAGACTACTTCTCAGATCTCTATCAAGACTATTCATATCTAAGATCTCTATGTCTCTCTCTTTCAGCCTGCTCTCTATCTCTTTCTTAAACCTGTCTACGAGTAGATACGTCTTGCATCTAAGATACTGTGAGAATTTAATAGCCTCTCTAATCTTTCTCAACACCTCTCTCTCGCTGAGACTCTTGTCCTCTTTAACAAGAGTAAAAGTGTTGTCCTCGTAAGATCCTATTATATCTGGAGCTGTTCTCCAGAGTTTTATAGCTGTTAAACCTGCTCTGTTTATTCTTCTAGCAACAGGGTCTTCGTGTGATGATTTATCTGATAGTCTTCTAAGAATCTTCTCTCTATCCACTTGATACAATCTCTCTGACAACAGATCTATGTTATCTAGTATCTCTTCACCGAACAGTTCTAATAGTTTCTCTGCATGATCTATGTCAGGATCTATTCTCCCTCTCTCGTATTCGTACACTGTTTTCTTGCTTACTCTCAGAATCTCTGCTAGCTCTCCTATTCTCATTCCTCTCCTCTCTCTAGCTTCTCTAAGAGCTCTACTATTAATCTTGACATAGAATGATCCTTTCCACTCGTATATAGAGACTATCTTTCCAGAGAAGTAGTCTATAAAAGTCTCTTCGCTGACGATCCTAATGCTATGTTTCTCGAAGACTATACCTGAGACCAGAGTCTCTCCAGAGATCTTGTCAGATATCACTAGGGGTGAAGTGCCTAGCATTAGCGAGCTGGCCAACAGATCGCGATACTCTTCGCTAGAGATATTCTCTGCTTCTTCAGAGATCTTTATAAGAGTTTTTTCTCTAATCAATATATCAACAGATCTTCTCTCATCAGGGTATCTCATGATCTCGACATCTAGTCCTATTCTTCTCAGATGAGTAGCTATTCTCAGAAGCCTTGGATCTATGCTCTCTCTGTTGTTCTCTTCTATCTCTCTAGACCTCATTACTCGTGTCACTTACACTGTTTATGCCTATATAAGACTTTTGATATATGGTTAAAATTATTAAACTCCCATATCTTCTCAAGATCTCTCTGACAGCACTATACTTGAGCGAACATGTCTCTATCTCCACCAAGTCTCTATCAATCACTCTCTCCTCTACCAGTATCTCGATTAGTTTCTGAGTGACACTATCACACTCTGAAAATACGTATACTGAGACACCGTGAACCTTGCCCAACACTAGCGGGAGCATTATTCTGCTTCTGAGAAAATCCGGTATGTGTTTTGAGAACTCTTCTAACTCTCTCTTAGAGAAACTATGTCTACTACCGTCTCGTAGGAGAATGCTAGGAAAATCTTCTCTCAACAACTCTTCAACACTCTTTCTCTCTGAAGGTGTCTGCGTGCTCAGACTGTCTACTAGATACTTGTAGTATCTGGTGTATCTGCTGAGATCTATGTCGCGAGTGTTTAAACTCAAATTTCATACCATTAATCTATGTGTTGTATCCGATTAATAGCTTTTAAGAGTCTCTAAAGAGGCTTTGAGTAGTAGCTCTAGTCTACACAACCTATCTTCTCGTCAGAGCCTCTGGCTATGCTCTCGAGTCTCTTGGCCATGTGTTGTAGTGCTCGTGAAAGTATTCTGTTATTATCATACTCTTCTAATACTCTCTTTGCATACTCTCGATACAACTCTCCCAAACTCTTGATTCTTCTAACTTCTTCTACTAGTCTGGGCACGGCTCTCACTATATTATCAACTATGGTTATATTAGCAGCTCTAGCTGTTCTCGAGAGAGGATTGAGATCTATTGCTATCGTAGTCTTGCCCAGTCTTCTCAGAGCCTCTGTTCTATCTCCATCTTCTAAGGGGACTAAAACCACGTCTGCTTTCAAGATCCCCTCGGGACTCACTCTCCTACGCTCGCTATGGATCTCTGGTATTATCGCTGTAGCATCTTCTACTCCCAGCACTCTCTCGGCGCCCTCTCTGATAAGTATCTCTCGAATCTTCGCAGATCTCTCTAAAGTCCTGTAGAACAAGTTAACCTCTATCACAGCATTTGTCTCTCTAGCTAACTCCACGACTTCTCTAGCGACTAGAGCTGCTGTGTTGCCATTGACAGATATGACCGGGTGTCTAGCTAGTAGCAAGGCCGAGGCAGCGGCTCTAATAGCTTCGTAGGCGAAGTCTGTCGTGCACTCTCCTATTAGATAGTCAAAACACTCACCTCTCCCATGAGCTATAAGTCCTTGAGGAACTACGATTCCCTCGCTCATGGCTTCAGAAATCTTCTCTCGTATCAATATTGACTTGTATCTAGGATGTCTCGGGTCTAGCAATTTATACTCCTAGATAAACCTCTACTCGGAGGGTTAAATCTGATTTCAAGAGAGTTTCTCAGCGTGCCTCTTCACATAACCGGGGTGTGGAAGCCTCTCTACTCTGACAATCCTTTGGAGAGTGGGAGTGTTGGTGTTGGTCTTGTTCTAGAGCCTTCTACGCAGATAACCTACCCGATAGATCTATCTTGCGATCTAGAAGTTAACGATAGATGCATTAGTATTGACATGATCTCGTTGGCCAGAGACTTGTATGGTTATAGAGATAAAATGAGAATCAGATCTAGAGTACCACTAGGAGTTGGGGCTGGCGTGAGTGCTAATATAGCTGTGGGCATAGGCTATAGTGTCTCTCGAAATATTCTCAGCGTTGATGAAACAATTCATGGTGCTAGAAGACTGATCTCGGCAGGTTTGATAGCTCACGAGCTTGAAGTGAGATCTAGAACAGGCTTAGGTGATGTTATAGCTGAGCTAGCAGGCTATGGGCTAGAGTTTAGAAGAAAGCCAGGTCCTCCATGTATTGGCGAGATCGAGAGTTTTCTCACTAGAGATGTGAGCGTGATAGTGGGTGTTTTAACTACTACTCTCTATACTCCAGAGATGCTTAGAAGAATGAGTCCTGAGATTATTGCTAGAGCCGAGAGTCTTATAGAGAGATTCGATTCTGATCCTAGCATAGAGACTTTTACAGAAATTTCACATGAGTTCTCGAAGACTATGGGTTTTCTGAGCAGAGATCTAGATGAGGTTATAAGAGACTCTCTGAAGAGATATATTGCTGGTGGAGTGGTTTTTGGCTACTACGTTAAGAAGTCTCTCTTAGTCATTCTCTACGATAGAAAGATAGACATAGATCCCAGCGTGTTGAGAGATTTAAACCTAGCGAGCATAGTTCGTCTGAATCCTACTAGTAAGAGTCTTATCGACTCTGAGAGAGAATGTGTGAGATTAGAAGAGATCTTAGATAAAATCGATGTTCTGAAAAGATCTATTTGACAAAAGCGGCAAGCCTGCCTCTTAGGGCGGGGAGGAGGTCAGAAGCTGATAGATAAACACAACTACATAGACGTTATAGTACCCGCCTACTGACACAGGCGTATATGAGTATAGTATCGCAGCCGGCTTGAAATACTCGAAGCTAGGTCTCTCAACCGCGACACCTCCGTTCTCTGGGAAGTCTGAGTAGAAAGTGTATCCTGGGAATAGTCTCAACATGCCATCAATCATGATCCCGTATAACAACGTGTTTGAGATATTAGGTGAAGCCCAGTTAGGAGTTATCCTGATACTACCATCCGGCTGTCTAGTCACTCTCACATACACCTGAGGCCCTGATCCTACTGTGTAGTATGAAGGTGTGTTATTCCCATAGATATCATAGTCTATATTAACTCCCGCTATTCTCAGTATAGCTGAGATTCCTTTTGCAGCGTCAGCCCAGTTCAGAGGCACTATATACTCTCCATACATGTTCACTAGAAAAGCGTCATACACTAGCACGTATGTCTTGTTAGGCTGTAGATGGAGATATCTCTTCATCATATCAACAGCTATACTCTCGTTGTTTGTTGAGAGTATCTTTGCTAGTATCTCTATCTGAGTGCCATTTATAGTTGAACCATCTGCTATCGATGCTCTCTCTCCCAGAGGTGTGATCCAGTAGCCGTAGTCCCACCACGCGACGATCACAGCATCTCTCGGTGTATTATTTCTAATCCACTCAAGAGCTCTGATCCAGGCGTCTGCCGGCGTGTTCACAGCTATTCCAGAAGTCACTATCATAGGAAGATGACTTCTATAGGCTGGTATGTGATAACTGTAGACTACGTAGACGTGCGAGAGTAGTACTGAGACTAATATAACTACTGATAGAATCGAGGAGAAGCTTAGATATCTTCTGACTCTCGTGAATATCTGTGAAGAGCTTTTCACGAGAAGCCCTAGGAATAGTGAGGAGATTATTGTTAACGCTACTACAGCGTATGATATGAAGTAGCTGAGATTAGACAGTACATAGAGTATTGCTATACCTAGTATCACTAGATAGAATGAAGCTAGATCTCTCTTTGTTAAGAGTAGGTATAGCCCGTATATTATGGAGAATATTGATAGAACAACGATCGAGCCGTAAACATTCAGAACATAGCCCATGTTAGTAGGCTGATACTCGGCTATTGTGAATGAGAGTGTCCCGAGCACGTGGTAGAGTCCTAGAGCTTGTGCAGCTTTGCCAGCCAGTCCTATGACCCCCAGGTATATTAATGCGAATCCTAGAGCTACTAGAGCTATTAGTGAGAGTACATATACTCTCAACGCTAGCTTGAGAAAAACTCTCTGGTAGACCGCGTATAGTCCTATGATTAGAATTGATGCTATAGGGATCAAGCCTAGGTTTCTTGTTAAATAGCTCAGCCCATATATAGGTGTTGATAGGAATACCACTACTAAGGGTAGTGAGATGTACACTAGCTCTAAGAGGATCTTCGTGGGAGACTCTTTACGATAGACGAAGGGAGATAGGATCATCGTAGCATATATAGACACGTATGGTGCTACGAATAATCCTGTTGAATAAGCTGAGTATGCTAGTAGTACTCCTGTTAATATGAAGTATAAAGCTCTTCTATACTTGAACGCTTTAATAAATACATATGTGATCCAGGGTAGAGTCATTATAGCTACGGTATACTTGACTAGGAACCCAGCGACTGTTCTATCCATGAATAATGTCGCTAGCAGACCCATAGTGATCACTCCGACTAGACTGCTCCCCGAGATCTCTCTGGCGGTGAAGTAAACTCCTATCAGAGCTATCGCGGCGAACACTACTGGGAGTATTGTCATGAAACTCATGAGATCTATCAGTCTTGAGAATGGTAGGTAGAGAAAGTATATTGTGTAGTATATTCCTGGGACGTCAGTAGTTGTGAAATCACGACCCCAAGGATACCAGAATAGAGATGCAGCGGGGTTAGGAGGTTTTAACTGCCAGAACGACATAGGTCCGTTCTCTAGCATGTACTTGACGACGTAGTAGTTAGAGTAGGGGTCTAGCTCGTCTAGGTATAGAGGGTAGCCTAGTGATAGAGTGTCTACAGCGGGTAGTATTCTCAGATAAACGCCTAGAGATCCTATGAATATGAAGAGAGCTATCATCACATAAAAGCCTATGCGAGAGACACCTCTGCTGACAATAGTCTCTGAGGAGACTCTCACAACACCTCTCCCAGCTCTAGAAGGGCTCTCTCTCCTCTTAGCACTACTCATTATCAGACCCACGTATAATCACTTATGCACACTATATATTTTAGAGTCTCACACTCCTCAGACTATTTTGAACAGTCTTTATCGAAGTGCTGCTACACGCTATCTCCTCAGTCTAGCGGCTCTGCTCTCTATCGGTATAGAGAAGCTCTCTCCATCGATTCTTATATCAAGTTTCCCACGACACTCAACATGAGATCTGCTATACTACTACGTCTATCCAGCTCTAAAAACTCGTAAACCTCTCACCACTACTCACTATCTCTACACGCCGTAGACACCGTTAGTCTTCTCAACTTCTCCACGAGATATCTAAACTCTTCTAAATCCGATCTGTTTACAACCGAAAGCCTCGCTATCTATGGTGGGGATGAGTAGAAACTCATCTATAAGTTGTGTATTCTCTAGCATGTTCTTGA
>JBEULF010000031.1:0-3201 GCA_041287455.1 Sulfolobales archaeon
CGTGGTCTATATAGTCTTTATAAACTAATAACTATTTCATGGGGTTGTTATGAGAGTTAGATTTGTTGATGCGAGAGTGTGGAGATACTCTATAGCCGCTTTAGAGGATCTTGTTGAGACAGCTGTTATGTCAGTGAATGAGAATGGTCTTATGATCAGAGCGATGGATCCTGGTCACGTGGCTATGATAGAGTTTAATATCCCGAGAGAGGGTTTTGATATATTTGACGTAGACAAGGAGTACAAGATACCTCTAGATCTCGAGACTCTGATCAAGATCTTGAGAAGAGCTAGCAAGAAAGACGAGACTCTACTAGAGTATCAGCCGCCTAACATAAGACTAGGACTAGTATCTCCTGAGGGTGTTGAGAGGTTCTACGAGTTCACAGCCTTGGCTCAGGGAGTGGCTGAAGAGCCTCCGGAGCTCTCAATAGAATTCCCAGTCAGAGCCTCAGTAGTTCCACAGGCTTTTAGAAGTAGTTATAAGGTTCTCTCAGAGGTCGGAGAAGCTTTCGAGATCATATCTGATCAGAGTAAGATGATATTCTACTCCTCTTCAGAGCTTGGAGAGGTGAGAATCGAGCTAACACAAGAATCAGGACTTCTCAGAGACTATGAGTTCAAGGCTGAGAGTGAGCAGAGAGCTAAGTACTCGTTAGACTACTTTGACAAGATCGCCAAACTAGCCATGATCAGTGAGGACATAGAGATCTATCACGGAGACTCATTGCCAGTGAAACTAGTAGCCAGCCTCCCCAGAGGAGCTAGGCTGACACTATATGTCGCTCCAAGAGAAGAGTAGTCTGCTAGAAGATCTGTTTAGAGAATACTATTCAAAAGCAGACTTACTACTCCCAGACGATATTGAGTATAGAGAGTTCGCTTACCAGCCATTCAGATCTCATAGCTATGTCAGACACTTGTCTTTCAGAACACGTGATGAGGTGATAGATTTTTTCTCTCGAAACCCTCCTCTACACCTCTACTACTCCTCCGCAACATATCTCCACCCCTCTATAGAGGATATGGATGCTAAGGGTTGGAGAGGATCTGATCTATTGTTTGACATAGACGCTGATCATGTGGAGGAGTGTGTATCTAACAACTGGATCAAGAGATACTATGTGTGTCCTGACTGTAGAGTCTTGTCAGAGAATTCTTCTGAAGATAGCTGTAGATGCTCTGAGGAGACTGTGGATATAATAGATCCTGAGTGTATCAGAGCTACAGCCAGAGTCACGCTAGATCTAGTGGATGTGTTGATAGAAGAGCTGGGTGTGAGTAAGAGATATATAGAGGTTAACTTCTCGGGAAATAGAGGTTTTCATGTCAGAGTCTTCGAGGACAGATTCAGAGAGCTGGGTAGAGAGGAGAGGAGAATAATAGCAGAGTACGTTAGCGCTAGAGAGTACTCTGTGAAGAGAGATATAGAGCGAGGGCTAATACTACTCCCCCCGAGAGTTGGCGATGGCGGTATTAGAGGTAGAATTAGTAGAAGAATGATTCGTTATCTAGACAATGAGACTATAAAGAGATACATGATCTCATCGCGCGCAGAGAGTCTAGAAATTATAAAGAGATTAGACAAGGATCTCTTGAGAGAATATGAGGATAGATATGATAAATATGCTAGTATCCCTATAGACACTATGGTCACTATCGATATATCAAGACTTGTTAGAATACCCAATTCTATAAATGGTAAGTCAGGACTTCTAACTAAGAGAGTAGAGTTATCCGAGCTAGAAGAATTCAAACTGTCAGCTAGAAGATTCTCTCCATTCGAAGATCTCAGAGTTTTTATCGAGATAAAATATAAGATCCCTGAGATAAGATTTCTCGACCACAGGTTTCAGGCGAAGACCCAGGCTGTGTACGAGGTTCCCGGGAGTCTGGGTGTCTTTCTAGAGCTAAAAGGTCTTGGGAGGATCAAGAAGATTATATAGATAGACTCTCAGGATCTTTAGTTGAGACTTTTAATATTTAAAAATGTTTTTATAAAGTAAATACGGTGATATATGTGAGACATATACTCATACTACTAGCCTTATTACTACTCTCAATATCTCTAGTAGTCAATGTGAGTGCCACTTCTAACACCATATATCTCTCAGCCTCAACCTATCCAGACAACTCTCTATCTCTCAAACTAGTATACGTAAGCCCTCCACCTACCGCTAATGTCAATACGAGTTTTAACACAACTATACATGTTCTCGCTGATGACAAGAGTACTACTCTAGTAAACACTCACGAGTCTAAATCTGCTCTCTCTTATGATATTTCAAAAATTGCTTCAGCATATAATATTCCTCCGGAGTTTCTAAAATTATTATTCCCGCTGAGTATAGCGTCTAGTCTCTCTTACAGTGTGGTGCCGGAGAATGCTAGTATAACAGTCACTCTCACTCATAATCTGAATATCTCTTCTAAATATGGCGTTGGTATTGATATCTCTTCTAACTGTAATACAGTTGTGGTCAGAGAAGATCTGGAGTCTTCGCTAGAGTGTCTAACCACTGTTAAGACCTCAGATCTTATTGCTCCGCTGGTAATGCCTTATCTACAGTCATTATTCGCTAGAGAGAATCTTAGCTTGATATTGTATAATCTAGGCTTTAGATGGGTTACTATCTCGAGTGTGGACACTGTTGTCACTGGTAATACTCTCACATCTAAGATCTCTGGTAGCGTTGATCTTGTGAAAATGTTGAGAGAGCTTGGAGTTGCTCGTGTGGGAGAGTTTGTGAGAGAGCTATCTGTTATTAGAGGAGGTTATAATGTCTCAGCCTATATAGAATATCAAGACAATACTCTGCTACAGACGCTATCTGGAGTGAGTTTTGTTTATGTTGAGAAGAATATTAATGAGCTGATTAGAGTAGTGCCTTACTCTACACTCAGATTCTTATTATACATGGTGCCGATCCCGTTAACAGTCTCTCCGCCAATGCCTGTCTATGGTGTTGCTACCGAGAATCTATGTATATCCTATGTTTGTCTTAAGCTAGAGATACCTACTCAACCTCTGTCAAAATATCTCTACATGCTCTACGAGGGTTTGAGAAGATTCTCGGGGAGACTCGAGATAAAGCCTTCTTCAATGTTGCTAATAGTCGTGTCTAATAGTAGTGGTAGTTATGTTGAGCTAGATACATTTAGATTCTCTAAGAGAGATGCTAAGAGCGTTGTAGACAACTT
>JBEULF010000031.1:3301-4602 GCA_041287455.1 Sulfolobales archaeon
TTTTAGAGGAGAGAGGGTATAGAGTGCTAGTGTTGAACTATGGAGATTTTATATACCAAGAGCTGTCAGAGAGAGGGTTGGTCAAGTCTAGAGATGAGTTGAGAAAATTATCGATAAGAACACAATTACATCATCAGGCGAATGCTGCGAAGAGAATGATCGAGTATGCTAAAACTGTATTCAGAGAGTGTGTTGGGAGAGAGGTTCTGCTTATAGACACTCATCTATTTATCAAAACCCCCGCGGGGCTATGGCCTGGGCTGCCTTATCATGTCTTAACAGAGCTTATGCCAGATATGATAGTTCTCGTAGAGGCCGACCCCTCGGAGATTATTGAGAGACAGAGAAGAGATAAGACTAGGTATAGAGAAGACTATGCAGACCCTAGATTTGTCGAAGAGCTATTAGAGCTTAATCGTAGAGAAGCTCTCGTAGTAGCTACTCTGACAGGCTCTGTGGTGAGAGTTATTAGAAATGAAGAGGGGAGAGCTGAAGAGGCTGCCAGAGATCTTGTAGAGTCAATCTTAGCCTTGAGATGAGCGGTGTCAAAATACACACTTATCCTGAATCACATCTAAGCCTAGACTCTTCGTGAAGACAATGTAATTATTATCTTCTAGAAACTCTCTATAGACCTCTGAGATCTCGCGTGAATAGACTACTCTGTTTAGATATCTTATAGCCCATCTAACTATCTCAAGCGCTAGCTCTCTATCGTCTAGACCGATTATCTCGAGAAGCTCTAGTGGTGTAGGGATCAACTTATAGACGACACAGCTTCTCACATTATTTGAAAATTTCTTAAGCTCTATAAAGTCTACGTAGCTATCCACGACCACTGCTGTGGGTTCCTCGGAGACTAGCTCTCTCGCTAGAGTTTCTACGAGAACTCTCTTATCTCTTCTAAACAACTCTAACCATCTATCGAGATCTACTTTGTTAAACACATTGGCTTGGAATAGCAGATAAGCCAATGTATAGCCTGTCTCTCGTAGTCTCTCTACAAAATCATTCTCTAGATAACACTCTACAGATCTATCCCAAAACTCGCTGCGACGAGAGATCTCATAGATCCTTCTAATAACAGGTCTCCAGATCCTCTCTAGAGAGCTGTTGAGATATCTAAAGATCGATGTCTGAAGATCCTCGTAGTCCAGGCTCTTCTCGATAGAGAGTAGTATCAGCTCTTCACACAAACCTCGTGGTAGTGGTAGTAGAATTCTTCTCCATCTCGATATGATACTCTCTATCACAGACGATAATTCTCTCACACTATCTTCGATTCTAGGCAGTCCAACTAG
>JBEULF010000032.1:0-4530 GCA_041287455.1 Sulfolobales archaeon
GTGTAGAGACAGTATCTCTTGTACCAGCACTTCTCGCACTTCTTCTGGTTGTCGGGTCTTGGTATTCTCTCGTTTCTCATGATCTCTCTCACTCTCTCGATGAACACTGAGTATGTCTCTAACATGTCTTCTGTTATGAGTATCCTCCTGCTATCTCCACTGATCTCTAGTATGAATTCTCTGATCTTCTCATGTTTCTCGCGTGAGATTGTGTATGTGGTTATTGCTTGAGCTATGTATCTCATCACGCTCTTGCTCTTGAAACTCTTTCTCTCAATCAGGATCTTGTGATCTCTCTCAACTCTTATCTCATCTGCTACTGCAGAGCCTTTCTCGTTTGAAACTCTAACTTCTCTCGAAGTGTCTCTACTCTCGCCACCTATGATCATGCTGTCTGAGGGTGTTTCAAAGACTCCCAGCCATATGTTGAGCCACACGATCACTGGGCAGTATATGTATTGTTTTACTAGTGTCGGGCTGAGTCTATCGATCACTCTATGAGTGATCATCTGATCACCAGTATCTCTCTACCCAGACTAGGCATGCTACTCCAAGGTCTGCCGTAGACTCTCACATTTCTAAGATAGATCTCTGGTATCGAGAAGACGTGGATAACATCAGTAGAGTCTTTGATAAATCTGTTTAGAGACCTTTCAACATCAGCCATAACATTAGAGAGAGGTCTCCCAACAAAAACACTCCTCTGAATCCTCGTAAAGCCTCTGCTCTTGAGATAGTCGGCGAGCTTATTTCTATTATCATCATCAGATATGTCATAGACTATAAGAGCGATCAAATAGATCACCTGAACACAAATCCTCTGAAGAGACTCTCGCCTCTGACATATGATGCGAGAGAAGCGGCTGTCTTCTTGACAGCCTGTCTAATCGTTATAGGGTTCTCATCTAGATATCTGACCTTGGTGTTGTCGAGAAAACTATTCAACTCCGCGACGATCCTGGATCTAGAGTCGTAGTCTAGCAGACCGTTAGACACGACAGGTCTCCAACCTCTTCTAAAGAGCTCTAGAACAGTTATGTCAGCAGAGAATCTGAACATCTCAACAAAATCAAAAGCTAGCACAGGCTTGCCACTCCTGTCAACGTGTAGAAACCCTGCGTAGGGGTCTAGACCGGCTAGAACCAAGGCTCTCCAAGTCTCGGCGTAGAGTACTCCGTAGGAGTAGTTTAGAGATATGTTGACAGGATCTGAGGAGTCATGATCTCTACCGCTAAAACCAGTGTCTCTAGGTAGAAGTGTGGCGTAGTTGCTCCAGTAGACTCTCGCCGCCTCAGCCTCTAGACCTCTGATCTCTCTTCTAACATCGTCGAGAGAACCGCTGACCTCTCTAACTCTCTCAGCCAGTCTAACTATTCTATCGATATCTCTCGCGAGACCTCTGTCTCTGGAAGAGTTGTATCTCTTGAGAACACTTGCCTGATTAACCATCTTTGAGTAAGCGATCTCTTTGACTATGTGAACACTCTTATCTCCACCGAAGATCTCGTACTGTCTCCTCCTAGTCTCAACAGTTCTACTTATGAAGGGAGGATACACTCTCCCATAGGGCATTCCTCTAGAGTCTAGTATCACGAGATCTATGCCGTGCTCAATAGTCTTTCTAACAAGCTTGCTAGAGAACCAGACACCGCTTGTGGCTATCACGATCTGGTCGATCTCTATGAAGGGTATCTCTTGTCTCCCATCTCTAGACTCTATCACTAGAAGCTCTCTCTTAACTCTCAGTCTAACCCCGTACCCTGATACTACGACTGTTCTCATGACCTGCACACCTTGTACAGAGGGCATGTCTGAGAGCATGAAGTGTCTAGCGGAGGCTCTCTATCCTCGATCAGCATGTCTATGACACTGTCTCTCTCATCTACAAACCATTTTCTCAACGAGTTGTCTATGTAGACAGGCTTGTACTCTACTCTAAGACCATCCTCTAGATCGCTTATGTAGACAAGCACCCCGTAGTCCCAGGGCGTCTCTGTGTCAGACTCTAGCGCCAGCGCGTATCCTGCTAGTGCCAGCTTGTGGAAGTTTCTAGGCGAGCCATATTTGAAGTCTATGATCACATTCTCTGTCAAGACATCTATAGATAGCGAGGGTGAGAGCCCTAGGTTGCTCCCGTCGACTCTGTACTCTGAGAGTATTGGTATCGGTGTCTTCGCCCCGTGAATGATTGTGTTGTATGATATCTCTCCCAGCAGTGTGAATAGTGTGTGTTTATACACTCTCTCAGCCAGTCTCCTCAGATCCGTTGAGCCGTTCGCAGTTTTTATCTCTCTCCACCTACTCTTGACATATTCATAGATCTCCCACACGGGTGTCTGATTGAACAAGTGTCTCAATATCTCTGAGACAGCCTTTGATATAGCCTCGTGTATCACTAGCCCTCTTATCATCTGCTCGTTCGGTTCTAACTTTACCCCCAGCTTTCTCTTGAGCCACAAGTCTCTCCTAGTCCTACAATAGATCGATGAGATCTCTGATACTGACAGTCCTAGATAGGCTCTCGGCTTCAGAGGCTGTTTATCCCAGTTCCATCCTCTCAAATCCTCGTCTACAGGATCCTTCCTAGCCCAGTCGTATAGTCTTCTCACACTTCTGAGCATGTGTCTCGGGCTTATCATGCTCTCCGAGAGTACTCTGTCTCGTCTCTATATATCTATCTCGAGACCTTCGATCCGGATCTTCCCGAGATCTATTGTGATGATCTCTTGAAGAGAGCTACCGCCAGCCCGGTGGGTTTGAGCACGCCTCTACTCCTCCTATCGATCAGACCTATAGCTTTTAGTCTCGTGACTATATTGGCTATAGTCTTATCTTTCTTCCCAAGCTTAGCAGCTATGTCGTGAACTCTCAAGCCGGGCGATGCTAGAACCTCGTCTAAGACCTTCTTCTCGAGCTCAGAGAGATCTCTGAAGAGAAGCTCGTAGAATTCTCGAGGAATACTCATAGGCTCGATATTCTCAGACTCAGGCTCGTACCATACATCAAATCTCTTACGAGAGTATAGGAGGACGAGCTCGAGAGCGTGAGAAAGAATTCTGAGACCAGAGCCTAGGACAAGTATAAAGTCGCCCTCGAGCTTCTCGACAACACTTCTGACATCGCCGAAGAGAGAATAGAAGTTACCGCAATTGACAATATGAAGAGAAGGCTCTGGAAAACCCTGACGAATACAAGAGGCTCTAAAACTCTCCCAAGCTCTCCTAACACCAGAAGAAAAAGGCTTACAAGTGAAAACAGTGATAACATCGCCAGAAGAAACGCTGAACCTGCTCAAAACTCTCAAGAGAATATCCTCGTGGAAACCGAGAACAAATAAAAACACTCTCAAAACAACACCCACAGAAAGATATGGAATTGAATATATAAACCCTGAAGATCCAGGGAGGATCTGGGTGTGTGTTTTGTAGAGAAGAAACAGATCGTCTAGACAAACTCGATTCAAATACAGATCGCATAGATCCGAAGGATCGATTGTTCTGTGTCGACAGGATCTAATTATTTGAGAGTTATGTATTAGTCTGTTTTTTCCTATATTTCTTGTGGGGTGTGTATTGGGAGATTTCTATATTGTCCGCGTCTCACTGTATGTGAGTGGTTTTGAGGGTGTTGTTTTCTCTGGTAAGATTGTTAAGTCTCTACTTGTCAGAGCCTATCCTGGTCTCGCCGAGGTTTTCAAGCCTGTCTCAGGCGGTCCCCCCAAGCTTTTTCACATATCTCCTCTGTATCACTCTGTTAACAAGCGTGTTAGATGTGTTTATAGCTTCTCTGAGTGTCGAGGTGTTAGAGCTCGGTGTCTTGAGAATCCTAATATTGTTAGGATTGACGGTGTATATAATTTCTACGTGGGTTCTCACAGGAGTGTGACGGATCCTAGGTTGTTGCTTGATTCTCTGCTGAGCTTTAGAGAACCTCTAGAGTTTATGGGGAGAAGTCTCAAGACTGAGATTGGAGAGATCGAGTTTATAGACTCTTCAACTATCGCGGAGAGAGTCGTGGACGAGGCTCTGAGAGTTGGTGGTGTGAAGATAGTGTTCTCATCACCAACAGTGTTCAGAGACCCTCTGAGAGAGGGTAGGTATAAGAGTTTTATACCCACAGTATTCAACATATTCGCAGTGCCAGTATACATAAACCTCTATCTCTCAAACCAGTACACGCCCAGGAGACTCAGAAGAGTGCTAACAATACTACACAGAGTGCTAAACGAGACATACACAGCGATGAAGACTGTGAGATTGAAGTGGGTCTACTACAAGAAGAGACCAGAGCCAGCTGTGACAGGATTCGTAAACCTAGCTATAAATAGAGAGTGGCTAGAATGGTATGATAAAAAGATAGATGTGAAGAAGCTTCTGAGAGAAACAATAGAAACAACAATAACACTAGGAACAGGAGTAGGCAGAGCAACAGGATTCGGACACATAATAATAAAACCACACAAAATACAACAACCAACCCCCAGCAACTCCTAAAACCTCAACCCCCAACACACACGCCCCCATCTCTCAA
>JBEULF010000033.1:0-36081 GCA_041287455.1 Sulfolobales archaeon
CTAGCTCCAGAAGATCCATAGGGTCTGCAACTCATCAGAATAATATCTCCTCTAACAGAAGAGAGCCACTCACACGGTAGTCTATACCTTATTCTACCTATGATCATAGTATGACTCACCTGACTCTCTCACAATGATCAATATAATTATATTTAGTCAGTTTATATAAGTCTACAACTCTCTTCTAGACATAGGGTGTCTTGTTTGAGAGATTCTCTTAAGAAGATCTCTCTATCGATTCTTTTATTAGCATCTCTAATCTCAACACTGAGTCCTCTCATATACAATGCTCAGAGTGTATCATTTGAGTTGAAGAGCGTGTCATTCACCAACTCAGCAGGCTACAACCAGGTCTACCCCGGCAGTAGAGGTGCTACTCTGACAGTGTTCTACAGATACACAGGGTCTGACAGAATAAGCTCTGTCGCAGCATGTCTCTACAACTTGCCAGATTTTATCCAGCCTAGATACAGCTGTTCTCCAGCTAGAGATCTTAACAACACTTATCAGCCGACAGTGAATCCTGGGGACACGATATACTTCTCTTACACAATAGACGTCTCTAGATCTGCGTCGCCAGGATCTTATGTCTTGTGGCTCAACATAACGTATACTGTGACTACAACAAATCAGCAGAGCTACTACACGTCTTTTGTAGTGATTCAGATAGCGAGTTATCCTCCTCTAAACCTCAGCGTCGTAGACTCTTATCTCTCGCCGACAGCCTATCCCGGCACTAGAAGCACTAGCCTCTATGTAGTTGTAGAGAATAGTGGGGATAGTGATATAAGTGGTGGAGAAGCTATAATATATCTGCCAGCAGGTTTTGAGAGTTCTAGCAATAGAATCTCTGTACCAACTATAAACAGAGGATCCAGATCAACTCTGATCCTGAATAACTTAGGGATCTCTCCTCAGACTAACCCTGGCACTTATCAGATAAGAATAGATCTCAGTGTGACAGCTTTGACAAGCGATGGAGTCTCTTATGACGCTACAACCTCAATAACAGTAGGAGTAGAGATCGCAAGAGCACCACAGGTCAATCTTGATATAGTCTCTTTCGGATGGTCTTCTCCTAGAGCACCAGCAGACTCTCTTGGAGGCGTGTACACTATCACCTTTAGAAACATAGATCTGGCAACCATATATAGTATCGTAGCATATCTCACACTGCCAGAGTGTATGAGTTTCTCAAACGGTTCTAAGACTTCGAGTGTGTATTTATCTAGAACTATAAATCCGGGAGATTCTTTTGATATAAGCTTCAGCGGTATAAAGATCTCTAGAGATTGTCTAGAGAAGACGTATAGAGCTTATCTCGAGATAGAGATCTATGGTAGTAGACATGGTTCTGAATTCTACTCTACTCAGTACTACACTCTCACCATAACACTCACAAACCCGAGCTTAGATCTGAGAGTCTCTCATATATTCTGGAGAACAAATCCTGTCTACCCAGGTTCGATGAATAGCCAGCTGGTAGTAGTATTAGACAATAGAGACTATATGGATCTGAGTAGCGTGGTAGCTCTTCTAGAAACAGAGGATCTGTATCCTAGAGAGAGCTACTACCAGCTACAGACAATATCCTCGGGCTCTAGAGGAGTCTTGACATTTCAACTCTCAATACCACCGACAGTCAGACCCGGGACTCACAGCGCGAGACTTACTATAGATTATATAGCTGCAAGCTCTCAGACCTCGTATATAGCTAGGAGCACGTGGAATGTAGTCTACGAGATAAGAGAGCCTCCTAAGCCTTTGGTAGAGATAATCGATTACAGGTGGAGTAGTGGAGTAGCCTATGAGAACTCTGTGAGAAACTCTCTTCAGGTGATAATTAGAAACAACGATATAATACCTATACAATCAATGGTTCTAACACTCAGAACTCCTGAGAATATCACGATCTCTGGTAGAGATATGTATACTCTGACAGGAGGAGCTTTACAACCAGGATCCACGGCTCAATTCACTTTTAACGATATAGACGTGAACGTCTCTCCCGGAGTATACTTCTTCACACTATACATAAGCGGTTTAGCAGGTTCTCAGAACTCTGAATTCTGGTTTAACATATCATACATATTATCGCTGGAAGTGTCAAAGCCTGAGTCTAGATTAGAACTTGTAGACTTCGGGTGGAGCCAGGCTACCGCTTATGCTAGTATGAGTAGAGCCTCGGTATACGCTTTGCTGAGATCCTATGTAAAAGACACTATAGTGGATCTCGTCGCAAAGCTAATTCTACTAAACGCTAGAAGTTCTCAAGGAGCAAGAGAGATCACGACAACATACTCTGGACAAATAAACTATGGAGAGAGTATTAGACTAGTATTCTCATACATAGAACTGTCAGAGAGAGTGTTAGACGCAGTACTAGTAGTAAGTGTTGTTGTAGCGAGTGGCAATACTAGATACAGTTTTTCAGAGTCTTTCAAAATATCTCTAACCACAGTCTCAGAGAAGATCTTAGAAGTATCCTATGTAGAGACTCTCTATCAGAACACACCAGCACCTCTGCTAGTATCAGCTAACAATGTAGAGATTAGAGTTGGGTTTATAAACTCAAAACCAGAGGCTCTCTCATCTATTAAAGCCAGTATAGAAACTCCGAGAGGCGTGACTCTGAGAGGTGTGAGCGGCTCTTGTCTTAATGGCGTGAGTAGTGGTGGTTCTTGTTATCTGAGTCTATACGTAGATCTCTCCTCAGAACTCTCTCCAGGAGTCTATATCATTAATATCAGTCTCTTAGAACAGAAGATCGTTTCTAACGCACTGTTGCAACATGTTGAGAACTTCAGCATACCTATACAGATAGAGGATCCTATAGAGTACACAGGCGTGCCAAAGATCGCCACGGCCTTCTGGGGCACCACATCTCCCACTCCAGTATTCAATTATAGTAAATACACTCCACTAACCATAAGACTGATCAATGTGGGCAGATACAATATTCAAGGTCTTGAGGTGGAAGCAAGATCAAGAGATATAGAGTTTATCAAGTCTTCTGACGTCTGTTCACAGATGCTAGCTCCTGGAGGATACTGTACTGTGACTCTATATGGGAATATAAACACTTCTAAAGACTATGCCATTGTAAGAGTGTTCATGTCTTACATTTCTAACACGTACGGCTCATTTGTAGTAATAAACAGATCCGAGGATCTTGTTCTCAGAATAGAGAGAAATCAGGATAACGAGACGATCTCTGGCGCGGTAGAGTATATAACTAGCATGTGGTTAGAAGGCTCTGTAGAGCCAAATACTATGGGGGCTCACCTGCTGATCATATTTAGAAACAACTATATTGAGAGTATGAGAGGAGTCTATCTCACGATCTATCTTCCGGAGGGTTTTAAGAGTAGCTACGACAATACCAGCCTGATCAAGCTTCTCCCAACATCACTCTCAACACAACAGCTACAGCTACTCTCACAACAGCCACTAGCATATCAATTGATATCTCAATTAACACAACTTCAACAAACCCCGCAACAGAGCTTCTCTAAAGGAGATTTCTTGATATTCATAGCTCCTCTCAATATATACGATGTGAGTCTAGGAATGCACGCGGCCGAGGCTGTGCTTGTGTACACAGACAGTGTGGGTACGACCAGATCTTATTTTACAAAGATCTTGATACCTGTCATAGGCTCTACGAAGTATCTAGATGTATACATGAGCAGTCCTCTGATAGTTAATGAGAGCTATGAGAACACTACTCTATACATCTTTAACAGAGGCTCTGCGCCTATATACAATGTGTATATAGTGCTAACACCCGCGTACAGCCCTCCTATAGTTATAGCCTCTCCCTCTGTGATATATGTAGATAGAATAGATCCTGGCGTGACGATTAGTAGAGAGATTAAGATAGCCTACAACCCCTACGCAACATATCAAACAGAGATTAAGTACGGGACGACAGCAATACTAGTATCTATAATATACAGAGACCCGTCGGGAGCTCAGAAGAGTTTTAACACAACCTACGCTGTTATCGTAGAGCCTTTCATAAAACTCTATATACAGGATCTGAGAGCAGAGTATAGAGGAGGCACAGTCCAGATATCAGGATCTCTTATCAATCTAGGTTCTTCAACTGCTCAGAGAGTGAACGTCTACGCGTGTGTAGATGATGTTTGTAGAAATAGTTTTGTAGGAGATCTGGATCCAGCGTCTCAATCAGTGTTCAGAGTAGAAATCCCTGTATCTAGCATCACGAAGAGTTATGCCGAACTAGCAGTCCAATACTATGACTCTTATAATATTCTCCACACAGAGAGATACAACGTGCCCATAAAGATCGTGTCTATCACGACCGCCACAACAACCTCGTATGGATACGCAGAGTTTCTAGATCCCTACAAGATAGCTATTGGTGCCATAGTGGTATCTCTAGTTGCAATAGTACTATATCTCATATACAGAAGCGTGTCGAGAAAGACGAGTATAGAGCAAACATTCTCATCTTAAAGCGACCCCAGATCACTAGCTATATCTAAGTTTCTAAGATCTCTGTGATTCTTATGAGAAGAACTGTTGTGCCACAAACCTCTGACTCTCGTGTAATATGAATGCTATGAATCTCCTTCTTCAGCGTTTCTCGATTGATAGATAGTATTCTTCGTTTGAGCATTCTCTACCCAGATCATCATTGCTAGTCGAAGAGAAGGCTTAATTTAGAGAAAATAAAAATTAGGTCTAGCTTAAGAAATCTATGGGCATACATGTATTGAGCGCTCTGATCGACTATGTGCTAGATTTTATAAGACTAGCGTTCAAGAGTCTTACTGAGAGAAGATTAAGAGCTATACTCACTATAATCGGCATAGCTATAGGGCCTTTTATAATGGTTATGATGGGCTCTGTTGTCTCAGGATACTCTAGCTATATTATAAACCAGATAACATCGCTCGGTCAGAATGGCATAATAATATTCCCCAGCGGCAACTACAAGCTCACAGAAAATGATCTGTCGTACATAAGAAGTCTGCCTCACGTAGTCAGAGCTGAGCCATTCTACTACACACAGGGTAGTGCTAGGATCTGTGGTTCGGAGAAGAGAGTATACGTGTACGCTATAGATCTTGATTATATATTCCAAGTAGTTAGAAATGCAGAGATCCTTAGAGGAAGTCTTCCATCACCCACAGACATATCGCTAGCGTTAGTAGGCTATAGAATAGCTTATGATGAGAATGGGAATCAGTGTAATGATCTGGGTGATGTGGTGAGTGTGTCTATAGCTGTCTATCAGAGTAATAAAGGCTTGACACACAAGACTATCAATCTAATGATCTCAGCGATACTCAAAGAGTATGGAGGCGCGCTATTCTTCAGTCCTGACAGCACTCTGTTTATAAACTTCGACGCGGGGAGGAAGCTGCTGGGGTTCGACTCGTGGTCAGGGATTATAGTTCTTGCAGACGATCCTGGCAATGTGAGAGATATAACCAGTAGACTTAGAGACTACTTCTCTGGGAATGCTGATGTCATCTCATTCTCCGCAATAGCCGACTCTATCGCTAGTGTCACGAAGGTTGTTGATTTTATAAATTTCACCACATCATTATCAGCATTTGCAGTAGCTGTGGCTGGTGTTGCTGCCACGATGGTCACCTCGGTCATAGAGAGGTTTAGAGAGATAGGAGTTCTAAAAGCTATAGGATACACTAGCAGAAGCATACTATTCTTGATACTACTAGAATCTATTCTAATGAGCTTGATCGGGGCGGTGATAGGACTCTCGCTAGGAGTAGCAGGAGCCTACGTACTCTCGGGTCAAGGACTCGTTCTGAGAGGATTCATATCTGAGAGCACTATAAGAATATACGCGCCACCACAAGTAACAGCTCAACTAATACTCACAGTATTATCTCTGACAATACTGGTAGGGATAATAGGAGGTATAATGCCTGCTTACAGAGCCTCTAAGATACCCCCGGCGGTGGCTCTCAGATACGAGTAGCTCTTATAATTCTCTCACAATGCTAAGTATATGAGTTATCTGATCCATTATCAGCTCAACACCTAGTCTCACGGCGTCAGGAGACCCTGGCAGTGCCACAACTACTTTTCTATTAACCACTCCCGCAGTAGCTCTACTTAACATAGCGATCCCACCACTTCTCTGATAGCTGAGATATCTAAACAACTCTCCGAAGCCTTCGATCTCTTTTTCGAAGAGAGGTCTCAAAGCCTCGATAGTGACGTCTCTAGGGCTCAGCCCTGTGCCTCCGGTTATGATTATCAGATCTATGTCTTCGCGTAGTGCTAGCTCTTCAACCTTAGATCTTATCATGTGAACATCGTCGTCGAGCAGAGCTCTGCCTATCACTGTCGCGCCTTTCTCTTTTACAAGTTTCTCTGCAAGGTCTCCTGAAGCGTCGTTTGGTTTTAATCCTCTAAGCATCTCTCTATATTTTGAAGTACTCACAGTCACTATGAAGCATCTTACGGAAGAGATATCTATCTTATCGTGAGGATGTCTCATTAATCATCATCATTAGAACTAGAGTAGTGCCACTTATAAGAGTTAGTATTTTAATCTCCTTAGGATGATATTATGAGTTTTGATCCTGATAGAACTTCTGGAGTAGTGATAATTTTAATCTTGATCTATGTGCTAGTAATGTTAATAAGATCTGCTAATGCTCTATTCATATTCTCTCTAACTCAGAGCTACGAGCTGAAGACTCTCTCACAAGGGATCATCCAAGGAGCTTACTCTCTCACAGAGGCACTCTCAGGATTTATAGCTGGGTTTCTCTACGAATACCTAGGTTCTGTGAGAAGTTTGATACTCTCAACAATTCTTCTCGTCGTATCCTACACTCTGTCTCAGATCATATATTCTCTCAATCTAGATCCTATGTATCTACTCATACCACAGATCATAGGAGGTTTCTCGGCTGCATTTATCATAGTTTCATCAATAGCTCTACTAGCTGAAGAGACTATTAGATTTACTTTCAGAGGAAGACTTATAGGTGCTGGAGGTCTTGAGACATCTAATCTCGGAGGCTACGCGATAGGCTTTTTGATAGCAGGGTTTCTAGAGATAAGAGGATCATCTCTATTAAGAGGATTTATCACTCCTCTGATCTCTGTGATCTTAGCTCTCTCACTGTCTATATATCTCTCATCTAGAATTCATGTCGAGAGAAGATCTATGAGTACTGGCAGAGAGTTAATAAGTGTTGAGAGAAGATCTCTTAACCTGATCCCTATGTGGAGTGGTGTAGCCTTGATTCTGGGGGTGGCTTTTATAAGTCCACGAATACTCAAGAACATGATAAGTATTGAGACAAGCTCTACAGAGAGTGGTCTAGGTCATTTATTTGTTATAGCTATATTGCTATTATCAGCAGGTATTCTCGCTGGGAGCTATGTTTCAAGTATTCTGGGAAGAGTTAGAGCACTTGGAGTAGGAGTCTTCTCAGCACCTCTTCTATTGATTCTTCTCGGCTACCTCGTACCAGAGATCATAAGACAGAACATGTTTCATATACTCTCCTCGTATAGATACGTGTCGTTACTTGTACTCACAGCCTTACTAGGACTCTTGTCTCTCACAATTCCACCAACTCTACTAGCGTTACTAGCTGAGTACACAGATAGATCAAGATTTAGAGGACCTGCCTCAGGCGTCTATGTCACCACTCTAGGGCTCGGGATATTCATAGGAAACATACTCGGAGGCTACATATTTGATCACTATGGTTTTCAAATACTAACAATACTACTAGCCACTATATTCACACCACTAGGAGTATCAACATATGTCTTAGTCAAGAGATCTCATGAGAGCAGGTGGTGAGATTTGATAAGAGAGATAGTGAGTAGAGAGAAAGTTAGAAAGATCTCTATAATCGTACCGCTACATAGAGAGAAGAAAGAGTCTATTGAGACAACTCTGAGAAGTATAGATAGTCTTAACTATCCTAAGGAGTTAATAGATGTAGTCTTAGTGTATAGAGCTAATGATCTTGAGACTACAAGAGGTGTTAAAGAGATACTCTCGAGTAATAGCTACAAGATTAGAGTTAGAGAGTATCCCGTGAGAAGAGAGAGAGGGTTCAAAGCTTCGGATATTAATGAAGTCTTAAAAATAGTCGATGGAGAGATCATAGGATTCTACGATGCTGATAATATAATAGAGAGAGATCAGGTGGCTAAAGTGTTAGAGATGATAGATAGAGGTTTCTCTGCTGTGAGTCCAAAGGTATACAGATACAGACCCAGCGTTCTAGGCAGACTTATTCTTCTAGAGAGCGTGTTATGGTACGATCTGTGGGTCAGAGTGTTGACAAAGTTGAGACTACACACACCTTTGAGCGGTGAGGGACTGTATGTGAAGAGAGAGGTTCTAGGAGTGTTGGGAGGCTTCCCCGAGATCTTAGCTGAAGACGCAGGACTCTCTCTCTTACTAGCTATGAGAGATCTGAAGTACGGCTACGTAGACTCTTATGTAGAGGAGCTGGCTCCTAAGAATATAGTGTCGTTTATTAAACAACGTATAAGATGGTATAGAGGACACTTCCAAGCTCTGACTCTGTTATTCGCTTCAAAGGCTAGTCTGAGAGTTATACTAAGAATCTTACTCTCTTATCTGTTGATCTCGATAACTATTATACTAGCCTTATCACCTCTGATCCTAAGTTTCTATTTAACAACTATTCTAAACGAGAGAACAATAGATCCTAGAGATAAGATTCTTAACACGGCGGGAGCGCGTGTAGCGATGGAAACACTATCTGTAATAGCTCTGGCAGGCTACTCAGGCTTCCTAGGTTTGTCCTGGGTTCTCTTACTTAAGATTCATTCGAAGAGAAAAGGTTTGAGTGAGAGTATAAAGACTATCCTCGTCTCGGCACTGCTAATGCCTCTATACTGGATTCTTCTATCTCTAATATTTATCATATCTCTAATAGTACCTGTGAGAGAGTGGTTTAAGACAGAGAGAAGATAAAAAAGACTATCCTCTCAGCCTGCTCAGAATAGTACTTAATCTCTGAACAGCCATGACATCTCCAGAGATCTTTAGCATGCCTCTGAAGAATGCCTGGACACCGTCTAGTCTACCTTGTATAATGTCAGCCATAACATCGTCTCTAGCAATTAGAGTTGCTGTAGGGCTTCTGTGCTCGCCCTCGTTTATAGCTAGAGTTCCGTCAGGCTTGATCTCTACGTAGAAGGGCTTTTCACCTTCTAATTTAAATTGAAATACTCTAGGAGAACCTTTCAACTCTGCTACTAGCTGAGGATTTGCATTGGCTCTATTGACAGTCTCTCTCATAAGATCGAATGAGACCATGTTTAAGACCAATTAATTCTTAAAACAAGAACTATATAAGCATTGCTCTTATTGAGATCTTCTATAAATATGCATAAACAAGATCTCTGATAAAAGCTCTACTTCGCGATGCTAGTTATCTTTAAACCTCTCATGAGAATAAGGTTATTGAGAGAATTATGAGAGTTAGTGTGAGACTGTTCAAAGAAACTATATTGAGAGTGGCGGGTCCTGCGAATATAAAGATTAAGAGTGGTAGAGTATTGCTGCTAGGTAAGATACTGAGTGACAAGGATAGTGTGTCGATAAACGCTTTTAAGAGCTACCCATTGTACTCTCTAGAGGAATCAGAGATCGAGGTGGAGCTTGGTAGCGGAGGCTATGTAGAGTATCCGAGAGAAGATGAAGAGGTTCTGCCTGAGTGGGTTGAGATAGCTCAGAAGATAGTAGAGAGAGACTCTAGAATAGTAGTTGTAGGTCCTGTAGAGTCTGGGAAGTCAACTCTATCAACACTACTACTAAACACAGGTATTAACAGAGGACTCAAGACATGTGTGATAGATGCTGACATAGGACAGCAAGACATAGGACCTCCTGGATTCATAGCTATGTCATGTCCGAGAGAGCCTGTGGTTTGGCTGAGAGAGTTGACACCTGATCAGATTAGGTTCATCGGTAGTTTAACCCCCTCTCAATACGCGTCTAGAATAATAGCTGGTACTATAGATCTTGTTAACGAGGCTCTGAGTCAGGGGGCAGATGTAGTTATAGTCAATACAGATGGCTGGATCTCCACGCCTCAGGCTGTAGAGATGAAGATCGAGATCGCGAAGTATGTTAGAGCCAGATATCTCTTAGCTCTTCAAAAAGGCTATTATCTCGGAACACTCTCAGGCTCTATAGGAGATCTGAACATTATACCTCTATCCTCGCCTCAGAGTGTCAGAGTTAGAAGTAGAGAGGAGAGAAAGATTCTGAGGAGTATGGCTTATAAAAAATTCTTTGACGGCGCCGCTATGAGAACAGTGGATCTCAAGAGCGGTCTTCTCATAATAGGCTCTTGTCTAGCATCCGGCGAGAGACTAGATCAAGCCAAGATCTCTGAGCTTGAGAAGAGTTTGGGAGTAAAGATTCTTTACGCGTCTAAACACGAGAACACTGTCTACGCGTATACTTCTCCGAGCGATAAGTTCTCTAGTGATAAGAGTGTGAGATATCAGGATCTAGAGATCCAGTTGATACCTCAGGGGAGTGAGAGAGGTTTGATAGCGTCAATACTCGACAGATCTTTGAGAGAAGTCGCTCCAGCGATAATAGACGCTCTAGACTTCTCTTCAGGAGTATTAAAACTCTTAACAAGATACGAGGGATCTATAGCAGGTGTGATTATTGGGAGAGTTAAGCTAGACTCTCTATATGACGATAGTGTGAGGTATGTGAGATGCCCGGTGTGATAGACGTTATTAGTATGCTGAGAGAGAAGAGGGTGGTTGAGGAGATAGATAGAGTATTGTCTTGCAAGTATGAGGCTTCTAGAGAGATCTATAGGGCTGATAGAAGTGGCAAGACACTCATCTTCAAGACTGATTGTTCAGAGAGTAGAGTTGTCGCAAACATTATTTCCTCTAGAGATATTGTGAAAGAGCTTCTCAAAGTCTCGAGCGATGAAGATCTCTATAGAAGTATTGTTGAGAGTATGAATAATCCTCTCAAGCCTGGTCGCGAGTATAGTTTCAATGAGTTCTATAGAGAGATCTCTAGAGACATAACATCTCTTCCAGCACTACACTTCTACGAGAGAGATGCTGGGAGATACTTCACCTCGTCAATAGTTATAGCGAGAGACCCTGAGAGAGAGATCTATAACGCCTCGATTCACAGGATTCTTGTGTTAGACAGAGACTCTTGTGTAGCTCGTATTGTGCCTAGACATCTCTACAGGATCGTAACTGAGAATCGAAGGGCTGGGAGAGAGACACCTATAGCAATATGCTTCTCGCCACACCCTCTCGTAGAGCTGGCATCAGCTCTATCACCTGAGTACGGTGTTTTCGAGCTCTACGTAGCTAATAGAATGCTCAACAACTCTCTAAAGATCTGTAGGAGTCCTCTACACGATCTCCCAGTCCCCTGCGAGTGTTCTCATGTTATCGAGGCGCGAGTGACGTTAGAAAACGTAGAAGAAGGTCCTTTCACAGATATTCTCATGACATACGATATCATTAGAAGAGAGCCTCTGATAAAGATAGACGCTGTATACGCCTCTCGAGAGGACTATCTGTTTCACACTATACTCCCTGGAGGCGTTGAGCATCAGATCTTGATGGGTCTGGGGAAAGAAGCCGAGATCTATTTTGCTGTGTCAAAAGTTGTTAAGAGAGTTAGAAAAGTTAGACTAACCAGAGGCGGTGGTGGGTGGCTTCACGTAGTCATATCGATCGAGAAGAATCATGATGGTGATGGTAAGAACGCTATACTAGCAGCAATGTCAGCTCATCCATCTGCTAAGATGATTATCGCTGTAGACTCTGATATAGATCCTGACGACTGGGAGCAGGTGGAGTGGGCTATAGCAACTAGGTTCCAAGCCTCGAGAGGTCTAATAGTGATCCCAGGGGTCAGGCTGAGCAGTCTAGACCCCTCTTCTCGAGATGGTTTGGGAGATAAGATCGGTATAGATGCCACAGTACCCTTATCAGAGAGATCTAAGTACGAGAGAGCTAGAATACCCTAGGTGTAGTCTCTTGATCAGAGTTGCTGTAGGCAGTGAGAATGAGGTTAAGCTGAGAGGAGTCTCGAGAGCGTTCAGAGTCTTGATGAATGAAGATGTAGAGGTTCTCGGACTCTCGATAAGCGAGACACCTCCACAGCCGGTGGGCTTGAGAGAGATAGTCTACTACGCATGTTATAGAGCTGAGAGTTGTATTGAGAGATCTGAGGCAGACTACTACGTGGGTGTGGAGGCGGGGTTTCACGTTGTTGAAAGTGGTGGAGAGAGTATAATTATAAATATTCACGTAGCCTGTGTGATAGATAGGAGTAGAGAGAGATATTACGGATTTTCACAAGCTTTTGAGATAACGAGAGAGATATACGAGGAGAGTCTTGCTCACGGAGAGTTAGACAGGTATCTAGAGAAAGTCTTAGGCTACAGAGACATAGGATCTTCTGTAGGGCTTATAGGCGTGGTCACAAGGAATAGGCTGACGAGAGAAGATCTTGTGTACGGAGCTGTTTCAATGGCTATAACATCTATGTTTATCAAGAACAGGTTCAGGAGACTATAAGTGTGAGTCAGCATCCGCTCCCTCAATCACCACTCATAAAAGACCAATCTACATCATCCATAGAAACATGTCACTCTACTCTATTTATATCTTCACACTGCTTCTCAGCGTAAATTTTATAGGTTTTCTAAGCAATACTATTTTTGCAGCTCCACACACTTAACAGGTTACAATAATCCAAGAGATCTCTGCTCCTAAGCTCTTAAAACATTAGAGGTGATTATGATGCTAGTCGCGAGAGCTCTCACGAAAGTGTATAGAGGCGGTGTGAAAGCTTTGGACAACGTCTCGATCAGTGTTGAGAGAGCTGGTATCATAGCGTTTGTAGGGAGTAATGGTGCTGGGAAGACTACTTTTATGAGAATAGCGGCGGGCTCTCTAAAGCCTACGAGTGGCTCTATAAGAGTTATGAATATCGACATAGTTAGAGAGCCTGAGAGAGTTAGAGAGATAACAGCGTTTATGCCGCAAGGAGCTCTCCCTCCAAGCTTCTCCACGCCTTATCAATTTGTGAAAACATATCTGATCTATAGAGGCTTGTCTACTGGCGAGGCGCGTGAGAGAGCTCTTCAATATATCAGATTATTCGATCTAGAGGAGTATATTGATCGTAGGTGTGGAGAGCTTTCCTACGGCACTCAACAGAGAGTTGTGGCTACAGCTGTGCTAGCCTCAGACGCCAGAGTTATGATTCTCGACGAGCCGACCTCGGGTCTAGACCCTGTTGCTCGGAGAAGATTTTGGAGTGTTCTAAACTCTATGAGAAGAGAGGATAGAATGATCATGATAACAACTCATAATCCCGAAGAGATAGAGTTTATAAGCGATCATATAGTGGTTTTGATGAGAGGTAGAGTTATTGCGAGTGGCAGTCCGAGAGAGATTATCAAGTCTATAGGTTTTAAGAGAGTTCTTGAAGTATATGACGGGTCTGGAGAGTCTTTGTCAGAGACGCTCGCAAGATCTCTAGAGAGAGTGGCTAGAATAAGAGATACTTATCTGATATACTCGTCTGACGAGAGAGAGTCTGAGATCATACTAGACAAGCTGTTCAGAGACGGGTTTAGAGTTAGAGTCAGACCTGTCAGCGTGTTAGATCTACTTATACTTAATGGAGGAGGTGAGGATCTTGAGATCTATGAGAATTAACATTAGATCTATGATTGAGCTAGCTCTCTTCAACGGGTATATCCCTATAAAGAATAACCCGATGTGGCTCATAGCATTCGCGCTAAGTCCTGTCTCATACATCTTTCTCTTAGCAATGATCGGTAGGTATGAGATGATCCAGTATGGGTTCGTCGGAGGACTCGTGATGACTATGGCAGCCTCGTCATACGGGTTGATAGGAGATATAATGTGGTATAGAGTCAATCTAAAACTACAAGACTTCTTCACAACAACTCCTGCAAGCTCATATGTCTACGTGCTCGGTCTATCACTATCAGCCTATATATGGGCTCTACCATCATTCACAGGATTCATAGCTATAGGATATATAATCGGCGTGTTAAAAGATCTATTGGTATTACTCGTAATAATAGCTCTAACAACACTCCTATGGATCAACACGTCTGCAACCTCTTTTCTAATATCAACACTCCTAAGATCAGAGAAATACGTGTGGCCTCTGGCCAGCGCTCTGGGACTAGTGCTATCTGTGTTCCCACCAGTATACTACCCTGTCTATCTTCTCCCCAGAGATACATGGTTCATAGCTCTCACACCTCCTACAGCATCTACAGCTCTGTTGATAGAAGTCTACTCAGGCATAGTTCGCGTAGACAAGATCTATGTGGCATTCTCTATACTCAATCTATTGATTCAGACTCTACTATTCGCACTATTGTTCGTCAAGAGATCCAGAGTGTCTGAATAGATCTATTCTCTCACGCCTGTCCTATTATATTAACCTCTAAAACTCTCAGCCTCTCTCCCAGAAGGTCTGAGAGAGAAGGACTAGTTCTACCATTATCGCCCTCGATAAACTCTTCGACAAACAATCTCTTGTCCGCAACGATCACAATAACATATCTATTCTCCTCCTGTCTCTTGAGATCTCTTATACTAACTACTCCTCTTCTAGTCTTGTCAAGAGCTCCTTTTAGCAGAAATCTAGTTGGTGTTGATTGAGTCACAAGTATAGTCTCGCTATTCATTATACTACTCGCTCTAGAGAGATCTATCTCTCTCTCACTCTCAACAAGCGTTCTGTATACTGTCTTTGAGAGCCTGTTATTGAGCTCATGTATATCTCTTCTGAAACCTCTAGATATGATCTCGATCTCGAAAGGGTTTAGGTCTTTCAATATCTTCTCCAGCTCTCTGAGATCAACTCTACCTCTTTTAGGACTGTGAATCTCTAGAACCGCGATAACACCGTTCTCCAAGATTCTGTATCTATAGCTATCTCTAGTAGTAGGGTAGAGCTTCACATAGTCTGGTGATAGTATTGATAATCTCTCGCTCAGAAGACTCTCTAGCGAGTTCTTAGAACCTCTTATCCTATATCCTCTCTCCTTCTTCCTGACTCTGAGAACATAGAATATAGAGGGTCTGGTTGTGACTATAGATGAAGTGTTCAGATCTATTGTCAGAACAATCTCAGGATCCTCGAAGTCAGGTTTGAAACCTCTGTCTCTAACTCTCTTCCCAATCTCTCTCTTCAACTCGCTCTTGACAGACTCCCAGCTGTCTATGCCGAGCTCTCTCGCAATACTCTCTTCTCTCTCTAAAAGAGTTCTAGGCACTCTCACCCCCAGTAGAAATCTACTCGCGCCAGACTTCTCTAGAACACTAGCTACTCTCTCGGAGTACTCGTTAATTATGCTCTCGATAGAATCATCACACACATAACACTTCTTTCTCGCGATACTCTCTCCAAACAGTCTCTCTATAGTTGTCGTGAAAGGCTCTCCAGCGTTTAGAGCTAGACTTCTCAGCTCTTCTAGAAGCCTCTCTCTATCAGAAGAATCTCTATACATTATATTCATTAAGAGAACTGTTTTAAGAGACCTACCTCTCACATCGTTAGTCAAACCCTTCCCCAGATTAGCGAATAGTCTACCCAAACACCTGTCGCAGAGAGGGTATTTTCTTAAGACTCTCTCAGCGATCTCTAGTATGTCTCTCATTAGTATCCATGTATTTAGTGTGAAGATGATTTAAATCAGGCAGGGGTTCGATCATCACATCTCAGAACTCGGCAAAAACATCATTTCTCAAAAATAATTAGTCTCAGAAGTTATTATACTATTAGTCTCCCGGTCTTGTGGTCGAAATAGAGAATCTTACTCCAATCTATACTCATGTACACATCATCGCCCGTGGACAAGACGATCTCAGGGCTGGCTTTGATCTTTATTATAGTATCTGTGTTTGGAATATTCACGTGAATTATCTGATCCGATCCTAGTCTCTCGGTTATAACCACTCTCCCAACGATCTGATCTTCTCTAACTCTCTCTCTGCTAATCTTTATATTCTCAGGTCTCACGCCAATGACAATCTTGTCGCTAGCTAGATTATTTATTAGAGCATTGCCAATTTCTCGCTCGATCCTTCTCTTAAACCCGGGGCATTCAAGAGTTATCCCATCCCGATCCTCTCTTACAACACATTCAATAGTGTTAATAGGGGGGCTGCCGATGAAAGACGCTACAAAGATATCACTAGGCCTAGCATACAGATCGTCTGGAGAGCCTATCTGAATAATTCTCCCACTATTCATCACAGCTATTCTATCAGCCATACTAAGAGCCTCAACCTGATCATGTGTCACGTATATAGTTGTAATCTTGAGAGTTCTCTGAAGTTTTCTCAACTCCGCTCTCATATAGACTCTGAGCTTTGCATCGAGATTGCTGAGAGGCTCGTCTAACAGCCACACCTTAGGATTCCTAACTAGAGCTCTTGCTAAAGCGACTCTCTGTTGCTGTCCTCCAGAGAGTTGCGAAGGTTTTCTATCCAAGAGATCCTCTATACCTAACAGTTTTGATATCTCTAAAACTCTCTTTCTAATCTCTTCACTAGTTTGCCTAAGCTCTCTCTTTCTAACTGTTAGAGGGAATGCTATGTTATCATACACACTCATATGAGGATATAGAGCATAGTTTTGAAAGACCATCGCAACATCTCTATCCTTAGGATGTATCTTGCTAACCTCTCTATCATCAATCCAGATCTCACCTTCGTCAGGCTCTTCGAGTCCTGCTATGAGTCTTAGAGTAGTGGTCTTGCCACAGCCAGACGGTCCTAAGAGCGCGAAAAACTCGCCATCTCCAACATCGAAAGTGACGTGATCCACGGCCACTACTTTACCGTATCTCTTACTAACATTCACTAGTCTCACTCTAGCCATAAGATATCCTCATTAATAAGTAGTGTGATGGGGGAAATATTTAGTTATCAAGACCTCTTCTTTACAAGATATCTTGCCAAGTACCCTATCACAAAGCCTGCCACGAGTCCCACCAAGATCAATCCTATGACAGAGCTTGCGTTCATCCATAGCGATGCTGGGGTTATCTCTGTTACTGTAGTGATTTGTTTTGAGACTATAGTTGTCTCTCTCAATATACTTGTTGTGATAGAGATTGTTTTCACTATAGTCTCTGTGTAAGTCTTGGTCTGAGTTGTAGGTGTGTAGCTTCTGCTGATCTCTTGTAATAGTGTATAGTTGATTCCGTGAATAACAGCTGGTCTCGCTATATTTAAAGTTTTGTTGATAACAAAACTATTCAACATTCTATACTGATCCTCTCGCGTGGGTGCCAACAGATCCATTATGAGAGGAGCTACGTTAAATAATATTGCCTGAGCATACTGAGCCCCTGCACCGACAACCCACGTATCAGCTGACACGCCTACAGGTCTAATTCTGTTAGGACCGTACCCATCGTAGCTGGCCACAGCTACTGTGAAAACCCATCTAGAGATATTGTCAGTATCGAATAGTAGTGACTTATCAACCTCAGCTATGATCGCGTTTCTAGAAGGATCACTATATACTTTGAATAGACCGTCTTGAGCCACCACAGTTCCGTTGTAGTAGTATATAGCAGCTCTCTCACCCTGAGGAGCAGGATCGCTACCCCAGCCAGGTGCTAGTAGGAGTGCTATGTGCCATGAGGAGTTGTCAGCTAGAATAACATTGAGTCCGAAAGTATCATTTCTACTCGGTATATCCGCTCTGGTTGTCCTGATGTATATATGAGTATACTGTAGACAGAACCCGTTAGGACCATTCCAAGGATTGTCTCCTAATTCTCTGAAGTAAGTTTCAAACAACACTTTATCTCCGGAATCTACTACTCTGAATCTCACAAGATCAAACACTCCTGGTTTAAACACGTCAGCCTTAGGATACACATAGGTTCCAGGCCCGTTATCGTCTCCAACAGGGTCTTCAACGTCTATCACTACTCTCGCTCCAGCAGTAATCACTATTCTCGGAACTTGGAGATAGTACACTAAACCTCCTCTCGTAGAGCTCTCTACGAGAGTGTCGTTCGCGTAGATCGCTATAGTGACATACGTTATGTCCCCTTCTCTCAGCCCGAGAAGAGTCCAGGGCACTGAGATCTCTATCACATCTCTCACGGCGATAGAGTTGAGAGGATACATGTAAACCCATTCTTCTCTCCCATCAGCCGTATAGATCTCTGCTCTGCGGAGAGCAGGATTAACACGTATCTCGTAGAACAGACCCATACCCAGATCTTCTCTAGAGTATCTCGAGAAAGAGTTGTAGCCTAGATGATACGGGCTAACACTCTTCCAAGGAGTAGTAGTGTATATAGAGATCTCTATGTCTCTCTCGTTTAACACGTTCTTTGATGCGGGGATGAGAGCGATGTACGCGTTAGACGAGTCTACACTCACAAGAGCGTATTTGTAGAGATTGCCAATACTTATATTCAGATAGCCACTCCACTCACTCTGAGACATCACACCATCGATCTTGATTGGTCTAGAGATAGGCTTGGGTATCTCGCTGTTGAGAGTCCCCACCGGGGTGGCGTCGGGATTGAAATTTGTCAGCAGATAATCAGGCGCTTTTAATCCTGCGGAAACGTATACTCCTCTAAGATAGCTCTTGTACAGAGGATTGGCGGGGAATAATCCTCCACCATCTCCTCCATACCACCAGAACCAATCGCTAGCCTCTGCTCTCAGCAGATACTCCACAGCGCGACTGTTGATTCTCATGGCCTCTGAAATGTTTGAGACGCCTAGGAATCTCAAGAGATCCTCTCGCGCTTTGGCTAAGAGCATCCAAGCAGCGTTCTCTTGCCGTTGCCCAATCCATATGGTCAGTTCTCCGCCAGCCCAAGAACCCTCTCCTAATCTCGCAACAACGATTCTTCTGGGCAGAGACTGGTAGGCGTCTTCTGTATAGCTTGTAGGAGTGTCAGAGATATCAACACCCTCTAGATCCAGGTATACTCTCTCTCCCAGCGGGATCTCTCTAGCTCTGCCTCCGAATCTCTCTATATACTCAGTTGGTGTTATAGTTCTTATAATATTACTTCTCTGAAGCTCATCGAGTCTATAGTATAGCTTGTTCAAGAATTGATCGCCGAACTCCACGTAGTTCTCCCACGGATTCTCACCGTCTAAAGCGATCACTACTACAGACTCGGATCCCGCCACTCTTCTCAGCTCTAGAATCCTGTTAACAAGATCATTAACAGCTTGATCCGTGTTCCAAGAGCTGTATGTGAAACTGATCAAATTGCTGAGCTCTGTAGATCTAAAGAACATATAGAATCTTATACTATCTACAGGAATATACCAGAGAGAAGTCAGATTCCTAGGATCGTTAGCGTTAACCCCGCTCTTACCCAAGACAGACTGATCTGACACAGACCACGTGAAGTTCTTCGCGAAGACTCTGATCACATACTCATTAACAGCTTGTTCAGCCGGCCAGACCCCTGACGGTGTGTAGTTGAAGAATCTCTTGAAAATCTCTATACTCTTAACAGAGTGTATATAGAGATCTTCTTTCCAGCCGAAGTCTGTTATTAGTGGTGCTAGAGGATGGCTGTAGGGGACAGGGATCAACTCTATTTGTCTCTTGATCAGAAGATCTCTGTAGATAGGTATGATTCTCTTCATTATATCCATATGAGCATCCAAGATCGCTCTTATCTGTTCTCTTGTAAAGTGAATACTAGCATTTTTAAGAGCATTCTCTCTCAGAGAGTAGAGATCTGGATACAGCTCTCTGAGAACCTGAGGATCTATCCAGAATAGATTAAAAAGAGCAACAAGATCTATTATATCTTGCTCAGCAAAGGATCTGTATATAATGCTCATCCTCTCTGTATCAGATAAGAACTTGGTCTCTTGCAACAAAGCTTGAGTCTTGTCTCGAAGCTCTCTATACCTAGGGACTATATCAACGATTCTACCCCAGTTAATATCGAAGAAACCTCCTGGAATGCTAACTATAGAGTAGACCTCTTCTGGAGTAAGTCTCTCTCCCAATGCTACTTTCTCTGAGAGTATTTGTCTCAGATCTCTAACTCCATCTAGATAAGATTCTAATTGTGCTAAGAGAGATCCTGAGAAAGTGAATGTGACTTTCACATCAGGGTATTTTGATAGTATGTAAGCCATCTTGAAATAGTTCCCCACACTATGCATTCTAACCCATGGGAGTATGAAGTAGCTGTCATTCTCGCCATAATACCAAGGCTGGTGATAGTGCCATATGAACACTACGTAGATAGGCTGGCTCTCTTGTACAAACACTGTCACGCTAGAGGTAAGTAGAAGTAGTAAGATCGAGAATACTAGTATCAGAGAGTAGAATCTTCTCAAAATAATCACCCTCTTAAAGAATATTCTGAGGATAAAAATTTAGATGGGAAAAAGAGAAAAGAGTTATTTTCTCCTCGCGAAGAAACCTATCAAGAAACCTATTACAAGTAGCACAACACCTACTACAGAGGTTGTGGTCCAGTCAACAGTTGTGACAGTAGTTGTCGTGGTTGTTGTTGATATAAGTGTTGTTGTATATGTTGTTGTCATTAGACTTGTTTGTGTTGTTGTCACAGTCTGTGTTGTCGTGTAAGTCGTGGTAACAGTTAGCACTGTGGGGGTGTAGGGTATTGTTGCGGGAGTCATCTTGTCAGGATCAAAGCTGTCAAGCCACTTGTACTGCTGATCGGCTGTCACACCGTTTCTATACTCAGGTGAGTAGATCAAGAGATCCATTACTCTGGGCTCTACTCCAGCTGTGATAGCTTTAGCCAGTCTCTTGACCTGATCTGTCGTGGCGTACGCAGATCCATTTATAACCCAGTCTCCCCCAGTCACACTCACAGGTCTAACTCTCATAGGACCAAAACCGTCGTAGCTTAGTGCTAGGACTACTATACTCCAGTTAGCGATATGATCTAGATCGCTTAACAGAGATCTGGGGACGACGGCTATGATAGCGTTAGCCTTCATATCAGCATATACGTTGAAACCACTATCTTGAACCACGATAGTACCATTAGAGTAGTACAAAGCCGCCTTCTGCCCTACGGGGACTGCCTCCGTATCCCAGCCTGGCGCTAGTAGTAGCGCGTAGTACCACGCGTAGTCTGGTCTGAGAACGACGTTAGCTCCTATAGTGTCCATTCTGCCGAGAAGACCTTTCTCGGTCGTTCTAATATAGATCTGTGTGTACTGTAGACAGAATCCATTAGGACCGTTCCATGGGTTCCCACCCAGGTTCTTGTAATACACTCTAAAGATCACGTGGGTATCGTTTAGCAGAACCTCAAATCTAACCAGATCAAAGACACCGGGCTTAAACACTTCAGCCTTAGGATACCCATAGTACCCTGGCCCTCTATCATCTCCCTCAGGATCGCTAACGCTTATCACGATCTGTTCGGCGTTAACAGGCGTGGCAATTCTCATGATCGGTGTTAGAAGCGATATTAACAAGAATATGGCTAGGATAGAGTGTACGAGTCTTAATGTAGACATACAAATCACTCTCACTATAACTAATCTAAAGAAGCTTAATATACGTTAAGTCATTAGCTAGATCTAGTATACAATCTTCATTCTACTCCTATGTATATGAATGATTCTTTTGCAATTATCAAGATCTATTGATATGTGTGTTAGAGGAGTCTTTATTCTCAGATCACGAGGTCTAATTACAACTCTTCTCATAGTCTTGTTTCTCGTCACTATAGAGAGAACACTCTCTTCTTCTACATATCTTAGTATAGCTATAGTATCTCTATCTAAGGCTCTCACTCTAGTCAGCCCCACTCGGAGAGGTCTTAGAGATCTTCTTAACAAGGCTAGTCTCTTTACATGCTCTAACAGAATCTTAACCCACTTCTCCTCTCTCCACTCCATATACCTCCTGTTATCAGGATCTCCTCCTCCCTCCAACCCTATCTCATCACCATAGTATATAGCGGGGCTTCCGTGGATCGTGAATAGAAACGTGTACATACTCAGTAGAACCCCTATATCACCTCCGCTGAGAGTGTATATCCTAGGCGTGTCGTGGCTCCCTAGGAGATTATAGAGTGAGTTGAGAGTGTAGTAGGGTTGTGACGAGTATTGAGAGTATAGTCTAGAGACAAATTCATATGCATCAATACTCTTGTAGAGGAAGAAATCAAGAACCCATCCTCTCAACTCATAGTTCATAGCAGAATCAGCGATCACCCCTAGCGGGTAGTGTCTCAGCTCACCCATGATCTCGAGTATAAAGATCTTGTCGCGACCACCCTCGCTAACCAAGTGTCTATATAGACTCTGGAGAAAGTGATCTGGAAGACCATGACCAACATCAACTCTAAAACCATCTACCCCCATCGAAAGCCAGTAAGTGATCACTTCTTTGAAGAACTCTTCAACTCTGGGATTGTTATGATTCCATTTAGCCATAGCCCAAGAACCTATGAAACTCTCGTAGAAAGGCTTTCTATCTCTAAGCTCGCTAGGCAGATCTCTACACATACTCTCTACGTACTTGTAGAAAGCCCCTAACACCCCAGGCTCTACAGACTCTATGTCTCCTACTGTGAACTTGAACAAGCCCCAATTCTCAGAATTAGCACCTTCTCTAACAGCCTCTAGGAAATAAGGTGAACAAGGCGATGCGTGGTTAGGGACTATGTCTAAGACGATCTTTAGCCCTCTATCGTGAGCCTCTTGCAAGAGTTTCTTGAAATCCTCTAGAGAGCCTAGGTATGGGTCTACGAGCTTGTAGTCTATAACATCGTATCTATGATACGAGGGAGACTTGTATATAGGTGTTAGATATATAGCGTCTACTCCGAGCGATTTTATGTAGCTGAGCTTCTCAATAACACCTTTCAAATCTCCTCCTATGAAACCTCTCTCTCTAGGCACTTTCTCAGGCGATATCTTGCTAGGAGGATCATTGCTAGGGTCGGCGTTATAATAGCTGTCAGGAAAGATCTGGTAGTAGACTGAGCCTAGCCACCAGTAGGGTTTCTCAACACCCGCAACGTTCTTTGCCTCGAAGAACTCTTCAGAGTACAAGCCGTCGGTTCCATAGAGAATCTTCTCTCCACCCAGATCAAGTATGAATCTATATTTATCAAATCTCTTGCTAACCACGGCTTCGTAGTACTCGTAATATTTATCCTCATAGATCTTCTCCATCTCAAGAATCTCTCTATCTCCACTCGAATCTATCTCTACGTAGGCTTTCTTCACTCTATCTCTAAGAGATCTTAGTCTCAAAATATAGTGCTCGAGATACCTACTCATATAAGCAGGATCTCTCTCATAGTGCTCTATGTACTCTGGGTAGACCGCCCCAGATCTAACTATTCTTTCTAATCTCTCTAGACCTATCTCTGCTATAGAGAAGATAATTCTCCTCCCATAGAAATCTATCTCTCTTGAAACTTTGTTATCAGGATCTTGCTTGAAGTTCCAGTAGCTGTCAACAAACACATAGGGATACTCTCCCTCGAATAACAATACCTCAGCCTCGCACAGTCCTCTAGATCTCTTCTTAAGCTCGATTCTTCCCGGGAAGAAAGCTGTGAAATTCGACAATAGATAGATTCTCACGTTGCTGTCTTCGGGACATTTCGTAGCGAATCTAACTATATATCTCCCAAACCTAAGATCTCCTAGTCTCTCTCTCCCCAAGACTATGTACATAGAGACATCACAGTATATTGATATAATGAAGTTTTTTATTTTCGGATAAAACAATATATCGGGGTGCCTAGATGAGTTTTAGATCTATATCAAGAACTCTTATGGTGGCGATCATCGTGATAATAGTGATTTTAGCAGCTATTGGAGTGATCCTCATATACACACCTAGACAACCAATAACAACCACTCCTATCACGACTCCTACCACCTCACCCTCACCTACTCTTACAACTCCTACAACCACGACCCCGACGGTCACTATGACAACTACTCCAACACCTACTCTTACGACTCTTACAACTCCTACAGCTACTGTTCAACTAGCTAAACTAAGTATTGGAGGAGTAGAGATAAGAGTTCCTCAGAGTCTATATGACTTCGCTATGAAAGCTCGTGAAGGGAAGATCTCGGTGACCATTAATTTCTGGACCTCAATGTACCCCTTCGAAGCAGACCTTATAAAACAGGTTGTAGCTAATTTCACGCGAGAGTATCCCGGGATCAAGATTAATTATCAGAATGTGCAGAATATGAAAGAGACTATCAAAGCAGGCATAGTTGCTGGAGATGTTGAGAATACTGCACACGTGTTCACATGGGCGCATGACTGGACGGGGGAGTTTGCAGAGGCAGGATATATTATAGCCTTAGACAAGTATCTACCTCCAGAGACTCTCAGCGATATACAGTCTCAAGTTATGCCAGTAGCATTCGCAGCCGGACAACTAGGTGTTCATGTATACGGTCTCCCCTGGGCTGCAGAGGCTATCGCTCTCATATGCGATGCTACAAAGGTTCCTCAGATACCTTCTACATTCTCGGAGTTTGAGAGTATTATGAAGAGATTCACGGATCCCTCCAGAGGACTCTATGGTCTGGCTTATCAGATAGATCCTTATCACATATACCCATTTGTAACCGCTTTCGGAGGATACTACTATGACGAGACAAGCGATACCACGGCTCTCAACTCTACGGGCACGATCCAGGGTCTGAGCTTTCTATTAACACACGTGTTCCCCTACATGTACACTGCTGATACAGGTAGCGAGACTCAGCTAAAGATCTTTACTGACAAGAAAGCTCCTTGTATAATAACAGGTCCTTGGAGTATTAATGCTATCAAGAGTGTCTACACCAACATTAGCATAGGACCTATACCTAATATTGATAGCAGAGTTCCCAGACCTTACGTGGGAGTTAAGCTCCTATGGATCACGAGTTTGGTTGAGCAAGACCCTAACAGACTCTACGGATCTCTACTATTCGTGATATGGTTTGTATTAAACGACCCAACTCTAAAGCTACTCGTAGATGGAGCGGGGTATATTCCTGTTAAAAACTCTCTGATACAATACATAGCTCAACACAGAGATATTTATAATATCGCGTACGGCTTCATAGAGTCTATATCAAGAGGGGTTCCAATGCCCAAGGTGCCTAAGATGGGCTGTGTATGGGATCCTGTCGGCACGGCTGTGAGCGCTATTGTGACTGAGTACAGTGAGAAAGGACTTGATGCAACGCTTAAAGATCTGAGGAATATACTAGATCAAGCCACTTCGACTCTGGTAACCAAGTGTAATGTGAAGCTCTCCAAAGACTGATTTTTTATAATCTAGTTCATAACATTTCAACCGGTGTAGGTCTGTGAGTAGTGTTAGAAGAATACTATATCCTGGCAGAGTAGCTGTCTCACTCATAATAGTGAGTATATCTCTCTATCTATTCTTCAACATATGGCCGATAGTATACTCTATATATATAGCCTTCACAGACGCTAACGCCAATAATATCGTGCCGAGCCCCAGACTCGTAGAGTTGATAAGACTCAGAGAGAATATAAGTAGCACTTTAGAATCTCGTCGAGAAGAGATCATATCATACTTATCCAAGATAGATCGCTCTGCAACTAATATTCTCTTTCTAATAGACTCTTTTATGAACTATATCAACCAAAGCTCTTCGGAGGTGTCTGTGGCTAGGCTGAACGAGTATATTAATAATCTCAGCTCCGAAGTCTTAACACTAAACTCTCTAATAACAGCTGGCGGTTACTATCTGGGGTACTATCCCGAGTTGAGAGGTAATATTTCTCAGGCGAACGAGTGGTTGAATTATTTTAAAACCGAGATCTCCTCTGTACTACTATTTAAACTTATTCTAACAGAAGAAGATCTGAGCAAGATAAGAAGTATATCTTACAAATATCTAACTCTTGTTAAAAAGAATCTAGAGCACAGCCTGACGATCATAAGATCTATTGAGACAAACTATAATCTCTTTGTCGAGAGAGTGTTGAGAGATATAGATCTTCAGATACAGAATCTAACTCTTCACTTTGTAGGTCTCGAGAATTTCAAGAGACTATTCACAGAGGCTTCATACCCCTACGCAGTCTATAAAACACTGCTATTCGTAGCCACTAGTGTACCTCTCAAAGTGCTGGTGGGGGTGGGAATAGCTTTTCTATTCTCCTCACCGCTCGTGATAGGCAGAAGGATCATGAGATCTATTCTAGTCCTCCCGTGGGCTCTGCCAGCTCTACTGACAATAACTACTTGGAGAATGATCTTTATCCCTGGCGAAGGACCTTTCGCTCGCTTCTTCTCTTCAATGCTAGGTAGAGAGTTTAACATATACAATCTAGAGTGGGATGCTTTTACAGTCTATAACATAGTGGAGATGTGGCTCGCCTACCCCTTTATAATGACTGTGACTATGGGTGCTATAGCCGGTATACCTAGAGAGCTTATTGAGGCAACATATATTGACGGAGCCTCGATAATATCTAGATTCGTGAGAGTTACACTACCACTCACTATGAGAACAATAGCCTTCGCAGCTATAATGACGACAGGAGCCTCGCTCCAAGCCTTCCTAGTCCCGCTACTAATAAACAATGGCGGTCCTGTCTCAATGATATACTTCCCAGGAACCTCTCCTCAGCTTGGGTATTCGAATGATTTCATAATCCTCTACGGGTATAGAGAGGCTTACTACTATAGAGACTACGGTCTCTCAGCAGCCTCTTATCTATTAGCAGTCTTGATACTATTGATCTACGCTATAGCTTGGTATCACTTCTTGTATAAGAAGAGGTGAGAGTCTTGTATTTCAAGCTAAGCTACATGATTCTCAAGATAATTGTCAGCGTGATAGCTCTGCTAGTGATAGCGGTACTGATATACCCTATAGCGTACGTGGTCATAGCCTCTCTCTTGAGAGGACAAGTAATACCTACGAGTCTAGAAGATATAGAGAGATACGGCCTATCGCTAGAGCATTATATGAAAGCAGTTTCAGACCCTGATTTCATAAGAGCCACTACAACCAGTGTCATCGTGGCGCTGCTCAATATAGTGTTCTCTATACTCGTAATAGTCCCCGCCGCATATGCTTTCTCGAGGTTTGATTTTAAGGGGAAGAACTATATGCTAGTCTTATACTTGATCTTGGGTCAGATTGGTGGAGGTTTCGGGGTGGCAGCGATTATAGCTCTATTCATATTCCTAGTGAGACTGAACGCTCTAGGGATCCCAGTGATAGGAAATCCATACATACTACCACTGATATACACTTCCTCAGCAGTTCCATTTCAAACATGGCTTATCAAGAATTATTTCGACTCTCTACCGAGAACACTTGATGAGGCCGCTTTTATAGATGGTGCTAGCTGGAGAGATATTATATTCAGAGTAGTATTCCCAGCGTCGAGAGGTGTGGTAGTGATCATATCTCTCTTCGCGTTCATGGGTGCTTGGGGCGAGTTTCTCTTAGCATCTTTTGTCAGAGTGAACACTCTCGCAGCCTACGTGTATCAGACAGCTGTTGGTCAGACGATATATTGGTCTGATTTCGCGGCTAGAACAATACTATTCGCGATACCGATAGTGGCTGTGTACGTGATAGCTCAGAGATACATAGGTGAGGCTATGAGATTTGGTGCTGGGAAGATCTCATAGATCTTTTGAGAATTCTTAATAGATTTTTCGCAATACTTACAGCGAGTCTAAGTTGAGAGACAACCCGATCCACGGCGATGAGAGAAAAAGAGTATTAGGAGTCTTATCATTGATCCTGGCGACAATGCTGTGGGGTACTTCTTTCTCTTTTATAAAACTCTCTCTATACAGTATAGATGCGCTGACATACACAGCATATAGATCTCTTATCTCTGTGCTAGTACTACTCCCTATCACACTGTTCAGAATCTTAGATAAGAAGTTTAGCTATAGAGATCTTGTCAGAGGGATGATAATAGGGTCTACTTATGTCTCGGGACTCTATCTACAAGGCGCTGGCACACACTATGTCACCCCCTCGTTGAGCGCTTTTGTCACTGGGTTTAGCACTGTGAATGTTCATCTATACATAGCTATGAGCACGAGATTTTATAGTGCTAGAGATCTCATGTCTCTTCTACTAGCTCTCGCAGGGCTGTATATTATCACGAGACCTCAAGGAGGTTCTCTAGTAGGAGTACTACTGATTCTAGCTAGCACGATCCCGTGGGCTGCTCAGATTATTCTCGTCTCGAGATACGGTGGAGGAGGTCTTCTAGAGATGACTTTTGGCGTGTTTCTAGTAGGAGTGTTTCTAACGCCTCTCTCCACCAATTCTCTCTACCAGATAAGTCTCGAGACATGGCTCTACCTGATCTATCTGGCTATAGTGTGCTCTATCACAGCTCTACTACTCCAGATATATGGTCAGAGATTCGTCTCTCCTAAGACAGCTTCGGTGATATATCTTCTAGAGCCTTTCTTCGCATATCTATTCTCATACATGATAGGTCTCGAGAGCTTTGATCTCTACATCCTTGTCGGAGGCTCTATGATCACTCTAGCATCTTACATAGCTATTAGATCAGAGAGATAGTTGTTCACAAGATTCTTCTCAAGATCTCTTCTGGAGAGTATCTCTCCAGATCATCATATCTCTGACCCGTGCCAACGTAGAGTATAGGCTTGTTGATAGAGAGAATTATACTAAGAGCAGAACCGCCCGAGGCGTCGGCGTCTAGTTTTGTTAGAATAACAGCGTCTACACCGACATACTTGTCAAACTCTCTAGCTTGATTAACAGCGTCATTTCCTGTGAGAGCGTCTAGAACAAGAATCTTTAGATCAGGCTTAGAGACTCTCACGATCTTTGAGATCTCGTTCATAAGATCCTTATCAGTGTGCTGTCTACCGGCCGAGTCTATGAGTAGGACGTCATAGCCTAGCCTAGAAGAGTGTTTTACAGCGTCAAAGACTAGCGCTGAGGGGTCTGCACCGTATCTCCCCTTGAAGATAGGTATTGAGAGTCTCTGACAGTGAACCTCTAGCTGTTCTTGAGCTCCGGCTCTGAAAGTGTCTGCGGCTACAACGAGAACTCTTAAACCTCTGTCTCTCAGATACTTAGCCACCTTGGCTATCGTAGTGGTCTTGCCAACACCGTTAACGCCCATAAAAAGAATCTTGTAAGGCTTACTCTTACTCTCTCTAATCATATCAATAAGATCCTTGTTAACAACTCCTCTACCTAGATACTCTCTCAATACATCGCGAAAACTATTCATTATAAACTCTCTCTTATTTTCGAACAATCCTATCTTAGAGCCTATCACTCTACTCTTAAGATCATCAATGATCTTCTCAGCGATCTCTAGAGCCACGTCTGCTTCAACAAGTTCTACGACCAGCTCCTCGGATATCTTCCTCAGATCTTCTTCAGAGACCTCCTTAGAGATCTTGTTAGACAGACTCTCTTCAATCACACTAACTACTCTATCCACAGCTCGACTGAGAGTCTCTCTGAGTTTCTTAAACAATTTATCTCAGAATATATCATGATACTAAGATAATAAGCTAGATAGAAGCATGCTGACTCGTGATAAAGACAAGATCCTCAGGTCTCTGACTAGTCAGTTCTATATAATGTATTTAAGCGTTAGAAACAAATCATGAGACTGGATGTTGATTGGATGAGAGATTGTACAATGATAGACTAGAGACAGTTCGAATGTCTCTGAGAGAAGCTGGGTTAGAGAGATTATTAGATAAGAGAATAATAGATCTAGTAGCTCTCAGAGGGTGGAAGTCTCTCACAGAAGTACAGATCGAGGCTATAAAGAGTGTGTTAAGAGGTAGCAACGTGTTGATAATATCGCCTACGGGTAGTGGTAAGACTGAGGCCGCGATACTCCCAGTGCTATCTATGATGTTATCTGATGAAGAGGTTAGAAGCTCTCCAGGAGTCTATGTTCTCTATATAACTCCTATGAAAGCTTTGATCAACGATCTCTACAAGAGGATCAAGTGGTGGAGTGATAGACTAGGCTTCTCGGTGAGTAGAAAACACGGCGATGTACCCGGCTTTGAGAGAGCTAGGAGGCTGAAGAGAGTTCCTCACATACTGATAATAACCCCCGAGAACCTGCAGATAGATCTTGATTGGAGTGTTAGATTTCGAGAGTACTATCAGAGACTTAAATGGGTTATAATAGACGAGGTTCACGAACTGATCAATAGTAAGAGAGGTGTTCAACTAGCCATACTACTCGAGAGGCTCAAAAGGATCTCTGGAAATGATTTTCAGAGGATAATGTTGTCAGCTACTATAGGAGATCCTGAATATGTGATCAAGTTTTTCTCAGGCTCTTCTAGTAGAGAAAACGTCGTTATATCTAGCAGAGACTCTAAGAAGATAAGAATCTATATTAAGAGAGTAGAGACAGGAGATGGAGAAGTGTTTGATAAGATTGCTGAGAGTATTAGAGAGACATACACTCCCACTACTATTGTATTTGTTAACAGTAGATATCTTGCTGAGAGGATTCACGAGGCTCTAGAGAGAATTGGTGTAGAGAGAGTCTATGTTCATCACTCCTCGATCTCGAGCAAGATCAAGGAAGATATAGAGAGCATGATTAGAAATGGAGATGCTAATATTGTTGTCGCCACAAGAACTCTAGAACTGGGAGTAGATCTCGGGTCTGTTGACAGAGTTATCTTATTCAGATCTCCAGGTCAAGTCTCTTCACTGGTTCAGAGAGTGGGGAGGTCTAGACATTCTCTAGATAAGATCTCTGAGGGATACGTTATTCTAGATCGAGAGATAGATCTCTTAGAGATATTCTCTCTAGTAAAACTACTAGTCTCTGGCTACATAGAGAGACCCAGAAGATTCTGTAAGCCCATGGATCTTGTGGCCAGAACTATTGTAGGGATGAGTCTGAGAGGAGCTGCTAGTATCGAGGAGATATATAGCGTGATTAGGTCTACGTATGTGTACAGAGATCTCTCCTACGAAGAGTTTATGAGAGTAGTAGACTATCTGTCAGAGACAAAGATCATAGAGAGACATCATGATGACAGTGTTAGAATTGGTAAGAATTTCTTTAGCATATGGAGTTTTGATAAGAAGAGTCGTATCAAGAGTTTCTCAAAATTCTTCACGTATATACGAGACAACGATACGTATATTGTAAGATCTGATGGAGAAGTGATTGGAGCTCTCGACGAGTCTTATGTGTATAGAGTTTTGAGACCTGGAGATGTTATCAGACTCTCCGGCAGACTGTGGAGAGTTGTTAGAATAGATGATCATAATAGAATTATTAGTGTTTCAAAAGTTGAGAGTAGCGAGGGTTTTATCCCTCTGTGGAATGGCGATATCATCTCTAGAAGTAGGTCTGTGGCCAGAGCACTCTACGATATCTTGAGAAGAGAGTCTGAAGAGGAGTCTGCTATATCTAGTATTATAGATTCAAGTGATCTTGAAACACTCAAGAGAATCGTCGATAGCTATAGAGAGTGGTTTAGAAAGAATAACGTGCCTATACCGAGCGAGGATCTAATCGTGGTCGAAGACAGGTCTGATGAGAAGATAATTCTATACCCATTCGGGGATAGACTAGCAGAGTTAGTAGCCTATCTACTTCTCAACGAGGCTTTTAAGAGAATCGGTAGAGATGTTGAAACAAGGATCTCGGCTTATGGAGTTTCTCTCAGAGCTAATGGAGCAGATCCTATAAAGATATTGAGAGATATATGTGAGAGTGGCGAGATAGAAGAGTATGTGAGACTTTCTCTGTTGAGAAGTCCGAGATTAAAAGATAAGATCAGAGAGATTCAGTATAGTTTTGGTAGAGTGAGCAATCCTGAGGAAGACGAGTTTATAGTTGAAGAAGCTGTAAAACAGATTCTCTCCGAGTTTGAGGACGAGTATGGCATATATGATTTTATGAGAGATCTATGTAGTGGTAGACTGAAGATCTATAGGTTCAGGTCGAGAGAGCCTTCACCGATCTCTAGAGTGATACTAAGCACGCCTCCAACGAGACTGTGGCTGAAGGATATTGGCTATAGTATTGTTAAGACTCTCAAAAACACGGCTCTTACCGTGAGTGAACTGGCCGAGATACTAGAGCTTCCAGAAGATTTTATAGAGAGTAAGCTTAAAGAGTTGAGAAAGAGCGAAGACTCAGCTGTAGTATATTTTAGAGATGTTAATTCGGGTGATATAAGATGGGTTTTAGTAGAGGATCTATATGAGATCTCTAGAGATCCTTTGTTCGAAGAAAGCTTTAAACCAGTGGATCTCGACGAGCTCTTCGAGATCTCTTATAGAAGTGATTATCAAACACCACTTAATACCCTGATTCTCAGGGCGCGAGACGTGTGTGAGCCGAGTAACGTTTTGGAGAGATCTCTGAGAGGAGATGAGGTTTACGAGATTAAAATAAGATCTGTGAATAGGATTAATAGTAATAGTATCAGCTTCTATAACATCAAGAGAGAGGCTGTGAGATTCATAGTTTTAAACGGTATCTCAGTGTTACAGAGATCAGAAGACTAGATCTTTCTAAGTCTAAGTCTTACACTGTGAGCGAGATCTTTTAGATAAGCGTAGATAGAAGGTCTCCCTGGCACAGGTCTGATCTTTCTTTTTCTAATACTCTCGAGAACTTCTTCAACTGTCAAATCTTCTACATCGACTATATTGTAAGCAGTTCCTATGAACTCTGGCACGTGAGCATCGCTATTAGCTAGCAGAGCCACATTCAGCTCTCTAGCAACTCTATACGCTTTTCTATTAGACCAGGGGGGTGCTGAGGCGTTGAATATCTCTACTCCATCTATTCTGAGACTCTTGACATAGTCTCTAACGCCTAGTCTGAGAGGGTCGTAGGGGTGTGGAGCGTATACTACGCAGTTGTTAGCGTGCGCGAAATCTATCAAGTCATACGCTGATCTTGGTATCAGCTCGTCTCTATAGGCTTCACCGCATAACACTATCAGTTCTCCCAGATCTGTTTTTACCTCGTTGCCTGGAACAATGATCATGCTGGCACTAATACTCTCAGCAGCTCTTCTAACAAGTTCATAGCCTCTGAAAGTGTTATGATCTGTTGGAGCGATGATTCTCAGACCTCTTATCAGAGCTTGTCTCACAACATCTTCACCAGTAGACTTGCCATCGCTACAAATAGTGTGGATCTGTAGATCTGCTTTGAGAGAGATCATATTAATACTCACAACCTAAGTATATAGTGGTACACGCTTAAATCTATAATAAGCTGGTAAGAGCGGTAGCACTATCCACAATACAATAGCTATTATAGCGTATGGTATGTCTAGGTTTAGAGAAGCCCCGGTGAGATAGTTTTGTATCAGATCTATGAAGAGTCTATTCGCTATTCTAGGATTGAAATACATAGATCTATCTACGAAATTAGATATCTCTTGAAAACTATTCAGCCCGTATACTGTGATAGCGACTAAGCTCATTAGAGTGTCCCAGAATAAGATGAAGACTATGTATAGAGTGATTGAGACACCCATGTAGAAGCTTGGTCTCAGAGACGTTGCTACAGCGTAGACTAGTGAGGAGAATGCTAAGACGCTTAAGAAAACCCCGCTGAAGAGTCTCAAGAGGAGATTTGTGTCGTAGCCAGTGCCAATCCAACTAATACTAGAGATCTGGAATACAACGATGAAAACAATGATCATTATAAGCAATGCTATGACTTGGGCAAGGAATCTATTTATAAAGAGATCTCTTCTGGTCACAGGCTTTGACAATATAAACTCTAGCTCTCCAGAGGATCTGGGTCTCGCCATGAGTCTATTAGAAAGATACACTACGGCTATAGTAAATAGAGAGAGCATAATACCAGACGAAGCAGGCATTGCGAAAGCTGCGGCTAGTATGATCTGTGGGAATCTTAAGAACACAGAGTAAGCGTATGAGTCATATGAGTTAGGATCTGTAGTGTTGTCTCCTAGACCCAAGATTAGATACCCATTATACAGCTTATCTCTAATAGGCTTAGGTATGCTGAGCTCTGCGACTTTGAAAAACTCGGTAAAGACTTCATAATCTATCATATTCAATCTATTGAAACTCTCTATCGAGGGTGGGGGTATGTTGACAGATATCACAGGTCCCACGACCATCTCTGCAGATGTTACACTAGAGATGTTATACTTTATCAAAGTGTTGAGAGGTGTCACTTGTTTATCACCGCCGATCTTGAAACCATAGATCGCGGTGACAACACTGTCTCTACCAATGCTCAGAACTATGAAATCCAGCACATACACCCCCTGGATAGAGACTATGGCAGCAGCGTTGTGTGGGAATCTAAGGCTCGAGACGTAGGGGCTCACGACCCTGTAGTTGACCACGAGCACAGGGCTGACAATCCCTGTCTCGGACGTGTAGGTTATAAATCTATAGTTCGCAGGTGTTATGTTTAGAACTATAGAGCCTCTAGAGATCTCGACTATAGGAGGGGGAAGAGCTCTAAGCCCTATACGCGGGGGTTGGAGAGGAGTACCCACTCCGCCGATAGGCGTAGTCTGTAGTTCTCCTAATATGTCGGTTAGATTCTTCTCTACATACAATACCCCGTCTCTCACTAGTCTCACATCAGATATACTAGTGTTTCCAACATAGATCTTGACTCTCGCGTCTCTCAGAACATCTCCTCTACTGTCGAAAGCTATTCCGAGGAAGTATAGTTTTTCTTGATAGACTACTATGTTGCCCATAAAGTTTATGTCGCTAAGACTCGCTCCCCCCTGAAGAAGCATTCCGCGAATCATGTAAGTGAACCCTACTCCTGATAATACTGCGAGTACCAGCAATACTAGCACATATATGTTCAAGACAGATCTTCTGAGATCGTATAAGACTGGTCCGAGTCTCAACATCATCTAACACCTATTAATCTGAAGAAGAACTCTTCTAACGCTCTCTCATCTCTACCAGCTTTTCTACGGATCTCATCGATGCTCATATCAGCTATTATTCTTCCTCGGTGAATAAACACTACTCTATCAGCTATACTCTCAACCTCTGATAGAATATGTGAAGAGAATAACACCGCCCTACCCTCTTTCTTAAACTCTCGCGCTAGTTCTCTGAAGAACATTATACCCTGAGGATCCAGTCCGTTTAGAACTTCGTCAAACAAGAAGTTGGGAGGATCGCTTATAAGACTCAGTGCTAAGGCGAATCTCTTTCTCATACCTTGGGAGAATGTTGAGAGTTTCCTGTTCACAGCCTCTTCAAGACCTACCCTAGAGAGAAGCTCTCTACCAAGTCTTCTAGCGTCACTAGCCGAGTACCCGTGAAAACCTGCTATATAGACGAAGTAGTCTATAGCTTTAAAATCTCTCTCAAAAAGAGGAGTCTCAGGGATCCAACCTATCAGTTGAGAAGCCACTCTCTTCTCTCTAGTTATAGAGTGTCCGTCGATGAGAACATCGCCAGAGTCTGGTGGGAGAACTCCTACAGCGATTCTCATAGTGGTAGTCTTTCCAGCGCCATTCAAGCCTACAAAACCAACAATCTCGCTATTTCTAATTTCGAAACTCACATTATCCAACGCCACTACGCTTCCAAAGGATTTTGACACGTTCTGAATCTGGATCACTCTTAACACGCCTAATTTATAGTATACCAGCGTATTTAAAAAGCATATTTAAAAAGAGAATCGCTGCTCAAGAACACGGTATACTCTTACCACTTAAGATAGTCTTACCGATCCAAGACTCTAGTTGCTGAGGAGATCTTTAGAGACAAACCTATGAATCTCGAACAAAGCAAATCTATTTTCACAAAATAGTTGTTCTTCAAAATCATATTCTGATACTTAAAGTTCTCTCTCCTCGAATCTCATTTTTATCAAGCGGTAGAAAGTGAGATCTTATATGCATAGTCTTTATCATCACTTCAATTGTAAGATATAGACTCATTCGCTCTACACTCAGCCATATCAGATCTCAGCGAGATCCTCTTGAGATCTTCCGAGTAAGATGCTTT
>JBEULF010000034.1:0-4470 GCA_041287455.1 Sulfolobales archaeon
CCCCCACACCGGCTATGTAGTAGCCTCTAAACTCTACGACTCTAGAATCAATGTTAAAACCTTCTCTAGAGTACAATTCAGAAATCTGATAACTATCCATGTTGCCAGGCACAAAGACTATGCTAGAAGAGATATCCTTCAGAATACTGATAATCTCACTATTACACTCAACATCACCGTGAACAGCCAAGAGATCAAAGGAGTACTCTCTAGAAACACTCTTCAGAAGCATCAGTTTCTTCTTATCACAGTGAATATCTCCTACTTGGAGTATTCTCATAAATCTCTCAGAGAGATTACTACTCTTCTCTTATAAATTTCTCGACATACTTTAACAAATGATCGGTTAGATTCTTCAGAATCAATTAAATAATGTTAAAAAATGAAATAGAAGAATTTGAAAATTGCGTGAATTAAGAGTTATAAAAATATAAGCAGTCTAATACAAGAATTATGCGAGTGTGAAATTGTGCCTGGAGGCTATGTTGGTAGAATAGCCTTTGTAGACCTCTCTAAACAGAAGTATCATATCGAGTCTTTGAACATGGGCTATGCTAGACTATACATAGGTGGTAAGGGGGTTGCGGCTAGATATCTTCTAGAGTATCTGCCAAGAGGGGTAGACCCTCTATCTCCAGAGAATCTATTTATAATCATGACCTGCCCAGCCAATGGGACTATGGCTCCCGCCTCGCCTAAGTATCCTATAGTCACCAAGTCTCCTCTCACAGGTTTCTGGCTTGATACTCATAGTGGCGGTGCTGTAGGTTCAGAACTTAAATTCGCTGGTTTTGATGGTGTGATTATAACGGGTAGAGCTGATAAGCCTGTGTATCTATACATTGAGGATGGCAAGATCGAGTTTAGAAAAGCAGATCATCTCTGGGGTCTCAGGATTAGTGAGACTAGAAAAGCTGTAAAAGAAGAACTCGGAGATCCTCAGGTGAAAGTATTAACCATCGGCCCGGCCGGGGAGAGACTAGTCAGATTCGCAATGGTAGACTCTGAGGGGAGACAGCACGGTCGTGGCGGTGCTGGGGCTGTTATGGGTTCTAAGAATCTGAAGGCAGTGGCTGTGAGAGGTTCTGGCAGAGTAGAAGTGGCTCTGCCCAAAGAATTTGATAATATTGTGAGAGAGATAGAGGAGAAAGACATATTCAAGAATCCTGAGGCTGAGTTTGGTATTAAGTGGGGTAGCATAGCTCTAGGCTGGTTCACGAACGAGGCAGGAGCTCTCCCAACGAGAAACTTCCAGTCAGGTAGTTTTGAGATGTGGAGTGGTATTGACGCTCTCGCCGTGGCTAGAGTAAGGGTTAAGAGAGCTGCTTGTAGACAGTGTCCTGTAGGGTGTCACAATTGGATTCTTATAAAGAGCGGTAAGTACGCTGGGACATTGACCGAGGGGCCTGAGTACGAGACAGCAGCATTGCTAGGAGCTAATCTCGGTATAGGGGATATAGGAGCTCTAGCCAAGCTCAACTACCTAGCAGATGAGCTGGGTCTCGACACAATATCTCTGGGAGGAGTCTTAGGCTGGGCTGCAGAACTCTACGAGAGAGGTATTATATCGAGAGAAGAGACTGGAGGCTTAGAACTTAGATTTGGCAATGATGAAGCCTTTGTAGCTCTAGCCGAGGCTATAGCATATAGAAAAACACCGTTCGCCGACATACTAGCCGAGGGCACTAAGAGAGCTTGTGAGAAGATCGGTAGAGAGTCTTGTAGATATGCCGTTCATGTCAAAGGTCTAGAACTCCCAGCATACGACCCTAGGGCAGCGCCTGCTATGGGGCTCTCCTACGCTGTAGCTGATAGAGGAGGAGATCACCTGAGATCATGGCCTATAGGACCTGAGGTTCTGGGCAGATACTGGCTGGGAGCCAAACCTATTCCTATCGAGAGATGGAGTCCTGAGAACAAGGCTATAATAGTGGTACAACAAGAGCATCAGTACGCCGCGAAATTCGCTGCTGGTGTGTGCGACTTCTGTTGCTGGGATAATGAGAGACTGAGTCTGCTAGTCTACGCTGTGACAGGTTTTGAAGAGTATAAAGATGTGAGAAACTTCGAGCTGGCTGGAGAGAGAATTGTTAATCTGATAAGAGTGTTTAACGTTAGAGAGGGTATGAGTGCTAAAGACGACGTGCTACCACCCAGGATCCACGAAGACCCACATGTCTCAGGACCTACCAAGGGCAGAGTTCTACCGAGAGAGTGGTTTGAGAAGATGAAGAAAGAATACTACGAGATAAGAGGATGGGACGAGGAGGGTAGACCTAAGAGAGAGACTTTGAAGAGAGTTGGTGTAGATGAAGATGTGTTTAAACATGTGACGTGGTGAGAGGTGAGATCATGAGTTTCTACATACTTGAATTCGACTCGAGTAAGTGCACCGGATGCGAGAGATGTGTACTGGCTTGTAGCTATGTTAAGACAGGTTCTTTCAGTGTGAGAGATGCTAGAATAAGAGTCTTCGCCTGGCGCGATACGGGAGACTTTGTTGTGACAGGATGCTATCACTGCGACCCTGCCCCTTGTATGGAGGCTTGCGGTGTGGGAGCTATCTATAGAGATCCCAAGACTAACGCGGTTAAGATAGACCCTAGAAAGTGTATAAATTGTAAAGCCTGTGTATACGCCTGCCCATACGGAGCTATAACTCTCGGTAGCGATGGTAGAGTTATCAAATGCGACCTCTGCGACGGAGAACCCGCGTGTGTCAAGGCCTGCCCATACGGAGCTATAAGATATGTCAGAGTAGACAAGGTTGGGAGTGACTTCGCATACCAGTACGCTCTAACTCTGAAGACAAAAACTGATATCTCTAAGAGAGCATGGTCAGGTCTTAGACCTGCTTAGAGTCAGTCTATTTCAATAATTTTTATTTTTTTCTCCTGAAGATCCCCAAGTTTCTCCCCCGATCTAATTGCTTCTTCAAAGATCTTTGATTTGTACGAGGTCATAATACTCCCAATATTCTGCCAACCTATAACTCTGTCAGAGCCTCTCTCATATAGAACGATACTCTTGGAGACTCCTAAACCCGGGACTCTGAACTCTGCCAGAGCTATAGAATAGCTAACACCCAGTCTCTTAGATTCAAAGCTGTTCAGACCGAGTCTTATAAAGTAGTATCCGAAAGCTTCTTCAATTTGATAAGGTATGAAACCGCTATAGCCGAGTCCTCTGAGCGCTCTCGGCAATAGTCTTGCTTCGTAGGAGGCTAGTATACCTAGTGGTCTGTATACAGTTCTACTCGTAACATAGTCTATACTACTGGCACAATCTCCTATAGCATACACTCCTGGGATCTTTGTTCTGAAATACTTGTCAGTGAGCACAGAGCCTCCTGGCCCTTCTCTCAAGCTCTCTAAACCCTCGGGCACAGCCGCTGTGACACCTGTGCTCATCACAACTATATCAGCAGGAATCTTATCTCCGTTAGACAGGATCACTCTTCTAACTCTTCTATCACCCTCTAGTCTCTCTACAGACACGCCTCCTAGAAATCTAACACCTCTACTCTCAACTCTTCTCAACATGACTCTAGCTATAGGCTCTTCGACAACTGTTAAGAGAGGGTATGGCAGTATGTCTACTAGTGTCACATCAAGACCTCTGCTATGTAGAGCGTCAGCGACTAGCATACCTATCATTCCAGAGCCTACTACCACAGCTCTTCTCCCAGGCTCAATATCTTGATCCAGTCTGACCATGTCTTCAAAGGATAGAAACATATGAACACCCTCTAGCCCCAGCCCCTCGATCTTGGGCATGTTCGCTCTACTCCCAGTAGCCAGTATCAGTATATCGTATTCTAGAACACGACCGCTCTCAGTCTTCACAACACGTCTACTAGGATCTACTTGTACCACTGTATCGTTGATAAACTTCACGCCTAGACTCTTGAGATCCTCTGGATAATAGGTTACATAAGGATCTATTCTCAGAACTCTATTCTTAAGAGCATAAGATAGTGTCATCTTAGAATAGACGACAGGATCAGAGGAAATCAGTGTCACATCAAAACCTTGAACACTGAGACTAACAGCAACACTACCGCCAGCAACACCTCCTCCTACAATCAAGATCTTCTCACTCAAAAACTCTCTACCTCTTACATTTATAGGTTGAGATAAAATATTAGATAAAATATTTTAAATCTTCTAATAATTCATGTGTCACGGACACTATGGTTGAGATAAGGTTCTACGGGGAGCTGTACGAGTTAACTCGAGTGAAAGAGTATAGTGTGAGAATCTCTAACGAGATCACACTACTAGATCTTATATTGATTCTTGATAAGAATCTAAACATAGAGCTCTCTAAAAGAGTGCTAGACGATGAGGAGAGGATCAAGAGTAGATACGTAGTTCTGATCAATGGGTCTTCTCTTAGAGATAATAACCCAAAGAACGTGAGAATAAAAGATGAAGATGTGATAGTCTTCCTACCGCCAGCAGTAGGAGG
>JBEULF010000035.1:0-4158 GCA_041287455.1 Sulfolobales archaeon
CATAGAAATACCTATAAAGACCATGATAAACCTCACGCTCCAAACAGTTGTCTCTCCCTGTCTCGAGAGAAAGATCTCTATTTTAAAAGTGTTAAAATATTTTAGAGATGCTGTATATGGATTAGATGGTGATGTGTATGAGTAGCGATATTAAGATTCAGAGCAACGAAGCTAAGATCAGACAAGCGTTGACACTGTTAACAGCTATTATAAACGACCCCTCGATCCCTAGGAATATCAGGAGAGCAGCGACACAAGCTATAAAAGTGCTCCAAGACCAGAGTCTCAGTCTAGGTGTTAGAGCTTCTAACGCTGTGAGCATCTTAGACGAGGTTAGTCAAGACCCTAACATGCCTGTCCACGCCAGAACTACTCTCTGGAATATTGTCACTATACTCGAGACAGTGAGAGACTAGGTGCATAGATCTGATGGGAGAAGAGGTCTGTAGCAGTAGTGTTAGAGTGAGAGGAGTATACTCAACAGCTCTAGCAGAGCTCTTGCTCGAGAGAGGATTCTGTTTAAGCGATATGAGCGAGAAGATCCTTAGGAGACTCAGAGACACTAGTCATGTGACGAGCAGACCTCCAGAGGCTACTGTGAAGAGTGATGATAGATATAGAGATATCATAGTGCTAGTCGGAGAGCCCGGAGTAGTTGAGAGACTCTACGCAGTTCTCAGAGAAGTGCTACAAGAGTCACTATTTACAAAGATAATGCCTCTAAACGCTGTGTATAGAGGTAAGGTTGAGAATAAGATCTCTCACAACGAGTGTTTAGTGACAACACCACTAGGCCTAGGAGGTGTTCTCAGAGAGAGTATATGCTTCCCCGGGCAGACACTAGATCTCACTATAATAGGTTATAGCGATGATCTGAAGACACCTATCGTTAAGAGAGGTGTGACAGTTGTCGGGAGATACATGCTTCTGAACGAGTCTGGCGTGTCACAATTCTCAGAGCATATAAGAGATCCTGATGTGATAGGTGAGTTAAAAAGCTTCTCAGAGATAATAGTTAGACAAGGGTTTGGGGTTAAGTGGAGGAGTTCTGCGAAAAATTCTACCACAATAGATCTTATGAACGAGTATGAAGAGCTTAAGAAGAGATTTGACGAGATAAAGAATTCTCTCGACAAGACAGAGATCAATAGATTCGTATATGTGGGCGAGAGTATAGCTTTTATACATGTTTCGCCAGACGATATGTTGAGACTCGACGAGTACAGATCAAAGATCATAGCCACAACACCTTATCACCATACAATGAGATCTTATTCGTCTCTAGGAGATCTCATAGATCTCCTAGATCACGTGACTGAGGATAGCTACAAGACTAACATGTGTCGAGGATTAAAACATTTCCTCATAGACAAGATGTTGGAAGGATATGAAGTATACCTCTATCACAGAAGACCTTTCTACTCTAAGGAGATAGTGATAGGTCCTGCAAGAGCTCTATACGCGGATCTGTATGAGAGAGATAATAGTAGATTCTTGAGAGCGGTGCTGAGCAGAGTTAGCAAGAGTGAGGGTCTGTATGACGGTCTAGAGATCCCTAGAGAGCCCGGGGATAAGATTGTATCTCTGATCGACGATAAGAACGAGTTTATACTTCACGGATACTACTCCAGCTCGCTAGAGCTGAAGGGAGTGTATGTTAATATCAACACGAGACCTCACGTAATATACGATATTGATCCTAGGAGTTTTAGAGGGAGGATAAAAGTAGTCTACAACGACCTATACATAGACGTGATTGTTTTGAGAGGAGAGAGTAGAGTTGTAGACGAGAGAGAGTTCAGCGAGTTGTGCGATAACAACATGTTATCTGAGAGAGCTTGTTCTCGATTTAGAGATTTGAGTAGAAGAGCTTTCGAGAGACACGGCGAGATCTATAGTATTTTCAATGAGAAGATAAGCTCTATGCTGAGAGAGAATAGATTTGATAGAGATAGTGTTGACAGCGTCTTTGAATCTCTAGAGAGGATATTCTATGAGTGACACCAGTGTTCTCGAGATCATACTTTACATACTCTTGATCGAGCTACTACTCTACTTGATCTCTATGAGTAGAAGTGGCAGAGAGTTTCTCAGCAAGATAGGCTTAGAAGTGTCAGTATTCACAATTCTTATCAAGAAGAGAGGAGGTCTCGACCTTCTAGACAGGATCAGAGGTGGGAGGAAGAGCATACTACTTTTTAGAGCTGGAGTGATCGTGATGTTCGTGTCGATAGTCTTGTTCTACGCCACAGTATATCTTATCGGAGTAAACTACGTGATCACTTTTATAAATAGTTTTCTCAACCCAAGCACAGAGAGACTCGGCCCACCTCCTGTAGCTCCTATCATCCCTGGCATCACTATAACTGGTGTTGATATAGTCTATCTCCTCATAGCCATAGGGATCTCTGTAGCTTTTCATGAGCTTGGCCACGCGATAGCTTCTAAAACACATGATGTTCCTCTGAAAAGCTATGGCGCGGGGATCTTTCTTATAATGCCTCTGGCGTTCGTGGAAGTTGATGATGAGAGAATGATGAGTGATAAGAGAGTTGCTACTAGGATTCTCTCTGCAGGAGTCTTGTTTAATATGATTCTTTTCTTAATCTCTCTGGCTATCATACTCTCGATCTTATGGATCTCTCCTCTGCTAGGAGTGATCCAGGGTGCTGTTATAGCTAGTGTAGAGCCTGATTCTCCAGCCTATAGAGCTGGCATAAGACCTGGTCTACTGATAACTAGTGTTAATGGTAGCACTATCTATACCCTAGACAACTTCTTGCCTTATAGAATGCTCATATCTAGCCCGGAGACTCTGTATCTTAACATAACTGGAGTCTATCCTAATGGGAGTGTTTTGAGAACCATAGTATACAAGCCTTCTAATGCTACTAGGATTGGTGTTGTTTTTGACGGAGTGTACATTCCCATAGTAGGGTTCTTCACAGGAGCCTTGATCATCCCTACGAGTAGCAGCTATGTTAGACTGTGGCTTCTAGAAGATCTTTTGAGACTAATGGTTTGGATGATGATAATCAATATAAGTCTAGCCGTCGTAAACGCCGCACCACTCTACATAACTGATGGCGGTAAAATACTCAGTCTATACCTTTCTAAGAGAGCGTCAAATATCATACAAATGATCACAGTAGTTGGCTTTGCAATGATATTCACAGTATCACTACTATTCTACCTGTGACACAGGTCTAGTCATATGAGAGAGATCTTGTTTCAAAACCCTTCTGAAGAGGATTTGGGGGAGCTCTATAGACTCGAAGTAGAGTGTTTCTCTAGAGAGGCCTACCCGCCCCAGATAATACTCTTCTACATAAAACTAGCTCGAGAGAGTTTTATAATAGCCAGAGACAAGATCACCAAGAAAATCAAGGGATACGTGGTAGGATTAATCGAGGGGGGTGGAGAGGGACACATAATATCAATATGCGTAGCTAGAGACTATAGAAAGAGAGGTCTCGGGAGAAAGCTTATGGAGCTGATAGAAGAGTATTTCAGAAGTAGAAACGTGTGCATGTCAAGACTAGAGGTTAAGACTACTAACACCGAGGCTCTGAGACTATACTCAAGTCTAGGCTATGAGAAGAGAGAGATACTAAAATCATACTATCCAGACGGTGAAGACGCTTATCTAATGATAAAAAGATTATGCTAGAAAGATTCAGACGCAGGAGAAGCACATCATCTCATCAGATAGGTGTTGGCTCATCATTTTATAATCCTTCACTCTACCTCGAGAACTCTCCCATATACGACCTCTAGACCTAGTTCTCTCGCTCTCTCCAAGGCGTCTCTGAATATATTTACAGCCACTATCATTCTCGAACTGGATCTTCGGCCAAGGATTTTCTCAAATATCTCGCACTTCTCCCAGAACCACTCTACGTCATCTATATCTACTAGAGACTTCACCTCTATAAATATAGTCTCCTCGTTGTGAACATATATATCTATCTCTAGTCTGGCACCCTTTCTATAGTATCTGCCATCCAGATCTTTAAAAGTTATCTTCTCAACTCTACTCGGTTTAATCCCTCTCTTCTCCAGCAGATCTCTATATATGTTCAGTATAGTTCTCTCAAGATCTATCCCTAGTCTACCTCTCAACGAACCTACTGCAACATCTAGTCTCGTAAGAATCTT
>JBEULF010000036.1:0-32705 GCA_041287455.1 Sulfolobales archaeon
GCCGGGATTTGAACCCGGGTCACGGGCTCGACAGGCCCGCATACTCTCGGCGTTTGAAACGCTGGGCCGGGCTATACTACCGCGGCTCCATGAAATAGTGTTACTGTATTGAGAGTTATAAGCATTATGCTTTTAATCTCTTCTTCTATATGCTTTATTAGGTGTGTGAGATGAAAGTGCCGAAAGTGATTGTCACGTATTGTCCTAGGTGTAAGACTCATACTGAGCATAGTGTTAGTATCTATAAGCATGGTAAGAGAAGGACGCTTGCTGAGGGTCAGAGAAGATATCTTAGAAAACAAGAGGGTTATGGCTCTAAGAGAAAGCCTGAGCAGAAGAGATTTGCTAAAGTCACTAAGAAGACAGTGTTGAAGCTGAAGTGTCAGAAGTGTGGTATGATAACTCATAGAAAAGGTATAAGAGTTAAAAAAGCTGAGTTAGCCGAGGTGATAAGAGGCTGAAAAAGAGAAAGATAGTAATCCCCGAGCCGAAGTCGAGATTCTTAAGAGTTAAATGTCCTCAGTGCGGAAACGAACAAGTGATCTTTGATCACGCTACATACCCAGCTAAATGCCTTATCTGCGGCTATCAACTGGTTGTGCCAACCGGGGGGAAAGCTGTTATTAGAGGAGAGATAGTGAGAATTTTAGGCTGATAAGAAGTCTGGTAGGGCTGATGAAATGGTTTTGAAGAGAAAACCTCTCCCAGAAGTAGGAGACTTAGTCATAGCTACGGTAGACAAGGTATTTGACTATGGAGCATATGTCAAGCTAGACGAGTACGGAGGCTATACAGCCTATCTACCTTGGAGTGAGATAACAACTAAATATTTTAAAGACATAAGAGAGGTTATCAGAGAGAACCAGAAGATCGTTGCAAAAGTTATAAGAATTGATAGAAAGAAGAATCCTCCCGCAATAGACATCTCTTCAAAGAGAGTCAAACCAGAGGAGCAGAGAGAAAAGATAATGAGATGGAAGAGAGATCAGAAAGCACATAATATCTTGGAGCTGATAGCACAGAGATTAAATAAGAAGATAGAAGACGCGTATAACATGATCGGTTGGAAGCTGGAGGATAGGTATGGAGAGATAATGAGAGGACTAGAGGAAATAGCCGTAAGAGGGCCAGAGGCAGCGTTAGAGGCCGGGGTTGACAAGAGCTTAGCGGAGATAGCGTATGAGATAGTGAAAAAACAGATCGAGATCAAGAGAGTCAGTATAGTCGGTGTTATCAGCCTCAAATCTCTATCAAGCGACGGAATAGATCGAATAAGAGAGGTCTTAAAAACATTCTACGAAACTGCTAGTAGTTATAGAGAGAGCGAGATTAAAAATATATCAATATACGCTGTAGGAGCGCCACGATACAGAGTAGAGTTGGAGGGGTATGACTATAAAGTGTTAGAAAAGATTCTTAGCAACGCTCTAAGCAGGGCAAGTCAAACAGCATCTAAACTACAAGTAGAATTCTCTTTTGAGAGAGTGTAAGAGAATCTATGAAGTATATGATAAGAAAATGCCCGAAATGCAACATCTATACTCTACATGAGAAATGCCCGAGATGTGGAGCTGAAACCATATCTCCACACCCGCCGAAATTTACACTTGATGATAAGTATGTCAGATACAGAGTGCTAGCTAGGAAAATGACCGCGGAGAATAGCTAGAGGCTTTTCAATCACTCTCTAGCTATGATCTTCAAAAGATCTCTTATGCTATACTTTATCTTCTCACCATTTCTATTAATCAGATAGATCTCATCTTTAACTCTCTTCTCAAATATATAAGGCTCTCCACGAATAGTCAGACGTTTACCTTCCTCCAGATCTATTACTCTAACCGATATAATCTTCTTCGAAAACCTGCCTCTGGGCGTCTCTCTAACGTCTTCATCTGTTATACTGGTTATAACTCCAACATACTCTTTAGCTATTAGATTAGCAATATATATAGCTGAGCTCTTCGATGAGATCTTAAGATCTAATCCTTCCCTCAATCGATCAATTTTTACTATAAACTCTCTCATACTCCTCGGCAGAGAGTCAACATAGTTCATAATTCTCATAGCAGTACTCTGAGAGAGTCTAGGGAACCCTCTCACCTGAACTACAGCTTCGTAACTCTCACTCCTCCTAGCTCTACAAACTGGACAGATCTTTCTAACAATTGCTATGTTGGTTATGTAATCTTTGGTAAGAATCACGCCGCCAGCTCTCCCCTCAACAATGATTTTAGCGCGTAGATTCTCCTCGTCTCCTATCAATTCTACAGATCTTATTGAAACATAGTCTACAAACTCGTTAGAAGGCTTAAGCTTTGAGTTGAGTATCATAGATATTGGAATCCTGAGATCATTATTAAAATCCTCTTGAGAAAACCAAGAATCACCTATTTTAATCGAGCCGCATACCGGACATATCACAAGATCTATTCTCTGCGGAATTATTGCCAGACCTTTCTCTCTCAAGAAACAATTCTGACATAGATAACCAATGATCTTTATGTTCTCACTCTCTTCAACACCACATCTAGCACAGAATCTAGGCATAAAACCCTCTCTCACTTCATAGTAATTATCTGAATATGTCTCACGCCATCTATATAGATAAAATTCTCTTCGTCATCATCTATGATCTTCGCTTCAATTAGTTTCTCAATGATCTTATTCCCTATAATATTTACTACTGTAGCCTCTCTTAGGAGAGGTATTATCTCTTCTATCTCTAATAACTCTCCTCTATAAAAACCTGGGTCTACTGTAAAAACTATTCCTCTCTCCTGATCTACCAGAGTCTTTCCCAGCAGATCCTCGTCGCAGATAGCTAGGACAATCTCACTATCTACTCTAAAGATCTTCACCCAGAATCTATCTCTCTCGCCCTCGTCTTTCTGAGACATAATGTCCACTATCATTACACATATTTAGCTGTAGTCTCAGCCCCGCAAGCCAAGCATTTTATTATAAAGATCTTACCTCGTCTAATAAGCTTTGTATCGATAGAACCACACGTAGGGCATCTCACATAAGTCTTTATAAACTTATCGAATAACTCGTTTAGTGATTTAGCTGATATTCTATCATAAATCTCTAGTGTTCCTGATGATGTTAGAGAGCCAGGCTTGCCCAACTCTTTTAAGAAGTATCTAGAGATAATCTTAGGATCTCTATCAAGTCTCTCAGCTATATACTGAAGATTTTTAATTATAGTCTTATTAGTTAAATGCTCTATCTCAAGCTCTGGAAGGTCTATTGTTTTACTCTCCTTTCTCTCCGGCAACCTCTTGTACAATCGATCTAGTAATTGCATATAATACGAATCCAGATCAATAACACTCGTCCGAGCATCCCCTATTATAACTTTATCTCTAATCATAATAAAAATAAGCTGTACAAGAGTATCAAATAAAGTAGAAGTATAATGAGAGTATACATAGAGACATATGGCTGCGCTCTGAACAAGGCCGATAGCGCGATAATGGCTGGAGAGATCGAGAGATCTGGAGGTTCTATAGTAGATGACATAGAGAAGGCTGATGTTGTCATAATAAACACGTGTATTGTTAGAAGAGAGACAGAAGAGAGAATGATACTGAGACTCAGAGAGATCAGAGAAAAATATATTGGCAGAAAGAAGATTATAGTTGCAGGCTGCTTACCCTCAGCAGAGCCTGCCACAGCTAGAGAGATAATACCTGAGGCTTCTCTCGTGACCACTGAGGCTATAAATAAGATAGTAGACGTGATCAGATCTGATCAGAAGGTTTATATAGGATTTAATGGAGAATCTTACAGAGACTACAAAGAGATCAAACTACCAGTCAATGTTAAGCTAGAGAGAGAGGATCTCTCTATACCAATACCGATAGCCCAAGGCTGTCTCAGTGACTGTAGTTTTTGTATTACTAAGTACTCGAGACCTAGACTGAGAAGCTATAGACCTAGAGCTATAATAAGAGCTGTTGAGAAGGCTGTAGAACTAGGGTTCAAAGAGATCGAGCTTACAGCTCAAGACACGGCTGTCTATGGATTCGATCTTGAGAGAGATTTTCTTCTCCCAGAACTAGTGGCTGAGGCGTCTGATATACCAGGCGACTTTATGATAAGGATCGGTATGATGAATCCTCAGTGGCTGGGTAGAATTATAGATGGGCTAATAGAAGTGCTAAAGAGGCCGAAAGTATTCAAATTTATCCATATACCGGTTCAGAGCGGAGATAATAGAGTTCTCAAGATCATGAAGAGAGGGTATACGGTGGAGGATTTCGTAGAGTACGTAAGAGAGTTCAGAAACAAGATACCTGATATAAATATTGCTACAGACATAATAGTAGGACATCCAGGAGAAGATGAAGAAGCGTTTATGAACACAGTTAAACTAGTGAGAGAAGTTAAATTTGATAGGATTCATGTAGCACAGTATAGCATAAGACCTTTCACAGAGGCGGCCTCAATGCCGCAGGTTAGAGAGAGTGTCAAGAAGACTCGATCTTCTTATCTTCAGAGAGTCCAAGAAGAGATAGGACTAGAGATTAACAGAGAGTTTATTGGTAAGAGAGTTAGAGTGGTGATTACGAAGAGAGGTTATAGAGATAAAACTCTTATCGGGAGAAGTGCTAGCTATAGAACAGTAGTTGTGAGAGAAACACCTGACATTAAGCTTGGCGTGTGGGCAGACGTGGATATAACTAGTGCAACATTCTTTGACTTAAGAGGAGAGGTGGCTAGAATATATAGAGAGTGATAGATTGAGATTTAGACTTGCGAGAAAAGATGTAGAGAGAGCTATATTATACGTGTTAATAGACGTATTCTCGATCCTTTTAACTCTAAACATATTAAGAATCTTACTAGACCATCTAGGGATAGACGTAGACTTCTCTAGGTACGGCTGTCTATCATATTGCTATCCTTACTATATGCTTGCAGCATCTTCTTATATTCTCTTACTGCTACTATTGATGATAAGAATCTTTGTCGCGTCGAGAGTTCTGTCAGATTTGATAGTGACTCTTCTACTAATATCGTCAATACTATTCTACCTGGATCTCTTTAGTAGAAGAGGTGTTAATATAATTATTCTACCTCTCATGGTAATATTTTCCAAAGAATCTTATCAATCAATCACCTTAGATCTAGGTCAAATATCTCTGTTGACTTTCGCACTGATAATACTATTCAGATTAAAACGTGGAGCAGGTTTTAATTAATTTCTTAGATTAACAATATTTTTATTGGATTGAGATTACATGAAGAAATACGAGAGTAGAGACACTATAGATCTCGAGGTGTTTATTCTAGACATATCATACGAGGTTGTAGGGAACACACCTGTTATAATCATGTGGGGTGTTGATAGGAGTAACAGGAGAATCCTCATTAGAGACAGTAGTTTCAGACCTTACTTCTACATAGTCGTAGACGAGGATTACAGCGATGAAGAGATCATAGGTTCTCTGAAGAAGATTAGCAACCCCAGATCTCCGATCATAGAAATCGCACCTGAGAAGAAGAAATATTTTGGTAGAGAGATAAAGGTTTTCAAAATAAAAACATTGATACCAGAAAGCGTGAGAGAATACAGAGAAAAAGTCAGAGATCTACATTTTGTAAAAGAAGTTTTAGAAGCTGATATTAGATTTGCTATGAGATACTCTATAGATAAGGATCTGAGCCCTAGCTCATGGCACTTACTCAGAGTAGTAGAGATCCCTAAGAGCGGTTTGTATAGAGTTGATGCAGAGTATGAATTAATAGATATCATCAAGAGAAACACTAGTAGCATACCTCCCCCGCTCAGAATCATAGCTTTTGATATAGAGGTGTATAATCCCAGAGGCTCTCCAAGACCTGACACAGATCCTGTGATAATAGTGGCTGTGATGAATGATAGAGAAGAGATTGTTCAGTTCACGGCTAAGTCAAATAATAGTGATGCAGATGTCATAAGAGATTTTATAACGTATGTGAATAACTATGACCCCGACGTTATAGTGGGCTACAACTCTTCGCTGTTCGATCTACCTTATCTCTTAGAGAGAGCTAAGAGAGATAAGATCTCGTTGGAGATAGGAAGGAGGAGAGGAGGTGAGCCTAGGCAGAGTGCGTATGGGCATATCTCGATTCCTGGGAGATTACATGTTGATCTGTATCATTTTGCCGAAGAGATACCAGAGGTCAAGATAAAGAGTCTTGATTACGTGGCAGAGTTCTTTGGCGTTATGAAGAGGAGTGAGAGAACGAATATCAATTGGTATGAGATCTATAGATACTGGGATGATCCTGGTAGAAGAGAGATTCTCTTGAGATACTCTAGAGATGATGTGATCTCAACATATAGAATAGCAGAGAAAATACTCCCATACGCGATTCAATTATCAGCTCTCACAGGACTACCACTAGACCAAGTTGGAGCAGCGTCGGTTGGCAATAGATTAGAATGGTATCTGATGAGAGAAGCATTTAAATACAATGAGCTGGTACCTAATAGAGAGGAGAGACCTTACGAGCCTTACAAAGGTGCTATAGTATTAGAGCCTAAGCCAGGTCTTCACGATAACATAGCTGTGCTAGACTTCTCATCAATGTATCCTAATATAATGATAAAGTACAACATAGGTCCTGACACGTATGTCTCGTCGCCTGAGGATTGCGAGAAGATAGAGTGTTACAGAGCGCCGGGCACTAATTATTTCTTCAGAAGAGACCCCCCAGGATTCTATAAGAGAGTACTCGAGACACTATTGAGATTGAGAAAGAGTATTAGAGACGAGATGAAGAAATACCCGCCGAATAGTGTCGAGTATAGAGTGCTAGACGAGAGACAGAGAGGAGTTAAAGTATTGGCAAACGCAGCCTACGGATATATGGGTTGGATAGGTGCTAGATGGTACTTCAAACAAGGAGCTGAGGCTGTGACTGCGTGGGGTAGAGCTATAATAACTTCAGCTATGAAAATAGCTAACGAGCTAGGCCTGAGAATCATGTATGGAGATACTGATTCTATATTTGTTAATTACGACGAGAAGAGAGTTAATGAGTTTATAAATAGAATAGCCAGAGAACTAGATCTAGAGATAAAGATAGACAAGATCTATACTAGAGTATTCTTCACAGAGGCCAAGAAGAGATATATAGGATTAACCGTGGAAGGCTATATAGACATAGTGGGATTTGAAGCTGTCAGAGGAGACTGGACAGATCTAGCTAAAGAAGTTCAAGAAGAGATCGCAGAAATTATTCTAAAGACAGGCAGTGTAGACAAAGCTGTTGAGTATGTAAGAAAAATAATAAGAGACTTAGAGGAGTATAGAATTCCTCTAGAGAAGCTTGTGATATGGAAGACATTAACAAAGAGATTAGAAGAGTACGAGGCCGACGCTCCACATGTTAGAGCAGCCAAGATACTAATAGCGAGAGGTGGTAGAGTTGCTATTGGAGACAAGATCGGGTACGTGATCGTGAGGGGGGCTGGGAAGATTAGTGATAGAGCCGTGCCCTATATATATGCTGATATAAAGGATCTTGACACAAGCTATTATATAGATCATCAAATAATACCGGCGGCACTAAGAGTTCTAGGATACTTTGGCATAACTGAGAGAAGTTTTAAAGGGTTTAGAGGAGCAAAAAGTCTATTTGATTTCACTAAGAAGAGCTCTTCTTAATAAGGTCATCAAAAGTTAGTATTTGAACCTCTTCTACGGGAAGGGTTGTCTGAGAACTGATTCTGTATCCTATCAGTATCTTAACACCTCTTCTCTTCGCAATATCTACAAGTCTCTTAGTCACGATCCCGTCCAGAGCTATAGCGTATATCTCACTCTCTTCTCCATTCTTCTCGAGATACTCGTACAGATCTCTCACACTGATCTTTTTAATAGGGTTCCAGCTAGAGTCATATAATATACTGTTTAAAGTGCCTATCAGCTCTCTCACATCTTGAGAAACTTTATCAGGTACTCTAGATAGAGCCTCTAGACCTATCTCTCTCTTCTCACTAACTAATTCCGATGTCTCTTGTACTACACTCTCTTTCTCCTTCTCTAGAGATGCTGTCTCTATTCTCTCCTGCTCCTTTACAGCTTCTTGCACTATCTGCTGAGGAGTGGCTGGGACTGTTTGTTGTGTCTCCTGGGCTGTCTCAGGAAACGTTTCAGAGACTTTAGTCTCCTCTCTAGATATGACTTGCGACACCTCAGCCGTCTTAGACTCTTTCTTCTTCTCATATTGTTTCACGTACTCTGCTAGAGGTACAGCGTTCTTAAGAGCTTTCTCGATCTCTCTGATACTTAGCTCCTCTACTTCTTTGCCTGGCGGAGCTCTCGCCACATAGTCTATCTTAAGATTATTCTCGATAAGATTCTTGAGAATCATATCTCCAGCTCTATCTCCGTCTAGGAATACAATTACATTCTTCTTCTGAGCCAGCTTGATCAGAGATTCGGGGACTTTACCTTGAGCCCCCTCAATAGCGATGGCGTTCTTATACCCAGCTCTCAGTAGATTTATAACATCAGCTCTACCCTCAACGATTATTATAGTATCGCTTGACGCTACTTCAGGTCCTGCGGGCAACTTCTCGGGTCCATAGGTTGCTATAGACGCTATCTTAACAACGCTATTAATCTCGTTCAGCACCTCCTTTAGATCAAGAGTCTTCTCTCTACCCCATCTATTCATAAGTTCTTTAGCTCTCTCAACTATTCTCTTAATCTTCTCCACCCTTAGATCTATAAGATCTATTACATGAATCTTAGCATTATAAGGTCCTACTCTATCAACACTCTCAATCATTGCCGCTAGTAGAGCTGTCTCACTCTTATCTAGATTAGAAGGAATTATGATCTCTCCCACCGTCTTGCCTCCTGAGCTCTTTGTCTCAACATATATCCTCCCTATTCTACCCTTCTCCTGGAGATCTCTGAGATCGAACTCACTGCCGAAGAGCCCTTCCGTCTGACCAAAGATAGCTCCTATAATGTCAGGTCTCTCTACAATGCCTTCGATCTCTATTTTTGCTCTTATCATATACTTCATTCTACTACTACTCCTCCCTGTAAAGTTAGTATTCTAAATCTAAAAATTTATTAGGATTCTCCAGAGATATAATGTGCAACCCAGATCTTTGGATAGACAAGACTTGCCTGAGAACTCACTAGATCTTTATTGAGAGTTGGTAAAAGATGAAGAATACCACTAGAAACTCTAACAATCTGTGAGATAGTATATTAAACCCTAGAACCCCTATTAGATCATTAAGATCCTGTGGAAAGCCTCTGTCTAGAACAAATTTTAAGACACTATAAACATATAACATTAACAGAAAGATCGGTGTCGATGAGAATATTAGTAGCACGCCCATAGAATATTGAATAGATATGAGTAGAGTGTTCAAAAACGTGAATATTATGAGAAGAGCATATACCACGTGAAGTCTGTGCACGGGCAGTACCGACGCTATAGTTCTTCTATAAAACATTCTATCTACATCTCGATCTGGTATGCTATTTAGAAACAATACGGTTAGAGAGACGATACCGTACAAGCTTCCTATCAGTAGAGACCTTAGAGTTAGATCACCAAATACTACGTAGCTACTAGCAAGAGTGATCAAGACACTCTTGACATAGACTGAGAATTCTCCTAACAAATGCTTGACTAGGATCTTTGTATAGAGAATTATTATAAGAGCTCCCACAACCATGAATATCAGGACTAGAAGTCCTCTCGCCAGCGTTAGATAAAGACCTATAGAAGCTGAGAAGACTAGTAGTATCAAACCTAGTGCTAGAGCCTCTCTCTCTGATAATCTCTTCTCTACAATAACCTTACTACCTCCGCTAAAAGGAGTCTTAGACGTCACAAGATCCAGACCGCTCTTATAGTCGAAATAGTCGTTAAAAACATTAACTGACGAGTGAGATAAAAAGACTCCGAGATATAGAAGTGCTAGTATACTTGGAGATACCTCGTTGAAAGGATTACCCTCCACGAGACTACCAGCTATCGACGCTAGTAGTGATGTTAGACTAGTAGCAGGTCTCATCAGATCTATCACTGCTCGAATTTTGTTCAATTACTCCTCACACTATTTAATATCGAGATTTAGAGTTTTAATCAATTCATCTATCTTTCTACTAATCTCAGGATCTGGGGAGACTCTCTCAGGCCACTCTCTACCGTAATTCTCCTCGGGGAATTTTCTAGTAGCATCAATACCTAGCTTAGATCCAAGCCCTCTCTCTCTACTCACAAAATCAAGCTCATCTGTAGGTACTCTATCTAATATAAGTATGTCTCGAGCAGGGTCTACTGTAGTCGCTATAGCATACAACACCTGCCCCAGATCATGAATATTAACGTCTTCATCAACTACAATAAGAATCTTTACTAGAGATAGCAATCCTAAACCCCATAAACCTAGCATAACTTTTCTACCGTGACCTGGAAATCTCTTCTTAATAGATATAATGCCAATACCACCTGTGAATAGGCCTTCTGGAGGTAGATTAATATCTACTACTTCAGGCATTATGAATCTTATTATAGGCAGAAATATTCTCTCAGCAGCTTTGCCGATCCATGAATCCTCCATGCGAGGCTTTCCTACTATTGTGAAGTAGTACAAAGGATCGTCTCTAAAATAAGTTTGTCTAAGCCTGAATAAGGGTACCTTAGTCACTACATCATAATAACCTCTATGATCGCCGAAAGGCCCTTCTTCAACAAATTCACTAAGCGAGACATGTCCCTCGAACACTATCTCGGCGTGGGCTGGAACTTTAAGCTCTCCAAGATCAGCTAGTTCTAGAGGTTCTCTTCTCAAGATTGAAGAGAAGATGTACTTGTCTATCGGGTAGGGCACGGGCAGAGCTCCCACGAGCATTGTGGCAGGATCTACTCCGACAACTATTGATACGGGCATTCTATCAGATCCTCTCTCACGATATCTCTTAGCGGCTATATGAGCTCTCTTATGAATAAACCAATGGATCGCTCCTCTCTCATCGTCTAAAACTTGAACTCTATACACGCCCATATTATAGATCTCTCTATCAGGATCTCTGGTCACGACTAAGCCATAGGTAATATACCTACCCCCATCTTTAGGCCATATCTTAGGTATTGGAACTCTATTAAACCCTCTCTCAATCGTGTTATCCTCAAAATCACCTCTACTCAGAGTCTTGGGGAGAGAGATACCTGTTCTTATAAATTCTACCAGACTCTTAACACGATCTAGGAGACTCATGTTAATGTTAATATTCTCAAGAACCTCGATAAATCTCTCGCCGAGACTCTCTAATCTATCAACACCGAACATAGTTTTGATCGTGTCTAAATCTCTAAATATGTTAGAGATCATCCTCCAACCAGGGTAGCCTTTTACATTATTAAAAACAATAGTAGGCCCTCTAGACTCGATAAATCTCCTAGCCATCTCTGGGATCTCTAGAATAGGGCTTAGCTCCGCATTAATATATCTGACCAGTCTCTTCTCGTCGAGGAAACGAAGATAGTCTCTAAGATCTCTAAACATATTCTCATAAAAACAAGAGATATAGAGTATTTATAAGTTATAATTAATTCTCTCTAGTGGTGTGGTTCTTGAGCGAGAGACAGAGGTTTCTAATGCTGCTAGCAATAATTATCCTCTTAATCATAGTCTCAGGACACTTCATCTTTGAAAACTATCTGAAGAGCACTACTACAGCTGCTAGTGGCAGATATAAGATTAGAGTAGGAATCATACCAGTCATAGATTCATTTATGTTCATAGTGGCCGAGAGAGAGAATCTATTCCAGAAGAATAATTTAGATGTAGAGTTAGTGTTCTTCGGCTCTGCTAGAGATAGAGACTCTGCTCTTATAAGCGGCCAGATAGACGTGGCAATACACGACCCTGTCGGCGCGGTTATGCTTATGTCAAAAAATATCTCTATCAAGATCATAGGCTTCGTGTGTTGTGCGAGTGACAACGATAGTAATATAGGTTTCTACCTACTAGCATCGCCGGTGGAAGAGAATCAAAACATTCTAGCTCTCAACACCATCTCTATAGCGATCTCAAGGAATACTATAATAGAGTACATAGCTTGGGAGATGCTGAGAGGTTTAAACATAGATCCTGGCAAAGTCAACTTCATAGACGTGCCAACTATAACTAATAGATATGAACTACTAATCGAAGGAAGGATCCCTATGGCTGTACTCCCAGACCCTTGGGGATCTCTAGCTATTAAGAATGGTGCCAAGATCATTGCGAGACACAGAGATCTCGTAGTGTTAGTAGCTAGAAAAGAGCTCTTATCAGATCATATAGCTAAAGAGAGTATCTATAGACTGATCAATACACTCAACGAAGCAATAGATCTTTATAACAGAGATCCTAATAAGTATCAAAGCCTGATCAACGAGAGACTACTTATCCCACAGCAACTTAGAGACAGTTTTAAACTTGAGTGGAGAGTACACATATCTAAAACTCCGAAAGAAGTGATTGATAGTGTCTCTAGATGGCTTTACGAGAGAGGGCTCATCGACAAGATCTATAGCTACTCTGATTACGTAGAGATCTGATAAAATGATCTCTTTAAGAAACACTACTTTCTACTACGAGAAGAGCAACTATATCTTAAGAGACTTCTCTATAGACTTTCCGGGTGGGAAGATCTCTGTATTGTTGGGACCTAATGGAGTGGGAAAAACCACTATTCTCAAACTCATAGCCGGGATCTTAAAGCCTAAGAGTGGTGAGATAAAAATATTCGGAAAAGAGCCTCTGGAAATGAGAGGTAGGATAGGATATATCCCTCAAAACACAGGCTTATACCCCTGGATGAGAGTACGAGAAAACATAGAACTTCCGCTAAGAATACTAGGTCTTGAGAAGAGAGCTAGGAGAGAGATTGTAGAGAGCATAGCCGAGCGATTGGGCATATCAAATCTTCTCGAGAAATATCCTAGAGAGCTCTCAGGCGGAGAGAGTCAAAAAGTTCTGGTAGCGAGAATACTCGCTACGAAAAATGATATACTACTACTAGACGAGCCTCTATCGATGATCGATGTTAGCACTCGGAGAGAGCTAATAGAATTGTTTAAAAAACTGAATAGAGACCTGGGATCCACTATACTAATGGTCACTCACGATATAGAAGACGCTCTATCTATTGGAGATATAGTATACGTTATATCAGGCAGGCCATGCAGAGTTTTGAAAGTGTTTGAAAATAACACTATCGAGAATAGAGATAATCTGTATGAGGAGATAAAGACTATTTTTCTCGCTCTTCAGAGAAGAGGGGTGTGAAGATTATGTCTCTGCTCAATAAGATTCTCTTCTACATGCTATCTCTTATCATAATACTATCTGTGTGGGAGTTTATCGCATTAGCAATATCAAGAGCTTACTTTCCAACCCCTATAGAAGTGTTTGAGAGAGTATATATAGATCTTGCTAACACGATCCTTATTACAAATCTGGCTATCTCTCTTCAGAGAATATTTCTAGCATTAGCCATAGCTCTGATCAGCGGTTTACTCTTGGGGATCTCGGCTACGTGGAGTAGTAGAATCTCGAGAAGTATCATCTCTAATCTCATACTACTCACATACCCGATACCGCACATAACACTGCTACCTATCTTTTTCTTCTTTCTCGGAGTCGAGTGGAGTAAGATCGCTCTATTAAGTCTGATAACATTCTATCCCATAGCACTCTCGGTCATGGAGTGGAGCTCTAGATTCCCTAGAGATCTCAGCGATCTGATTTTTCTTATGAGAGGAGATAAACTACATATCATAAGATACGTGGTGCTACCCTCAGCACTGCCCGGGATACTGACAGGTTTTAGAATAGCTCTTAACACGGCATTCGCAGTGATTTTTATTGTAGAAAGTCTGGTCGGCAGTGGAGGGATTGGGTATTTAATATACTTGTACTGGCAGAAACTAGATTACACGGGTATGTACGCATCCATAGCATTCTTAAGCTTAGTTGGGATCTCTCTATATCTCTTGTTAAAATCTGCGGAGCACAGATTATTAAAATGGTTGTATAGATGATCAGAGTATTAGTACATCCTGAGTATCTGAGAAAGCTACTCTCGCTAATGGCCTCAGACATCTTAAGAATCTTAACGTTAGAAGAGACGAGTCGTAGAGAGGCTTTAGAGAGGCTGGACGCGTGTATATTCCTCTCCGAGAGATATGCCGAGAGTATAGGTAGAAGAGGAGTCTTGGGGGGATGCGGAGGTAGAACACTGTATCTCTTAGAAAGATCTTTGGAGAGAGGGTATAAGCCTCTGAGATCCTATGAAGAGATCTATGAAGATGGTTTTCTCTACGATCCTGAAGCTTTTAACATTACCATAGATCTACTAGTAGAATTTTTGAGCGATTTGAAAAGCGATAAACAAGCCTATATCGCAGGAGCCGGGCATAGTTTAAAGAGACTATACGAACATGCCATAGGTAAGAGTTCAAAGATCTTGGATAGATATTGGAGGAGAGATATAGTAGCTTTAACACCTGCTGATTATTATATTCTCAGAGCCTCTGGCGTCGTCCCTCTAGACGTCGTAGTGATCACTCTGTCCAAGAATCCTAGTTTAAGAGAGAGTTATACGAGAGACTTCTTAAGAGATAAGTGTATAGCTACTACTAAGCAGACACTTGAAGAGGCTAGGAGAGATTCGAGATTTAGAGAGATCATAGAATATCTCATAAGTAGAGATCTCAAGCTGGTTATAGCTAACACTTCTCTCTCTTGCTATCACTTGGCACCTGTTATAATGAGTGTATCTCTATACTATGAATGCTGATAGCGTATCAGATAAAAATTAATTGCGTGATAGTAATATTCCTATCGTGAGCTCTATGAATGAACTGTTCAGAGAATTGTTTAATAGAGTAGATTCTATGAGAGATTATTCAAAGAAGATTCTCATGGATCTGATAAGAATCCCCACGGTATCCCCCTCAGGCGAGTTCTACGAAGAGTTCATTAGCTACACGAGAGAACTGTTAAGTCGAGAGGGCTTCGACGTAGAGATAATTGATGTGCCTCAAGAGATCGTAGATGAGAAAGTTCCTCCTGAAGGTAGGGGTAGGCGTAGAAGAATAATCTTAGCTAGCATAGGCTCTGTAGACAATGTGATTATTCATTTTAACGGGCACTATGACGTGGTTCCCGGAGGACCTGGATGGAGTGTCACAGAACCTTTTAAGCCTGTAGAGATAGATGGAAAGATCTATGGTAGGGGTGCTACAGATATGAAAGGAGGCATAGTAGCCGCACTAGTATCTATGATAGCTCTCAGAGAGTATCTAGACAAGATCAGAGCCGGGCTGGAGATAGCCTTAGTACCCGATGAAGAGATAGGAGGGTATACTGGCACTGGATACTTAGTCTCTCTAGGTAGAGTTAGAGGTAGATACGTGATAATATCAGAGCCTAGCGGTTTAAACCAGATATACATAGGTCATAAAGGGACTGTTTGGGGTCGTGTTATTGTGAGAGGAAAGACAGCTCACGGATCCACTCCTTGGCTTGGTGTGAACGCTTTTGAAAAAGCTGTCATTTTGGCTAGTGAAATGATGAAAAGAATAGTGCCCGAGACTATGAAAATAAAGAGCTCTTATGAGTATGATCTTCCGGAGGGTGGCATTGCTACGATAATGCTGGGAGGCTATCTAAGAGGAGGTGACAAGACAAATCAAGTCCCTGGAGAGGTGATCTTTAGTTTTGATAGGAGAGTTATAGTAGAGGAGAGAGCTATCGATGTCTGGAATGATCTTAGAGAGAAGATTCTTAGTATAGCGAGAGAGAATAATATAGACGCAGAGGTAGTGTTAGAACAACTCTCAGAACCTGTGTTAACAGATCCGAATAGCAGATTGATAAAAGCTCTAGAGAGAGCCTCAGAAGAAGTATTAGGCAGAAGAGCTAGAAAGATAGTGTGTATAGGAGGATTAGACATGAGATTCTATGCAGAGAAGAGATATGAAGTAGCAACATATGGACCAGGGGTTTTAGGCAAAGCTCACGCGCCCGATGAATATATTGAGATAAGCGATGTTTTAGAGGCGTCTAAAGTCTATATAAAGACACTATTTAATCTCTTAGAGTAGCGAGACTAAGAGATATTAAACGAAGAATGTATAACAAGTCAAACTCGAGAACACTTTTGGAAATATGATCCTGTAGAAGACACCAGCAGTTCTCCAGAAATAATAAATAAGAACGAGAGTAATATCTCAAAAGATCTGGTGAGAGAGGATATATTTGAAATTAGAGAGTAAAAGCTTATAAACTAGTTTAAATCTCCTTAACTACTTGAGGGATAAAAAAGAGAAATGTCTACAACAGAGGAAAATAGAGACCCATACATAGTAGGTAAACACGTCTATGGTAATCTATATGATATGGATGTCAACAAGATCTCTGATGAGAATTTTGTGAGAGAGATCGCTGTTAAAGCGGCTGAGCTTGCTAACATGAATTTAGTAGAGGCAAAGTCTTGGAGTTTCGGGGGTGTGAAAGGGGGAGTATCTGCGATTGTTCTCGTTGAAGAGAGTCACATAGCGATTCACACTTGGAAAGAGTATAACTATGCTACAGTTGATGTTTATACTTGCGGTGAAAAATCAGATCCTTGGAGAGCTTTTCACTATATAGTTCAGATGCTTGGGCCTAAGTACTACGTAGTTCACTACGCTGATAGAAGTCAAAAGCCTTTGGATCTCTCGAAGTAGTCTTCTTATCAAACACTCTCTTATTAAAATAATACTTTTTTTATCTTCTAACAAATAAAATCGTAATGGATGATGTGTGTGGCGGACGCTGAGTAGATGAAGAATTAGGAGCCTATCTGACTAGCTATTATTGTTAATGATAGCGCTACTTAAATTTTATAGGACTCGCTGCATAGGATTTATAGGCTGTGAGCAGTTAATGCCTAGAGTCTTGTTTCTAGATCTAGATCTTACATTAATTGACACGTTGAGAGGCATGTACATGGCTTTTATTAGTATTCTCTCTAGTCTTAATAGAGAGATACCTAGATTGTCTATAGAGAGTTTCGTAAAAGAGTATTATGACAATGATCTTGATAGTGTCTTGAGATTAAATAGTTTTGAGGAGAGATGGAGGTTCTGGAATAACGTTTGGAGAAGATACGCGTTAGACCCTACGCTCTATGGACAGCCTTATAGATGTGTTGAAGATGTTGTCAATAGTTTGAGAGGTAGGTATTACATAGTGATCACAACAGGCAGAGAGATAGATTCTAGATGTGTGAGAAGAGAGTTAGAGAAAATAGGTCTAGAGAATCTGTTTCACGAGATATATAGTGTAGGAGATCTAGGTTTGTATAAGAGAAAATTAGATCTGTACAGACACCTAGTTGGCAGGTTCGAGAGACTAGGCTTTAAACCTGGCGAGCTATTCGTAATAAGTGATTCCTATAAAGATTTACTTAATGCTGAGAAAATAGGGCTGAGAGGTATAGGCTATGTTCCTGAAGATATAGTGTATGTAAAAGATTATTTTGATAAGATCGGTGTGAAGTATATTTATACTTGGTGTGAAGTCAGAGACCTAGAGAGATTTATAAACGATCAATAGACTAATTATCAAATAAGACTTACCCAGGCAATATTTAAATTATAGCTTACATGACAGAGGCTTGGGCTGAGACTATGTCGTATTTCGTCAGAGGATTTATTAGAGAGAGAGGTGAGAAGATAGCGGTTGAGATATCTGAAGAAGATCTGGATAGAGAGGAGGCGAGGCTTGGGGATAAGTTGTATAGTATGACTATCTCAACACCTTACGGCTGTGTCGTGGCTCTGAGTATAGAGATGAATCTTTCAAACTTCAAATACTTAGTGCTCACTCTACTAGATCCTTTGAATAGTGATGATATGAGAATTCTAGAGAGTATATCTAGAAAGAAAGAGATCATAGTTGAGCACAGAGATAAGCTAGTAGAGACTTATAAATTAAGTGAGTCTGACGTAGATAGATTGAACTATGTTATAGGCAAGGCTCGTGAATGTGATATAATGAGATCTATAAAAACAGATCTTGACAAAGCTTTTGAATGGATCTTGTCTAGTCTAAGCTAGCTCTAATATTAGAGTTTTTATCACAACTTTACAGGGACTGAAGGCATTTTCAGAATTTTGTAGAGATAGTATAGAGTCACAAAAATCACTAGCAAACCGCTTGTCATGCTAAGCATATGTATTGCTAGAATCGGGGAGAGAAATCTCAACAAAGCCGAGAGAAGCATCGCGACCACTAATAATAGAATCTCTATCGAGGAGAGCTTAGGAATCTCACGCCATATAATTCCCGGTATGAGTAGAGGTGTGCATAGAGATATCATTGTGAGAGCTAAGAATCCTATCATAGCTAAGTGAAAGACAGCGTCCCATGAGAATATAAGAGATAGAGGAAATGTTAATAGTCCTACTATCTTCGAGAGCGTGGTTCCAAGTCTATAGATATCTCTCCCCCCGATCTTGGGTATGAATAATATCAGTATAGTTAGAGGTAGTAGTATGAGATCTCTATATATACTTAATAAGCCTATGATCCATGACACGGCGAATATAGCTGTATAGAGAATCACAAGTCCTGGGGTTATTCTACTTTTTCTCATATTAGGATCTACTCTTATTAGAAGACTTAACACAGAGGCTATTGGAAAAGCTAGTACTCCTAATAAACCAGATAGAGGTGTCGTTAGAGATAGTAGCAGTCCTATGACAACGATTATATTAGGCGCTGTTCTCATAGTTCTGCCAAGACCCTTTGGCATGTACTGAGCCACATGAGCTATAGAGCCTATCCACAGGAATAACTGCCATAACAAACTTCTAGGCTCTACAACAGCTAGTATCGCCGCGAGAACCTCCATAGATCCTACTAATAAGCTCAGAATAGGATGAGGCATCATGGCAGAGAAGCCCGGGACTTGACCCCACATAACTCCTACGTAGAAGAGTCTGACTGCAAATATCATTAGATATTGATGAAGTCCAGGCTTGCTGCCTAGGATCAGCATGCCTAGAAGAATGTATATAGGAGCTATATAAAGTGGAATCTGAGAGGATCTGATCCATATGTAGAAACTTCTAATATCTCTTCTGATCAATACAGACTCCCCAATCATTCAAATGCCTTCTCATCACATATCAGTCCCGAGGGTATTAATCATCCTTGAAATATTATATTATTATTAGCATATAAGTATAAGCATAACATTATACCACGTGTCTGGGCGAAGAGAGAGTCTGAGCTTCTTCTCGCTCTATCATGCTTAGAATAGTTAAAAAATTAAATAGCTTCACATAGTTGATACTCTGGTGAGCACAAATAGGCGGTGTCGAGATATACTCTCACTTCACCTGTCCTACTAGTTATAGATTGTTTAAGAGACTTCTAGAGAGAGGTCTATTGGACAAAGTAGAAATCTATGACGTAGGACTTGATCCTTATAGAGCTGTGTCCAAGAGAATAGTCTCAGTACCATCAATCTATATAAATAACAGACTCTACTATGCGGGAGTTTTCAGTGTGACTGAGGCAACTCGAGTTATAGAGAGAGAAGAGATTCCCGTGGAAGAAACTTTTGATTATGATAAAGCTGTTGAGAGAATTATGCTAGGTTTCTTAGATTCCTCATACATAGTAGTGAATCTATTCTTATATAATGATCCCGAGAGAATCTTTCAATTCAGAGACTTCATCGAGGCAGTCTCGCGATACGTATTCTACAAATATAGAGATGAAGAGAACTTCGAGAATCTCAAGAAGAGATTTCTAGAGTATACTGAGAGCAAGAGAGAATATTTTAATAATGAGCTAGTCAAAGTCTTAGGAAAGATCCTGGTCAGAGATCTAGTATATACTTACTGGCCTGATAAGCCTCTCGAGAATTATTTTAACAATTCTCAGAGAATACTATTCTATCTCTACGCTAAGAATTCTCTTGGCAGAGTAGGCTTGTTAGCTGGTTATACGAACGATCTTATTCCTAAGGATCTTAGGTATAGAGTGGAGCTACTAAGAGATTTTATTGATAAAAGCTGGGATAGTCTAGTTAATACTATATACAATGATCTCACTGAACTCCTCAAGGATCAGGTCTATATAAGCGAGTATTATAAGAGAGTTAAATCAATTTATTAAGTGGAATAAATTGAAAATCGAGGAGATTCTAAGTGATAAGGGCTATGTGAGACTGGTTATAGAATCTGAAGACGATCTATGGATTCTTAGTATGTTAATAAATGAAGAAGATCTTGTCTCGATGAAGACTACTAGAGATGTTAGTATAAATGGTTCTGAAAAGAGAAGACTTCCTATGAAACTAGTCATAAGAGTAAAACATGTTGAGTTTCAGCCTTTCACCGGTAGACTGAGAATAAGAGGAGTGATAGAGGAGGGGCCTGAAGAATATGGCTTAAAGGGATCTTATCATACATTTTCTGTAGATATAGGATCTAGAGTAGAGATATTAAAGAGAGAAGGCGTGTTAAACAGAGATTTATTTGACAAGCTGATCGAGGTGGCTAATAAAGGTAGAAGAGCTCTTCTAGTAGCTCTAGATTATGACTCTTATTGTATCGCTCTCTTACAAGGTCAGGGTTTGAGAATCCTATCCGAGGGCTCTATCCCCTCGCCTAGTAAGAGTTCGCATGAGAGTTATAGAGAATTCGAATCATATCTTCAGAAGATAGCTCGTGAAATAGAATCTTTTGTAAAAACATTTAGACCTATAGCCCTAGTAGTAGGCTCTCCAGGAGACCTCGCTGAGAGGCTAGTATCTAATATCAGAGAGACTGAGCTGAAGATTCATAGAGACAATGTCTCTCTAGGAGGGTGTGAGGGGGTGGATGAGCTTATTAGAAGAGGGGTTGTTCGTAAGATTCTCAGAGACTACTCTGAGATTAGAGGTGAAGAGATACTTGAAGAGTATATGAGACTATTGATAAAGGATCCTGAGAGAACTCTCAGCGGATTAGAGAAGCTACATCAAGTATCTTCTATGAGTGCTATTGAGAAACTTGTTTTAATAGACTCTTTACTAAGATCTGATGAGAGCACTAGGAGAATAGCTCTAGAGACTATCTACAACGTCTTCTCTAGAAATGGAGATATAGTCATTGTATCATCTGAGAGCCCGCTAGGCTTAAAACTAAGATCTCTTGGAGGAGCTATAGGGATACTCAGATTCAGAGTCTATCTAGACGAGGAGAAGAGAGTTTTCTAGAAGACTATCTTCCCCAGCCTCTTAGGATAGTCTGGGTCTAGCAGTCTTGATATGGCCGTGTAATATGCTAGTTGTTGGAATACTATTAGGTTTAACAGAGAGTTTATTATGTCGGAGGAGACTGTGGACACTCTTATCGTAGATATTAAACCACTCTCAGAAAAGCGATCTGATAGATTCTCTGGCGCTACCACTACTATATGAGCGTTGCTATCCTTGATCTCTTCGATCACTCTTGTAGCAATCTGCAGATCCTTCTCAGAGCCTAGTATCATACCTACTGCAAAGCTCTCATCTACAACAGTCTTAGGACCGTGTCTCACCTCTGAGAGTGAAAGCGCCTCGGCGTGTATACTACATGCTTCTTTAAGTTTTAAAGCTGATTCTAATGCTATAGCATAGTTAAGACCTCTGCCAAGAACGTACATATTGCTCTTAGTATAGATCAGATCAACGAGACCTCTGATCTGAATCTCAGATAAGTTTATGTGATTCTTCATGACATGAGGTGTTCTCTGAAGATCTCTCTCTAGGATACTGTAATCTCTGCCTAGAGCCTTGATAATCTCTAGATAGACTCTTAGTAGAGAGAGTACTTGACCTGTAAAGCTCTTGGTAGCGGTCACAGCCTCTTCTACGCCAGCCTCTATATATATAGTGTGATCAGATAGTTTAGCTAGAGGACTGTCAATAACGTTAGTAACTGCTATCAAGCTACAACCTCTCTCTCTGAACTTCTTAACAGCTTCTAGAGTGTCAGACGTAAAACCGCTTTGACTAATCGCTATCACTGTACTCCTAGAATCCACAAGATCTATAGCGTTTTCATATTCGCTACTGATAAAAGCGTATGAGAGTAGTGGAATTTTCTTCATTAACAGATCTATTAATAATCCTGCGTGATAAGAAGATCCGGAGCCTATTATCAGCACTTTATCGCTTCTCAAGATCATATCTGAGGCTTTCTTATAGATCTCTTCACTTGCAGAGAGTATTTTCTGAGCTACTAACGGCTGCTCATGAATCTCTTTAATCATTATGTATGGAGAACCTTTTTTCCTGAGTATACCTAGCACCCGATAGAGATTTACTCAAAAACATATTAACTTAATACTATTTTTACTTCTCGTGATAAACATGAGAATAGTATACTTCTCCACATCGCCTAGAGAAACTCCTCGTCTAGGTATTTATTTCGAGGATAAAATAATTGATCTGGTGGAGAGTTATAGAGAAGTTTTCAGCGCCAAACCCCCCCAGTGGTTCTATGATCTAGGGAGTTTTTTAGAGAATGATAAGTATAGCTTTAAGATTGTTGAAGAGATTCTATCTACATACTCGAGATCTGTGATTAGAGAGAGCGCGTTGGCACACGACTCTTCGAATATCATATACCACCCGCTCACTTCAGAAGATCAGAGAATATTCTGTATAGCCCTAAACTATAGGCATCACGTAGCAGAGACAGGCAGACCTCTGCCAGCGAGACCTTATGTCTTCATGAAGACTAAGAGTGCTCTGATAGGTCATAGACAGCCTATAGTAATATCAAAGGCGTCATCTGCAGCAGACCATGAGATCGAGTTGGGAGTAGTGATCGGTAGGAGAGGAAAGTATATTGAGAGAAACAAAGCGAGAGACCACATAGCAGGCTTTACAGTGTTTAATGATATTAGTTTCAGAGATTGGCAGATGAGATTCCAAGAGGGATTAGGCATGGATTGGTTGCACGGTAAGAATATGGATTCTTCTACCCCAGTAGGTCCTTATCTTGTTACAATAGACGAGATCAAAGATCCCTATTCGCTGGAGTTAATTCTCAAGGTTAATGGAGAGATTAGACAGAAAGGCTACACCTCCGACATGATCTTTAGTATTGAAGAGATAATCGAGTACATATCTCAGGGTATAAAATTATTGCCAGGAGATCTCATAGCAACTGGGACTCCTGCAGGAGTCGGTCATGCCAAGAAGATCTATTTGAAAGAAGGAGATCTAATCGAAGCTTATATCACTAGTATAGGCACATTAATTAACCCGGTAGCTAAAGAAATTTAGTTGAGTATATATGAGAGAGCTGATAGGACTATTAATACTGGCTCTAGGTCTCCTCATAATAATCTTAGGATTGATACTCTTCACGAGATCTGGTGCTAGTAGTTTTGGAATAATAATGATCGGACCCATACCAATTATACTCTCAGGCGACCCTAGATATGTGATTCTAATAACTATAGTATCACTAGCACTCTTTATCATATTACTCTACGTCCTCATCAAAAGATCTGTGAGAACAATTCTAGAGATCACATGAACACGCTTGGAGAACCGAATAACTCTCTCTTGAAAAATTAAACTTATCTTATTTATGAGAGAGTGTTTCTCTGAGTATAGAAATCTCAAAGACGCTTTAATCTAAAGATCTGGTTTAAACCGACCTCCTCCCACCTTGAAAGGCGAGGGTTTCAGTTGTAAATATATAAGTGTCTAATAGTTAGATGTATAGGAAGCATAATGCCAGACCTAAAGGTAGTCATATCGGATCCTGCTGTAAAAGAGAACAAATGGGTCAAAGTTATCTTCATAGGGGATCCTTCGTTACCATACGGTGAGGAGGAGAAGAGCGGGAGAAGAATCATAAGGGCTAAGATCTCGGAGACTCTACACAGTGTAATCAATCCAGAGCTAGGAATAGTTAATGCTAGAGTTTGGAAATCCTCGACAGAAAAAGTGAACTTTCAGCTTCAAATATCGGTAGATAAGAGTTTAGAAGGAGTGTATGTGGTTATCCCCGCAGGATTTATGAGAGAGAAATTCGGGGCTGAGAGAGTATTTGGAGAGATTAAAAAAGCTTCTTCATTTCAAATAACACTACCATCTGATAGAGCTCAGAAACTCTACGGATATAAGATAGGTGATGTTATAGAGGGAGGATTAGTAGGGCTGCCAGGATATTATCTAGAGATTAGAGGTGGTAGCGACTACGCCGGCACTCCCATGCTACCCACACTACCTGGGCCTGGGAAGAGATATCTCTTACTATCTGAGCCACCAGGCTTTAGACCTGTGGAAAAAGGTCTTAGAAAGAGAAAGCTGGTTAGAGGAAACACTATTAGCGAGACTACGACTCAAATTAACACGATTATTATTAGGAGAGAGTTAAAGAAAGAATAGCTTGAGATATAAACCAAATCTTCTCTCAACACCACTCCTACTTAGTTCTCAGCTCACCATACGTTGAAGAGTTATACTCGTCAAAATCAGTGAGATCTGGATCGCTCCACGAGATAGGAGCGTTTCCATGCCGGATCAAAGGTTTGTCTAGTTTTGATAGCAACACAACTCTCGAAGGTCTGCTCTCTGACACGATCTTATATCCGCTCTCCTCCGCGAGTATCTTAGCAAATTCTCTGACTTCTTCATGTGTAGGCATATTAGATCTGTCTAGTCTCATAGTAGAACCTCCTATATGCATATAAGCCTTAACCTCGACAAATATAGGCATTCCTAAGTCTATTAATCTAGCAAACTTCTTCGCAGAATCTCTACTCATATTCCAGTTCTTCACAACAGTAATTCTATAGACTGTTGGACAAGTGAAACTCGGCAGGATCTCTAGTGTCTCAAGAGTCTTCTCCCACGCCCGAGGCACCAGAGGCACATTGAAGTACTCGTAGCTCTCCTTATCATAAGATTCTAGAGATATGTAGAGTTGTGATGGCTCTTCATCTAGATTAGCAAGTATGTCTGGTCTTACAGCCCTGGTGACCAGAAACGTGGTTATACCTCTCTTATGATATTCTCTTATCAACTCGCCTAATCTCGGGTACAGAGTGTTCTCTCCTGTGAGACTAATGGCCACGTGTCTAGGGTTCATTGCTTGAGAGAGTTTCTCTTCAGACACGCCATAGGCTTTATAGCCTGAGACAGTCCTTCTATGCTCCGTTATACTCATCTCAACAATAAACTCTGGATCGTCTATCTCTGGAAGCCTCCTATCATCCCATTCATCTAGAATATCAGTTGGTCTAACTCTCCAACAATGAAGACAAGCATTCCAACACCACTGTGTTGCTACTGACATCTGTATACACCTGTGACTCTCGATCCCGTAGAACTTTCCTTTATAACAATAGAGATCATCTATCAAGACTTTGTGAACCCAGAGACATTTCTTAACAGCTGAGTGAGATCCTATTAAATGATACTTCTGCTCTCTCAAGACTCTATTGATCTCTGTGTAAGGATCTCTAAATCTCTCGTGCAACTTATATCTAACAGTCATACCTCTCTACATAATAACTAGCACAAAAAGTTAAATAATTAACTTTTAGATTACTATTCTAGAATATATAAATCTCTTCCTAATTCTATTCTTATCAAACTCTCTAAAGAAAATCCTAAAACCACAACGCGGGCAATTCTTAGAATCTATAAAAGGATTCACTATTACACCCTCTATTCTGTTAGCTATTTGAAGACCGCATCTTAAACAAGATATGATCTCAGGAGTGAATTTGTAATGTGAGGCTACTATATAGAATTGATTATCACATAGTTTCGAGATGATACTCGCATATCTTTCTATGAAATTATCAGTTTTGTCAGCCATGTAGAACGCTTTATAATACTCAGGAAAAGCTTTACAGAGATCTCTGATCCACGGTGTTATGATGATTCTTTTCTCAGGATCTTCAGAAATTTCGTCAATCAACATTTCTAAGTGGATCTTGTCTGACAAGTTCTTTAAAAATCTCTCTACAATCCTAAGATCTGTTAGAGTTCTTATCTCTAATAAGACTGTATTCACATGATCGAGAGACTCTCTAATAAATCTCTCTCTCACATTATGTTTAACACCGATCTCTAAACCTCTACTGCTCAAATACTCTAGAACAATGCTAGACTCTTCTTTACTCAGAAAATCTCCACCGCTAAAAAACAGCAGATCCGGTTTTAACTCCTCAAATCTTTTTAACACTCTTTCTACATCAATCTCACTATAATCAAATACTCTTCTAGAACCGTAATACTCAGACCAAGGACAACTGCTACAAGACTCACTCTCGGAGAATATATAGAGTGTCAGAGAGACTCCCCCGGGCTTATAAAAACACAGAGGAATCAATTCTAGAGAATTGATAGTAGCACCTATTACATCTCTAATTTTAATATATCTTTGATCACTCAATTTAGATCTTCAGATCTCTTAATAAAAGTCTCATAATATCGTAAGAGAGATCTATATACTCAACCTTGTTGCTCGTAGTCTTTCGAGACACTGTGTTCCCGCAAAAAACTCTCTCGATCTCTATACTCTCAATCATCTCTAACGCTCTCTCTGCAAAGAGACAATGAACACATACGATATAGAGTCTTCTGGGCTCGTGTTTCAATAGTGTTTTAGCAACCTCAACAACAGTTCCTCCTGTTGATAATATGTCATCAACTATGAATACAGAAGAATCTCTGATCAAGTTAATATCTTCTGGAGGAGTAATTCTTATCTCACCAGAATATCTATCTCTATATTTGACAAAGCTCATTAAAGAGCCTCCTATGATCTTGGCGAATTCTGAGGCTCTCTTAACACCACCCTGATCTGGAGAGACAACATACACTCTATCTCTTAAAACATTCTTCAACCTCTCTCTAAGTATGCTGGCCATAATCTCAACTCCTCTTATCTCTATCACCTTGTTATTATCTATGAACCTGCTAGAGTGAGGTTCTACTACGTAGATCCTATCTAAACCGCTCTTAATCAGGGTTTCTAACACGATTCTCACAGTCACGGGCTCGCCTTCGAGAAACATTTTATCCTGTCTAGCATAAGCTAGATAGGGTAGCAGAGCGAGTTTTTCTCCTCTATAATCTCTCAAGATATCTAACAGTTCGAGAATCTCAACAAGTCTTCTATCTTGATCAGGGTACATAGACTGAACTATAATTACCTTCTCACTCTCAACTCTCCCGCTTAATCTTATATATGTTTCTCCGTCAGGAAAAGTCTTAGAATAAACTCTAACTCTATCTAATTTGAGATCTCTGTAAACCTCTTCGCTAAAAGGATCTCCTGGGAGAGATATTACTGATAATAGCCTAGCGAGATCCATAGAGTCACCTAAGGTATAATCTCTCTAACTCTGTCGAAGCCTCCTCTATGTCTTTATACGTATCAATAGATCTCCAGTAACTATCTCTAAATATGATAGCCTTCAACTTCCCCTCCCCCGCAAGTCTTGGGAAGGCTGTTCTCTCGATATCACCTTTCTCAGGTAGATATGAGAATATCTCTCTCCGCAAGATATACACGCCGGCGTTTATATTAAACTCTTCTAGTAGAGGTTTTTCTACGAATTTCCTAATTCTCTTTCTCTCATCTAGCTCAACTATCCCATAGGGGCTTCTCAACGGAACTACAGCTATTCCAGCTATGACATCTCTATCATATGTGAATTCGTTGGCAAGTCTCTTTATATCGATATTAGTTATAATATCACCATTCACAGCAATAAAGCTTTCTTCATTTTTGAGAAGAGGTTCAGCGTTTTTGATAGCGCCACCAGTGCCGAGAGGCTCGTCTTCTACCACATAACTTATCTTAACACCATACCTACTCCCAGAGCCTAGAGACTCTATTATTCTCTCTTTCTTATAACCAACTAATAGTATGATCTCGTTTATATCATGTCTTTTCAACCATTCTATCTGCCATATTATTATAGGTTTACCGCTTATCTCTATCAAAGGCTTGGGTATGTCCTCGGTTAAAGGTCTGAGTCTCTTGCCAAAACCTCCAGCGAGAATCACTGCTTTCATAGAAGTACAACCAATCTCAATAATATCTATCAAGTAATAAAATTATTCCTCGGGAATCTCTACAAGAGGCATCTCTCTTAAGACCTCTTCTGCCTTTCTTCTCATACTCTCGTCTAGTAAAATAACCAGAACCCCTCTACTAGGCAGACCATAGACCAGATAGTCTCCTAGCGGGGCGAAGGCCATTATAGCCAAAGAGATCAGATCCTCTTCACCGATCACTATGACAAGTTGTTTTTTAGACTCGAGAGAGACTTGTTTTATAAGATCTATTACCTCGATATTTATATGCCCGGGAGGATTCTTTAAGTATCTAACAATGCCTATCTCATTATATAACTTCTCTATATCAGAAGTATCAATATACCTGTCTCTCAGAGTCTTTCTATCAATAAAAGCTCTGTGAGGTATGAATCCTATCTCTATAAAACTTTTTACAACAAGATCTCCTACACACCAACACACATTATCTCTTATGATCTCTCTCGCTCTTAAAGCCACAGATCTGTATTCTCTACCCTCGACTAAGACTCCTACTGGCTGTGACAGCTTCTCTCTAAGATGAGCTGGTAGTCTTAGTGCTTTCAAAGAAAACAACCTATAGCAGATGCTTGAATCTCAGAGCGTCGCCATACATATACACATTGTTAAACATTACATAGGCTGTGTCATGTGTGTGTTGTGAGAGGATCTCTTTGAGTTTTAAGAGATCTTCATCTGTATACTTATACCTATAGTTAACCTCTCTCCCTCCTATACCGTGTAGTCTTATGTACAAGACACTCTGATTCTCAGTACACGGCGTGTTTCTAAATATATCTACAACATGAATAACATTCAACTCTGCTAGTAATCTACATAGTCTCTCCTTATTCACAGGATCACCCCAGCTACCTCTAGGTTCCCAAGCTATTTTCAATCCTTTTCTGGAGATCGAGGAGAAGAAATCTTTTACATTAGCATAGTTCTCTTCAGAGAAACCAAAAGAAGAAGGTGTTTGAAACACTGCTATCTCAACATTCATCAATCTAAAGAGTTCTAAAACTCTCTCCCATAACCTCATGTTCTCTCTAGTAGGTCTCAGACTGCCATAACTCTTAGGATCTCCTTCTAATTTTGTTTTCATTCTCTTCCACGTAGGGCTAGAGCTATTGTGTGTCAGGGCTTGAAACACTTTTGCTGTGATCGTAAAGTTCTCTGGTTTCTCGCTAGAGATCTTCTTTGCTCTTTCGATAGAAATAAGATCATAGAACGTCTCTTGAATCTCTACTGCGTCTAGATTCTTATATATATCCTCTCTCCTCCGAGGAAAACCACATGTTCCTACTAGAATTCTTTTAACCATTCACTCACCTAATAAATTTCTAAGATTATCAAAACCATAAATACACCCGCTTGAAGAGCATGTCACATCAGGCTTCTCTGACAATATTTTCTCAAAACTCTTCTCACAACTACTAGAGGACATGGGATTCTCTTCTAGTAAGCCTCCTACGAAGGCATACCTCAGATCACCTCTACGAATAAGAATACTTATAGAACCCTCAGTATGGCAAGGCGTGTGTATTATCTTGATCTCTTCTCTATCACACACTCTAACTACTCTTATCTCTTCAGATATCTCTATACTCACATACACAGGTCTTTGCTCTCCTAACTCTTCCACGAATCTATTATAGTTCTTGTCCGGGTTTCTGAGATAGTAACTGTCAGGTGTGTGAGCAATGATACTCAGAGTAGGAATAATTTCTCTCAGATACGCAGCTCCGCCCGAGTTTCTGTGATGAGCGTGAGTCACGATTAAATAATTAATCTCTCTGATATCACTCACGAGATACATTATATATGTGAGCATAGCATTAATATTACCCCCGCTACCCGCATCAATCATAACATGACACTTGTCATATGTAGCGATGTAAGACGCGTCGTCATAGGGAGATGTAAGATCATGGCCAGCCACTCTGTAGATTCCAGAGCCTATGTGGATCATATTATCATCTCTAGAAACTATAAGAAGCGTTCAATTGATCCTCTCTACAATATAATTGGTTGAGAGTTTCTCTATTATTTTATCTGATTTATCTTTTTTAACAGTAGCCAGAATAATACACTGGTAATAGTCGTTGAGATCTTTTCTACATCTCAAGTCAATCAAATCTAGATCTGGTGTGAATTCTCTTAGATCTCTTATAACATCGCTTATGCTGCTCTTCTCGGAGATTATCTTAACTAGCACATCTCTAATATCTAGAGGCTTTATCAAGATAACTCTTCTCTTAATATCAAGCTCTACAATCACTTTACCTCCCTCGATCAGACCTATCTCTTCTCGCATAAACTTTGGAATCGTGACTCTCCCTTTAAGATCTATTGTTGTAATTTCTCTCTCCATAATTTTAACCTTGAATTAATAGGCGTGTGAAAATAATATTAACTGTCAACTATTAAAAAAGATAGAGTTGTTGGACAAAGATGAGCTCAAGCGAGAGTCCCTATAGAATGGACGTGCCTAAGAGTGGTGGTGTTAGAGTTCACACTCCACAGAGGAGACCTACAACCGCTGTGTCCGAGAAACTTGCCGAGAGAATGAGTAAGATAAGACATAAGATTGTCATTTTGAGTGGTAAGGGTGGTGTTGGTAAATCTTTTGTCACTTCATCACTAGCTATGGCTCTAGCCTTGAGTGGTAAGAAGGTAGGTGTTGCTGACGCAGATTTTCACGGACCTTCGATCCCTCGAATGTTAGGAGTGATCGATGAGGTTTTAGGTGCGGTGATAAATGAGAAGAATGAATACGTCATTATACCGGCTGAGAATAGCTTGGGAATCAAAGTTGTTTCGATAGAGTTTTTGTTAAGCGATAAGACGATGCCCGTAGCATGGAGAGGAGCTATAAAACTGAAAGCTTTACAACAATTCTTAGAAGATGTCGAGTGGGGTTCTCTCGATTATCTCTTGATAGACTCGCCTCCTGGTACAGGTGATGATGCTTTGAATATCTTTCAGATAGCCCCTGTCGATTATGCTATATTCGTCACTATACCATCTGAGGTGAGCTCTCATATCGTGGCTAAGTCTATAAGATTTGTCGAGACTTTAAAGAGAGATCTGGGTAAAAATGTGAAGATTCTAGGAGTCATTGAGAATATGAGCTACTTTATATGTGATCATGGAAAAACCTACTATATATTCGGTAGCGGTGGTGGTGAGAAGCTGGCAAGAGCTTTAGGAGTAGAGCTTCTGGGAAAAATACCTCTAGACCCTAGGATCGCCGAGTCTAATGATGCGGGAGAGATATTCTTCGTAAAATACCCAGACTCACCGGCTTCAATAGAGTTTAAGAATATAGCCGAGAAAATAATTAAAATGGTTGAAGGGTAAATATCTGAGGAATGAGCGAGGTTTTAAGAGCTGAGTAATGATGTGAAACCCACGCAGCGACCGTTTTCACGGAAGAAGATTTGTCTTTCTCAGCTTCTTAACATAATCTCTCGATATATAGTATCTTACTAAAGGGTTTACTATTCTCATAAATACATAGGATATCCTATATATTCTCGACGGTATTAAGTTGTCGTTAAAACTCTCGTCAAGGATCTTCTCCACTATCTCTCTAGCCACTCTCTCAGGGTCTAGGACAGGTCCTCTAAAACCTACTCTGAGCATAGAAGAGGTTTTTGTGGTTATAGTATTCTTATGGAAATCTGTAGCAACGTAGCCGGGCAAGACTCCTATAACTCTCACTCCATAAGGTTTTAATTCGATTCTTAGAGCGTCTGTGAATAAGCTTAACGCCGCCTTAGTTGAAGAGTATATTTCTAACCACGGTATCGGTAGATAGCCTGCGAGACTGCTTATATTAACGATACAACCTCTTCTTCTGACTATGTAAGGTAGTAATTTCTTCGACAATAATATAGGAGCGATCAAGTTTAGATTTATTATTCTCACTATATCCTCGTCTCCGAGTTCTTGTAAAGACCCGTAAATACCTGCTCCAGCATTATTTATCAGCACGTCTATATCACTTGTTATAGAAAGAATCTTTTCAACCAATAGATCTATTTTGTCTACTAAGCTAAGATCATGTGATACGACATACGAATCTACGCTGTACAAGCTTTTTAACTCTCTGGATATATTTTCTAGAACTTCTTTTCTTCTCGCAATAAGAATCAGATTAAACCTCTTCTCAGCCAAATTGTAGGCGAGCTCTCGACCAATACCCGAGCTCGCACCTGTGATCACGGCTGTTCTACTCATTCCACACAGCCGATTAACTATTCTAATCAATAAATTAAGTATGATTAGATTAGTTATCCTACTTGTCAGAGCTATTATTATATCAAGAATGATATGTTTATTTGTATGTTTTAAATAATTCATAATGTGGATTTCTATGTCTACCCGTGATCTAGCTTATAAAATCGCTGAGTATATCTCTAGCATAAGATATAAAGATCTGGATGAAAGAACTATTGATGAGGTTAGAAAGAGAATATTAGATTCTATCGGTGTTGCTGTAGGGGCATTCCACGAAAAACCTTACGAGATAGCTAGAAGAATCGCTAGAGAGAGCGTGTCTAGTAGAAA
>JBEULF010000037.1:0-4013 GCA_041287455.1 Sulfolobales archaeon
CATTGCCTCAGAACATCAAAAAGAAAACAGCCCAAAAACGATATGAGTGAGTATAGATAATAAATTCGCACAGATCATCTGAAGCCTCGCTTTTTAAGGCGGGGAAAGTCAGGTAGAGAAGATAGATCTCTTTCTAATGATATAGCCCGCGTAGTACAAGAGCGCAAAAGCCACTATTATAACCCAAGGATCTATAGCTCCTATCGAGAGACACGCGTAGAGAGGGATCATAGACAGAGCAGCCGAAATAATGATCACTTGGTTGAAGACCTTGCGATCACTGCCAATGTAGCGAAGTATTTTAAAAAATCTCTCCAAAGGATCTTTCATGCTCAACAAGATCTCTATAGATATCGAGAGCGAGAGAAGATCATAGATATAGCTATTTCTAACGTTTATGATGAAAAACATCAGAGCCAGAGATAATGATATCATCACAGCTATGATCACGTTATTATTCCTAAACCAGAGATCTAGTGTTCTTCTGATTATATCCAAAACATTTCACCAACTATGCTAGAGATATAATTGAACCCTCTATAAGACTTATTAAAAGTCTTGATATAGATTCTAGACTCTCTCTAGGAACATCCTCGGCACTCCAAGGATCTATATCAATAGATATTTTAGCCTTCTCCACCCCCAATCTATATAATTGTATGTATATATCAGCGCCAATGCCTATGGTGTACGTGTATATGACTCTCGCCAGTATATTGTAAGATTCTCTCGACACGCTTCTGTGAATCTCTATCACCTTAAAAAACTCGCTACTATCTAACTTTTTAATTATGAAACTATTTATCCTCTCAAGATCCCCTACTTGAAGTTCGTATTCTACAAACACCCTCGAAGGAATTTTCTCCACGTGATATATAGATTCCTCTGATAGAAATCTCCAGAGATATACTAGGGCTATAACCACGCCTAGTAAACCTCCGAAGAATAGTATTGTCACGCTCAGTAGACTCATAGTCTCTCTAAACAGAGTTAGATAGATCGCTGAAGATATTGCTATAGAGAGCATGTCGAGAGTCAGCCCATAGAGAGCTAGAGTTGTTAATAGAGATACTCGGGCTATCCAATCAGTACCTCCAGAGATCATTGATGAGATCGAGTATTTCAAATAACTCTCTCTATAAGCTTTTACGAATAGTATCATATTTAACCCGAAAAGCAGGCCGTACATAGATGACACTACTACAGAGAGTATGAAAGAATATAGTACGTTAGGATAGAGAATATAAATCCTCTGATCACTATAGATTATCAACTGATTTATATTATTCTCAATAATATAGTCCTTTAGATATTCTATGTACCCTCTCACTTCGCTTACTCTCGTAAGTAGGGTGTTTTGCGGAAGTACACTGATTATTTTAATAGGAGTTAAATTACTGATCTCTTCTTTGAATAATTCGGCTAGACTACTATTTAAATTAATGATTAGCTCGATCTTAGGTGTGACTCTCAAACCTAATAGAGTAAACTGTCTGAAGTCAAAGAGATCTCTTAAGCTATACACGTTTGGGACTATAAAATCATCGCTAAGAGAATCATACGAGAATATTCTCGTAGTATACACATGATCCTTGTAGTATAGATGAATCTCGCTAGGAACCTCTCTTCCAAGTAATATAAGATCCTTCTCACACATCTGATCAATTATCGGTAGAATTTTGCTATTGGTGCAGTTTAATAATAATACCTCGTCTACTCTTAGAAAGATATTTGCAGTTCTAATCACTATAGGCACTTCAAGATCTAATCTATAGACATATAAGATTGGCGTGATATTAGTTATAACCTCACTTACACCACTACTAGAATCTAAGATCAGTATACTGTTATTAAAACTCTCTCTCGTAGTATACTGCGCGACCTCTATAGCTGGGCTGGAGTTCCAAGACAAGATTGGCAATGAACTCAGTATCAACACAGAGATAAAGATTATCGAGAGAGGCTTAAGTATGAATAGGCGATACTGAACTAATGCTATCTTAAGTTTAGAAGCTAGAGACACGACCTCGAGATCTCTAGAGAATATATCTCTGAGATCTCTCGTCTCACCATTCTCAGCCTCTATTCTTCTATAGAGAACAACTACAGCTACCAAGACAAATATATAGATCATGAGATACAATAGCTCTAATAAACTCATTCACCTCACCTACCCTAAGACAGAGGATAAGACAACATAGAGAGGGATCGAAAGACCGCTACCTACGAGCAGAGCTGTTGAGTATAGTATTAATCTCTCTTGAGCCTCGATCCCGAATCTTGATATGAATAACCTCACAAATGCTCCTACCAGGAATAGGAGTCCATAGTCTGGCGAGAGAGACAATCCGATCACATAGGGGAGCGGCGAGATCTTTAGTGGCGTGTATAGTCCTACGAGTAGTAGGAGCGTCATGTAGATAGCTCCAATAATAATCCCTCCTCCAAGAACAGAGAGATCTAATTGACCTTTGTACACTAGTATAGACCAATTCACATATGGAAGCCAACGGATCAGACGTTCAGAGCTGGTCGCAGGGTTGAAAAACGTGTCTAGTAGCAGAATACCGTATATCAGTGTTATAAAAAGCCCTATAGAGAACGAGAATACGAACAATAGTATTGATCTTACGATAGGATTTCCTGACATACGTGATAGCTTGATTATGTTAGCCGTAGCACTACTAAGACTGCCTGGCATAGGTATTCCTAAATAGTGATCCATGAATACGTAGGGAGAGAATCCTCTGAAACCTGTGACATAGAGATAAACTGTGTTAAAAGGATATAGAGATTGACTTGCTATACCAGCCTCGCCGACTGTGATAGTGGTTAAGATGACGAGCAGAGGTAATAGTATTAAGACCCATATCAGCGAGAACACTATGTACCATAGAGATACTGAATGTTCTGTGTATATTGTTGATGCTATGAATAGTGAGAGGAATCCGAACAACATTATTATTAGAAGTATAAGATCTCTCCCTCTAAGACTTATCTTGCTAATAGTGACTAGAGCCTCTCTCATCTTGTAAGAATATACCAGACCTATGGCAAGAACGCTTCCAAAGATAACTGAAGCCTCATACCATGACGCGTTGTAGAGAATATTGTCAATAGTATTCACACCGCCTATACTGAATAGACTTAGATGATAGCCTAAGGGTAGGATTAATAACGCTGTTAAAACACTACTCAGACCTATACTCATAGAGATACGCGGTGGGAGAATTAGAGAGAGGAATATGATTATGAAGTCTATGGAGAGAGACATTATAGAGCCTTTTATAACGGTATTTGTAGAAGGACTAAGATCTATTGAAGGCTCGTTTAGAATAAATATTGTCAACTGTAAGATGAGTCCTATTAGAATAGCTTGATACACAGATCTAAATTTTCTAATTCTATCTATAAACCCGGATATGATGAAAGATGTTATTGCTATTGGATATGGCAATTGTAGCTTGTCTAAGAAGAGATGTCTGTAGAGATAGGCTAGTATAATACCTGGTAGACTTAGCAAGCCTGTGAATATGTATACGAAAGCGTAAGAACATGCCACATAGTAGCTGCATTGAGGGTCATAAAGCCATCTGGGGAAATCGCTTCCATAGAAGAACTTCTCATACACATACCTAGTGTAAGCATTAGTGACTAGCATGCCAGAGGCTATTATAGTTGCGAAAGACATGCCATAGGCTATTATAGCGCCTCTCACTATAGATCTCAGAGAACTTTTATTGCCTAGAAGAATCTTTATTAAGATAGGGGTTATGACGATACTTAGCTCAGCAGTCGTATAGCCTGTCGTAACATATCCATAAGTGTCTACGAACCCCATTAGCAATCCTACTATCAACCCTACTACAACACTACGATCAAACATTCTCTCGCTCGTCACTATTTAACGCCTGGGTATATGTGACAACTTCGTATAATTAAAATGTTAGAGAAAACGTGTCAAACGGTTCGTGAGCTCATCACGTGTCAGCCAACCCGGCACATATCATCCA
>JBEULF010000038.1:0-31659 GCA_041287455.1 Sulfolobales archaeon
AGTGTTGAGAATAGAGGTTCAGAGAGATCTAGAGATGAAGAGTCTTTAAAGAATGCTCATACAGTCTCTCAGAATACTCAAGAAGCGAGTAGAAAGACTCTTACAGAGACTGAGAAGAAGAGTAGAATAGTCTATGTAGAGAATGTCAAGCCAGAGACACCTCCACAACTAGAAGAACTCTCTTATATAGAGGATCTCTATATACTAGATGTTTCTTACGAAGGATCTAGTAATAGAGCCGTGGTTTATCTATATGATGAGAGATCTGAGACACTAAAGATCTATAGAGACAGATCTGGTCATAAACCTTATTTCTACGTAGATCTAGACCCTGTGAGAGTTAGAGAGATTCTTAGAGACGAGGCTAGGAGTGTAGTAGATGTGTATAGAGTTAGCAAGTTTGATTTATTGAAGAATAAGGTTGAGTATAAGACTAAGATAGTAGTATCAGATCCTCTTGTTGTGAGGAGAATTAGAGATAGATTTCCTAATCACTGGGAGGCTAATATAAAGTATCATCATAACTACATATACGACACAGGGATCATACCTGGTTTGAGACATAAGATAGTTAATGGAAATATAACGCCTATATTCTCTAGTGATATAGAGAAGATTAGAAAAGAGATCGAAGCTCTATTCTCATCAGAGCCGGAAGAGATTAGAAGAGAAGCTGTCTCATGGTATCTATTATTCGAAGAGAGACCTCCTAAGATAAAGAGAGCTGCGATAGATATAGAGGTATACACGCCTATAAGAACTAGAGTACCTAGTCCTAAGACAGCCGAGTATCCTATTGTTAGTGTTGCTATTAGCGATAGTGATGGTAGGAATATAGTGTTTATATTGATTAGAGAAGGACTTGGATCTGTGGAAGAGTTGAAAGATCTTGATGAGAACACTGAGATCAGAATATATAAGAGAGAGAAAGATCTTATACTAGACTTTTTCAAAACAATATACTCTTATCCAGTCATAGTGACTTTTAATGGAGACACATTCGATCTTCCATATCTATACGAGAGGTCTCTGAGACTAGGTGTAGATAGAGATCTTATTCCTATAGTTATTAGAGAGACACACGCCACATTTAAACACGCGCTACACGTAGATCTGTATAGGTTCTTTAGAAATAAATCTATTCAAAACTACGCTCTCGAGGGCAGGTATAAAGAGTTTACACTAGACGCTATAGCAACAGCGATTCTAGGCGTGGGTAAGATCTCTCATGATGAGGGTGTGAGTAGAATGAGTATTGGCAAACTGGCTAAATATAATCTTAGAGATGCTCAACTAACGATCCAGTTAACATTGTTTCAAGAAGAGTTGATCTGGAAGCTGATCATACTTTTAATGCGAGTATCTAAGTTAGGTCTTGAGGATGTGACAAGAACACAAGTGTCCGCGTGGATCAAGAATCTATTCTACTGGGAGCATAGGAGAAATAACTATTTCATACCTAGCGAGAAAGAGATTAGAGAGATTAAGTCAAAGAAAACAACTGAAGCAGTTATCAAGGGTAAGAAGTATGCTGGAGCTATAGTCATAGAACCACCTCAAGGCGTGTTTTTCAAAGTAGCAGTTCTAGACTTCGCATCACTATACCCGAGTATTATTAAGAGATGGAATCTAAGCTACGAGACAATAGATCCAGAGCCTGGTCAGTGTAGGAATACAGTGGATATATTCGATGAAAAGAATCTAAAGATACACGAAGTATGTTTAGATAGACCGGGGATAACAGCTTTTATAATAGGTCTCTTGAGAGATTTCAGAGTCAGAATCTTTAAAAAGAAGAGTAAGAGTAGAGATATAGACCCCTCTACGAGGAGTTGGTATGATGTTGTTCAAAGAGCTTTAAAAGTATACGTGAACGCGTCCTACGGTGTGTTTGGTCACGAGAACTTCCCACTATACGCTGTGCCTGTTGCTGAGAGTGTCACTGCTCTGGGGAGAATGATCATAACTAAGACTATGGAGAAAGCCAGAGAGCTGGGTCTAATGGTTCTATATGGAGATACTGACTCGCTATTTCTATGGGATCCGGAGCCAGACAAGTTAAATCAATTGAGAGAATGGGTTTTCAAAAAATTTGGATTAGAACTTGAGATAGATAAAGAATTCAAATTCGTCGCATTCGCTCTTAAGAAGAATTATTTCGGTGTCACAACACAAGGCTCAATAGAGATCAAAGGTTTGGTTGGTAAGAAGAAGAACACGCCTAAATTTGCTAGAGAAGCTTTTAAAGATATACTTGAGAAGATTAGTTCTGTAGAAAAGCCTGAGGAGATTGTAAAGATAAGAGAATGGATCAAGGATCTTGTCCACGATATATATGATAAGTTGAGAAACTACGAGTATACTTTAGAAGATCTCTCGTTTACAATGATGTTGAGCAAAGATCCTAGAGAGTATGTCAAAACCACGCCACAACATGTTAAAGCAGCACTTATGCTGATGAGAGAAGGTATCAGAGTATCTGCTGGAGATAATATAACATATGTGAAAGTTCGAGGTAGAGAAGGTGTCAAACCTATACAATTATCCAAGATCTTTGAGATAGATCTTGATAAATACATCGAGATACTGAGAACAACATTAGAACAGATAATGATACCTCTCAGTATTGATTGGGACGAGATCTCTGGGTCTGTTTTGAAACTTCATAAATTTATCTCTGGAGAGAGTATGAAAGATTCTTAAAAAGAAATATTCTGTTCAGAATTCACTTTTTAAACTCTTCTATAACCATCATAGTAGTAGTAGATCTGATCTTTGGGATTCTTCTCACATATTTAACAACTATCTCTCTAAGCTCATCTTGAGTCTGAGCTTCTATAACTGCGACTATGTCGTATACTCCGTAGACTAGATATGTCTCCTTAACATTAGGAATCTCTCTCAGTCTAGCTAGAACCTCTTCTTCACTTCCAATCTCTATATTTATCAAAACAAGAGCTTTTTGAGGCATTAAGGGTCCCAGAATATATTTCTTAAAACAATATTAATAGTTTTGTAGAATTGAGTTTAGGAGTATCACTGTCTTGAAGAGAGAGAGTAGGATTCTATATGTATACGCGGATAGGAGAGTCTCAGAAGAATTGTTCGTATTCGTAGTTTTCAGAGGCTTGACAGGTATAGAGTTTCTAGAGATTCTGAGAGAAGAAAACTTATTTAGAGCTTTGAAGAGATTCTCTGAGAGAAGGATCTTTAGAGAGATAAGATACTATACGCTGGGAGGAGATATGGCTCTCAGTAGAGAGATGCTAGAAGAATTAGATGATCTGTTTAGAAAGAATAATATAAGTGAGATCTCGAGAGAGTATCTAGAGAGACATGGAATAGTAGACTTAGACTTTGATAAAGTATTACAAAGACTGCTAGAGTTGTGTAGAGAGAAGAAACTATATAAATCATGAGAAGATTTATATTAGAAGGCGTGATTATGAGCTTAGAATACACGCTCTTTCCAAAGATCCGTGTTGAGAAGAGAGATAGTAGAGAGCTTATATTCTATCTAGAAGGAGGAGATCAGCACACACTGCCTAATTTAATATCTAAATTAGCATTAAGAAAACCTCACGTGGTGTACGCAGCGTACACTATAGATCACCCTCTTATATCTAATCCTAGAATCGCTATAGTCACAGACGGTGAGAGAGATCCTGTGGATGTGTTAGTAGAAATACTCAATGAAGCTAGAGAATATGTTGAGAGACTAAAGATCTTGTTAGAAGAAAGATTAGAATAAGATTATGAGTAGTATAGATACTATCATAGATAAGAAGAGATTAGAAAGAATCTTAGAAGAAATACCGGGTTTCAAGAGACCTGACAAGAGATTCGAACAGTATATCACCCCCTCTAGAATCGTCTCTGAGATAATATTAAAAGCTCTTCTAAGAAAAGAGCTCTCTGGAAGCGTAGCAGATCTAGGTTGTGGCACTGGGAGAATAGCTCTAGCAGCCAGTCTGGCTGGTGCAGAGAGAGTTTTTTGTATAGACATATCATGTAGAGATCTCGAGACGGCCAACGAGATCTTTAAAAAATATGATTTGAGCGATTCTATAGATATCATATGCTGGGATCTGGCCAGAGAGATTAAGTTGAGAGTTGACACGGTCATAATGAACCCTCCCTTCGGAGTCTATAGGAGAGGGTACGATATGTTGTTTCTCGAGAGAGCTTGGGAGATTTCTGACAACGCGATCTATAGTATTCACAAGTATAATAAGAGATCTATTGAATTGATACGTAGCAGAGCTTTAGAAAGATCTTTTGAAGCGCGCGTTGAAAGCGTCACTGATATGGAGATTCCTGCTCTATTCGAAACTCACAGAAGAAGAATCTATAGATTTAAAGTTGTTATTCTCTATATGAAGAGAAAGTATTCTTAAGAACATACTCGTATAATCTTTCTCTCACGCTTATTATGTTTTTACTCACTCTCTCAACACTCTCTATGACGCTATCTATATTCGGCGGCTTCTCTTCTCCTATAAACTTCTTTATCTTAGTATAGGCTGATTCTCTGTACTTAAGCTCTAATCTCTCTAATTTACCTCTCGATCTCATTAGAATATCTCTCTCAGAAGACACCTCGCCTATGACATCTATTCTCACTCCTACTCTCTTCCCCAGCTTGATCAGGTCTTCAACATGATCTTTACTAACGACAAACACTACGCTGTCTAGAGAGACTCCCAGAGGATCTATGTTAAGCTCTTCTAACAGAGACCTCACTTCAGGATCTATTAGCTCTAACACTATATCTCTATCTATGATAAAACCTACATTAGCACTTCTAGAGATCTCACTCAAATCACCTCTTAAACCACCGTTTGTGACATCAAACATCGAGTCTATGCGATCTATACTCTCGCTATTGATCACTTCGCGAAGTAGATTAAGTGTTTTTAAATTAAGTGTTTTCAGAGCTATGTCTGGTCTTCCAGAGAATATAGCTGTAGTAGTAATAGTTCCTCCGCCACTCCCCTCACTCATTAAGAGTACTTGATTAGGCTTGATATCTCTCCTAGACTTAGGTTTTCTACTACTCTCTCCCACAGCAAATACTGTCCCAACAACTCTTCTCCCAATAACCATGTCTCCACCGATTCTCAGAGTAGATCCTCCGAGAATTGGTGCTTTTAAGAACTTTGATACCGCAGATACTCCTGCCTCTAATTCTAGTAGATACGCTATATCACCGTCATCAGCTATTCTGAGGTCTATTAGAAAACCTCTCACAACACCTCCCTTAACCATCACATCTCTAGCGGCAGCTCTGGCAGCGTGAAAACCTGCTAGTAGAGGGAAGTAAGCTAGTCTGCTATGTATACCGTCAACCGCTGTTATGATCCATCTATCTCCACTCTTAAACCAACCCGCATCATCTAGCTCTCTTGAGGTTCCCTCGGTTTCTACCGAGTTAAATTCTATGAGTTTTCTATGAAAGAAGAAGTCGCCAAAACCTCTAGAACCAACACCCATTAAACCTGCAGACACGCCTGATTCTCGAGGGCAGAAGAACTCTTCATGCGATGTCTTACAGGAGTTCAGACTATTAATAACCTCTTCGTATACTATCTCTGCAACTCTCTCACACTCAGATCTGGGTATCTTCTTGTAAAACAAGATCTCTTCGCACAACTTATTTAAAATCTCTCTATAGCTCAAACCTCTCTCAATCATTACTCTAACTATTCCCTCTAAATCGCTCAGAGAAACCCCTATAATGAGTAAGTATACTAATTTAATTTAAATTTACTAAACTCAGCCTATATTCTGAGAGTTATGAAATCAAGAATCTCTGTAGGAGAGGAGTTGTTGAGAGTTCTCGCGATAATAGTTATTAAGAGAACCGTTGGTTTTAAGACGGATCTGAGAAAAGATTCTATAGTGATCCCTGACACTATTAGAGACGAGATAGATAGTATTATTGAGAGTGTCTCTGAGATCATAGTAATGAGATCTGGGGGACTCGCGTATTGTAGGCTTTGTGGAAGAGGATCTTTTACGAAGAGAGGATTATATCTACATCTGAGAAGAGTGCATTTGGAGGATATAATGAGGTTATTGAATGAGGAGATTAACAATAGGTTTAATAGATAAGCTATATATACTCGTAGATCAGATCTTCTAGTTTCTGGAACTCGCTAGATCTCCTATCTCGAGGTCTAGGCAGATTCACTTCAACGATCTTTGAGACTCGAGCTGGTCTAGGTGTTAGTATAACGATACGATCGCTTAGTAGAATAGCTTCATCTACATTATGCGTTACCAGAATAATAGATCTGACTGATGTAGCACCTGTCAACCATATATCCATAATCTCAGATCTCAGATTCTCAGCTGTTAAAGGGTCTAGATGTGAGAATGGTTCGTCTAGCAAGAGTATCGTTGGCTCTATAGCTAGAGCTCTGGCAATATTAACTCTCTGTCTCATACCACCACTCAGCTCGTGAGGGTAGAAGTCTTCGAATTCTAACAATCCTACCAGGCCAAGATATTTTCTAGCTATCTCATAAGCTTTCTCTCGCTCAACACCATTAGCTCTTAATGGCAGTGCTATGTTATCTAAGACAGTCATCCACGGTAGTAATGTTGGGAATTGAAATACGAATCCTATCTTAATATCTCTCGTGTGATAAATTATCTCTCCAGAATCAAATTTTTCAACACCAGCCACGATCTTTAGCAACGTGCTCTTGCCAGCTCCTGAGGGTCCTATGATACTCGTGAAATCTTCTAGTATATCTAGTGTTATATTGTCCAATACTTTGATCTCTCTATTCTTCTCGCGATAAGCCTTACTAATATTTTTCAAGCTCATTAAAACTGGCTTCATTACTACTCCACGGAAAACCTTCTTGAAACTCTTTTAAATATCTCGCGCCACACAACTCTATTGATCAAGATTATTACGAGAGAGAGATATATGACTGCTACGGTCAGATCTCTTATATTATTCTCTAGCGCGTATCTAGTTATCATTGCTCCTATACCTCTAAGATCTATTTTCACATGATCTGTTGAGAAATATTCTGCTACAATCGTAGAGTTCCACGCACCACCCCACGCGCTTAGAGCTCCTGTAGCTATTGATGGGAGTAGTGAGGGTATGAATATGTTTCTCAGAAAATAAACTCCCTTGATTCTGTATATATCAGCGAGATCTATCAGCTCACGTTTCACACTAGAGACGCCGTATAAGAGTATGTTATAAAACGTGTACCACAGAGATCCTTGTAGAAAGACTATTAGAGCAACTATGTAACAACCAATTACTCCTGATAGAGCTAGAGAAGAGAGAATAGGCCACCAGAGTATCGCGGGTATAGAACCTAGTACTTCTCCTGCTAGTAGAATATATTTAAGATATTCTCTCCCATATCTCATAGAGTTAAATGCTATATAAGCTAGATACAGAGATATTAACAGATCTAGTATTAAGACAGCGACAACTCTACTCAAGCTAATAAGAGTATTGATATTTAGAGATACGAGATTATCTAGAGATAGTGTCTGTACTCGTGCTACACTTGATAATCGTGAAGATAGGTCTCGTGAGATCAGATAGAATATTGAGACAAGCGCGATTGACATGATAAGAATCAGAGTGACTCTCTTACTCAGATAATAGCTTGCGCGTCTATAGAATCTACTTGTGACATTGCTTAGTCTCATATCAACCTTTATATTAATTACTTCGAGTACACTAGCTATAGCATCATATATACGAGAGATTGCTTTCTTCAAATATCTATACACAAAGTCTATAGAGATCAATTTTAGAAAACCTGATTCTTCGAAGAGAGGATTCCACAGGAGTACATATGTTCCTATAATTACAAATATGAGAGCTGTTATCCCAATATACATTTTAAATAGATCTCCTGTCTCATACGCGGTCATGATATATGTTCCAATACCCTTAACTCTATACTCACTACTCCCCAGCGTTATGATCTCTGAAGAAGTTATGAAAAACCACCCTCCAGCCCATGATATAATACTATTAGCAGCCACAGATCTTGTAGATGATGGCACGTATACTCTGAAAAATCTTGTTGCGAAAGAGAATCTATATGTTCTAATGAGATCATTTATACCAGGGTCTAGGCTTTTGATAGAAGCATACACGCCAAAGATCATATTCCAGATCATGCTGGTTGATATTAAGAACACTATAGCTAATTCAACTCCTAGAAACCCTGGCAACGTGTTTATGAGAAGAACTAGTGCTAGGGGAAAGAATCCTAGAATAGGTATAGATTGAAGAACGTCTAACACAGGTAGTAGTAGTGCTTCGAGAACTCTATTCCTAGCTATACTAACGCCTATTAGAAACGAGAATATTAGAGAGAAGAGATAAGCGACAAACATTCTAGTCATGCTAAGCAATAGAGATATCAATAGATCTAGCATAGTATTCACCTTTACAATCAGTCGTTTTTAGTAATAGTTTATAGCTTTAAGATTTATATTCTAGCGTTCTAAATTATAATCTCAGGGTACCCACAGAGAGTGTCGTGTGAGAGTAGAGAGGATAAGACGAGAATCCTAATACCTCCCGACGTCACTCCCGATCACGTCTTAGGCTTAGCTGAGGTTCTCTACAGTCTTGGAGGAAGCATAGATCCTATGTATATAGGTGATGCTATCGGGGAGAACATAAGAATACTCCCTCACGCAATAGATCTAGCAGAGGTTCTGGGTATAGTGACTCATAGTGGTGGTATTGTCACTCTAACAGAGTTTGGCAAGAAGATTGTTAGAGAGAATAATAAAGTAGTGAGAAAGCTTCTGAGAGAGAAGTCTCTGAGACTAGAGCCTCTGAGAGAGATTGTCAAGAGACTTAAGAAGAAAGGTTTTATAACTGTTGAAGAGTACGATGAGATTATAGGAGAAAACTATCCCGGCGAGTATGAGAGAGCATTTAGAAACATACTGATCTGGGGTGCTTTTCTAAAGATCTTTAGAATGGATGAAGAAGATAGCATGATAATACCCATAGATCTAAAGAATCTATGATCTCTCTACAGGTCCTATAACTTCTCTACCCACCAGCTTATTTATTCTCTCAACATACTCATCTACTTGTTTTTGTATCAACTCTATCGCTTCTCTAGTTAAGTGTCTGAATCTACCCTGGATCTTTAGATACTCTTCTACAGGCTTTCTACGCGGCACAGGCGTGGTCACTCTCACCACGCCATTCTCATACTCTAGATTAACCCACACTCCTGTCTGTATCGCTAGTCTTGAGACTCTTATAGTATCATCATCATTAATCCTCCAGCCAGGAGGGCAGGGTGAGTAGGCGTGTATCAGCTTAGGGCCTTTGATAGATAGTGCTTTAACTATCTTCTCATATAGATCCGTTATATAAGCTGGGTTGACTGTAGCGTAGTAAGGTATGTTGTGAGCCATCGCTATGAACAAGAGATCTTTTCTAGTCTTAGGTCTCCACTCGCCATAAGGCCACTTACTCCCATATGGAGTAGTAGTTGTCCAAGCTCCAAAAGGTGTTGAACCGCTTCTCTGTATCCCCGTGTTCATATAGGCTTCATTATCATATACTAGATAGAGCACGTCGTGACCTCTCTCAAGCATGCCAGAGAGAGCCTGAAAGCCTATGTCAAAAGTACCTCCATCACCGGCTACCGCGACAACTCTAATCTCTTTATTGGGATCTACGATCCCTTTTCTCCTGAGAGCTCTATAGGCAGCGTCAATACCGCTTGCAACTGCTGCAGCGTTTTCAAAAGCTACATGGATCCATGGAACACCCCATGAAGTCTCTGGATAGTATGTTGTTGAGACCTCGACACATCCCGTAGCGTGTGCTATGATCCCTCTGCCACCTAGAGCTTTTGCTAAGTGCCTCATTATTATACCAGCTCCACAGCCAGGACACAGTCTATGTCCGCTGTAGAAATACTCTTGTCTAGGTATGTCCCAGATTCTTATAGGCATTAATATCTCACCCCCACGAAAATAGGCTTTCTAGGATACTCTTCTAATCTCTTGCTAATTCTCCACAAGCTCTTTACCACATATAAAGCGTCTTCTAGCCTAACAACTCTGCCACCTATACCATATATGTACGAGACAACTCTACTATTAGACCCTTCTAAATGTAGCAATGTCATAATGTCATTAGCCAGATAACTACTGCTAGGAGAGCCGAAGTATATAGACTTATCAGCTACGCCGATAAAGTCATGTTGAGATAGAATCTTATGTAAGTCGTGTGGGAAAGGTCTTAAGAGTCTCAGAACTACAAGCCCTACTTTAACACCCTCTTCTCTAGCCGCTTTAACAGCCTTTAAGAAGGTGCCTGTATGTGCTCCTGTCACGACTAGCATCGTGTCTGAATCGCTCTCGTAATAAACTTGATAAGGCTCGTAGTATCTCCCAAAATAGTTTCTAAACTCTCCGCTAACCTCTCTAAAGGCGTTATGCACTCTCTCTAGAGCTTCTACTTGTTGAACTTTGAACTCATAATACCACTCAGGGTCTGCCAATGCTCCCATCGTAACAGGCTTCTCAGGATCTAGCGTGATAGCTCTCTTAGTCTTGGGAACAAAAGATCTCACTCTCTCTCTATCTTCTAATTGAACAGGCTCTACAGTGTGACTCTGTATATACCCGTCTAAGACAACCATTACAGGAAGACTTATATCGGGTCTCTCGCTAAGTCTATAAGCTAGTATAGTCAGATCATAGGCTTCCTGATTGTTAGTAGTCACGATCTGAATCCACCCAGTATCATTTGAAGCCATGAGATCTGAGTGATCATTCCAAATATTAATTGGTGCTGAGAGAGCTCTAGCCACGAGAGCCATCACGATAGGCATTCTAAGCCCTGAGGCTACAAAGAGAAGTTCATACATGAGAACAAGCCCTTGGCTAGAAGTAGCTGTAAAGACTCTAGCTCCAGCAGCCGCCGCACCTATAGCAGCGCTGAGAGCGCTGTGTTCTGACTCTACATGAAGATACTCTGCGTCCAGCTCCCCACTAGCTATAAAGTCTGCCAGCTTCTCTACTATTGTTGTCTGTGGTGTTATTGGGTAGGCTGATATAACATCTACATCAACATCTCTAGCGGCATAAGCAACGCTATAATTCCCGCTCAAAGGCTCGATCTTTCTACTCATACTTTACCCACCTCAGGCACCATCTTAATAGCTTTTACAGGACACTCTGCAGCACATATACCACACCCTTTGCAATAATCATAATTCACTACATATGTAAGACTATACTTCCTGCCACCAGTCTCGTAGGGTTGGTCTATCTCTAATATCGCTCCATCGGGACAGTAGACCCAGCATATTCTACATCTAATACATTTATCTTGATCTATTACAGGTCTTAGTACTCTCCACGAGCCAGTCTTATTTTCTAGCGATGTGGGGGGGTTGACTATGACAACTCCAGGTGTGAGATCTTTGACACCAGGCTTCATCTCAAGATCACCACGTTGTCAAATCCTTTTCTAACAGCCTCAATATTTACTTTGGCTAGATGTTCTGGGAATCTCATTTGAATAGCTTTCTCAACATCTTCAAGAGATATCTTATTGAATATTCTAAGAAGAGAACCTATGATCAAAGTGTTCACTATAGGTCTTTTAAACAAGCTCATAGCTATGCTCGTCGCGTCAATTACGGCTAAATTAAGATCTCTTCTATTCAGCAGTTCTCTAACTCTTTCAGGCTCTAGAGAGGAATTTATTAAAACCCAGCCGTTCTCTTTCACATCTTGATATGGTGGCGGTGTTAATCTAACGATCAATCCTTCATCTAAGACCACTATTTGATCAGGTCTCTCTATAGGATTTCTCTCATATATAGGTTCTGTGTCGTCAAATCTAAAATAAGCTTTGACAGGAGCTCCTCTTCTCTCAGCGCCAAACTCAGGGAAAGCTTGAGAGTAGTAGCCTCTTAGAATTGTCGCGTAAGCCAGTATTTCGGCGGCCGTGACAACTCCTTGACCTCCTCTGCCGTGGAATCTTATCTCATATCTCACAAACAATCCCGAGTAATGCTTCTAATTTCAACCTAATAAACCTTAGTGTTTTTTAAACCAGAAGATCTGTTTTTAAACTGTGTAAAAAGATCTTGAGGTGCAAACTATTAATTAATCTACACATGTTTTATCAAGGGGTAGAGTGTTGTTAAACCCGTACGAGGTCAGACGAGATTTTCCTATTCTCAACAGAGTTATAAATGGTCATCCTCTGATATATTTTGATAATAATGCTACCACGCTTAAACCTATTCAGGTTATTAACAGAGTAAGAGAGGTTTACGAGAAGTATTACGCTAATATTCACAGGGGTGTTCATACTCTGAGTATTGAGGCTACAGAGTTATTCGAAGAATCTCTCGCCAAGATAGCGGGGTTAATTAACGCGTCTGTCGAAGAGATGATCCCTGTCTACAATGCTTCGCAAGGATTAAACCTGGCAGCACTATTAATAGCTCTTAACTATTTAGGTGAAAACGATGAGGTTATACTAAGTGTTCAAGAGCATCATAGTAATATGCTTCCTTGGAGAAATCTAGCCAAACTCAAGAAATTCAAGATCAAATATATGTACCCTAATGAAGAAGGTTTGCTCACAAGAGAATCGCTAGAAGAGGTTATTAGTAAGAATACTAGAGTAGTAGCATTTACCCACGTATCTAATGTGACAGGAGGCATAAATGAGGCTGAGGAGATAATTAGAGCGGCTAAGAGAGAAGGTGCTATAGTAGTGCTAGACATAGCCCAGAGCATACCCCATATGAAGATAGATATTAAGAAGCTAGGCCCTGATTTCGCCGCTTTCAGCGGGCACAAGATGCTAGGGCCCGCGGGCACTGGGGGGTTGTATATGAGAAGAGAGTTTGCAGAAGAATTAGAACCCGTGCTAGCTGGTGGAGACACGATTCAAGATGTGACGCTAGAAGAAGTTATATGGGCCAGGTCGCCATGGAAGTTTCACCCGGGAACACCTAATATAGAGGGTTTTATAGGCTTGGGTGAGGCTGTCGAGTATCTGAGTAGAATCGGATTAGACAACATAAGGTCTTATGAAGAGTATCTCTTGTCATACACTCTAGAGAGAGTAGAGGAGGAGGGTCTTTTGAAATGGATCGAGATTATGGGTACTAGAGATGTTAAGAAAAGAACAGGTACATTCACATTCAGATCAAGCATTTCAAACCCCAATGTTATTGGTGCCTACCTAGATCTGCATGGAATCGCTGTTAGAACTGGGAAGCACTGTGCTCATCCTCTACACTACCACTATGGTTGGAATGAAGGAAGTGTTAGAGCAAGCTACTATATATATAACACAGTGGAGGAGATAGATAAGATGATTAGCGTTCTTAAAAATTTCTTCACTAAAGAGAAGAAATAGAGAGTGTTAGAACCTCTTGGTTCTGGAATATTTCTCTGATTACTCAACAGATCCTCTAGGCTCTCTTTATAAACTTCTCTCCATTACACAAAGGTCTCGAAGGATCGTCTATCTTCTTCATAAGCACAATACAATAGCCACTATTCTCATCGTATAACATACAATCTCTACATGATATAGAGATAGACTTTGACACAGTCTGTAAAATTCTACTCTCAGTCTCACCTCCCATGATAGGAATGGTGGTAACTATCTCTGGAGCAGAGATCTTTCTCTCGATCTCAGAGACTCTCTCTACAACTCTCTCAGCTCTCGCATAAACTTCTTGAGGTTTAATCTCTCTGCCCAAAGACCTTGAGAGCAAGCTCAAGCTCTCTCTGAAACTATCCTCGTTTAACTCTATTATAACTAGATCTCTGTACGCTGTACTAAAACTCTTTATCATTCTCGTATTTAACAATGAGATCTCTGAAGACAGTATTGATGCTATTCTGCCCAGAATCTTTACATAGAACTCTACTAGAGTGTTTTGATCGTCTAGTTTATAGAGATCGTATTTAAATAGTAGATCCCCGTCTAAAGATCTGTAGGTTACAGAGTCTCCCTCCACATCTACTCTCACAGGGATCTTTGTAGTTGTGAAGAGAATAATTTTTAAATTGATAAACCACAAGTTCTTATCCGTACTACGCGTGAAACCTATAATTCTGCTCTTATCTATGTCTACAGATAGGTTTATAGGATCGCTGAGAAATCTCTTCACCTCATCTATAGGTAGCGACACTTTGTAATAGAATCTTTGTTCAACCATTATAACACCAAATCAGGTCTCTACATTATATTACATTATTTAAGGTAAATAAATATACCAGGCATGATCTAGGTAAAATTTTTATATGCTCAAAAACATATTACCAATGGTGTATTTAACCAGATATGAGTGAAGAGTTAGAGAGTCTTTGCGGAGGTCTCCCCCCAGAGATATGCAAACAACTCATAGCAGAACAACAAGTTGTTAAGATAAGACTCGAGCGAAGAAGATATAATAAAGAGGTCACAGTGATAGAAGGTCTAAGCGACTATGATGATCTAAGGAAGATAGCTTCTATGTTAAAATCGAAACTCGCCACGGGGGGCACGGCTAAAGAGGGGAGGATAGAGCTTCAGGGAGATCACAGAGCTAAGGTGAGACAGATACTTATAAACGAGCTGGGGATCCCGCCAGAGAACGTGATAATGATAGTTGAAGAGCCTGAAAAGTCTTAGTTTAAACGGTTTATTTTTATACTAGGTCTAACTCTCTTTTTAAGAAATGCTCTAGTTCTTTGACTTCTAATCTCATCTGTCTTCTCGTATCTCTATCTCTCACTGTCACAGTGTTATCTTGTAAGGTTTCAAAATCAACTGTCACACAGTATGGCACGCCTATCTCATCGGCTCTAGCATATCTTCTACCTATACTCCCACTCTCATCGTATAGGACATAGAAGCCTGAGTCTATTAATCTATTCTTTATCTCTAGAGCTATCTTAATTAGTCTCTCATCCTCTATCAGAGGATACACTGCAACTTGTGCCGGGGCTAATCTCTTGGGGATCTTGAGAACAACTCTATCGCCTTCCTCGGTGTAAGCGTGATCTAGCACTATATATAGCAGTCTCTCTGCGCCGAAAGAAGGTTCTACTACGTGAGGTATTAATCTCTCGCCGTGTATTTTCTCCTCGACTTCTTCTATTCTAAAAATCTCTTTTCGATATCTCTTTCCATCTATGACATAGTAATCTCCTTCCTCAACGATTCTCTCAAAAGCTTTATCCAGATCTATACTGCTTAATTCTTTGAAGATGTTTCTCGCTTCTTGACCATATATCTTCAGCACGCTATTCTTATCAATACTCACTCTCTTCTTCTTAACTATCACAGGCTCTTTATATCTCTTAAACACAGTCAGATCCACGCCACTATACCTCTGATGTCTAGATAAGTCGTAGTCTGTTCTATAAGCATGTCCCGAAACCTCGATCCAGCCCCATCTAGAAACTCTAACCATCTGATCGAAAACTTGCTCTGCGTAATGAGCTCTCTCGTGAGGCAGTTTTTCTTCAAAATAAGTATCGTTCTCTTCTACACCGAGTTCTCTTATGAAATCTTGAGAGACGCTCATCCAGTACGCTTGCCACGGTTGTTTTACTATTCTCATTTCTACGATCTCTCTAATACTATAGTACTCGGGCTTGTCCTCGCCTCTCATCTTATCTTCGGCTCTTAGGATTCTAAGCTTCTTATCAGCTACTCTATCTAGCAGAGGACACTCAGGCTCTCTAGGATCAAAGAAGAACTCTATCTCCATAATAGTAAACTCTCTCAATCTTATCATACCTTGTCTAGGAGAGATCTCATTTCTACCAACTCTACCTATCTGAGCTATTCCTATTGGGAATCTGTTTCTCATAGCCTCAAAAACTCTTTTAAATGCTGTAAACATTCCCTGAGCCGCCTCGGGTCTTATAAAACCTATACTATCTGAGTACGGCCCTATAGTGGTTCTAAAGAGTAGATTAAATTTTCTAACTTCACTCAACTCTCCACCACATGATGGGCATCTAAGATTCTTTTCTCTTATGATTCTCGTTAGCTCTTCTATAGAAGCTCCTTCCACGTTTAGATTCAATAGATCCTTTATAAGATGATCTGCTCTATACTTTCTCCCACATTTCAGACACTCTACTATAGGATCTGTGAAATGTTCTACATGTCCTGACGCTTCCAACACTCTATGAGGAGTTATGATCGGCGTCTCTATCTCAACAACAAAGTCTTGATGTCTCTGTACGAAGATTCTTCTCCACAACTCTATTATTCTTCTCTTAAGACCAAGCCCTAGAGGCCCTAGATCGTAGAACCCGGCTGAGCCTCCATATATCTCGTAAGAGAGCCAGAAAAAACCTCTCCTAACAGCTAGGTCTACGATCTTATCATACTTATCTTCACTACTCTCTCTACTCATACACATCCGAGTTATTGGATGTTACAAGACATAATATTATATGCTTTTACTGAAAAGCATTAGAGGGTGTTGCTTTGAGAGATAGGATCAGAGTTCTATCTATAGGGTATGGCAATTCAATTCAGAACACGCTCAGATTCTTGGATCAGGTGCGCTCAAGTGAGAGTGTTAGAGAGTGGGTGTGGCATGAGAGAGTAGGAAGATTCTATGTAGACGATGTAGAGTTTGTAGGTATAGTCGATATAGATTGTAAGAAGATTAATAGTGAGAGTAGCAAGATCTCTATTTTCCGCGGAATACTACTTGACGAGATAAAGATACTCAGAGAAGCTATAGGTAGTCTGTGTACATGTTCTGAGGATGAGTTTCGGAGAGAAATCAAAGATCTAGAGTTTGACGTAGGTGTTATAGCTATTAATAGTGGTGAGACTGCTACCAGCAGAAGATATGCAGAGATACTGCTAGAGAAGGGTGCGGCGGTTATAAACATGACTCCAGAAGAACTAGCCAGAGACAGAGGTCTTCAAGAGAGATTTCTGTCAGAGAGGAGAATAATAGTTGGAGATGATCTCTTGAGTCAAGCTGGCGGCACCATACTTCACAAGTATCTCATACGTTTCTTCAGCGAGAGAGGATTTAAAGTTTTGAGAAGCTATCAGCTGGACGTAGCTGGAACTCTAGAGACTCTAGTCACAACAGATGAGAGTATCAGACTTAAGAAGAGGAGTATTAAGAGTGACAGTATAAAGATAGAGGGTAGTGAGAGAGTTGTTGCTGGAACTACGGATTATGTCCCGTTTCTCGAGGATCAGAGGATAAGTCATATATTCATAGAGATCATGGCACCGCTAAACAAGATCTTTAAACTAGAAGCTAGGTACTGGAGTTACGATGGTGTAAATGCTGTGAACACTTTATTAGACGTTATTAGAGCTGTAGCATATTCTATCAGAGAGCACAGAGAAGATTTGAGACTGCTAGAGGAAGACGCTAATATTATATCAGTCTACGGATTCAAAGCTCCTCCCAAGATCTTGAGATTTGAAGAAGCATTTAAATTATTCGAGGAGAGATTTATATTCTAGGTGTGATGAGAAATGAGAATTAAGACAGCCTTGATAGGTGTTGGCAATATAGCCTCTGCTCTCGTTCAATTTGTTTACAAGGCCAAGAGAGAGAAGAAGATCACCGGGCTTATGTCAGAGTACATAGGTAGATATAGAATCGAAGATATAGACTTTGTCGCAGCCTTCGACGTCTCTGAGAATAAGATAGGTAAGGATCTTTCGGAAGCTATCTTTGAGTATCCCAATATATTCCCAAAGATAGTTGACTTAGAGAAGCTAGACGTAGTAGTATCCCCGGGCCCTGTGTTAGATGGTGTGGCACCTCATATGGAGAGTATTTTTAGACCGCACAAAAAATCTATCGACATGGATCATGTGATAAGAGTCTTGAGAGACAGCGATGCTGAGGTGGTTATAAATCTAATTCCTGTAGGAGCTGAGAATGCCACAAGATTCTATGCAGAAGCTTGTCTGAAAGCCGGTGTGGCTTTTATAAACGCGATACCAGTATTCATAGCCAGCGACCCTGAGGGTAAGTGGCATAGGCTATACAGAGAGGCTTCACTACCTCTCTTAGGAGACGATATTAAAGGTCAGGTGGGCGCAACTATACTTCATAGAACTCTCTTCAGACTCTTTCACATGAGAGGTGTTGTAATTGAAGAGAGTTATCAAGTGAATATAGGGGGTAACACTGATTTTCTCAATATGATGGTTGAAGAGAGACTCTACTCTAAGAGAATTAGCAAGACAGAGTCTGTGACATCAATAGTCTCTTATGGCAAGGATCTTGAGGAGAAGAAGAGAATCAGAATCGGCCCAAGCGACTACATAGATTTTCTAGGCAACACCAAGATAGCATATATATATATCAAAGGAAGATCTTTTGGAGATCTCCCAGTTTATCTAGAGGCCAAGTTAACAGTCGACGACAAGTCAATGGCTTCAGCAGTTTTAGTAGATGCTATCAGAATAGCTAAACTAGCTCTCGACAGAGGTCATGGAGGGGTTATTGCAGGGCCGAGTGCTTTTCTATTTAAACATCCGCCGAGACAAGCTCCCGATGATGAGACAGCCTATTATTGGTTTACAAGATATATAATGACTGGAGAGGATATTATCATATAAAATGTTCCACGCATATTTTAACCTGTGACTACTTAGTATTAATTGAGGTGACTTTGGTGAGTGAGAGTAGTGTTTTAATGAGAAGAATTATTAGAATTGGAGAAAAGAGTGTAGGTTTAACACTTCCTAGAGAGTGGCTAAACGTTATAGGAGTAGATCTGGGTTCTCTAGTTAGAATTAGTGTAATGGGTAGAAATATAATTATATCTCCAGTAGAAGAGAGAGAGACTAGTATAAGCGAGATCCCATTAGACACTAGAGAGTTTACAAATTCAGAGACGTTCTCGAGAGTGTTAATTGCCTCATATCTCGAAGGTCTTGATAGAATCGTTGCAACTGGAGATAGAATAGTTATTAGGAGAGCTTTTAACGAAGTGTTCAGTAAACTTCCTGGAATAGTTTTATTTGAGAGCGGCGATAGATCAGAGTTTAGAATCACAGTCGATGAGAATATTATGAGTCTAATGGCAATTATAAAGACTCTATCTAGCAGCTCTCTAATGATGTTTGATCTGTTGGACAAATACTTTAGCACGGGAGACCTCTCATACCTAGATCAGCTGTTCGCGTTAGACGATGATCTAGATAGACTTCATTTCATGGGAATAAGACTGATAAAGAGATCTCCAGGTACTCTAGTCGCGGAGGCGGGAGATCTTGTGGTTTTGTTAAAGTCTCTCGAACACGTAGGAGATTCTCTTGACAGGACAGCGAGATTCATGCAGAGAGTGAAATTAGATGAGAGATGTACTAAGATGGCTGCAGAGATCTTTAGAAGTGTTAGAGATTACTATGAGAAAAGTCTCGAATCGTATATATCTAGAGATGTTAAAGTATCTCTAGAACTGTTGAGTAAGAGAGCTTCTACAATGGATAATTTAATTGATAGCGTTGTTAAATCTACATGTTCAAACGAGCTGTCTGGGATTCTCCACGAAGCATTAAATATTGTGGCTATATCAGCCGAGATCGGAGAGCTGGCTGTGAGCAGTTATATTAGAGAGAAGATCTCTAGAGCCTTGAAAAAAGAGAGTTAATAACTACACGTAGGCTATCGCCTCGATCTCTATAGGAGAATCTCTAGGTAATCTCTTCACTTCAACCACGCTTCTAGCCGGGTATGGTTCTCTGAAGAATTTTTTATAGACCTCGTTAAACTCGTTAAATCTACCTAGATCTGTTGTGTATACTGTTATCTTAACAATGTTACTAAGATCACCACCTACTTCTCTGAGAATCTCGCTAATATTTCTTAAAACTATCTCTACAGCTCTAGCGAAGGGTTCTCGAACCAGATCTCCTGTATCAGGATCTATGGGAAGCTGTCCTGATATAAACACTAAGTTGCCTACTTGAATAGCCTGAGAGTAAGGACCCACTGGTCGCGGCGCTCTTAAACTTTTGATCTCTCTCTTCAAGAGTCCCCAGTTATACTTTGCATTTAACAAAATTAAAAGCTGCCTAAGTATATTAGTAGAGAGTAGAGAGGTGTTGTATAAGTGGGCGTAAACTACACATCGCTAGACTTAGCATCACCTCTGAAGAGATATAGGATCATAGATATAGAAGCGGGGAGAGGATTAAGAGAGAAGATATTAGAAATGGGTATGACGCCGGGCTCTGAGATAAGAGTTATTAGAAACGCTAGAGGACATATCATAGTTTTGGTGAGAGGAGTATCTATAGCTATTAGTAGAGGTATTGCGAAGAAGATAATTCTCGAAACCCTTGAATAGATGTTAATACTCAACTTACTCATAACATGAAACACTCTTATAAACAGAGATTTTTAGGAATTCCTAAAAATTTATTAGGACTGAAAATTTATATAGTTACCGAGAACGCATGATGAGATTGAGAGACATCCTTTGAGAAGTTGGGGGGAGAAGTGTGAAGAGAGAGTTATTTGAAATAGGTTTCGTAGGCGCTCCAAACGTAGGAAAATCTTCGTTGTTCAACGCTCTCACTGGAGGATCTGCTAAAGTCTCTAACTGGCCTGGTACTACGGTTGAGAAGAAGACAGGTATAGTGAGATTTGATGGCACTATGTTTGTGGCAGTAGATCTTCCAGGGTTAGGAGGTTTTAGAGCTTATTCTCTAGATGAGAGAGTGTCTAAAGATTATATTCTGAGAGGAGATTATAAAGCTGTAGTAGCTATAGCTGATCTGACTTCTTTAGAAAGATCTCTCTATGTGGCTATTGTTATAGCAGAGCTTTCTCCCAGAACAATCATAGCTATTAATAAGATAGATCTTATGCCAAGAGACGTAGTTGAGAAATTCATAGAGTATTTGAGTAAGAAACTTCACACACCCGTCGTGGGAGTGTCTGCTCTGAAGAGAATAGGAATAGAAGTATTAATAAGAGAGATTACGAGAATGGCCGAGAGTAAGTGCGAAACAGATTTCTCTCACAATATCTATATAGACTATGAGGAGCTCAATAAATATATTGACGAGATCAAGAATTTACTAGAGAAACATAAGTCTGGAAAAGAGATTAAGAACTGTATCAATTTGAGAGGTCTTGCTGCAAATTTCATGACAGAAGATCCGGATGTAGAACGATTTATTAGAGATGTCTATGGTGCAGAGATTCTTAATAAACTAATTGAGATTAGAGAGAGAGCTAAAGTAGAGACTAGAGAGGATCTGGGTATGAGAATTGTTAGTCTGAGATATGGGTTTATCAAGAGATTATTAGAAGAATCAGGGTTAGAGAGTTATGTAGAGAAGAGTCTGTATGAGAAGACATTAATTGATAGAATCATAGAAGCTCCTGGCGGTAGTATTCTCATATTCTTAGGAATACTCACACTGATATTCTTCGCGATATTTACGATAAACACAGGTTTTCCTCTGAACGTGATATTCTCTGCACTAGGTCTAGAAGAGATCGCTTCTCTTATAGAGGCTTACAGTTTAAACGGTCTTATATCAGCGGGGTTTAGTTATTTGTCAGAGTATCTCAGCGATCTCATGACTCCTCTACCCTATGTAATAAAAGATCTTGTGATCAATGGTATCGTGACTGGGGTGGGTGCTGTAATATCTTTCCTACCACTAATACTCTTAGTAAGTATAAGCTTCGCTGTACTAGAAGATAGTGGCATAGCAACTAGACTTGCAGTAGGTATCCATAGAACTTTTTCAAAATTTGGATTTTCAGGTAGATTTGTATATCCTATGATAGTGAGTTTAGGATGTAATGTGCCGGGCGTGATGCTTTCGAGAACAGCTCTTACGAGTAGAGAGAGATTGATCCAGATTCTCTCTACACCATTCATACCTTGTCAAGCTAGATTAATAGTTGCTCTAGCCTTCTCTCAAGCAGTCTTCCCCGGAAGACCTCTAGAACAAGCTCTGCTCATAGTATTGATCTATGTAGTGGGCTTTTTAGTCTCGTTATTGTCAGGATTCATACTCAGCAGATCTATGTTGAGAGAAAAAGATTTGCCTGAGCTCATAATAGAGCTGCCAAGACTTCACAGACCTTACGCGAGAGTTGTTTGGTGGATAAGCTGGAGCTACACGAGAGAATTCTTGATCAAAGCGGGTCTAGTGATCTTTCTGTTAAGTATTGTGGTTTGGAGTTTAACTAGTTTTAGCTTATCTGGCTATATAGGTGGGGAGGGTAGTGTTTCTGAGAGTATCGGCTTTATGTTAGGCTCTATACTACAACCACTACTGAGTTTGTTTAATATAAACTCTTCAACAGCTCCTATACTAGGCTTTACACTGATCCAGGGTTTTGTTGCTAAAGAGGGTCTTATAAGTAGTCTGGCGATAATAATGAATATGGAAGATCCTGTTGAAGCTATCAGAAGTCTAGGCTTACTACCAGCACAAGCTATATCTATACTGCTGTTTATGATGCTATACATTCCTTGTCTAGCAACTGTATCTGTCATATATGAGGAGACTAAGAGTCTCAGATGGACTTTATTCTCGGTAGTCTATATGATCATTATAGCTTTTCTCATAAGCTACACAGCATATATACTACTATTATCTCTAGGCTTGTAGCGGGATATTATGAGCTCAGATCTATTCACAGAAGCTCTAGATCTTCTTAAGATAATTAGAGACGTGAATAGACATGATATACTTGATCTTGAGGATCTAGCTAGGATCACTGGTAAGAGTGTTCTAAGGATCCGAATGTTGCTCTCGATATTATCAGAAGCAGGGTATTTAGAGACACATACCCAGAGCTCAGATCTATTAGAGTGCGCTAGATGTCCTTTGTTCAGCATATGTAGTGTGAGAGGGTATGTTAAAGAGAGAAACTCTTGCCCGATCAAATCTATTAATAATATTAGAGTCTATAGACTCTCTCAGAAGAGAGTCTATTCATCGAATAGTCATAGATCTCTTTAGTAGAGTAGCTATATCTACCACCTCTAGATTATATTCGCTAGCTTCAGCTCTAAGCATAGTATTGCATATAGGACAAGATGTGACTAGAACTCCGGCTCCTGTTCTATGTGCTTCTTCAACTCTTAATCTACTTATTCTAACTCCTCTCTTAATCTCGAAGAACGCATGCCCTCCCCCACCTCCGCAACAGAAGCTTTTCTCTCTACTTCTAGGCATCTCAACAAAATCTAATCCTCTCACACTTCTAATAATCTTTCGCGGCTCTTCGTATACTCCATTCCATCGACCCAGATAACATGGGTCGTGATACGTAGCTCTTATTCTCAGCTCACCCGGTCTTATTAAACCTTTCTCTATGAGCTCTGATAGTAGCTGTGTATGATGAACTATGTCTGCACTGATCCTTAGCCCTAGAGAGTTATAGTCTCTTCTAAAAACAGTGTACCCGTGTGGACAGGAGAGTAAGAGTTTCTTAAACTTATACTTGCTAAGCTTCTCGTAGTTGTTTTTGGCTATCTCTCTGAAGGTTAGCTCGTCTCCTATTCTTCTAGCAGGCTCTCCGCAACACGTCTCATCTCTCAATACCGCTACTCTTAGATTCAGTGATCTTAGTATCTCTAAAAGATCCTCTGCTACTCTCCTTAAATTAGGATCATAGCTCGTGTTACACCCGATCCAGTAGAGTATATCATACTCTCTATCTTCTTCAGCAAACTCTACAAGACCTCTGGAGACAAGCTCTGAGATCCAATTCTCTCTCTCAACAGGGTTATAGCCGTAGGGATTTCCAACTCTCATTATGTTATAAGATAGGCTGAGAACCTCATTCGGAGTGTTTTCTCCTGTAGACATTAAGCTTCTTCTAATATCAGCTATCGTCTCAACATGATTTATCAAGACAGGACACGCGCGAATACAAGCACCGCATGTCACACATGACCACACAACCTCGGGGTCTATGATCGTGGGAACGAGATCTGTATCCCATTTATTGTCATCCATACTACTCCTAAGATCTGTGATAAGCTTCATTGGCGAAAGGATCTTTCCACTCTGCACAGCTGGACAATTATTATGACATCTAGCACACTTTATACATGCCAGATAGTTCAGTCTTTGCAACCATGTGGTGTCTCTTAGCTTTTTAACACCTACATAACCTCTCTCTTCGATTCTTCTATCAATATCTGCCACGGGCTTATATGTTGTCTCAGGCTTTAGAAGTTCTGTGGAGTAATATACGTTAAGAGAGGAGAATAAGATATGTGATAGTTTCGTGTAGGGCGTCACAGAGATCGTGATTAACGCTACGGTTAGATGAAAGATCCATGTGGCTCTGTATACAAGGATCAGTCTATCTGTATCATAGGAGGAGAATATGTGTGTGAAGAGATACCCGACAGGGTTATAGTAGAAAGGCCAAGAGCTTCTACAAATAGTATAGGTTACACCTTCTAGTATGAAACCTGATAAGACTATGACTATTAAGACTACTAGTACGGTGAGATCCTCTAGAGTGTTGGGAAGATCTTTTGTCAATCTAGCTATCCTCCTATACAAAGCTATTAATAGACCTGCTAACGCTAGCAATCCTCCGAGATCAAATATCAGCTTTAATATAGCGTAAGAGTATCCATAGACTAGATGAGTGCCTGTATACTCACTATAGTAATAGTCAACAGCTCTTACAAGTGTAGCTACTATCAGTATTAAGAAGCCATAGAATATGCCGAAGTGTAAAGATCCTGGGAGAACCTCTTCCAAAACCTTTTTCTGCAAAAAGACATACCTAATGAATCTATAGAAATTGTTCCAACTAAAGATAAAAAATACTCTCAACGAGTAGTCTCTGAAATACTTGTAGTAGTAGTAGAAAAGTCCTCCCAAAATAAAGATTAGAGATAATACTAATTCTATATAGACAAGCGGCTTTAGATCTTGTGTAAAAAGATAGTGTGGAAAAGTATCAGGAGAGCAATTCATAGAATCACAAACCCACAACTATTACTTTTATAAAGTATTAAACTTATTCTCTTGACAAAAAGCAAGATCAGTGCGGGGGGTGGGATTTGAACCCACGCAGGCCTACGCCATCGGGTCCTGAGCCCGACCCCTTTGACCTGGCTCGGGCACCCCCGCCCAATATAGAGATTATATAAAGAGCCTTATTAGATTTAACATAGAGATCTGGTGGCGAGCTTTTGATTAGAAGTTTGATCTGGTTACAAAAACATAGATCTCAGAGAATTTGTCTCCTCCTAGATCCTAGTTTATAATCTGTCTCTACACTATATATTCTACTTGGTTATAAGCCTTGGAGAGACCTATTAGAGCGCATATTATAAGAGTGATAGCCACGAGTGATAATAGATATGATCTGTATGTAAGACTCTACGAGGCTAATAAAAGCTATATACTATACCTCCCCAGACTCGCAAGAAAACCTGATGACATAGATCTGAGTGTTGAGAGAGATAAGATTATTCTGAAGATCTTGAGTAAAGGTGAGGGATTCTGTTCTTGTACTCTAGATCTGAGTAAAATATCTAGAGGGTGTCTAATGATTAGCTGTGTTAGTCCTGCGGGAGTTTGGGTTGCTGAAGAAGAGATTCTGAAGAGTCATAAAGTAGAGGAGGAATCAACGTAACATAAAGATCAAAAGATCAGATTTTTCTTAGAATAGCTATGAAATACCCTGGCATTGCATCGTTATAAGGGTCAAATCTAATACCTATCTCGTCAACACCTGCTCTAGCAATTCTAAAGACCCACTCCGGAGGATCTAATTGTTCGAATAGTCTTTCTCTGAGAAATCTGTTTATAAGTCCTTCATTTTCATCGTAAGTTATTGAACAAGTAGAATACACTAGAATACCTCCTCTCCTAAGAACCTTATAAGCTTCAGAGAGAAATTGTCTCTGATACTCTACAAGATCTCTTAGTTCTCTCTCCGTCTTCAGATCATAGATCTTTGGTCTCACACCGGTAGAAGTGCATGGAGGGTCTAGAAGTATCTTATCAGCCACTAAGTATTTATAGTCTCTGCTTATATATCTAGAATCACTGTTTATCACTATAATCTTATTCGAATTTAAATGTCCTAATCTACGTAGGTTAGAAATCATTTCTTCAATTCTCCTCTTAGAATGATCAAAGGCATAGATAGTGGCGTCGCCTCTAGAGAGTTCGTATATATGACTAGTCTTGCCTCCGGGAGCTGCACACATGTCTATTATACTATCCCCTGCTCTAGGGTCGAGTAGTCTCGAGGTTAGCATTGCGGGGAGAGACTGAGGGTATACAAAACCTTCTATCCAGACTCTCAGATCTCTTATAGGTGGAGCTTTATATAGACTCTTAACACTCTTAAGAAACAAACCTCTGCCGATTCTTTTAATGCTCTTGCAGTCTGTCACAGCCTCTCCCTCTGCTATAGGGATCATGTTTTCTGAATAGATCGTCACTAAAGATCCTGGCTTGATCTCTGGATCGCAGTATACCACGCCTGGAGAATACACGTTGGCGCCCATTAATATAGACTCTGACGCTCTCTTATCAACAATAACTCTCAACCCATGATCCTTTATGCTATTAGGACCTTCTACCTTAAAGTATATTGCTTCTTCGATGAGCTCATCTCTATAGGCCTGAAAACTCTCTTCTCTTATAAGATCTAGGACCTCTTCCACAGATGTCTTGAGAGTGTTAACTCTGAGATAGAGTCTTGAAGTAGGTTTTAAAAGTGATTCTAGAACAAGATCTAGTTTATCTCCATAGACTCTCTCAATAGACTCTAGTACACCTCTCTCATATCTCAAGAATCTCTCAACTATCTCATCTCTCCTACGAAACATACTACCTCTCAGCACTACTACACTTCTTCATATAATCTCTGACACACTCTTCAAAACACACAGTATAATCCTCGCGAGAGATACTCTTCTCAACACAATACTCTCTACATATCCTATTTATATGTCGACATTCATAATCAGAACTCTCTCTCACAGATATCTGCCTTATATTTTACTTTGAACCAGTTTAAAAACTTTCTCATAAGAAGAGTTTAGATACTACAAGATAGGAAAAGTTTTGAATCGCATTAATTTACATAAATATTTATAAGTCTCATAATATTATAAAAATATAACGGAGTTTAATATGAGCGAGAGAGAGTATGTATTAAAAGAATTTTTAAATTCTAGAGAATATCTTCTCAGAGTAGAGAGCTATGACGAAGCGAGAGAGAATTTCAAATGGCCTTCTCATGGACTCTTTAATTGGGCTCGAGATTATTTTGATAACTATCTAGTTGAGAAGCAGTCTAACCCCGCGCTTATATATGTTAACGACTCCTTGCTAGAGACTAGAGATAGCCTAAAGATAAGTTTTCAGAGACTAAAAGCAGAGTCGAATAGATTCGCAAATGCTCTCAGAGACCTGGGTATTGGTAGAGATGATGTTGTAATGGTCATGTTAAGTAATAAACCTCTTCTATTCACAGCTTTTCTCGCTCTTATGAAGCTGGGCGCTGTCATATCTCCCGCGACAACTCTATTAACATCTTCTGATATTGAGGATAGAGTTATGAGAGCTGGGGTTAGAGCTATTATTGCTGATAGAGATGTCGTCGAGAGAATCGATAGTATTAGAGAGAGGCTAGAGAGGCTGGGTCTCAGAATCTATATCTCATCTAATGTCTATTCAAAGAACTGGCTAGAATATGAAGATCTTATTTCATCAGCGTCTGAGAATTTTAGTGGTGTAGAGACTAAGACTACAGACAGACTCTTGATCTATTTTACCTCTGGCACTACTGCCAAGCCTAAGATGGTTACACATACTCACGCTAGCTATCCTATTGGGCATTTAACAACTATGTACTGGATAGGAGTTAAGCCGGGCTATAGACATATGAATATATCCTCCCCGGGATGGGCTAAGTGGGCTTGGTCTACTTTCTTCGCCGCTTTTAATGGTGGGGCGACTAGTGTAGTGTATGATTACTCTGGAAGATTCAATGCTTCTAAGCATCTCAGTATAATAGAGAACTACGAGATCGATACTCTCTGCGCACCTCCGACTGTCTGGAGAATATTTCTATTAGAAGACATGGGCAGGTACAACTATGACTCGATCAAGAGTTTTGTCAGCGCGGGAGAGCCTCTGAATCCTGAGGTTATAGAGAGAGTACACAAGTTTACAAGAGTGATCATTAGAGATGGGTATGGTCAGACAGAGACTACGCTAGCCATAGGAAACTTCCCCGACATGAAGATCAAGCCAGGCTCGGTGGGCAAACCCGCTCCAGGGTATAATATAGTCTTAGTAGATGAAGAGGGTGATCCTGTGGAGAGCGGTAGAGATGGTCATATAGCTATAAGAATCGAGCCTACAAGACCTCTAGGTCTTATGGTGGGCTACGATGATGAGAATAAGAATAGAGAGGTATTTAGATCAGGACTATACTACACTGGAGACGTGGCTTATATGGATGAGGATGGGTACATATTCTTCGTAGGCAGAGCTGACGACGTGTTTAAATCTAGTGATTATAGAATATCGCCCTTCGAGCTTGAGAGCGAGTTATTAAAACACCCGGCAATAGCAGAGTCAGCAGTAATCCCAAGTCCAGACCCTATAAGAGGCTTCGTGCCTAAAGCATATATAAAGTTAAAACCTGATTATAAGCCTTCGAGAGAGCTGGCCGGAGATATATTTAGATTCATAAGACTCAACATAGCTCCTTACAAGAGACCTAGAATCATTGAATTCGTTGAAGAACTGCCAAAGACTATAAGCGGTAAGATTAGAAGAGTTGAATTGAGAAGAGTAGAGAGAGATATAAGAGAGAAGGGTGTTAGAAGAGAGAATGAATACTTCGAAGAAGACTTCCCAGAGATCAAAGAGATAAAAATATGAGAAACTTCTTAAAACTATAAAACTATGAGTGAGTGCCAAAAGCCCTGTCTCCTGCGTCGCCCAGCCCTGGCACTATATATCCTCTCTCATTTATCTCAGGATCTATTGCTACGGTGAAGACCATAGATCTGTCGATAAGCTTATTTTTAATTAGATATTCGCGTAGTCTCATAATAGCTATCTCGGTTGATATGGCGGTAGCGATAAAGATCCTCTTTGGGTTTCCCTTCTCTAGTACTTTATCTAATACAGCTAGTATTGTTGATCCCGTGGCGAACATCGGATCTGCGATTATAATATTATCTTTCTCGTAGATGTGCGGGATCTTGTAATAAGTGATCTCTATCTCAAAACTATAATCACTCCTCATACCCTTCTCCTCAACTCTTCGAGCACTCACAACTCCTTGTCGTGCATTTGGGAATATCTTGATCAAACCTTCTACCAGAGGCATGGCGGCTCTCAGTATGTTTATTATGATCACATTGTCCATATCAGGTATTCTGACACCCTCAGCATGTACTCCGAGAGGTGTCTTTACGTAGACTTTCTCCACGTCTAGGTATCTTACTATCTCCAGCCCTATTATTCTACCGAGTCTTACGAGACTCTTTCTAAATGTGATCTGATCTGTCTTCTCATCTCTCATAACAGTTAGTATAGCTCTGGCGAGCGGGTGATCTACTATTTTAACTATTTCTCTCGTTAAAGCCCTCTAGAGTAGATATGTTAAAAAGAAATTAAAAGTTATCCGAGGGGATAAACATATAAGGTATTTACATATGATGTGTTAGGAGAAGCATAATGTTGTGTGAAGACATTGTTATAGAGATCGCGGGGAGAAAGATAGTTATAGACGAGAGTATAATAAAGATCTTGAACGAGTATGTTAGAACAGCTATGGGATTAGATGAGCTGGCTAAGAGACTAGGGTTAGACGGCTGGGAGCAGGCCTATGAGTTTGTTAAAAAGATTCCTGCGTGGGTTATGTGGATCTCTCCAACATACTATATGATTGAGAGAAAGAAGTGTAAGAAAACCTCGCCAGAGACTTAGCTAAGATCTCTTAGTGATAGCAGGCGATCAGATGAGCGGAGAATTAGACCTAGTTCTAGAGATCTACAAGTGGAGGAAGAGTGAGAGAGAAAAACATGTTAGAGAGGAGAATACCTACTATGTCACAGATCTTGTTAGATGCCCTTTGAAGAGAGAGTATGAATTAATCTATCCAGATTTATACGCTTACGAAATACTATCACCACCAACTATAGTCGGCGACATGATCCACAAGGGATTTCAAAGTCTCTTGAGAGAGCTCTACGGATCTAGTGTGGAGATAGAGGTGGAAGGAGAGAAGACAGTGATAGTAGATAACAGTGTTATAAAGATAAAGGGTAGATGTGACGCTATAATAAAGAGAGATGATAGTAGAATAGGTGTGGAGATAAAATCTGGTAGAAGCGATTATAACATACCTCTGGAGCATCACATAGATCAAGCGAGAGCCTACAATTGGCTATTTGATCTGAGGGAGACTTATCTAGTATATGTGACGTATGAAAGGGTTACTCAATACAGAGTCGCGGATAAGATGAGCGAAGAGGAGATCATAGCTAGAATCAGATCCACGAGCTATCCCAGGTATTCCTGGGAGTGTTCTTATTGTCCTTTCTCTATTATGTGTCCATTTAAAAAGATTGTTAAGTAGCTCTTGCTACTATTCCTACGTAGAAGTCGCCTACGTTAGTCCCGGTAGGCCCAGTCTCTATGACTCTATTAATCTTCTTCAGTATAGTGTACGAGTCATTTCTATCGAGATAGTCTACAGGATCTAAACCTAATTCCAAAGCCTCCCAATAGCCTCTACTATCTACTATAGCTCCCGCGGCAGGACTTATACCATCTATCCCATCGCTACCTACACACGCAAAGTGTATATCATCTAGATCTCTTATATCGATCATTATAGATAAACATGTCTCTTGATTCCTCCCACCAACACCTCTACCTCTCACTGTGACTGTCGTCTCTCCACCACTCACTATAGCAACCGGTGGCCGGACAGGTTCTCCTAGCAATCTAATACTTCTTAAAATAGAAGCTATGACTCTACCCACCTCTCTCGCTTCACCTCTCACATATGGTCCTAAGAATAGTGTGTTTAAATTATTCTCTCGAGCTTTTCTCTCAATGGCTCTCAGAGACATCATGTTACTAGCCACGATAATATTCTTCACTCTTCTGAGAACCTCGTCTCCAGGTTTCACGCTCTCCTCAATCAAGCCCGTGGAGCCTTTGACTAAGATCTCTCGTACTCTACCCGGCACTCTATCCCACAAGCCTCTTCTCCTAAGCACGTTTATAGCATCGTTGTAAGTTGTCTCGTCAGCCTCAGTAGGTCCTGAGGCTATGAAACTAATAGGGTCGCCTATAACATCGCTCATTATAAGCGAATAGATCTCTCTACTCTTAATATATCTAAGAAGTCTACCTCCCTTAACACTAGATAAATGTTTCCTTACAATATTAAGTTCTATTATGTCAGCACCTGATCTCATTAGCATATCTGTTGTGACAGCTAGATCATCTAGATCTAATCCTGGCAGAGGTATTTCAAACAAAGCCGAACCTCCTCCCGAGATCAATATTAAAACCAGATCTTCTTCTCTTATGTTAGATAGATACTCGATAAGAATCTCTGAAGATCTCTTTGTATTCTCTCTAGGTATAGGATG
>JBEULF010000039.1:0-5472 GCA_041287455.1 Sulfolobales archaeon
CTCCGCCTCGTAAGGGCGGCGTCCTAACCAGGCTAGACTACGGGCCCGCGCAGGAGTCCATAGATATTATTCTTTCATGTTATTTAACTTTTATTCTCGCAAGACTAATGTTACATCAGTGCTCTCGTTATTTCTAAGTATAGTAGTGCTAGTAGAGGTGATATTAGATCTGTTAGAGTGGCATATTTATCCTCTATCTTCAAAACTCTTCTAACAGAGTATCTGGCTATCTCTCCCAATACTAGTAAGATAAATAGTGAAGTATAATTAATCGCCAGCGAGACTAGTATCAAGAGTATTGTGATTCCTCTCTCAAGTATGATCAGAGATCTCTGTAGCGTATAGAGGTCTCTAGCCACAATTTCGTAGAAGAAGCTTAAAGACTTAATATCACTTTTTATCAGGATATACATGCTTAAATACACTGACAGCGATACTAGAAGACCTATACTAAAACTGAATTCTCTACTTAAGTTTAGCAATACTATTAATCTCTCTGTGGCAAGCCAAGATATAAGAGGTGTTGGGATTATTAGTAAGAGTATAATAAGAATCTCATAGATCTTATCTCTAGTATTAATAGCCATAGAAGTTACACTAAACTCTACTAATAGATAAATAATAAACGATAGGATCAAGATATAATATAGATGTTGAAACTCTAAATACGGATATTTTACAACTAATAAGTATATTGTTATAAATATCACAAGTAAGAGATATCCGAGAGATATGAGATCTGTGTTAAATAGACGTGATAAAAACGCCATAAACAGTAGAATAGAGGATACGAGTAGTATAATAACAAACTCTCTGAACATGAGAATCAGTGATATTACGAGAATAACATACGATACTAGCCAGGGAAGATCTCGTTTTCCCATAGATCTATTCTCTCATCACTCTATAGAAACTCTCTTCAGTCATAATAAGAGTGAAACCAACTGAAGAGATGACCTCTGAGATTCTCTTAGTGATCCCTCTTCCTATGTCTTTTTCATAGTCTAGATTAGGAATTACTATAACACCTCTGAGATCACTCTCTCTAAGATATTTCATGAGATCAACAGGATCTGAGGTTATTAGATCTGCTGGCGTAGAGGTTATCACAACAAGATCATAGATTGTATCACTGGCTCTATATAGATTCATTAGAAGAATCCCTATACTCGTGCAACCACCTCTATAAGGTATTTCATCGAAGACAGATAAAAATCTCTCTCTATTACTACTCGTTACACCCCTAAGAATCTTTGTGATCACATTATTACACACAACTACATCTAGAGAACCGTAACTGTTTAAAATATACTCTCCAATAGATCTAGTCAGTCTTAATAGTGTCTCTGCATAGCTATTATATCTCGAGCCTACAAACCATGAGGCTCTTGTCAACCCTATCACGAGCAGAGTTCTAGGTCTACTCTCTCCAATATCTTCTCTAACATACACTCTCCCAGTTCTCGCAAAACCCTTCCAATAGATCTTTCTTATATCATCTCCAGGTGTATACTCTCTGAACCCCCACAGATCATACATACCTCCCAGAGATCTTCCTCTCAATAAGACTCCAGGGTACAATGATCTTATCTTATCAAATATCTTTACTGAGGCTGTTCTAGGCAGAGCCGTTATGTAAGAATATCGTTCAAAGAACAACTCTTCTAAGAACAGCGCTAGCGAGTCTCCGTATCTAACACGTATAAGAGAAAGATCATGTCTACCAGGATTATCTACTCGAACTCTATATCTATACTCTATCACACTATTCTCTCTAAGTATACTTCTAAAACTACTACTTCCAATAACTCTGATCTCTCTAGGAACAATATCTAAAACGTAGATGTAGGGTATCTCAATATTAGATCTGTTCTCTACTACTAGTTTAATCTCTGTCTCTCCACCCTCCAACACTCTATAGTTCTCGATAACTCTCTCTACTACTAGTTTATCTCTAACTATATCTAGTTTCTCAAGCTGGTTCAAAGCTCTCGCTATTAGTAGTAGCAGAGATAGAAAGAGAGAGAATAATAAAATTGATCTCGTGTATACGGATATTAGCAGGAGTAGAAATGATATTAAGCCGAGACTAAATCCTCTGAGAGTGATTCTCAAGGAATATCAACTCTAGATATTATCTCTTCTATGATTCTCTCGCTCTTAACACCACTCAGAATAGCCTCTGGTCTTAGTATAATTCTATGAGACAACGCTGATTCAGCAACATATTTTACGTCATCTGGCGTCACATAGCTTCTACCTCTGATCAGAGCTATAGACTTTGAGAGTAGATAGATCGCAATAGCACCTCTGGGAGAAGCACCTAATCTAACCATAGAATGATTCCTCGTAGCTTGAACTATCAGAGATATATACTTTAGTATATTCTCATCAACTCTAACTCTCTTAACGAGTTCTTGAGCTTTGACGATATCAGCAACATTTATAACAGGTCTTAACATTGTCTCGCTAATTTCATGATATCTCTTAAGAATCTCTACAGTCTCACTAATATCAGGATAACCGATCTGTATCTTAGCCATGAATCTATCTACTTGAGCTTCTGATAATGGGAATACTCCTTCAACTTCTATAGGATTCATCGTGGCTATAACTATGAAAGGTCTAGGTAGTTTAAAAGTCACTCCCTCTACCGTGACTTGTCTCTCTTGCATAGCCTCTAGAAGAGCACTCTGAGTCTTAGGAGGCGCTCTATTGATCTCGTCTACTAGTAGAACATTAGTAAATATAGGTCCTTCTCTAAATCTAAAACTTCCAGACTTAGGATCGTATATATTCACTCCTATAATATCTGATGGAAGAAGATCTGGTGTAGCCTGTATTCTCTTAAAAGAGAGATCAAAAGAACTAGCTATAGACTTAGCGAGAAGAGTCTTAGCAACTCCCGGAACTCCCTCTAGTATCACATGTCCCTCAGCTAATAATGCTGCTAAGATCAACTCAATCTCTTTTTTCTTTCCAATTATAACTCTTGATATATTATCAACAGCCTTAGAGAAGACTTCTTGAAAAAATTTTAGCTCTCTCTCATCCATTCACTATACCTCTTCACGATATAATTTCTATCTATTGTATAAATACTCTCTCTATCTATCGCTACTCTAGCAGATGACACAGATGATATATTTAGATATTTTCTCAAATAAAGATACAAAGAGAGTAGTGAGAAAAATAAGAATAATACTAAGCCTAGTACAGGGTCTTTATTCACTATAGAAGATAATATGTATGAGAAGAGATTTAGAGTTGCTTGAATAAAAGATATTATAGAGCTCGTGTCAAAATACACATATTGTCTATCTCCCTCGTAGAAAACTATCACATCTCTATCTCTCACGAGATATTTAAAGAGAATCATATTATAGAGAGTTTTGTTATATCTTAACATAGCATTTATAAAAAGACTAGAGTCTCCTAGAAGAAAGATCTCTCCTCTACCTAATCTTACTAAAACTCCTACTAGATAACCCTCTGCATAACACTCTCCACCGGTCCTTGGAGTTGTATTCTCTAATCTTCTGATAGGAGAGTATCTGTTTAGATAGATATTGAATGATGTATTCCCTATATAGCATTCTCCAATAGTAATTGAAGGATTCATATAGCCTATGCTATAGCCCGCGAGTCTAGCTATGCTATCCAGAGTTCCTATCTCGTCTAAGGCCAGCACAAGACCTCCTCTTGAAATCCATGATATTATCTTCTCTACATAGCCAGGGTCTAGAGGTTTATCAGGGCTAGCTATGATAACAACTGTTTTTAAAGGCTCTATACTATCAAGCTGATCAAAATCTCTTATAGATAACACTTTATAACCACTTTCAGCTAGAATCATGTAAAACTGCGAATACCCTCCACCACCAAAATTATAGATTGATGGAGGATCATATCTAGGCGTGAGTGGTATTTGAATTTGATAGATATAACCTACTAACACTATCAGTATCACGATTATCATTATAAACTCTCGAATCATGTCTTCCATCTCATTATCTCTTCTGTCTCGCTAGAATCAGGCTTTCTATCTCCGTATACAATCTCTTCATATAGATAAGCAAATCTCTCTAGATCTCTACTCTTACTACTATATCTAATACTCAGCTCTCGAGGCGTACAGTTGTGACACTCGAAAGTTCTTCTCAGATTCAAATATATGCTCCTGAGAATCAATTTAACACCATCATATCTATATTTCTCATCGATCTCTCTAGAGATATGGTCAGATCTTCTGATCGGATATACGAATCTCTCTATAATACTCATCTTAGCGGGCGACACAAGTACTACTAGAAAGATCAGGAATAGAGATATGATGAAAAGCATCAATACATAGGCAATCTCAGGTGTGAGAGATAAACCCGAAGAAGAGGTCTGATAAGGATACACGTAAGTTTTTGTTATATTAGTTTTCGAAGTATTAGCAAGTATGTGAATCAATTCTCTCTGAGAAATCTCTTCCTCAGGGATCAGAGTGTATCTACTGGGTATAATACTATTCATTCTCCTAATTAGAAGTTTGAATGAGACTATATTAATTTATTCTCTAATAGATCTCTAAGCCTAAGTCTTTTATCAGATCTCTTAGTTCTCTGAGTGTTTTAAGAAGATGAACACCCTTCTCTGTCAAAACAACTTTCTTACTTCTCTCTCCAGAGACTATATTCACAATATTCTTCTTCTCCAACTCTTCGAGCAATCTGATCATTCTATCATAAGCTAATCCTGTCGCTGTGGCTATTCTAGTAGCCAGAGTCTCTCCTCCCTCACTCTCTATGAAAGCTAGTATATCCATCACTATGACAAGTTTGCTTCTTTTTTTCAATACACCACACGCCTCGTGTATATTAGGGTCATAATTATAGCGCCTACAGATCTTATCATTTCTGCCAGTAGTATAATGTACACAGCGTAATCTATCGGGCTCAGAATAAACCATATACTCCTCAATATATGGGCCAAGGCTATTGTTACAAAACCCACTCTGATATATCCTCTCGCGCTGAGTCCTGTCGCTGCTAAAAAGACGCTTGCTATAAGATCTAGTGAGGAGGGGAATAGATATAAGATAACACTTGTTAACTGAGCCACCGCCGATGAAAAGATGTTTATCATTGTAATTCTTCTTGCAGACCAGATCATATAACTCCCTGATACTGCTAGAGCTGGCACAGTAGTGTACATGGCATAATATATGTTTGCTTCTGTTATGAAGAGCGTGATGAGAATCATGATCTGACTTGAGGCTAGGAGTAGAAAGCCTAGAGAAAGTCTCACCCAGACCTCGTCGGGGTACAGCTTATACACTCTAAGAATCATAAGAGCTATCATGAGATAAAGTACGAATGAAAGAAGACTCAAGATATACAAAACGTATATCACTAGAGATTCCATGCCCCCGCTGAGCATTGCTAACAGATCCTACTAACATATTCTCCCAGGAAATAAAATTAA
>JBEULF010000039.1:5572-31624 GCA_041287455.1 Sulfolobales archaeon
AAATAAAATTAACCCCTACTACCATATCATCTCTAGATAGTCATCCCATGTGTTTAAGACTGTTTAGAGTCGCCTCTAGAGACTTTGTCTCCGCCCACACTCTCATCAGCGGCCGGCCTCTCTGAGCGTGGGTTCGCCGGCTTCGCGGGCAACGGTGCAACTCTCTCATTCACGAGACTAGCCAGCTAGGAAGTTCTCCAAAAGATCCTGATAAACTTTTCTGCCCCGCGGATCTACTCACTTTAAGTGAGCAAGGTTTTTAAATACTCCAGATTTCTATCTCGAGGAGGAGGTATGAGTATGTTGTTAAGAGAAAAGAAAATATTAATACCAATACTCATATTAGGCATACTAGCTCTAGGCTTAGTATATGTGGTGACAGAAGCACAGAAACAGAATCAACCCACAACCACTAGCACTACTAATGTTTCAAATATTTCTACGAGTAAATATACGTGTAATTGTGATTGTAAGTGTAAATGTGATAATAACTCGAAAACCCTGGTAAAGAGTGAAGAGGAGGAAGAGAGAGGAGAGAATAAGGTCAAAGAGATGCTTATAGCCAAGAATATCGATGAGATCTTTGAACACGCAAAAGGTCTTGTGAAGAAGATATATCTCAATCTCACATCATACACAGGTCAAGTTATTTCTAAGAGTAATAAGACTCTCGGAATCATAGTCTCAATGAATAATGTGAACTACAGCGTCTATCTCTTACCAGTGTACGTTAGAGTGAGCGATGGTGCTCTAGTATCTGGTCTGTGGCTTTTCAATAGTATTAGCCCAGGCTCTACTATCGAGTTTGTATCTCTACAGAATCTACGAAACACGACTAGACTACCAGCTCTCTCGCTCGAAGTAGGCGGGGTAGAATACGTAACACCTCTGCTATACTACTATCAGACTTTCCACACCTAGCCAGCATTACTACCAGCGAGTATCTACTAAATTTTTATTTTTTGATTCATAGAAAAATATAGGAGCGATATATCAATGATTAAGAAAACAATTGAATATACAGCCGTTCTGTTGTTCCCTGTGATAGTATTTATCATCGGCCTCTCTATCTACCCCATGGACGCTTCCGAGACTTCTGTCTCTGTAGAGATAGAGACTCTAGGCGATGAAACTCTCTTCAGAGTCTCAGAACATCTCAAGTATATCGAACCACTACTAGCATCGAGGCTCTATGAAGGCGTTGTTATTAATAGTGGTAAGATCGTGAATGTTTCCTCTGTAGCGTATGATGATAAGAAGATATTGAGAATAGATATTGTTGACAATACTAAGACGTATCATGTCTATATAATTGATCCAAGAGATGTCTCAGAACAAGATATACTAACAGGATCTAACGTCACTTTCATAGGACTGAAATTCAAGTCTCACAAAGATAAAGAGATAATCATTGCCAGAGCTCTCTACACAGTAGGAGTAGACGTTAAGTCGAATAAAATAGAGAGTAAGTGTATCTATAGAGAGAAACACGAGCACATGTGCAAATATATCATACGAGAGCTAGAAAAACACAAAGAGAAGTCAGAGGAAGAGTAGCCGGGCGGGGATTCGAACCCCGGTCACGGGGGCCAAAGCCCCGCATCCTTGGCCGCTAGACGACCCGGCTCCACTAAAATAATATCTCCTATCCGAATTTTAAAAATTTCTGCTCAATACCACAATTATATTATCTGAGGATGATAAGAGGGTCTTCTGACTCGTGATGAAGGCTGGAACATCTGATCTCTTTCTCTCAACTGAAGCTTCTCATTCTTCAGGGTGTGCGATAAGCATATATTGGTCTTCTCTCTATCTATCCAGGGGTGTTATTGTCTTTAGAGAGATTATCTGAAGTCTTTAGAGAGTTTCTTAAGATCGGGTCTAGAGATCTTTGGAATGTTTTGGAGAGAGGCTTAAGTAGAGCTATCTTGAGGAGAGATCCTACCATGATATATCACTACATGTCTATGCTTAGTGAGGATTACTATGGCATGGAGCTAGATTATATCGCTGGAGATTATTATAAGGTCTACAAAGACGCTGAAAAGATCAGACTTCCAAAGCCTCTAGAGAAGTCTAGTAAAGATCTGTTTGATATAATAAGATCTAGGAGGAGTAGGAGGAGTTTTTCTAGAGAACCGATATCTCTAGAGGAGCTGTCTTCGGTCTTATACTACTCAGTAGGTATAAGTGGCAGGGCTTGGTGGGGTGGTCCTAAGAGAGTCTACCCTAGCGCTGGAGCTCTTCAGCCTGTCGAAGCTTATGTTGTTACATCACAAGTGAACAATTTAGATCCTGGTCTCTATCACTACAACCCTGGAGAACACTCTCTAGAGTTATTAAGACTAGGCGATTTTGCCGAGACACTCGCTAGAATAGCTCTAGATCAGATGTTCATAAGCGATGCGGCTGCCAGTATAGTTTTGACAATTGTCTATAGGAGAACAGCGTCTAAATATGGTTTGCGAAGCTATAAATACTCACACTTAGACACAGGATTTGTAGGTCAAAACATATATCTAGTAGTAGAGGCGCTGAACCTAGCCACAGTAGCTGTTGGGGCTTTCTACGATAAGAGACTGTGTGAGTTTTTAGAAATAGATTGCGAAGAAGAGATGCCAGCGCTGATATTTCCCATAGGTAGAAAGAGTAGAGGTTGATTCTTTTGAAAGATCTTAGGGGAGAGGAGCGTGTGAGAGAGCTTTGTGAAAATATTAGAGAGATCCTTGATCTGCTTAATCAATTGGCTATATCAAGAGATTATCTTGATAAAAATCTCGTGCCCACTAGCGAGGGTATGAAGATAATTAGAAGAGCTATAAAAATCTCTAGAGAGAAAAATATGCCATGTACAAGTGTTATAGAGAAGCTAGAGAGAGGATTTCACTATCTCTATAATCTGTATGAGTGCTACAGATCTGCTTTACCCGAATGTTTAGAACCATAATTTTAGACGACTGTATTAGTATTTTAATGCACAGATTTTTAAATTACGAGAACTAGCATGTGAATGGTTGGTAGTCTATGAGAAGAAGTAGATATACACCTCTCGAGAAGAGACGTAAGAGAGGGGCTGAGATTGACACTAGCGATCAGCTTAGACTAGAGCTGGAAGTACTCTTCTCTATAGGAGCTCCTGCTAGCTGACCTCTGATCTATGAGACGATTCTGGGTCTGGTATAATATCTGATTCTCCCGTCTAGATATCTTCTTATAATGTCTATTGCAGCCTCTCTTATATTAGGTTCACTCGCTCTAAACCAGCCTCTCCTAAGAGCGTATTCCTCTAATATTCTCGTAGGTTCCAAGGTTGAGACTTCTAGATCTCTCATCAGATCTGTAGGATTGGCTGAAGAGATCCTCTCGAGCAGCTTAATAGCTATGTTGATAGGATTCTCGATTCTCTCTGGAGGACTCATTCTGATAATTCTCTCTATAGGATCTTGTTCTATAGATAGTACACCGGGTGTGTCAATTAGATAGACTCCTGAATAGATCTTGTAGATCTGTACACCTCTTGTGTAGCCTGGAGTTCCAGGATATCTGCTCACAGACGCAGATCTTTTTCTCTTTAGAAGATTCGTGAGAGACGACTTGCCTACTTTAGGAGCTCCAAATATAGATACATAGATATTTCTGTCTCTATTCATCTCTTTATACTCTCTAATGACTCTCTTAAGATCTCTTATCTCTCTATTCAAAACACTTATACCATAAGCCTCATAACCTCTCTCCCTATAGAAGCTGATCCATTCTTCAGCAATCTGTCTAGGGACTAGATCTATTTTATTCAGAGCTATAATAAATCTCTTGTTACTTTTGATAGCTATATTCTCTAGAAAACGATTTCTGAGGATCTCTGGAACTCTCACATCTAACAGTTCTATGACTATATCTGAACTCGCTACTATACTTGTGATCTCTCTCTTGTTAAGTAGTCTGATCTCAGAGTCTAGTCTTGATCTCATTTTACTTCTCTAGGATCTTTCTTAACTCGCTCTCTAGATCATCTATTCTTATCTCTCTCCTCTCTCCAGAAGAGGTTATATAGATAGTAACACTCCTATTTCTAAGCTCTATTTCTCCGACAAAGAGTAGTACTGGTATTGATAACTTCCTAGCATACTCTCTCTGCTTTGAAACACTTCTTCTCATGAGATCTAATGCTACGTTAAAACTCTTCTCTCTAAGTCTTCGAGCAATCTCATATCCATAGCTAAGTGTATCTTGATCTCTGTTCATTAGAATTAAGTATACGTCTGTATACGTCTTCTTATCTAAATTAAATAATCCTAACTCAAGTCCCGCGTCAATGAGTCTCTCAACACCTATAGAACCTCCTGTGGCAGGTATCTTCTCTCCGACAAACATCTGAATCAGATCATCGTATCTGCCTCCTCCAGCTAGAGAGCCTATTCTAGGCTTGTCAACTTCTACCTCAAATATTGGTCCTGTGTAATAGTCTAAGCCTCTCACTAACGCCATGTCATAAAGAATCTTTATATCTCTAGGGAGATAGTTGAGCATCTCCTCGATGAAGTTAGATCCTTCAACTATACTCTTATTGACAACATATCTCTCTCTCAGTTTTCTCACCACATCAAGAGGATCTCCCTTAAGATCTATTAGTGTGAGAATCTTTGATATAACTCCTTGTGATAACCCCAACCTCTCAAGCTCTCTCGCCACTCCCTCAACACCTATCTTATCTAGCTTATCAATAGCTCTATACACAGGCATAGGATTGTCAAGTTTCAACTCCTCCTCAAATAAACCTCTTAAAATCCTGCGATCATTCAAATGAATTCTCACACTCTCTAAATTGAATCTTTTGAACACACTCCATATAACCTCTAGAATCTCTGCATCAGCCTCAGGGTACGGTGATCCTACTATATCTACGTCGCATTGATAAAACTCTCTATATCTACCTCTCTGAGGCTCCTCATGTCTCCAAACAGGTGCTATGTGGTACCTCTTGAAAGGCATTGGTATATGTCTGTTTTGAGCTATGAATCTAGCCATAGGAACTGTGAGATCATATCTAAGAGCGTACCACCTGTCACTCCAAGGATCCTTGAATTTCCACATAAGTTTATTCTCAGCCTCCTCCCCATATTTACCTGATAATGTCTCTAGATACTCTACAGCCGGAGTGTCTATAGGATCAAAGCCAAAACTCTTGAACACGTCTTCTATTATAGAGAACACTCTCTTCCTAAGAATCATAACTTCTCTAGGGAAATCTCTGAAACCTCTAGGCACGCTCATCTCGCTCATTACACATGCTCACTAGGTAACTATAAGAGATTTAAGAAATAAATCTAATCAAGAATACTCTCATATCTATTCCTTATCACACTACGCAGAGACAGTGGTGAAAATAGATGAAACCATCTCTATAACTAGCGTATAAATAAATGTTTTCTATAAAATGTCATGTGAGAAATATTGAGCATCAAAGTCTCAGCAGGTAAGAAAGGTGTCGCAGCAGATCACTCATTAGCTGTCAAGGCTGGCTTGAGAATCTTAGAAGAAGGGGGGAACGCTTTTGATGCGGCTATAACTGTTAGCGCTGTTCTCTCTGTAGTACAACCTCAAATGGGGGGTCCTGGTGGCGATGGATTTGTACTAGGGTTTTTAGGAGATGAATTCATATCATATGCCTCCTCGGGGAGGTCTCTTTCAGGGCTTAACGTAGATAGGTATCTAGAAGAGAAACCTCTCAGAGGGCCTCTCACAGTGACAGTGCCAGGCTTGGTATATCTCTGGGGGTTGTTATATGAAGAGTACGCTACCAAGTCTTTGGAAGAGTTGCTAAGACCAGCAATTTCTCTGGCTTATAATGGTTTTCACGCGGGATGGTTTTTATCGCGATCTTCTGAAACATATGAGAGAGAGCTAGAGGGTTTCGCGTGGAGTAAGTATTTCAAAGGTATAAAGCTGGGTGATCTTGTTATCAATAGAGATATGGCTAGAACTCTGAGACTCATAGCCTCTAGAGGTTGGGATGAGTTTTACTACGGCTCTCTGGCTGAAGAGATAGTGTCTCAGCTACAATCTCAAGGTGTTGATATAGGTTTAGAGGATCTCATGGAGCATGAAGGCTTCAGAGTAGAACCTTTAAAACTAGAGCTAAGTGATAAGACGCTGTATGAGTTGCCTCCAAATTCTCAAGGAGTCTCAACACTTCAGCTAATAGACGCTTTGCACAAGCTTGAGCTAGATAAATATGATTTTAGAGATCCTAGTAGAATCACAATGTGGAGCGAACCTGTAGAGACTGTGTATAAGTTTAGAGATTTATTTCTAGGCGATCCTGATCACATTAAATTAAATATCAATGATTACATCACTTACTCCTCTATAAGAAAACTAGTCTCAGAAAGAAACACAGGAGTCAACAGAGATCTGAGTATTAGCGACACTACATTCTTCATAGTATCAGACGGCGAGAGCTTAATAGGGTTTATACAGAGTCTCTTCTACCCATTCGGCTCAGGTCTCGTTGTCGGAGGCTTCCCCGTCCAGAATAGAGGCTATGGTTTTGCAAAAGAAAGAGGTCTGCCAAATAGTCCTGCTCCTCGTAAGAGACCTTTACACACACTCTCTATACTAGCTGTTGAACGCGATAGAGAGAAGTATATAATAGGTTGTGTTGGCGGTGATTATAGACCTCAACTTCATTTGAGAGTCTATGAGAATCTATTTATTTACAACATGAATCTAGTCGAGACTTTAAGCGCGCCTAGGTTCATATATACGAAGCCTACGAGAAGACAGAGAGTAATAGTTGAAGAACCATTAAGAATAAATAGAGAGAGTAGTATTGATGCAGATATTGTATACGTGGGACTTCACGAGAGTCCAGGACATGTTCATATAGCATATAGAGAAGATAGAAGAGGAGTAACATTCTTATCAAGCGATCCCAGGACTGAGGGTGTCAATATTCTGATCTCATGATCTAGTGTTATCTGTCGGGAGAAGAAAGTTTTTCACATTAAGCTTCATATGATCGATGTATAACTAGCTAGACAGAGAGACTAGAGATTATCTCGATAAGCGAGTATGATATATTTGAAGTCAATCTAATCTTAAGTCTAGGAATGTCTTCATAAGATCTTCGAAAGTCTCTCTTCTACGAGTCAGCTCTATCTCTCTCTTATATACCACGACTTCGGGTGGTCTAGGTCTCAAATTGTAATTAGAGCTCATAGAATATCCATACGCGCCCACGTTCATTATAGCTAGTATATCTCCTTCTTCAAGAGCTGGCATAGATCTTTCTATTGCTATTATATCGCCGCTCTCACATATATTGCCTACTACATCAACAATCTGTGTTCTCTCGTGATCAGCCTTGTTAACAGCTATGATCTCGTGATACGCTCCATATAGCGCTGGTCTGATCAGGTGATTCATACCTGAATCTACGCCTACAAAGATCTTTCTCTTGCCCCCTGATTCAACTTCTTTTATATCTACTACTCTGACAAGTAGCACACCAGCATCTCCTACTATATATCTGCCCGGCTCTACTCGTAGTTTTACAGTCTGTTGATATTTCTTGTTAAACTCTCTGACAAGCTCAACTACAGTTCTCCCGAAGAGAGCGAGATCTAATGGCTTCTCATCAGGCTTATACGGTATTCCTAAGCCTCCTCCTATATCTATAAACTCGAGATCTCTAAGCTTCTCAGCTATTCTAAGTACTATTTTCAATGCTTCTCTATATGGCTCAATATCTAGTATCCCAGACCCTATGTGTGTATGTAATCCTATGATCTTCAGGTTATAGTGTTTTGAATACTCAAGTACTCTATCGATCTGATCTATGTATAAGCCAAATTTAGTTAAACCACCTGTCATAGTATAACTGTGATGTCCCGCTCCCAACCCAGGGTTGATTCTTATAGAGACTTCAGTGTTGGGAAACATTCTTCCATACCTCTTCAACTGAGATAAAGAATCTATGTTTATCAAGATCCCTAGATCTCTAACAAATCTCATTTCTTCATCAGAAACATTATTACCTGTAAAGAGTATCTTATCTCGCGGAAATCCTAATTTAACGCCTAATAAAGCTTCGAAAGGCGATACAACATCTAACCCGCTACCCAGATCTCTCAAAGTCTCTAGTATTTTTATATTATTATTAGCTTTGCAAGAATACAAGATCTCGACACGATCATAGGGGATCGAGTTGATCAGGCGGTTATAGTTCTCGATAACAGTCTCTAAGTCGTAGACGTACACAGGAGTTCCATATCTAAGAGCTATTTCTTCTGCCGCGTAGTCGCCTATATACAGCTTAGAGCCTATCACTCTTATCATGCTTAAGACCTCCTGAAAAAATGTGAGTGCTAAGTATATAAAGGGAGTTTAGCTACTTCGAAGTGTAAGGTTTGTTAAGGTTTTTTCTCTATGTTGTGAGGGCTCGAGGGGCCGAGGTTGGGAATCCCTCACCGCCCACAGACTATTACAATGTATACGATAAAAAGGCGAGGCTTTCAGTTGTAAACCCTTGCATTAGTAGGACTTGAATCTTTCTTCCAAGAATACTCTCCCTCTAGGGTGATAGCCTAAAGCCTCCCAGTACCCATCTCTATACTCTTTCAAAAACGATATTCTATAGATCCATTTTGCGCTTTTCCAACCATATAGATGCGGTACTACGAGTCTAGCTGGGTATCCGTGGAGTATGTCTAGAGGCTCTCCATTCATCTCGAGAGCTATAAGAGCTTTAGATTCTAACACCTCTTCGTAGGGGAATATAGTTGAGTAGCCGTCTAAACTCTCTATATAGACCCATGAGGAGTCTTCTTCGGGTTTAACAAGATCTATTATTCTCTTCATTGCAACTCCTGCATATCTCATATTTTTAACACTCCAACCAGTCACACAGTGAAGATCTGTTACTAGCTCCTCTACTCCAAGCTCGTACAACTCTGGGAGAGTTAAACTGATTCTTCTAGCTACAGAACCTTCTACTCTGAGAGTCCATTCAGACACGTTTATTGAGGGCACTCCTAGAATAGCGTATACGATTGGAATATCAATATAAACCTGCCCTGGCGGAGATGTTGTACGAGTCCTACCTATATCGTTTTTAGTAATAAGATCTCTAGAGGGATCGTATGTAGCGATTCTTTTCTTGATACCTATACTCATGTTCTGAGGTATGGTGAATAATACTCTCTTTATCTTTCTATCTCTTACGACAACTCTAACGCTAATATAACTCTGATCTTTCAGATACAATCTAAATTTGTGAAGTGTATGAGTATACCCTATGAACTCGCTAGACTCGAAATAGATAGTAGCAGAGAGTATGTCAAATACGTCTAGTATTGTGTGAATAAAATCTCTTATATCACTAACGCTATCAACCTCTAGATCTCTGACAGGACAATCTATGACTCTCGAAATATTCTTGCTCTGAAGACCTTTATTGCTGGTCTCGTAGCAGTAGTCGATATGCATACTTAGTCTGGAGAAAGATAGGTATCCCGCTTAATAAGTTTGTGTGATTCGATATTTGCTAGCTTCACGTTTGATATTATTTGAAGAGAGAATGATTATTTTAGGAGAGTGCTACCGTCGTGATATAGTAGACAGCGATCTGCGAGATCACGTATCTCCAGAATGTGAAACCTAGTGAACGTGATATAAAGCCGCCTAACAGAACACTCAAGATCATTATTACGAGTGAGAGTAAGAGATAGTAGTACACACTGGGAGTAGGTGTTAACAGATCTTTTGTAGCAACATATATCCACCCGCTGAATACTCCTAGAAGCACTCTTATAGTATAGAGCTTGTAATTGATATTACTCATGATAAACACCTTATTCTCGGGAGAGTGTAAGAGTGTCAGTATCCATAAAGAGTTTAAGTTGGATTGATTTAAGTGTATGGGTTAGAGAGAGTAGAGATAGTATTAGAAATGCTATTATAGACAATATCTCTAGTCTCTCTGGAAGTCTAGTTCTTAGACTAAGACTAGTGTCAGGAGAGAGAGCTTATCTAGTGATACTACCAAATATCAGCATCTACATGTCTCGAAGAGAGATCTATGAGAGAAGAGATTCGAGTTTAAAAACAAGTTTTATAGTATCTCTGAAGAGATTTATCAAAGATTGCAGAATAGTGGAGATCTCGCAGATACCTTGCGAGAGAATCCTCGAGATGAGCATATCTTGTGGTAGAGAGTCGTATATTCTAACCGTGGAGCTCATACCCAGAGGCGTGATTACTCTTAGAGACTCTGAGAATATTATAAGAGTGATCAACAGTCCTCTTAGAGCGAAAGATAGAGTTCTTAGAGTGAGGACTAAATACATTGCACCTCCGCATAGAAGTGTTATTTCTTGTGAGAAAGATCTTGATAAACTTATCAACAATCTATTGAGAGGATATGATCTTGTGAGAGGACTGGTCGTAGGCTTAGGTGTCCCATCAGATGTCTCGGAGGAGTTCTTATACAGAGAGAAATTAGATAAGAAAACAGATCCTAGGAGTCTAGAGTTAGAGAAGTTAAAGAGCATTGTATTAAATCTCGAGAATTTTATCTCGAGTATAATTGAGAGACCTCAGCCATGTGTGATGTTTGATGAGAGTAATAATCCCACAGAGTTTCACGTGATAGTTCCTAGTGGCAAGAGCGATAAGTGTTTAATTGTGGGAGGTCTTAATGAAGCTTTAGACGAGTATTATACTAGTATGATACTATCGAGAACTCAGGATATGAGAGAGGTTGAGGAGTTAGATAATTTACTTAATAAATTAGCAAGCGATCGTGAGATGCTTGAGAAAACTTTGTTTGAGTATAGAGAGCAGCTGAGGTTCTTCGAAGAAAACTATGTAGAGTTAGAAGAGATATACGAGTGCTATAAGAATAATATTCACACGCCGGAGAGATGTCCTAAGACTACTAGTTCTAATGCTATCATCGAGCTTGATAGAGAGAAACAGGAGATAGTATTCAGATTTAGTAGTGGTGTGCTGAGAATATCGTTGAGAACAGATTTTAACGAGAATTATTTTAAGCTGAAGAGAAACTTATCGCATATTGAGAAGAGTATTAAAAGAATTGATGAAGAGATCGCTAGTGTCAGAGAGAGAGTGACTGAGAAGAGAAGAGAGATCGAGATGATGAGAGAGATTATGAGAATAAAGAGTATGAGAAAGAGATATTGGTTCGAGAGATATCACTGGTATATCACCTCAGAGGGCTTAATAGCTATTGGTGGTAGAGACGCGGATCAGAATGAGAGTATTGTGAAGAGATACTTAGAAGACAACGATCTGTTTTTTCACGCAGATATTCAAGGAGGCTCAGTTTTTATTCTAAAAAACTCAGGGAAAGCTGGCGAGGAGAGTATCTATGAAGTGGCTTATCTAGCAGGTTGCTATAGCAGAGCTTGGTCTATGGGATTTGGGTCTATAGATGTTTTCTACGTGAAGGGAGCTCAAGTATCAAAGTCTCCTCCCCCAGGTGAGTATCTAGCTAAGGGCTCGTTCATGATCTATGGAGAGAGAAACTGGGTTAAAAATATACAGCTTAGATTAGGTATAGGGATCGAGATATCAAAAGACAATGTACCTAGAGTAGTAATAGCTCCACCGCACGTGATAAGTAAGAGGACTGACATATACGCTATAATAGCTCCTGGAGATCTAGCTCCAGAGGAGGTCGCGAGAAAACTACAATCTAAGTGGCTTGAACTACACAGAGACTTAGAGATCATGATAAAAGCTGTAGATATAGATGAGATTATAAAGAGAGTTCCTGGTAGATCTGTTATTCTAGAGATAAGATAAAAGAGATCATCTGAATCTATGTGGTAAAACTTCTCTAAGAACGCTGGGATCAGTCTCTGAGAGACTCACGAGATATATCTCGAGAACAGGATAAACCTCAGCTTCGATTAGATGACCCGCGTAGCTCTCATATCTGTCAGCATCTCTCCTGATACCTAACACTACGTGAATATGATAGTTATACTTATTGTCAATCTTGATCAGAGAGCCTACTATAGAGGCGGCTTCAATAGCAGTGTTTGAGGGGGCTTCGAGATATAACTCATAATATCCGCTAGGACTTTTAAAATATCCAATCTTTGCTCTTCTAAACCCCCCTAACCCGTAGAATAGAGCTATCTTAATACCTTTACTAGCCACTAATTCTATCAGTCTGTCTGGAAATCTATCATTTTCCTTTAAACCAGCTATACACTTGTCTCTCTCACATACGATACTCATTTTTTGAAGACCCTTGAAGAAGTACCTTAGTCAATTTATATTTAACAGAATCTATGGTGTAAATTTTATTAGTCTGCAAGATATAATATCTTCACATGTTGATAGAGCATGGTTAAATACATCTTTGTCACAGGAGGTGTCATGAGCAGTCTTGGTAAGGGTGTTCTCACAGCCTCTATAGCACATCTGCTCTCAAGAGCCGGGCATAGCGTGACAGCTGTAAAGATAGATCCTTATCTGAATGTTGATGCAGGAACTATGAGCCCCTACGCACATGGCGAGGTTTTCGTGACAGACGACGGGGGAGAGACAGATCTAGATCTGGGTCATTATGAGAGGTTTCTCGGAAGATCTCTTTCTAAAGATAACAATATTACTGCAGGTAAGATCTATCAGTCTATTATCGAGAAAGAGAGAAAAGGCGACTATCTGGGAGAGACAGTTCAGATCATACCACACGTGACTAATGAGATAAAAGAAAGAATTAGAGAGATCGGGAAGGTTCAGAATAGTGACATAGTAGTGGTAGAGATAGGAGGCACCGTGGGAGATATAGAAGGGTTGCCTTTCCTCGAAGCTGCGAGACAAATGAGACTTGACGAGGGATTTTCTAACACACTATACATTCACGTAGCTCTAGCACCTTACCACAGAATCATAGGCGAGATCAAGACAAAACCTCTTCAACACTCTGTGCAAGAGCTTAGAAGAATAGGTATCCAGCCTGACGTTGTCATAGTGAGAAGTGAGTATCCTATAGACTCAAGTGTTGTTAAGAAGATCTCTCTCTACACCAATGTCCCCCCAGAGTACATATTCAACGATTATGACCTCTCTACAGTATATGAGTTGCCTATAGTGCTTCACTCACAGGGATTTCTAAAGAGAATCTCGGAGAAATTATCTCTCGATTATAGAGAACCTGTGTTAGATGACTGGATCTCTTTTGTAGAGAGACTCAAGAATCCTAAGAAAACAATAGAGGTGTATATGATAGGCAAGTATACGAGAGTTAGAGATAGTTATGTGAGTATTGTAGAAGCCTTGAAGCACGCCTCAGCAGAGTATTTGACGAAAATAGATCTGAAGTGGGTTGAGGCAACAGATCTGGAGAACAGAAAGATAAGATTCGAGTTTAACGAGAGAGCAGGATATATAATACTGCCAGGGTTCGGTAAGAGAGGTGCTGAGGGGAAGATAGAGACTCTTAAAGTGATTAGAGAGAACAAGGGCATTGCTCTAGGAATTTGTTTTGGTCTTCAGCTCATGGCAGTTGAGATAGCTAGAAATGTTCTTGGTCTTGAGAAGGCTAACTCTACCGAGATAGATCCTTTAACACCGCACCCAGTAGTAGACTTGCTCGAGGAGCAGAAGAAGATAGATAGACTAGGAGGTACTATGAGGCTGGGTCTAAGTGTTTCAAAGCTTGTCAGAGGAACTCTCGTACACGAGCTCTATGGTAGTAATATAGTCTATGAGAGACATAGACATAGATACGAGATCAACCCTAGGTATATAGATTCTTTTGAGAAAGCAGGTTTCATAGTTTCAGGGTACAACGAGAAGGGGTATGTGGACTTTATGGAGTTAAAAGAATATAGATTCTATATAGGGACTCAAGCACATCCTGAGTTTAGAAGTAGACCTCTCAACCCATCACCTCTATTCCTAGGTTTTGTCAGAGAACTTGTTAAGATAAGCTAGTGTTAGGCTTGGTAAATATTATTATCTTACGAAACCTACTATTCTAGTGGATTTAAATGGATCGTAGTTCTAGTCTTGCAAAGATTCAGATTGCACTAGATCTGTTGGATCGAGAGTTGTTAAGAGAGATAGCTTTATACGCTTACGAAAGCGGAGTAGACATAATAGAGATCGGGACACCAGCTATTAAAAGATACGGTGTTGAGATTATAAGAGAAGTTAGAGAGCTACTAGGAGACAGAGCTTTTATTCTAGCAGATATGAAGACAAGTGACGTGGCTGAGATAGAGATTGGTTTAGCCGCTGAAGCCGGTGCTAATGCTACCACTATAATGGGTGTCGCTTATGATGAAGTTATATTAGAGGCTGTTAACGCTAAGAAGAAGTTTAATATAGAAGTATGGGCGGATCTTATGTATATAGATAATTATCTAGAGAGAAGTCTCAAATTAAGAGATCTAGGTATAGATACAGTGATATTACACATAGGAATAGATGTTCAGAGAAGAAGAGGTGTCACAGCGGAGATTCTGAGAGAAGAAGTGTTTAGAATCTCTAGAGAAGGTTTGAGAGTCGCTGTTGCAGGAGGGCTAGATCCTGTTAAGGCGAGAGAGTTGATAGCTAGAGGAGCTTCTATAGTTATCATAGGAGGATGGGTCACGAGACATAGAGATTGGAGAGATAGAATCAGAGAATGTGTGAGAGTTATTAAGAGTGGTAATCGGTAATGGTACTTGGCTCAGAGAGTATATGCGAGAGTCTGACCGAGAGTATAAGAGACATATACTCTATGAAATGTCTGAGATACGAGGAATTAAGTCTAGTAAAACTAGATCTTCTCTGCGATAAAAATTTCTCTCCTAGAACCTTTAGAGAGCATGTTTTATCAGATATAAAAGAGAAAATAAATGAGATAAGAGCTCTATGTGATAAGGCTCGCGCAGAGCTTGGAGAAGATATGTCTCAGATAGATAGATGGAGAGAGTTTGAGAGACTCTACACTCTAACTAAGAATGTTAATGAGATTCTTCAGAGAGCTGTTGAGAGAATAGATCTTCTGTCAAAGAGACTGGTCTACACGCAGATCGCGCTTATAATACTATCTGCAGTTCTACTTCTCATCACAGTCTTTCCAAATACTATATTTGTATCTATTACGATCTGGTATATAATGTTTTTATTTATACCAACTCTCCACACGAGAAGAGAACCTGCGTTATCTTTCCTACTACTAGCTATGATTCTATCTACAGGGTTTCTCATACTCTATTATCTCGAGGCAGAACAGTTAATTTTGATCAGTTATAGTAGTATTATTCTAGTCACTCTAATTCTCTCCATAGATGTGAGGAGAGAGATTAATAGACTTATGGAGAGGAGTGGTAAGCGGTAAACATATTTTTAATTCTTATACAATTTTAGAGGGGGTTCTCGTTGAAGAGTTGGGCTGGGAGATATCTTTATATAGATCTCGATAGAAGAGAGAGTAAGACTGCGGATCTTGATAAGAATATACTTTTAGATTATCTAGGCGGTCGTGGTCTGGCTGTTAGACTGTTATGGGATTTAAATCCTGTTGGAGTAGATCCTTATTCTCCTCATAATCACTTGATTCTTTCTGTAGGACCTCTAACAGCTCTACCTCTGCCTAGCTCTGGTAAAATGGTTATCGCTTCTAAATCTCCTCTTACACATGGATATGGTGATGGAAATATCGGTACCAAGGCCGCGGTTGAGTTGAGGAGACTAAGTGTTGATGCTATCGTGATTAGAGGAATCTCCCCTAAACCTGTGGTTCTAAACATTACATGTAGTGGTGTTGAATTTGTAGACGCCGAGGATCTATGGGGTCTTAACACCTATGAGACTGAGAGTAAACTGCTAGCTAGATATGGCAAAGGCGTGGGTATTCTCTCTATAGGACCTGCTGGCGAGAATCTGGTTAGATTTGCTACGATTATCAGCGAGTTCGGTAGATCTGCGGGCAGACCTGGCATGGGTGCTGTCATGGGTTCTAAGAAGATCAAGGCTATAGTGATAAAGGGTTGTAAAGATCCTGAGGTTGCTGAGAGGAGAGAACTTGTTAGAGTGGGTATGGAAGCTTATAATGCTGTTAAAAACTCTTCAGGCTATAACTTCTGGATGAGACAAGGCACTAATATGACTATTGAGTGGGCTCAAATAAACTCTGTTCTCCCAACATACAATTTTAGAGAGGGAGTGTTTGATTTCTACGCGGGTATAGATGGCTATATGCTTGAGAGCATGAGAGTTCGTCAGAAAGGATGTCCTCTGTGCAACATGCCCTGCGGACATATCGTAAAGTATGTCACCGACATAGCCTCTGGCGAGGCTGAGCTAGACTATGAGAACATAGCTATGCTAGGATCCAATCTAGGTATCTCACCTCTGAATAGAGTTTCAAGACTCAACTATCTGGCAGACGTGCTAGGCATGGACACTATTTCACTAGGCTCTGTCATAGGATTCGCTATGGAGGCTTCAGAGAAAAGATTAGTCCAAGAGAAGATTGAGTGGGGTGATTACAAGACCGCGATAAGACTAGCAGAGGACATAGCCTATAGAAGAGGTCTCGGAGATCTTCTGGCAAACGGTGTTAAATACGCGTCTGAGAAGATAGGCAGAGAATCAAGAGATTTCGCTATGCATGTAAAAGGATTAGAGATATCAGCCTATGACTGTCACGCTGCAGAGGGTATGGCGTTAGCGTATGGAACCTCTCCTATAGGTGCTCATCATAAAGATGCTTGGTTTATAACGCTCGACGTCAAGATGGGGAGATTAACATACTCATTTGAGAAAGTTGAGAAGCTGATCTGGATGCAGAATATTAGAGGCGGGATGTTCGAGAGTCTCACAACATGTAGATTTCCATGGGTTGAATTGGGCATAGACTTAGAATTCTATCTCAGACTGCTGAGAGCGGCTATCGGGATAGACTTTACGTGGGATAAGATCCATGAGATCGCTAATAGAATATACACTCTGATAAGAAGCTTCTGGATCAGAGAGTACGTGGCGGAGGGCTTAGGCTGGAGTATAGAGATGGATATACCGCCCGCGAGATGGTTTAAAGAACCTTTAACAAAAGGGCATCTAGCAGGATCAAAGCTAGACTTAGACAAGTACTTGGTGATGTTAAAACACTACTATGCTTTGAGAGGGTGGGATGAGACTGGTTTTCCAAAGAGAGAGACTTTAGAAAAATTGAATCTAGGCTTTGTGATACCGGTCATGGAGAAGCTGAAGGCTATCGCATGAATCATCCTAGAATTCTCGCGATCTCTCTTCTCATAGAGTAAGAGAGTATTATAGCTGTAGAAAGAGAGATTAATAGTATTAGAGAGTTAACAGCATTTATCTCTGGAGTGATACCTCCTCTGCCTACCATAGACCATATCACTATGGGAAGAGTCTTAAAACCCGGGCCACTCGTGAATAGTGTTTTAATAAGATCGTCAAATGACATGGCAAATGTTAGTAAAAACGCGGATATTATAGCGGGATAACTTAACGGCATAATTACTCTGAGAAGTATAACCCTATCTGTGGCTCCAAGAATCTTAGCTGTCTCAACGATCTCTCTAGGAATCAACTCAACCCTAGATCTTATTATCACGAACGCGTATGCTATATTAAAAGTTAGGTGTCCAATTAAAACTGTGGCAAAGCCCATCTCAATTCCTAAGTCTATGTAGAATAGAGCTAGAGTAAAAGACTCTATAACCTCAGGTATTAAGATAGGCATGTAGACAATGGTTTCTACAAATCCTCGAGGTCTTCTAGAGATATAAGCATATCCCACGGCTAGGCCTGTCAACGCAGAGATCAAGCCTGATAGTATAGATAGTTTTATAGAGTTCTCTGTCGCGGAGATAATATCCTTGTTACTAAACGCCTTATAATACCACTCAAGCGTCAGTTGATCGAGATCTATTATAAATCTTCTCGGGGAGAAAGACCCTAACACGCTGACCACTATCGGAGCGTATAATATGATCAGGTATAGTATGATTATAGAGAGAGCTAAGAGTCTCATCTTCTTTCTCATATCGAGAAGCCTCTTAGACCACCCTTTCTAGAGATGAGTATTAGGATTAGTAGCGTAAGAATAAGATATAGAATTGAGATTAGTGAAGCGTCAGACAGTCTTCTGAATGAAAACATCAGCTGATAGATCCACTGGCCGATCATATATCTAGAGGATCCTAAGAGGACTTGTGGCACGATCATCTCTCCTATAGTACTTGTAAAGACTAAGAAGAAGGCAGTAGTAATGCCAGGAGAACTCATAGGTATTATCACTCTTCTAAGAATATAAAAGCTGCCTCCACCCAGGCTTCTGGCTATTTCTACAACGGCTCTCTCCACTCTCTCCATCGAAAGAAATATAGGGATCAATGCTAGAGGCGAGTAGTTATAGATCAAGCCTATGTACAATGATGTTTCAGTATAAAGAATCCTCTTGCCAATAATATTCTCTATAACAAGAAGTAAGTATGCTAGAGAATATATCTTTAGAAGACTGCCAACCCAGTAAGGTGCGAGTATTAGAATTATAAAAATAGTCTTCTCAAGAGGTGTTGTGTAGAAAGACAAGAGATAAGATAGAGGTATAGCTATTGATATGCATATACCTGTGGCCACCAACGATATGATTAAAGATCTTATTGCTATGGGTATTGAATTGATCACTATATCTCGGCTTATACCACCTCTTAGTAAGACTTCTCCTATAGACATTAGTATGGGGGTGTAGAAGAATAAAAGAATATACGCTACAACTATTATGAGTGTTAGAGAGAGAGGATCTCTAAGACTCGCTACGACTCTCTGCGAGAATAGAGTTCTATTAGTAGTTCTACTAGGTATTGTCACTAAAACTCATCTCTTTCTACGTCTGTGGATATACGACGAGCTTGCTAGAATCTATTTCGATACAGACTTTATCTCCCACTCTAATATCACTACTATTATTTCTAACAATAATCTCTCCCTCTCCTACTGATACTTTTAACAGACTATACGAGCCTAGGTAGATCTCATCTCTCACATATCCTTGCACTACGCCTCTCTTATTACTTACATCTCTATCACATTCTATGATCTTTATGTTCTCAGGTCTAATGGCTATGGCAACCTTATGTGTTTTATCAGTGTTTTTATGCGTCTCTCCATTAACGCTTTTAACAGTGATTCCGAGAGACTGTATATGGATCTCTCCATTCAATATAGATCCGTTGAAAATATTATTATCTCCTATAAACGATGCTACGAATATGTTCTCAGGCTTCTCGTAGATTTCTTTAGGTCTCCCGATCTGTTGTATCTCTCCTCTATATATGACAGCTATTCTATCAGCCAGAATCATTGCTTCCCACTGATCGTGAGTTATGTAGAAGAAAGTTATCTTAAGCTCTCTCTGGAGTCTCTTAAACTCGCTTAGAGCTCTCTTTCTGAGCAGATAATCTAAGTGGCTCAACGGCTCGTCTAGCAATAAAATCTCAGGATCTGGCGCGAGAGCTCTTGCAAGAGCTATTCTCTGCTGTTCTCCTCCACTCAGTTGATGAGGCATTCTCCCACTATAGATCTCAGGATCTAGTCCTACTAGTTCTAGCAATTCTCTAACTCTTCTTCTAATACTCTCTTCAGACCATCTTCTAATTCTCAGCCCGAAGGCTATGTTCTCATACACGTTCATATGAGGAAAGAGAGCTGGTTTTTGGAATAGAACGCCTAAATTCCTCTTGTGAGGAGGCTTGTCATTGACCTTCTCATCATTAATAATAACAAGTCCTCTCAAAGGCTCTTCAAAGCCTGCTATGATCCTTAGTAGAGTGGTCTTCCCCGAGCCCGAGGGTCCTACCAGTACGAAGAACTCGCTTCTCTCAATCTCAAGCCATATATTTTTCAACACGATATTATCTCCATAAGCTTTCCACAGATCTTCAACTGCTAGGTGTCTCCCCACCCCCCTCATCCGTGTAAAACATCTTATTAGAATTTTTAAATATAAAAAGCCGAGTTTATCTTTCATAGTGATGAAAAATGATTAGTAGAAGAGATTTTCTCAAGACAATAGGCGTGGTAGTAGCGAGTGGCGTGACAGGCTATCTGATAGGCAGCTATGTTCCTGTATCGAGCGTGGCTGGCTACATATCCCCACCCACCTCAGGTGAGAGAGAATTAAGAGTCTACAACTGGCAGGCCTATCTAAACAAAGACATGGTAATACCATACTTCATAGGTTTAGAGTATAGCAGAGGTTATAGAGTTAGAGTTGTATATGACGAGTATAACAGCGCTGAAGAGGCTTACGCAAAGCTATCTCTAGGCGGGTATTCTTATGATGTCTTTAACCTAGGTACAGAGGTTATCTATAAGGCTGTTAAAAACAAGTATATAATAAGATTAGATCTAAGTCAAATACCGAATATAGAGAACCTAGATCCTTGGGTACGTGAATTGTTAAAAATACAATATCCAGAAGAGATAGATCTGTTGAATTATGGGATTCCTTATATGTGGGGTACTACTGGAATAGTTTATAACAAGAAGATCCTTGGTAGAGATATAAATACTCTTCACGAATTATTCGACTCTGAATTTCTCAAGAAGTATAACAAGAGAATCTTTATGATCGATGATCCTATAACTGTGACAATGGTTATGCTAATCTATCTAGGAAAAGATTTCACTGATCCTAGGAGTTATACTAGAGAGACACTCGAAGAAGTTTATCAAACTCTTAAAGATATAACTCCTTACATCGTCTTCTTAACAACAGATCAGCTAATTCAAGAGCTTGTTAGAGAGAGCATGTATGCAGGAGTTGCTTGGAATGGCGACGCACTACAAGCACTTGTTCAAAATACTAATCTAGTATACACGATACCCGAGGAAGGCAGCGATCTGTGGGTTGATATGTGGAGTATAGCTACGAATGCTAAAAACAAAGATCTGGGTTATCACTGGATAGATATGACCCTAGATCCCTGGGTAGCGGCCTTGAACACTATAGCGATACAATATGCTAATCCTGTGCCTAAGTCTAACGATTATATACCAGAGAGTATTCTTGAAAACCCGGCAATATATCCTGACCAAGAGAGTAGGAAGAGGCTAAAACATTTTAGACCTCTGACAGAGGAGGAGACTAATAACATAGCTGAGATAGTTTGGTCTAGAATAGCTGGCAGTGTGTAAGCTTGAGATAAACATGAGTACAGATCTTTTTTTAATCCTGCTTGTTTAAAAATAGCGACTTCTACTTTTTAAGCTCTCTCTATAAATCTGTCTTGGTGGATAGATGGCTACATATACTACAAAGCCTGAGAGCCCTTTGAAAGTACTCAGAGTATCTCTATCAAAAACTGTCATGGTGAAATTAAAAGATGGCACTGAGCTGGTAGGACTAATGGATTCTGTTGATTCGACGATGAATATAGTCTTAAGAGAGGCTGTGCAGATCGATGAGAACGAGAGACTCGTAGCTAGATTTGGTAAAATACTCATTAGAGGATCTCAGATTCTTTATATAGCGACAAACTATGGAGATACCAAAGTTTTATCTATGAAATAGAGAGAATATGATCTACTCCTTATATAAGGTATACCCTAAGTTATCTAATATAGATTTCGAAGTTCTCGAGATAGCTGTAGCTAGTATTAGTAGATACGAGTATATACCTCTAGAGATGTTTCTTGAGAGTATCAATGTTTCTAGGAAGGCTCTCGAGGAGAGCTTAGAGAGATTAAATAGACTAAAGATGCTAGTAAAAGATCCTTCTGGCGCATCTAGATTCAGACTTACATTCGCGGGACTCAGTATAGCCGCTCTGAAGAGACTAGCTAGCAGAGATATAGTTAGAGCTATAGGTGTTGTCATTGGTGTGGGCAAGGAGAGCGTAGTATACATAGGTAAAGATTCTAACGATAACTATATAGCTATAAAATTCTATAGAGTTGGTTTCAAGAGTTTTAGACACTTCTCTAAGAAGAGATCCTATGACGCGGGTTTAAGAGGGTCGCAGTGGCTTTTAAGAAGTATAGTTTCGTCAGAGAGAGAGTATAGAATATTCAGAGAGTTAAGTAGAGTCGGCGTATCAGTACCACAGCCCTATGCAAGAGAGCTGAATGCTATTGTTATGGAGTATATCGAGGGGATAGAGTTGTATAGAGTGAGAAAACTAGAGAACCCAAGAGAGATCTTGATAGATATACTAGATAATCTCAGAATAGCCTATACCAAATTAGGAGTGATCCATACTGATCTTAGCGCATATAATATAATGATCAAGATGTCAAACGGGTTGGGTGAGAAGATATACATATTCGACTGGCCTCAATGGATTGGCAGAAACGAGTCTGGAGCTAACGAATATTTGTTAAGAGATCTCAGGAATCTATTGAGATTCTTTAGAAATAGATTTAATATCAAAGATATTACTCTCTCTAGAGCTTATGAGTATGTGACGGGTAGGCTGAGCTCTGTTGAGTAACAATATATCTGAAGAGATAGTAGTAGCCGGAATAGATCTATTCAGAGGCAGCGTGTTATCTCGAGAGGGGGCTTATTACTCAGTTTGTATCATGAGTAGGGATAGAGTACTATACGAAGGAGAGGATCTTAGTCTGCCTAAGTTGCTCAGAATCCTCCACGAATACAAGCCTAAATATATAGTTCTTGACAACTTATACGAGTTAGCCCCCGATCAGAAGGGGTTTAATAAGATCTTATCTTTAATGCCTTCTTCTAGCGAAATAATACTGGCTACATACGACCCTGTGGAAGGTTATAGAGAGCTGAGAGAGATAGCTAGTAAATACGGCTTGTACGATCTTAGGAAAAAACCAGATTCTCTCTCAACAGCCAGGATTCTTGCTAGGCTAGGTCTGCTGGGCGTGGGTTTTAAGATAAGAGTGTGGGAAGAGAGTGTAAGGATAATAGTTTCTAGAAATAGATCTAGTAGAGCCGGAGGTAGTTCTGAAGATAGATTTAAGAGAGCTTCTAGAGCCTATGTGCTCAGGATCACTAGAAAAATAAAAGATTCTTTAGACAGGGCTGGGATACCCTACGAGATGATCATAAGAAGATCTAGTGGAGGTATCGAACGCGCTGTGTTCTTAGTTAATGCTTCGCGAGATAAACTGGCTGGGATTGTCAGACCTATGAAGGGTAGGTATGTTAGAGTAGTGATAAAGCCGACCGTAAGATCTATATTGAATCTTCCTAAAGAAACTTTAACTCAGAGAATACCTATCATTGTAGGCATAGATCCCGGTATTAATTACGGTATAGCGATAATAGATCTTAATGGTATTATTCAAGCCACATATACGATACCGAGTGGAGACCTTAGCATTATAATACCTAGGATAACCAAACATGGATCGCCTATTGTTATAGCTACTGATAAGAAACCTACTCCTGAGAGTGTTAGAAGAATAGCCTCTATATTCGGAGCTAAGGTATACGAGCCTGATTATATTCCAAGCGACTCCGAGAAAGAGAGTCTTATCAGAGATCTGAATTACAAGCCTTTAACAACTCACGAGAGAGACGCTCTATATGCTGCTATATCTTTCTATAGAAGGATCCAGTCTAAGCTCCAACAGATCGATAGGATAGTCAGAGAGTTAAATCTGAAGATAGATACTTCTAGAGTTAAGAGCGACGTGATAAAAGGTTTAGACATCGCTTCTGCTATTGAGAGAGTATTCGAAGAACTGCTACAAGAGACTGAGACTAGAGGAGAGATTGTTATAAGAGATTTTATAAAAGAGCTCATCGCAAGTGATTCTAGAATAAAGAGATTAGAAGAGGAGTACAATAAGATTCTTGTAGAGAATAAGAGATTGAGAGAAAGAGTGAACGAGCTTAATAGATTATCTACAGCTCTTCAACTAGAACTCGAGTTTCTCAAGAGAGAGATTAAAAGCGATGTCTTGAGAGATAGAGAGGTGTCATTGCTAAGCGAGAGACTTAATATTTGTCTAAACAATACACGAGATCTGCAGGAAGCGATCGAGTTTCTCAAGAGAGAGATTGAAAGTCTGAAGAATAAGATCTTAGAGGCTAGTGAGGGGAGGTATATTTCTATGAGCGTGGTCAGAGAACCTAGAGAATTGACAAAAGAAAACATAGATCTTCTTACTTTCACTCTTAAAGATAGAGATATTAGAATGACTATCATCGAGTCCGTAGTCTCACCTGAGATCCTAAGAGATCTTTTCGAAAAGTATAGAGGATCGAAGGTTATAGTGTTGACACCGAAAAAATGCGAGAAGCACTACATAGGAGACGAGTTAGAGCATGTGATCTGTATGAATCTGCCGAGCGATTTTGTAGTTCTCAGAGTAGGTGATAGAATCATACTTAGAAGAGAGATTCTAAACAAAGTGTTAAGTGAGTATCAGGTTATACACGAGAATCTTCCCAAGAGAATTATCAGGTCTGAGGAGGAGCTATTGAAATTAATAGACGAGTATAGGAGTAGAAGATCTTAAGTTTTAATATGTTGATACATGTTATAAAAACTCTTCTTATGATATGTTTCTCGCGTGTTTTAGATACTAGAATAGAGTTAGTTTTTCTTCTACAAACATATCTGTTAACTTGGTTATAGTTGACAACTCTTGATCCGTTATTCCTTCGATCTCTCTCTTTATATCAGTTGTTAGAAAGCCCTTCTTCTCCGGGATCACTTTTACACTTGCTGCTAGAGGTCTATCGATAGGTCTCCCTATCTGACTTAACAATTCGACATACACCTCTCTAATACCCTTCACCTCGTTATAGATTCTCTCAGCGATCATGAAAGCGAGTATGTTATAAATCTTGCCTACGTGAGAGACGGGATTCTTACCCGCCGTAGCCTCTAGACTCATAAATCTCATCGGAGTTATAAGTCCATTAGCTCTATTACCTCTGCCAGTCATGCCATCGTCTCCATGCTCTGCTGAGGTTCCTGTGACGGTGAGATATACTATACCTTTCTCAGGTATATCTGCGGTATTTATGAACACCTCTATCTCATCGAAATCAACATGCTTGACAATATAATCTAATACTCTCTGCTTCACCTCTTCTTTGACAGACAAATAGTGATCTAGATCTGAGACTAGATGTGATATCATAGAACAAGCTATCGTTATCTTAGCCTTGTCTCCTATTCTTAATCCCATAACTTTAACATCCTCTCCCACCTCCGGGTATCTGCTTTTAAAATCTCGCGAGTTTAGATATCTCTCAGTCATCAGTACCGCCTTTTCGAGTCTACTCATTGGGGCATAACCCACGCCGAAGCTTGTGTCATTGGCTAGAGGGATCTTGTCTAGCCCTTCTTCAAATAAACCTCTCAAATCTCTACTACCTTGTCCTATCTTGTAGTCTATTATCACATGTCTATCAGGATCTAGGAATCTAAAGTTTTTCTTGATCCAGTCTCTAACCGCGGAGATTATAATCGTTCCAATAGGTATTCTATCAGGCTCGCCTGAATCTCTCCTATAGACCAGCGCTGTAGCTCTGCCTGATACTAGTATATATATTGGCTGGATCACCTCACCACCTCCAAATTTAGGACTCGCCTGTCCACCCACTACGAGAGTCTTATCTAAGTTATGGTGAAGTATTACTCCATACTTCTCTCTATAATACCTAGACAAAGCTATGCTCGAGACCTCTGAAGCAGCATCGGCGATATAATCTGGATGTCCAAGACCTTTTCTCTCTACAAGTTCGACAACATGACTTTCGACAGGTTGTACATCTATTTCTTCAACCACTATATTCCTATGATCACTCATTTTTAACACCTCAATATGGATATTAGGAGTGTTTTAGAAATAAATATTTAGTATCACCAACAATATGTAATCATCTGTGTCTTGCGTTTAGTTATTTGGATAGCTAAGGATACGAGCAAAGAACTTCTCTCTCAATTACTTCATCCGGCTCAGCGGTTCATTGATAGCTACGTCGACGAGCACTACGGAGCTTTCTCACAATTTATCAGGGGGTTTTCTCTCGCTTCTAATGATTGTTCTACTCTCATT
>JBEULF010000004.1:0-9118 GCA_041287455.1 Sulfolobales archaeon
TCAAAGCTATATCTTCCTGAGCCTATCTCAACTATGATCTTGTCTGCTTCTTCTCTCACTGATAAGACTCCTTCTACTCTCCCAACCTCGTGCTCTCTCCATAGAAACTCTCCACTCTCTATGATCTCTATCTTCTCTCCTATCTTCGGTATATGAACCTCGCACACAGATCCTACTGGTGTTGATATGTCTATCCTAAGCCTGTCTTCACTCGCGCTCCATGAGACTCTTATCAATCCTCTCACACTGTATATCTGTGCTGACGCGTGGCTTAGACTTCTTATCAAAGGTATTCTCACCACGAATCTTCTGAACCCAGGCTCTATCACCTGGATCCCTGCTATCCATCTATAGAACCAAGCGTCTACACTGCCAAACATATGATGGTTCAGAGAGTTCATTCCCGAGCCTGTCAGCTTCTCCCATCTCTCCCACAGTGTTGTGGCGTCTTCTCTGATCCAGTATCCGAAGCTTGGATAAGTCTCTTGTGTGAGCGCTCTATACGCAAGATCTATGCGCCCATATCTCGCCAGAACTTCGGGCGCGTACTTCATACCTATTATACCTACGTTAAAGTGGCTGTCCCACTCTATCTCTACACTATCAACCAGAGACTTTAGTATATCAGAGATCTTATCTTCTGGAACAAGATCTTCTGCGAGTGGCAGTGCTAGACATGTCTGAGCACCACTATATTCTGGAGCTCCCAGATAGAGTATTGTGCCTCTTCGAGACGTGTACACCGAGTAGTAGCCAACGATCTTTCGGCCAGGAGCTTCTCTCTCGTGTAGAAATTCTCTGTTAAACGAATCTCTCAAATCTCTAACGATTCTCTCGAAAAGCTCCGCATCTCTATCTCTACCCAAGACTCTGGCCATGTTTAGCAGTGTCTTAGCATCTCTATAGAGAATCCAGGTAGAGACTATCTCTAGAGGACAGTCTTGCACATTCTTAACTCTGCCAGGAGGAACCCAGTCTCCGTACTTGCCGAAGTAGAGAACGCCATTCGCGGTCTTCTTGTATAGAAACTCCCACCACTTCTTAGCATGCTCATACACTCTCTCTAACACTCTCTTATCCTCGTAGTAGAGATAGAGAGCCCATGGGATGTAGATGAGAGCCGTGCCCCACGCAGGGTCTGCTGGGTAGAGCTCCCAGTATGGTGGGACTACGTCTGGTATAGATCCGTCTTCTCTCTGAGAGTCTATTATGTCCTCGACTATCTTCTCGTAGTATCTTATCATGTTGAAGTTTAGTATTGCCGAGTCTGAGGATAGCCAGGCGTCTCCGAGCCAGCCCATTCTCTCATCTCTCTGAGGACAGTCGGTCTGGACGCCGTTGGCTAGATTGCCTTTGAGACTCCATATGACCAGTCTATGAATATTGTTGATCAGCTTGTTTGAACATACAAAGGATCCCGTCGGCTCCAGGTCTGCGCCTACGACTAGAGCCTCTACATCGTCTAGAGATGGCGGTGCTATGGGTCCGCTGATCTCTACGTATCTGAAGCCGTGGAATGTGAATCTAGGCTCTAGAACCTCTTCTAGACCTCCTCTGAGAATGAATATGTCTGTAGCCTCCGCACCTCTCAGGTTCTTAGTGTTGAGACTACCATCTCTCTCAATAGTCTCTGCATATCTGATCCTGACCTCAGCCCCTTCAAAACCTCTCACTCTAACTCTAACCCAGCCCACTATGTTCTGGCCAAAGTCAAAGACGTAAACATAGGGTCTGGGACTGTAGATCTCTCTAGGCTTTAGCACGCCTATAACTCTTGTAGCGGGGATTGTAGCAGAAGATCTCAGCGTGCCTCTGGGAGGCTGTACTCTAGAACAACTCTTCCAGTCAAAGTCGTTAAAACCATGCTCATCCCATCCCAAAGGCTCTAGCCTCAGATCATATTTAAAACCTCTGTATATATCATCGTCTATGATAGGGTTTTTATCATAGCACTTCCAACTCTCATCACTATAGATCTCTAAGACTCTCCCGCTCGCGAGCTTTACTCTTAGGAGTAGCAGTAGTTTTGGCTCGTCATAGTATTTGACTCCCTCGAATCTCTGGCTATACCTCCCTCTACCAAGTATGACTCCTATGACGTTCCAGCCTCTTCTCACGTATTCTGTCACGTCGTAGACTGTGTAGTAGACTCTCTTATCATACTCGCTCCAGACAGGGTCTAGAACTCTGTCGCCCACTCTTCTCCCATTGATCCTGAGCTCGTAGTAGCCTAGACCAGACACGTACACTCTAGCCTCGGCAACGTCTTCGTCTACGTAGAACTCTCTTCTGAGAAATCTGCTACCACTAATCCAATAGCCTCTCCACTCTCCAGAGTCTAGAACCGCTGTCTCGAACCACGCTATCTCACTCCACTCACTCTCTCTACCACTAGAATCCCACCACTTGACCCTCCAAAAGTATCTTGTGAAGCTCTTCAGAGGAGGACCGTTGTACTCGACAATATTAGAGTCTGACTCAACAACACCGCTATCCCACACATCTCCAACACCGCTCAGAGCTTTTTCATAAGTGGAGCTGACTATGATCCTATATGCTTTCTGAGACTGAGCTCTCTCCTCGTGCACAGGGATCCACGAGAACCTGGGTCTAGGCTCGTCAACTCCTAGAGGGTTTCTCACAAACTCTACTCTAGGATCTAATGCTTCGAGTCTGACTCTACGACTCATACTCACAACACACAGTTTGTTATGCGCTGGAGCTATTAAACATGCTCAGACTAGAGTTGTGATAATATTAAGTCTCTCGAGAGATATTTAATCGATAGATATGAGAGACTTAGACCTGATTCTCGGAGTCGTTAAGAATAATAGGTTTAGCTATGCCAGAGCTCTAATCTCTCCTAGAGCTAGGTTTAGTATCTTGTTGAGAGAAGTAGCAGAAGACTTGAGATGTATTGAGAGAACAGAGGATCTGGCTGAGTACGAGTATCGCTTTGGAGAGAATATGCTCAGAGTTATTGGCGTCTGTAGTGTTGATAAAGTTGTTTTCAATGGTTATGTTGTTGAGATTCCCGCAGTTTTTCACGTGGCTGAGAGTCTCGGTGGAGAGAAGCTTTATGAGGCTATAATAGGGTTAGACTTGATCAGTGCGTGGGGCTTATACATAGACCTCTACACAGGGGTTGTGAGAAGTAGATTTGGTAGAAAAACTACTCTATTCACATAGACTCTTCTTGAGGATAGACTTTCACTCCTCCTACATATGTCTCTAAAACTCTTATACTCCTCAGATCCTTAGGATCTGTCTCATAAGGATCTCTATCAACAACTATGAAGTCGGCGTACTTACCCTCTTCAAGAGATCCTAGCTCGCTCTCCTCATCTAGCGCGTAGGCGGATCCTTCTGTGTAGTAGTAGAGTGTCTCGTCAAGACTCAACCTCTGATCTTTTGTATACTCGTAGTATGGTATATTGTCATACTCGCCTCTAGTGACCGCGGCGTACACTGTCTCCCAGGGGTTGACTGGCTCTACTGGCGCGTCTGTTGACAGGCTGATCGGTATCTTATGCTCTATGAAGTCTCTGAATCTATACAACCACTTGACTCTCTCTACACCCACTCGGTCCATAGCCCACCAATCTGTTATTATAAAGTGTGGCTGTACTACGAGTACTGGTCTCAACTCTTCTAGAACCTTGATCTGGTCTTCTCTCACGAGTGAAGCGTGTTCTATTCTATGTCTCTTTCTCTCAGTCTCGCCGAGCTCTCTATAGATCTCTAGGATCATGTCTAGCGTCTTGTCTCCTATAGCGTGGATAGCGAGCTGTAGTCCTAGGCTATCTATCTCTCTAGCTATTATTCTCAGAAGATCTCTATCGATCGTTGGGTACCCTGTAGTACTTGGATCGTCTGAATAAGATTTTGAAAGCCACGCGGTTCTAGCCCCGAGACTTCCATCAGCTATTATTTTGAAACCCTTGATCTTGATGTACTCGTCTCCAAAACCTCTGTAGACTCCTACTCTCTTCACTATGTCAAGCATTGTCACATCTCTTCCACTAGGATCTGATCCTGGGCTTAGATAGATTCTGATTCTAATCATATTCTTAATCTTACTTCTAACTCTGAATAGAGTGTAGAGAGACATAGGATCGCAGCTTACAAAGCCTATAGTTGTCACACCCTGAGAAGCTATGTATCGGATCGCGTCGATCAGATATTTCTCGAAGTCGCTAATAGCAAGATCTCTTCTAACTCTCTCTCTAGCCAGTGAGAGAGCGTTCTCTCTAACGATGCCTGTAGGCTCGTTCTTCTCGTCAACCTCTATATCTCTCGACCTCATATTGATCAAGCCTGTCTCGATCAGAGCTCTAGTGTTTAGAACGGCTGCGTGTCCGCATACTCTAGTCAGTATAATAGGTCTCTCGCTAGACACTTCGTCTAGATCCCATCTCGTGGGCCATCTTCTCTCTTCAAACAACTCTTGATCCCATCCTCTACCGATAATCCACTTGCCAGGGTTCTTAGCAGAGTATTCTCTGACTCTCTCTTTAAGCTCTCTGATACTCTTAACACCTCTCAGATCTAGTGTGTTTAGATATGACCCGACGCCGTCTAGATGAAGATGAGAGTCTATGAAGCCTGGTAGAACTACTCTATTCTCCAGATCTATGATCTCTCCTCCCAGATCTCTTACCATAGATCTGACTTTATAACCATCGCCAACATAGGCAACTCTCCCACTGATAACCAGCATACCACTTGCAGTTGTCTTGGGATTGAAAGAAGCATAGATCCTCCCGTTGATAAATCCTCTCACATTTCTCGGCATGAAGTAGTCCTCAAACAATATTTGGCATTTCTCTTATAAAAACTTGCCAGATAGAAGCGAGGCTAGGGGGAAAGTTTATATTCTCAAGTAGAGAATCTATGAGGTGTCTGTGTTGAGAGGGAGATTATTAGTACTCTTAGTCTTATCACTACTAGTAGTATCTCTGATCTCTCAGATCAGTACTTCTACTAGCGGTTATAGTGTTAGTGTTAAGTGGGTGAGATATAGTATTCCATCTAGAGGTGTTAATATAGCGAATAGTCTGTGTGTGTTGAGAGACAATCTCTATGTTGTTGGAGCCGACTCTTATTCAGGAGATCTTGAGTTTCGCGTGGAGAAGAGATCTCTATACACAGGAGATTCTATCAAGAACTGGACTTACAACCCCTCGCCATACTATGATGTCTTGTTAGACTGCGTGGTTGTGGGCGGTAGACTGTATGTTGTTGGAGTTGATATGAGAAGTCTGCTACCTCAATGGACCTTACTATCCCTGGATCAAGACTTGAACCTCTTGCTATACACTAACTCTCCCAACGCTTACGGGTCTGTGATGAGTGTTGATAGTGATAGTGATTATATCTATCTCGCAGGCTTCAGCCTAACATCTCTCCCAGGGCTAGACTCTCAGTGGCGTGTTGAGAAGAGGAGAATAACAGACTTGTCTCTAGTAGCTGAGCGCAGTTCTAATCCTTCGCCGACGATAGATATAGCTACTGTTGTGAGAGTTAACCCTGTGACCAATACTCTCTGGGTTGCTGGTTTTGATAACTCTACTGGTATTCTCGCCTGGAGAATCGAGGTTCTAGACAAGAATCTCAGCTTGATCAAGGTTATTAGACCAGGTATAAATGGTACTGCTACTAGTTTGGCGTTTGATGAGAGTGGGAATTCTTATGTGACAGGTGTCACAGGCTTGATAAAGATAGATCCTTGGGGCAGTGTTCTAAAGATCAATAGAGAGGTTAATGGGTCTGCTGTTATGTATTATAACAACACTCTATACATAGTAGGCTCGGAAGAGATCAGCGGGCGTCTTAGACTTGTTCTCTACATACTTGACAGAGACTTGAATCTTCTGAGTAAAACTGTGCTCAGTCCAGACCTAGATCTAGATGCTATGCCTAGTAATGGTAAGATAGCTCTGTATAACAACACACTCTACACGACAAGTGTTCTGACAAACACTTCTATCTACGTAATAGCTGTGTATGCGATAGAGATATCCTACCAGCCTACAGAGACAGCTACACCGATCACAAACACCACGACTGTGACGATGCAGACCACTGCTGTGCAGAACACTACTACTGTCACCATAACTCTCACTCAGATCTCTACTGCTTATACGACAGAGTACAGAACCACTACTCTAGCTCACACGCAGACAACAACGATATATACGCCAGCAACATACGCAACGCTGATCCGTACTAGCACTGTTACAACTAGTGTTATTCTTGTGATAAGAGACACGCTAACATACACTCTCACGAATCTCTTAGAGAGAACAGCTCTTCTCACGAGATCAGTGGTTGTGGAGAGAGAGGTGACACTGCCGGTCACGCAGACAACAACTCTGATAACCGGGGAAGGCTTGTCTATCCAAAGTCTCTTGGCAGGAGTTCTAGTCGGTGTTATCATAGGCGTTGTGCTAGTGATAGTTATTAGAAGAGAGATTCAGAGATAGTGAGTGGCTCAGCGTGTGTAGAGGGAGAAGAGAAAATATATTTCTTTAGTCTGATCATGTTCTAAAGACTGTGTCTCGAGAGTCATACTATGGTCTGAGTCTCCACGCTTGATATTCTCACACTAATGATATAATGAGGTAGAGTTTGTGTATTTAGTGGGTGTGCGTGTTTGAGTGCTAGAAACTGGCCTCTCGATGTTAAGCCTATAATAGTGTTCTGGGAGTCTACAAAAGCATGTCTTTTAACATGTATTCATTGTAGGGCTGAGGCTATACTCAAGCCACTTCCGGGAGAGCTTAATACTGAGGAAGCTCTCAAGCTTGTAGATGATATCCTAGAGTTTGGCAGCCCATACCCTGTCTTAGTGGTCACAGGTGGTGATCCTTTGATGAGAGGTGATTTGTGGGATGTGATATCTTATGCTCTAAGCCGTGGGATTAAGATCGCTCTAGCTCCAAGTGTCACGCCATTGCTTAATGATGCTACTATTAAGAGAATAGCTGATATTGGTGTGTCAGCTGTTTCTATCAGTATTGACAGTCCATATCCAGAGGTTCACGATCGTATAAGAGGGGTTAAGGGGACTTGGGCTAGGAGTGTTGAGATTGTTAAGAGTTTCAATGATTATGGAGTCAAGGTTCAGATTAACACTGTGGTTATGAGACCTACTGTAGAGGGTTTGGCAGACATGGTTGGCTTGCTCCGCAGACTCAGTGTTGATACGTGGGAGGTTTTCTACCTGGTTAGAGTTGGCAGAGCTGGTTCAAGTCTAGATCTAGAGTCTTGGGAGTGGGAGGATGTGAGTAACTTTCTCTACGAAGCCTCGAAATACGATTTAGAAGTCAGAACGGTTGAGGGACCGCAGTTTAGAAGAGTAGTGTTGTACAGAAGATTCTTAGAATCAAGAGGATTAGATTTCGCCAGCATAACACCGCCAGGCGCTCTATATAGTAGACTAGTCTCTAGACTCAGAGAACTCTTGGGAAGACCCGCGGGCGAGCCTAGGGTTCAGACAGCTGGGACTAGAGATGGTAGAGGGATTGTCTTTGTAGCATATAATGGTGACGTGTATCCCAGCGGTTTTCTGCCTATCAGCGCTGGGAATATCAGGTTTAAGAGTCTGAGAGAGATATATGTTGAGTCTAAACTCTTCAAAGACCTCAGATCCGCTAATTTCAAAGGCAGATGTGGTCAGTGTGAATTTAAATTCATATGCGGTGGTAGCAGAGCTAGAGCTTACAGCACGTACGGCGACCCCTTGGCGGAAGACCCCGCCTGTCCATACGAGCCAGGACTCTACGGCAGACTAGGCTTCAAGATTGTTTAACGCGAACTCTCTGAGCTCCACGAATAGGGTAGAGGGGTTGAGTAGCCGCCCATACCCTTATATCTTGGTTGTTTGATGGAGCATAAGCTTCTCTCAGCCACTTCATCTGGCTCGGCGGTTTATTGAGAGTTGTGTTGGCAGGTGTCGCAGATCTTGTCTTATGTTTTGTTGAGAGTTTCTCTCGCTTTCGATAGCTGCTCTACCATCGTTAGAGTGGGAGAGTTGAGATGTTCTATCTCTCCTCGATAAAAATTATGATCTTCTAGATGTCTAGATGTCTCTCTACTTGCTAGAGCATTCTAGACGTTTGAGCGAGTGAATAGTTTTTCATCTATCACAGTCTCAGATCGTTTATATTCTTACTCATTATGTAGTAGTGCTTCACTCTGGCCACGCCTGGTATCTGTGTGTAGAAGAAGAGATGATCTGTCCATGGTATGACTGCATATCTAAATCCTAGTCTTCGCATCTTCTCTAGAGACTTGAAGAGTAGAACCGTCCCTACACCATGTCTTCTCTTGCTAGGGTCAACACCTATAGGGCCTACCTCGTTTCTATTCATTCTCATGTAGACTGAGAAACCTATGACTTCTCTATCTAGTTCTGCGATCCATATTGTGGGTGGTTTGTTTTTGAACGAGTACAGAGTCTCTAGACGCCAGAAAGAACTGTTAAAAACTCTGCCAACCCACTCACTTACTCTCTCAGCCTCTTCCTCTCTCCCCAGTCTGAATATTATTTTCTCGGAAGAGAGTCTGTTCTCGATAGCACTCACTCTCTCGGGATAGTAAAACTCTGAGAGATCAATCTCATAACTAACAGTCTCTCTCTGCCTAGAAAAACCTTGTCTCTCGAGTAGCATGAGATAGTCTTCGTAGAGTATATTCAATCCTGGAGTGAAGTAGTATGGAGCGTAAGCGTATAGTGTCACACTCTTCTTATCTCTTCTCCTAGCCTCTGACTCGAATTCTAACAAAAGTCTCTCTAGAACGTCTCTCTTCTCCTCGAGACTCATGCCAGGGTCTACAGCGAGATCTTTTATCCAAACACGATCTCTGAATCTTTCTAAAGACTCTCGAGGCTCTCTAACGATCTCTACACCTATGACAAATCCCACAACCCGATCTCTCTCGTCTAAGGCTAGAAATATCAGATCCTCTTCTAGATTAGGATCTTCTAAAACAAACGAGCGAAAAATACTGCACTCGACAATATCATATCTAAACGACGTATTATGAATCTCGCAAGCCTCATCAATATATCTCGAGTCTCTCAAATCTCTATAAGTCAACACACGTATCATAT
>JBEULF010000040.1:0-3923 GCA_041287455.1 Sulfolobales archaeon
CCCTAAAGGGCGAGGCTTGTCGCTCTTTGTCAAACTAAGTGATACTTTCATGATGTTTATTAGCTTGATTGTGCAGTTAGAATATGGTCTCTATTATATGAGTGACGCAAAAGAATTCTCAATAGTAAATGGTAGATTTGTGAGCAAACACCCTGTCCTCGTAATAGGTAGAGAGAAGCCTATGACCTACGCGACTGAGGCTATAATAAGACTGAATCAAGGTGCTGAGAAGCTTATTATCGTGGGGAGAGGTAGAAATATAAGCAAAACTGCCACAGTCTATAATATTATTAAGAGTAGATTGAGAGACGTTGTCGATACAGAAGATATAAGCATAGGCTCTATTGAAGGTTCTAATAGAAGATTAATATCGTATCTAGCTATAGTCTTATCTAGGAAAGTGTGATGAATTAGACATGTCAGACTCTTCTGCCGAGAGCTCGGCGAAGGCTGTAGTGGATAGAGCCAGACTATATCCTCAGATCTTCGCTATAAAGAACCCTAAAGAATATAGATCTGATTGTAGCTATTATGAATTGAGGAATGTTGAGATTAAGAGAGATTTTATCATCACTGCTGCTTATTGTAAAGCTTTAAGAAGATATCTCAGCGTGCACGAAGCTGAGTTATGTGTTAGAAGTTGGGATAAATGTCCTTATAGAATTATTGAGAATAGCATTAAGAGGTCTTACTCTCCTTAAGCTTATCTAATAGTCTGCTAAGCTTATCTACAACCTCCCTAGGATCTTTACCAAAGATCATTATTAGAGGCTCTTTACCATGCTCTCCAAAATCTATTATAGCATCAGGCACATCATTGATTCTTCGGATTGCATATTCAATCCCCCATCTAGTAGTTCCGCCCTCAATCCTCTTAACCTCCTCAGGCTCTTCTCTACGATCAAAATAAGATACTTTGAAATTAAGTTCTTTCAAAGCTCTAACTATTTCTTCAGAATAAGCTATATTAACACCAGATCTGATCTCAGGATTGAATTTCATGATAGTCAACACAGCTCTAGCCATGTGGCTTGAAGCGCCTGGCTGGGGGTATCCTGAGAGCCTAGCTCTACCCATATAATTAACTATTCTACCAGGTATGCCTACAACATCTCTTACATCCTTAGCTAGATAGTGAGGCGGAGAATAGACTATGTTCATCTGAACCTCAGGTATCAATTTGGCGAGTTCCTCGGATCTCTTAGATAAGAAATCTTCTAAAACTCGATTCAGCTCTCTCTGAGCTCTATATATCTCCGCGTCTAAGTCTATATTAGCAGAAGGATTAACAGGACAATGTCCTTTTCCAATTTTATAAGATCTGAGTATAGCGTTATACACAAATTCTTTAGCTCTCTTAACAGCCTCAACTACGTCAAAGCCTTTAGCTATGTATGCTGCGATGGCTGCCGAGAAAGTACAGCCAGTCCCGTGAGTACATCCCTCTACTCTAGGCATCTCAAATCTTCTTATACTACCATTGTAGTATAGCACATCAATACTCTTATCACCTTCTAAATGCCCACCTTTAACTACGACAGCTTTAACATTATACTCTCTAGAGATTCTCTTGGCAGCATCTTCAGCGTCCTCAACAGAAGATATCTTCATCTCAGCTAGTCTCTCAGCTTCCATTCTGTTTGGCGTTGTTACTAGAGCTATTGGGAGTAGCTCTCTTCTTAAGACATCTACAGCTTCTTCAACTAAAAGTCTTGCACCACTCTTAGCAAATATAACAGGATCTACAACTAGCGGGAAGCCATACTCTTTCACTACTCTAGCCACAGTTCTGACTATCTCTGGATTACTCAACATACCTGTCTTAGCAGCGTCAACCCCCATATCATCCGCGACAGCTCTGATCTGAAGTTCAACCATTTGCGGAGATATATCTTGAATACCAATAACAGAGTACGTATTCTGTGCTGTGACACTAGTCACAGCTACGAGACCGTGAACACCTATAGTTGCGAAGGTCTTGAGGTCTGCAGCGATACCAGCCCCACCACCGCTATCGACACCGGCTATTGTTAGCGCTGTAGGTATAATTCTCTTACTCATGGCAACACCGGGTAATATTGCTATAGATAGCTTATAAACACTCTATAACCTGCCTATAGACTGTTTGTTTGAGCTAAGCGGACTATAAGTGTGATGTTAATCTGATAGTATCTTATCTACTCTCTGTACTAACATTAATATCTCATCTACAGTAGATCTGCATGTCAGAATTTTCTCATGCTCACACTCAGCTGTTATAAAGATCTCGTTGCCAGCTTGAGACACCTCTAGTCTCATCCCGACAGGAATGTCTATATTGTCAGGTTTTAACGCTTCTACTATAGCCATGGCTTTTCTCTCGTTCTCTACTCTAATCTTAATCTCTATAACTATCCTCAATAGAACGATACACCTCAATTATTTTTTTAATATCATCACTCTCGATAAAAAGTCCTCGTAGACTCTTGATAACATCTCTAGAGAAATAAATAGGTTTTCTGAGAGGATAGAGATATCTATCTCTACATTTAAATAATATAGGCTCTTGAAATATCTTAAGATCTCTTAGTATCAGATATGTCTCGTATAATATCTCTCTAGAACACTCATCGATTCTTATTTCTGTAGCTCTATTATTATTAATCTTGTGAACAACGATCTCGTAGGTTTCTTTACTAAGTATTCTGTCGACGAGATATATGATTCTATTGATCTCTTCTCTACATTTTAAAGATAATAGACTTATACCAGATACGCCAGTAGCTATATATAGTGTGGTGAGAACCAGATCTCGGTTAGCATGTATATTGAGACAGTGAGCTGCTTCGTAAGGATCTGTGAAGGGGTATTCAGGTTCATAGTAGGGTTTGTTGCCTATTTCTAACAGCTTCATATTAACTCTAGTGTTTATCTCCTGCGCTACTTTCTCAATATATTCTCTACCTCTACCAGACCCTATTTTTCTCATTATATCATCTACAGCGTCTCTCCTACCTGAAACACTTGGAATATAAGGATCTATTGATGAGAGAAGATTCTTATCTATATAGCTCTCGTCATAATATCCCTGTAGTTTTAAGCCTATGACAACTCTAGTAGCATCTACTCCAAAGATCTCTGTGGCTTCTCTCACACTCTCATCGCTCAGATTATGAAGCATATTATTCTCCGAAATAGTATATAGATAAGCTGCTAAGGCCAGGCTTCTCAACTCTCTAGGAATTGAATATACTCTCATTATAACGTCAACTAGATATCTAGTCAAAGTATGCGTATAAGGTATCAATATGATCCTGTCTTCTCTCGAGGAGAAAACTCTATTCTTCCCTATAAAATAGCCTTTAATACCTGTTCGAGCTCTTGAAAAACCTATTGATAGAGTTCTATCTGATATCTCGTCTATATTCTCACTCGACACAACACCTATCTCATAGCCGTTCACACTTGCTAATCTTATAATTAGAGAAGCTGATACAATAGAATCTAGATCGGGGAATACTATTATCTCGCTGAAATATCCTTCACTCACGATTTTATCAATTATCTTCTTCAGATAATCAGATATCTCTTCTGACAACTTATTAAACCTACCTATTAATCGTTTAGTAGGAAATTATAATAAATAGACATCAGGATATTGGAAGCGGGATTAGATTACTGCGAGGAACATGCTAAGACATAGAAAACTTAGACTGGCAACGAGAATCCTTCTTCTACTCTGAAGAACAGGGTTCTCGCAAAAGTAAGTCAGGCTGCGAACATTACTCAGCCTAATATTCGATATCTCATAAGAGCTTCTAGTCAAAGCATATTAACGCTCTCTACGAAAATAGCTAGTCTAGAAAACGACGTTTTATTCTGACCTCCTCCCGCTCTTCAGAGTGGGGGGTGCTCCGCATCTATTCGAGGCTACATCTCTCATT
>JBEULF010000041.1:0-3810 GCA_041287455.1 Sulfolobales archaeon
GATCTTTCTCAAGCTATTTGTTTCGCGCATCTTTTTTCTGTTGGGGGCGCTAGTGAAAGGATCTGGGGGATCGATCTGTTCTCCCTAGGATCTTTTTCAGTTGGTTTGAGAGAAAAATTTTTAAGTGTTGGGTGCCCAAGCGGAATATGCTGGGGGTCTCGCTGAATCAGGCCATCGCTTATATTAGGATTAGTAGAGAGGATGAGAATCCTGACAATCAATGGTTTGTTATCCGTGACTATTGTGATAAGAGAGGTTATATTTGTATACGGCTTGACGAGATAGGTGTCTCTCGTGTTGAGGATCCTTTTCAGAGAATTATCTTCCAGACAGCCCTCAAGATCATGGAGGTTAACAAGATCAGTGTTATGGTCGCTGAGAGTATTGATAGAGTCTGCGCCGACCCCGAGCATTATGAGAGACTTATAAAATACTTCGCTGAGAGAGGGTGGAGACTAGAGCTTGTTCGAGACACTGATATTTCCGAGGCTTTCAACAGAGTTATTGAGATATTTGAGAAGCTTAGAAACTCTGCTGACTCAGCTGTTATAAGTGTCGTGCTAGAGTCACAGATCAAGTCTCTCAAAGAAATGCTACAACTATACCACAAGCTTAAAGTTGCTGTGGCCAGAGAGTATGTTGAAGATGTGAGGAGAAAGGTTAAGAGAGCTCTAGATAGACTCAAGAGCGAGGGGAAGATCTATACTAAGCCTACTCTGATACACTGGATAGCACTCTATAGAAGTGGTAAGAAGAGATTCACAGAGCTGAGCAGAGGAGAAGTGGAAGATGCTGAGAGATACTTTGTAGAGAGATACGTCAAGCCTTATAGAGAGGGTATACCTATAAGAAGACTCTGGAAGAAATTCCTAGAGATCGAGAGACCTGTGATAGAGATGATCCATAGGCATAGGATTAGCAGTATAGAGCTTAAGAAGAGTCTGGGAAAGCCGGAGCCTGTGAGAAACGAGCTTTACACAAGCTATCTCTCGTTCTACAGACTGATCAAGAGACTAGCGGGAGAGAGTGGTGGGAGAGAGGTTAAGGAGAGTAAGAGCTAGATCTTGACACTAAAAACAACAAGCATCGCTCTCTAGGGCGGGGAGGAGGTTGGGAGGAGCTCTCTAGACTAATATGTTTTCTGTCGAGATCGTGTGAGAAGAGTTAGGTGACAGATACTAAAGATCCTGCAACAAGTATTACTCTAGAAAACACGCGGGGGCTGAGAGAGGATCTTGAGAATCTATCTAGAGAAACAAGATCAGATCTGATCTTAGATCCAGTAGCACTAATATATACCGATGAAACAGTATATAGAAAGGGGTTGACGATAACTTCGGTCACTGCTGATCAGATTGTTGATCTTTTTGAGAGAGATGTTAGAGCTAGAAAGAGACTTGCAGAACTACTCGTGGCAGAGCCTGACGTGAGACTAGCAATTATAAACGCAGTGCTCAGAGACGTGGCAACCAAAGAAGATATAAAGAGTATAGAGGTGAGAATAAGCAGTGTGGAGAGACAGATGGTTGCTAAGGATGATCTGAGGAGTCTAGAGTCTAGAGTGCACAGTATCGAGTCTAGAGTAGCCACTAGAGAGGATATTAAGAACATGGCTACCAAAGACGATTTAAAAGCTCTGGAGAGTAGAGTAAGTCTTATCGAGAGACAGATGGCTACGAAGGATGATATAAAGACTCTCGAGGAGAGGGTTAGGGTCGTAGAGGATAGACTGCTAGATCTCGCGAAGATAGTCTCGGAGCTGAGAGGTGCCTACACAGAGCTTGGTAAGAGAATCGATGATCTGGGTAAAAGGATTGATGATCTTGATAAGAGAATTGACGCTCTTGACAGAAGGATTGATTCTCTTGACAAAAGGATCGATGCTTTGGATAAGAGAATTGATTCTTTGGATAAGAGGATTGATTCTCTTGACAAGAGACTTGATTTCGCAGTGAAGATAACACTATTACTCACAGGGTCTGTGCTAGCAGCGTTAGTGACAGAGATCATAGTGAGGCTAGTGTTCTCTAGATAGTTTCTCTGATACAGTTCTCTCGATCTCTAGGCTTAGAGCTATGTCTTACAGAGTTTAGATCTGGGATCTAGTATTACTCTGGGTGTCATGTAGAGCCTTCTGCGGATCACAAGAATCTGTTCACGAGAATCAAGATCAAGATCTAGTGTCTATCTCTTCTTAATCTCTCTATGAGCGGTCTTGTGATCTTGTGTTACTCCAGATCTTCGCTCTAGCCTCTCTCACAAGCGTAGATTACACTCTCTATACTCTCTCGAGAAAGACTTATATCTCTACTGACTATCTACTATTCAGAGGGTGGCGTGGCTGGGCTTGGGTAGGGTTTTCGCTATTTTTATGAGTGTTAGACCCTGGTCTTTTACTATGAGTTCTATTGTCGTGTTCTGTGGTTTTGTCTATGCCGTGTACAGGGGTTTCGGCTTTGACCCTCTGCTATTATCCTTAACTCTTGTCGGGGTTTTAATGCTTCACGCTGTTGGTAACTGGGTTAATGATTATTATGACTATGCTAGGGGTGTAGATAGAGCTGGCACGGGCACTGTTGTTTATAGGCCTCACCCTATTCTAGGAGGTATTATGAGTCTAGATACTCTGAGAAACATGATCCTGCTGCTAGCCCTAGGCTCGATCGCTATAGGTCTGACTCTAGTCCTCGTATTCAACAGACCTCTAGTACTTTTCCTAGGCTTGGCTGGGCTGTTAGCAGGCTTAATATACTCTGGACCTCCATATCTGAAACACAGAGCCTTGGGAGAGCCTCTCGTAGCGGTGGTGTTCGGACCTATGATCATGGTAGGCTCTTACTATGTTGCTAGTGGAGTGTTATCTGTTGAGACTCTCGTAGTGTCAGTACCACTAGGTCTACTAATATCAGCTGTTCTACTAGCTAACAATATTCGAGACGAGTCAACTGATAGAGAGGCTGGTGTTAAGACTCTAGCAGTTATACTCGGTAGAAAAAATACTGTAAATCTATACGCGGGCATGATCTATGTCTCATACGCGGTCACAGCACTAGCCGTCGCACTCAGAATACTCCCCATAACATCGCTCGCAACACTCGTCACAATATCGAGAGCCTTCAGACTTGTGAGAGAGATGAGAATAAACACACCCCCAGACGCAGACCCTAGAACAGCTGAGATCGTACAGCTATACGGATTAACACTGTTAATCTCATTAATCCTAGGTGTAATCCTCGAGAGATGTTTACCCTCTCTCCCCACACACTCATGCAGCCCCTGACAACACGTGCGAGGAGGCTTCTGGCAGAGACCAGATCTCTGTGAGAAGATCTACGGGGTTTCAAATCATAATTAAAACAAGAAGCTGTCAAGCGAAACACAGAATGCTACGAGGATCTGTACGAGAACAAGATTTAAAACACCTACGCGCGACATCCTGAGAAGAGCTCTTGTCTTTCGTCTTGATAGTATGCATGCAGTCTCTCAACACCTTTTCTTAAAGAATAACTGCTAGGAACCACGACACAGCCGTGCACATAGCCACTCTCAATAACTCTACGATTAGCACTCCTATCCCTCCTAAACATTTCTCTCACACCTCTCCAGCCACGAAAAACACCCAGAACACCCAGACCTAGAACAATCACATACGCCAAGAACCACACTATATACCTCCTCACACACCCGCAAAATTCTAAACAACCCACCAAAGATCCCAATAAAAAGATCATCGAGAATACTCAAACATATAAACCCCAGAAGATCCAGAGAAGATCTGTTGAATCAAAAGATCAAAAGACCCAGATCAAG
>JBEULF010000042.1:0-3694 GCA_041287455.1 Sulfolobales archaeon
TCAAATCTCTATAAGTCAACACACGTATCATATCAACATCTTAATCTACTACTCTTTTTCAAATAATTTAAATACGAGTGTGTGGAAAGGATCTTTATTTAGATGTCTTGAATAACTCTTCTAACATCTTCTAAAGAGGATATGTCTATTTCAAATCCAGCGTACTCGAAGCCCATCTCGATGTCGTAGTATGCAATTATGCTGAGAACCTCGTCGTTGAGTCTGTGAAGTCCTATCACGCGGATGAGTTCGCCGTCTTCTGTGAAGAATGTCAGATCTTTCTTAACCCACTCGATACCTGTGAGTTGTTTTGCGCATGTTATGAAAGAGTCTATGTCTTCAGAGACTATATAGTCTTCGCACGCCAGCAGTCTTCTCTTGATCTTTTCTTCATCTATCTCTGTCAATCTCACACCTCAACTATTGATATTGCTTCACTAGTTCTTAAATTGTTTCTCTCCTCTTGAAACCCCCGATTCTCAGACCCACTACTATTATATCTCTATCAAATATCTTGACTGCCACGTATATTAGGAGAGCGCATGTTATGATTGATGTGGTTATTGAGTAGAGTATGAGTGTTGGGTTCTTTGTTAAGACTGATAACACGTAGACATATGGTAGTGGTAGTACTAGCAGTCCTGCCAAGATCGATGATAACATGTTTAGAGGCATCCCTATAAACGCTATGAAAAACCCCACGCCCATGAACACGAATATTACGGGTGTTGTGATACTCCCGGCAATTCTCTCATCAGACACTATAGACCCTAGCACTACTCCCAAGGCTCCGGAGACTATTAGTCCTATGACTAGTGTCAGTCCTAGTACTCCTAGAAATCCGTAGCCGAAGAACCTGATCATAAGATCTAGTGATGTTGTGTAGCTAGTCTCTTGAGTTGTCGCAGGTGATGTCTGTGGTGTTGGAGTCGTGGAAGAGATCATTATTAGTATGCTCACTAGATACACTACTGAGAAGACTATTGATGTGACTGAGGCTCCTATTATCTTCGCTATAACAATATCTCTTCTTCTGACTGGTTGTGCGAGGAGCATTTCAAAAGCTTTCTCAGTCTTCTCCATAGCTATGAATTGTGATGCGTACATAGCGTTTGTGCCTAGTACTATGCCTATGAGCATTGGCAAGAATGATGCGAATGGCGCGACGGTCATAAATGTGGTGATACTTATCTCTCTGCCATATACAAACACGCTGCCATTGATCATTATATTCTTCTCAGGCTGGATCGTGATGTTGTAGATAGAACTCACGGCCAGAGGTAGTAGTCTCTCTATCAAGCCTGTCAAAGTGGACAGCAAACTCACTCTAGCCTGAGAATCTATTGGTGAGAGACTGTCTAGTCTGACAGCTCCTTCTAAGAACAACTGTTTGCTAGGCGAGGTGGCGTTCTCGGTAAAGCCGCTGGGAATCACTATTCCTAATCCTCTCTTCTCCACAGCGTCTGCGAGAGAGTCACATGTATAGACTCTCCCACCCGTGGTCTCGTTGAGAAGTCTTAACAGCTCTTCTACTAGTCTACTCCTGTCTTCTACAACCACGCATACGCTCATCTCTGAAACCGCTCTGGCCGCTGACTGGGTAGCGCTACCAGTAATATTGCCTAGCGCCGCGTAGAAGACTACTAAGAGTATCATAGATAGTATGAATGCTGGGTTTTTGAAGAGTGCTTTTATCTCTCGTTTTACTAGTACTGAGAGAACCATACTCTAGCCTCCTCTCGATCTTAGTTTTATGAATGCTTCTTCGAGATTTCTCGAGTCTAGAGATCTCTTCAACTCTTCAGCTGCTCCCTCGTACACTAGTCTCCCCTTGTACATGAAGCCTATTCGATGACTGAGATACTCTACTTCTAGCATGTTATGACTGCTTAGCAAGACTGTTATATTGTATCTCTTATTATATTCTCTAATGAGATCTCTGATGTATATACTTCTCTCAACGTCAAGTCCTGTCGTGGGCTCGTCTAGTATTAATAGTCTCGGTTTTGATGCTAGAACAACACTCACGGCTAGAATACGTTTCATCCCCTTGCTATATGTTCTGATAGGTTTTTTGAGACTCTCTCTCAAGCCTGTTATTTCTGAGGCTTCTTCTACGGCTCTCTCTAGCTCAGCTCCTCTCAGTCTTAGCGAGAGCATGAATCTTATGAAGTCTAGACCTGAGAGATCTCTGTAAGCACCTGCTTCCTCGGGTAAATAGTTGATCAGAGATCTGACTTTAAGAGGATCTTTGGTCACATCAATACCAAAAACATATACTCTACCACTAGTAGGCTTGATCAGTGTAGATATGATTCTTAGCGTGGTTGTCTTACCACTCCCATTAGGTCCTACGAGCGCATAGATCTCTCCTTCGTATACTTTGAAAGAAAGTCCCGAGACACCTACAGAGTCTCTACCATAGATCTTCACTAGATCCTCTACAACCACAGCTTCGGAAACCATGATCTCTCACGTCTCACATTCTATCATAATTTTTCTAATTATATTTATTGGCTCTCTCTGAACTATCTTATCTGGTGAGTTGATGATTTGGAAGATCATGTCTCTACCTCGTTTTAAACTAGCTTCTCTACCAACGCCTATGGAAAAATCTCTCAGACTAGGTGAGAGACTAGGTATTGACCTCTGGTTTAAGAGAGATGATGTCATGGAGCTTGCTATGGGAGGGAATAAAGTTAGAAAACTAGAATTTATCTTCGGACACGCCCTCTCTCAAGGCTATGACACGGTTATAACCACCGGCGCCTACCACTCGAATCATGTCAGACTGACAATCGCAGCCGCGAGAAGAGCTGGTCTCGAAGCCTATGGCGTTCTCTACAGACATCTGCCAGATGTCAAGTCTTCTTCTCAAGGCAACATACTCCTAGACGAGCTGTTAGGTGGGAAGATAGTCTATGTAGAGTCTCAGAGAGAGGCTGAAGAGATGATGCAGAGAATAGCTAGAGACTTGGAGAGTAGAGGTAGAAAGCCTTATATCATACCTGCGGGCGGTGCTAGCGAGTATGGAGCTCTTGGATACGCTCTAGCAGCTCTTGAGATACTTCAACAGTCTATCGAGAGAGGCTTTAGACCTAGACATATTGTTCACGCTACTGGTACTTGCGCTACGCAGACAGGTTTAGTTCTAGGGCTAAAGCTTTTGGGGGCTAGTGATATTGAGGTTATCGGGATCTCTAATGGTCGCAAAGCGGATCTCGCTGTCAAGAGATGCGTGGATCTCGCAGAATCAACTGTTCAGAGACTTGGTCTAGGTATTCGCGTGTTTGAAGATGACTTCAAAATATACGACCAATACACATTCGGAGGATACGGTGTCATAACAAGAGAAGTGGTTGATACTATTAGAGAAGTAGCCGCTCTAGAGGGGCTGTTGCTAGACCCAGTCTACACGGCTAAGGCTATGTATGGTCTCATAGACTTGGCCGAGAAGAGAGAGATCAAGGGATCAACAATATTTATACACACAGGAGGAACCCCAATAATATTCCAATACGCAGAGACTATATCTAGCTATATGAAGTGACTCCTCTCACACAGAGATCCTAGTACTAGAAGTGCGAAGAGTTCTAGTATTCAATCACAGAGCCATACACAACATCTATACCCAGCTCTCTAGCTCTCTCGAGACTTAGTGGTTAAGATAATAATATTTTCTGCAGAGAGTGTG
>JBEULF010000043.1:0-27140 GCA_041287455.1 Sulfolobales archaeon
CAATTGTAAAACTTTTATTCTTATCTAGCGATTAGGTGTTCAAGGTAGAATTAGTTGAGTTACGGATTAGAGGATCTGGAGGAATTGTTCGCCTATTTATCTAGTCTAGGTGTTAAAATAGCTATCGTAGGCAGCACGGCTCTGCAATATCATATGGGAGTGAGAAGATTTGAAGAAGATCTGGATCTCTTTGTATACGAAGGTTCTATCTTAGATCAAGAGGATAGAGTGAGAAGAGATCTCTCTAGAAAAGGGTGGGACATAGGATCCACAGAGCTATCTACGCCGAAGATAATAATTAGAAGAAATGAGAGAGAGATCGAAGTAGAGATCTATGAGAATATCTATGATCTCTACATACCTATCGAGATGATAGAGAGAGCTAGAGAAGTAAAGATAGGTAGTAGCATGGTGAAGATACTCTTACCAGAGCAGTACATAGTTCTCAAAGCCAGAGCTGGGAGAGAGAAGGATCTCGAGGATCTCAGAGTTATAAGTGATATGATCAGAGAGGGTAGACTACGAATTAGTACTTCGATTATGAGAGAGATGATATCTCTATTCGAAGATGAGAGAGTTATCTTATCTAGATTAAGATCTGTTGGTATCAAGATCTAGACTTGGCTAGGCTTATCATATACACAGCTAGTATAGGTAGAATTACAGAGACCTCGCCTATGATAACCTCGTGCATAGCCTGAGGCTTTATCTTACCCCAGCTAATAGCCTCTCTAGTCCTAGCTCCGCTCAGAGACCCGTCATACTCTTGAGCTGTGGTTATGTATACAGCGTAGTCTAACCCTTCTCTAAATTGATTCCACCATATAGTATGATGTTTGCTAATTCCACCACCGAGAATCAGAGCTCCAGTAGATTTTGCGTGAAAGACTATATCTGCTAGCTCACTCATGTCACTAAATAGATCAAGTTCAAAATTAGCTATTCTGGACTTGGTGAATAATGCTGTGCCAAAAGCACCGTCAACAATACCCGGAACATATATAGGAGTATTACTTCTGTAAGCCGCTCCTATGATAGAATTAGGATCGTTAGCAAGTCTCCTTCCAGCTTCTCTCAAGATCTCTCTCACACCCCACTTTCTCTTTATACTGAGAATCTCGTCTAAGAGAGAGTAGACAAATCTCTCTATAGCAGGTCCATAACTATCAGTTCTAATAAATATATTCCCTAGTCTGTGAAATCCTTTCTCTCTCAACATGATATCATCAGTCTCAAAATAACCTTTAACATAACCGCTTGGATCTAGAGACTTGGCTATATCATGATCTATGGCTCCGCATGTAGTTATTACCACGTTAAAGATCTTTTCTTCGATCAGTTGAGCTATTATACCTCTCAAACCTGATGCAACAATATTTCCTGTGAAAGATAGAAATCTAACATCACTCTTAAGAATCATCTCTCTCAGGATCTCTGCAGATCTGTACACCGCGGAAGCTGTGAATCCGTGAATATCTCTGTAGATATTTATTAAGTCAACTACTCTTAGATCCGATGCTACCCTGAGATCTTTAATAGGCTCCAATTTGGAGCATGCCTCTGTAAATCTATCTACTAATCCTCTCTCTCAGCATCTCTATGAATCTTCTATTCTTCTCTTTGGCCAAAAGCTTCTCTCTAACTGGTCTGAGTATCTCTATCATCTCTCTAGCTACACTCTTCTTGAGATCTAAGGGGTGTAAAGCACCTTCTGAATAGATCTTCTTCAACTCTTCTGAAGATCTCACAACGAGATCTCCTCCATACCTGGCTTCTCTCTCTATCTTAAACTCACTTTTAATTCTTAGTATAATATTCTCCGCGATCGATATAATAGGATTGTCTCTTATATCTCGAGGAGGACAGTAAGCTCTTAGTATTTTCCTCTCTATATCCTCTGGAGAGTCTATTACAAATATAGCTGTCTCAGGCTTAGACTTGCTCATCTTGATCTCGGAGTGGTGTACGTCTATCTCTTCAGCTACTTCTCGAGAAGACATATCCATTCTACCGCTTAAGGGTCCTTGAAGAGATGGTATTAGAGGTGTGTGTATAGCTACTATCTTCTTCTTGTCTAATTTCTCTGCCACTTCTCTAGCCAACATATGAGCTTTTCTCTGATCTATACCTCCCAACGCTAGATCTAGATCCATGTATAGTATGTCTGTCACCTGCATGAATGGATACACGAGCTTAGAGAAGTCTAATTCAGCCTCTTCCTCTCTTCTACCCATTATAGTCAGAGCTCTCTTAGCCCTAGCCAGAGTTGTGTTCTTAGCAACCTTCAATAACAAAGCCCAGTAGTTAGAGTCGGAGACCAGATCCTCTGCATACACTAATTGATAGCTACCTCTGCTAACTCCTAGCAGATCTAGCACTTCTACAACGTGTTCTGAAGCTCTTCTTATCAACTCTATATCACCACCCAGCTTGTCATTAACCCAAGCATGCCATGTTGCTGCTAGAAGCTTCATTTTAAAACCAACATCTATTAGATCCTTGAACTTTAAAGCCCATACGATCCATCCTATATGAAAGATTCCTGAGGGTTCAAAGCCTAGATAACCTACGCCACCTCCTCTCTCCAATAGATCTCTTAGCTCCTCTATTGTGACAATCTCTTGAGTCCCTCTAGAGGCGATCTCGAGTTTTCTCTCTATGTCCATTCACACGCCTCAAAACATAATTATCATCAAATTCTTAAATTTTGACTGAGCTCTCTATCAATTTTCAATAGCATTATTTATTATAATAGTAGTTGATTTATTAATGACGTGAGATATATGAGTGTAGATCTGTATCATAGATGGAGCGAGTTTTTGATTGACTCACTCTCTCTAGAAGTAGAGAATGTGAGAGAATTCGAGACAAAGAAGATCATATATATATCAGGTATGGGAGGCTCTGGCATTGTTGGCGAATATGTGGCCAGGATAGTAGACGAGCATTTCACAAAGAGATTTCTAGTCATCTCTAAGAGAAGTTCTGATATAACGAATCAAGTTTTAGAGTTAGGGAGAGAAACTTTTTTCATAATAGTAAGCTACTCTGGAAACACTGCCGAGACCCTTAGGGTATTTAGAAAACTAACTTCAAAGAGACTAGATATAGGTGTTGTGACTAGCGGAGGAGTGCTAGGTAGAGAGGCCGCTAGAGATAGACTCCCTATGGTCATAGTGAGAAGTGGATTAATACCTAGAGTATCTTTCCCATATCTTCTTGTCGCAGTACTCAAGTTGATCGGACTGCTAGGAGTAAACATAGATTCTATACTCACAATGTTTAAAGACACAGCTAACATAATAAGATCTTTTGATTCCTACGCTGAGGACCTGTCCGAAAAATTGTTCGAAGCAGTGAGAGCTGGTGATAGAATAGTAATTGTATCTAGCGAGAGATACGAGCCTCTCGTAGAGAGGTTTATAGCTGAGTATGCTGAGAATAGTAAGATCCTATTGCATAGAGCAGTATTTCCAGAGGCTGGTCATAATATTGTTGAGACTCTGAGAAGCGCTAAAACAACTCTATTATACATAGAAGACTCCTCAGATCTTGAGAATCAAGTTATAGAAGGTTTTCTACAGAGATTACGTGAGAGAGAAGAGAATATAAGAATCGTTAGATTAGAACTGCCTGCGAATAGAAGTTATCTGGAGAAGATACTGGTAGGAACATATATAGCAGGCCTATCCTCTTCTCACCTAGCTGAGAGACTGGAAATATCACCAGTAGAGACACCATCTATAAAGCTATATAGAGATTATGTATCAGAGTTCTATCTAACTCACTGAAAAGAGTGATCGTATGAAGAAGATTCATTTCGGAGACGATGGGTTCACACTTATAGCTTATGGCGTAAAGTTGCCTAAAGAAGATCTGTTGCTCGAGTTGTTAGGAGGTTTAGATGAGTTAAACTCTTTTATAGGACTTGTAAGAAGCATTACTAGAGATAGAGAGATAAATGAACTACTTAAAAGTATACAAGATCTGATATTTAGAATGGGTAGAGATCTAGCCATACCAATAGATAGATTGGAGAAGACGCTAGTATCAGATAAAGATATAGAGTTCTTGGAGAAGAAGACAGAAGAACTATGGGAGAGAATCAGAGAGCCGAAGAATGTTTTTATCTATCCCAGCGGCTCCCAGAGCGCCGCGCTACTTCACGTAGCTAGAGCTGTGTGTAGAAGAGTTGAGAGAACAGCCTCAAGACTGTATCATGAGAGGAGGATATACAAGATCTATATGATTCTATTGAATAGACTGTCAGATCTCCTGTTTGTAGCGGCTAGATATGTTAATCAGATAGAGGGATTTGAAGAGGAGATATGGAGATTATGAGATGGAGCGTTATAATATCTCTCGAGAGAGCTAGAGAGCTGGGTTTATTCTTTAAGAGATTTGGCGAGCAGAGAATCTCTATATTTGAAGAGAGAGATCCTCAGTTTAAAGCTCTAGAACACCTCTTCAGAGTTCTGGGAGACTGTAGTTCTCTAGCTCTTCTAACAGTCCTAAACTCTGTGATATCTTATAATCTATCTTCTACGGGGGAGGATTATTGGTGGGAGTTTGCTAAGTATAACGAGTTTAGAAGTTCTATCAGAGATCCTGAGAGACTGTGGATGAGTGTGAAGAAATTCTTACTCTCTTGTGAAGGGAATACTATTGGTAGAGAACAGAAGCTGAAGAGACTGATCAGGTTGCGCGAAGAGGATTTTCACATAGAATTATATGCCAGAGCAGAAGATTATATGAGAGATCTAGACAGCTTTGTAGAGAGATTAGCCGAGGTGCTGAGACAAGATATTAGTGACAAGACAATTGTCTTCGCCGCTAAGATGCTGTACTATGTGAGCAGATTGTGTGGTGTGAGACAAATTAGAGCGGGTAAGATAAAGATCCCGATTGATAGGAGAGTAGCATTAGTTAGCTATACTTCAGAGCTTGTGAACATAGTCGCAGAGAACTTAGACGAGAAGATTATCATAGAAGCTACTATGAGAGATAAAGACAAGGTTCACAGCGCGTGGAGTTTGGTTTCGGAGACGAGTGGCATACCTCAGATAAAGTTAGACTCTGTTATCTGGAGTATGGGAAAGTATGTTAGGGAGAAAGATTCCTTGAGAAGAGCTATAACAGATCTAGAGACAAAGTTCAAAGATCGGATAGAGAGAGAATTACTCGTAGAATTAGCAGATCAACTTCTCAGAAGAAAGATTGGCGAGAGATAGGCCGGGGGACGACCCAGCCGACACCCACTCACCCGCGGACACGCGCGGGGTTTGTCGTGCGGCTGAGGCCCGTAACAATACTATACAACGAGAGTTTATAAAATTATGTTCTGCAGAAGCTTAGAGATTTGATAGTGATATTCTTTTCTTATATTATCCCACCCACACCTCTAACGATTAATTTAAACGGTTTGTTTAATGATCCGTCGTATTCTACTCTGAGCTCTGGCAAGATCTTTTTTGATATCTCTATCACTGTGTACGCGTGCAGTGTTAGCATAGAGCCTGTAACGACGCTGACACCTCTAGCAAACAGTAGATATGGTATGATCATGTCTGACATGTGTCTATCTAGTGCCGCTCCGGTAGAGAGATCTTCAAAGAGAGCCCTAGCCGCACGATCGCCTACCTCTTCCGCTCTTCTATCTCTAGCTCCTAGATAGTCTGAGCCTAGTATACTCTTCTCTGTCAAGGCCCACAGAGCTATTCCAGACCCTGGCCCTAAATGAGGATCTTTATCAAGTGGATAGCTCTCTATATTAATATTTATAGGCACATCTATGCCTAGAGATCTCAGTCTCTCTGAGGCTGCTTGAGCTTGTCTCTCGGCTACGTGTCTAGGTAGTTTTACCGCGTGACTATTACCTCTGATCTCTATTAGTTTGCCTCTCTCGGCTAGTTGTATACTCTCAAAACCTCTCGGACAATTCTTTATCTCTACGAGAACCTCTCCACCACCTCTAGGATAGTGTCCTCTTCTAATAAGTCTTAGAGAGACATTATAACCTAATCTTCTCAGTATCTCGATGAAAACGTTGTTAAAGTAATCAAATGTAGGACTCCACGGGACATCTGTGCCACCTCTAATTCTAATTCTCGAAGGTTTATCAGCGAATGCTAGCACTGGTAGTAGACTTTGGAGCACGAGAGTCACAGAACCAGCTGTTCCTATGTCAAAAGTGTAATCTCCACCATACACTCCTCTAGGCTCGAATATCAATTCTGTCGAGCCCAACTCATTCCCCTCGACATAACCTCTCGTCACCAATGTGATAGCATTGACAGCTGTCAGATGCTGTCTTTGCAACCCCGGATTATCTCTCCTAGCTCTTATATTCGTGATCCTGACTTTCTCTCCTATAATCGCGCTTATAGCTAGAGCGTATCTAAGAATCTGACCTCCTCCCTCTCCAAAGCTGCCGTCTATCTCGATCACGGCTAATCAACTCCCGAAACTTCTCGTAGTCTCTCTACACCTCTGATCTCGTCTATCACTCTAGCTACTGCTGGAGGGACTCTTTCTCTCCACGAAGAATCGTTTGATAGCATAAGCATTCTAATCTTAGTCGAAGAATAGATCTCTCTCTTATAAGCAGGAGGGATCAACACCTCGTACCCGGATTCTCTGAATAGTCTTATGACCAGAGGATTTCTAGTTATCCCATAGTTAAATGGTGGTGTGAAGACTCTCACATACTGAACCCATGCTGAGTTCATCAAGACGTCTGGCACAGGCACTATATACACTCTGCCCAGATCTATCTTCTCCTCTCTGAGAGCCTCTCTGATCATTAGTAACCTCTCGCCGGCTGTGAAGGGGTTCACGATAGTGTGACTCTCTTGGGCTGTGCCGATAACTATTATTAACTCGTCTACTCTATCAAGAGACCACTTGACGATCTCTAGATGCCCATAGTGAAATGGCTGGAATCTTCCTGGAAACACGCCTCTCACAACCATACTCTCAACCTCTCACAAGATTCTAATCCAAATATCATCTCCTCTCTTTGAATCTGTTTTCTTAGAAAATGAAGACATGTACACGGCGATCTCTATGTAGCCCATACTGCCTGGGTATATAACTATCTCACCAGGCTTAGCCAGACTAAAACTTCTATGATAAACAGCTCTATAACTCTCCACACCTCTTACTCTGATCTGATATTCTCCAGCCTCTCTAAAACCTCCTATAGCGCTATTCAACTCCTCAACTCTACAACCCGTGATCACATTCCCAAATCTATCTACGTGTATAATATTCGTCTTAACCCAGCCTCCTTCTACCACGCACTGTCTTACTAATCTGCTCTTAACAAGATCGCTAATACTTATAACTTTCCCAAACTCGATAGGATCAGTTCCGAGTGATAGATACGCTGCCACTGGGGCGAATATGTCTCTACCGTGGAAAGTTGTTGATACAGGCTTCCTGAAATACTTATCATTGGTAATCTCTACAACTCTTATAACCTCGTCATCATCTATAGCAGGTCTTAACACGCCATTATCAGGTCCTATAAAGAAGTATCTCTTACTCTCTACAAGGACAGCTCTCCTACTAGAACCGACGCCAGGATCTACCACGACCACGAATATAGTTCCCTCGGGGAACTCTCTATATGTTGTTAACAAAACATATGAAGCCTCAACTATGTCATAGCTTGTTATATCATGAGTCACATCTATGATCTTGGCGTTGGGGTTTATAGATAGGATAACACCTTTCAATACTCCCACATAAGGATCTCTATAGCCGTAGTCTGTTAGAAGAGCTATAATACCAGAGATCTTTCTAACCATAACCTCTCTCCTCAAGCCACATCTCTAGATAAGATTTAACTATATGATCGCCTGTCACACCTATTAGAGATTTGAATCTCTTTATATGCTCAATTAAATCCTCAGGTCTCTCGATACCTTCCACCTCTATCTCTACAAATGAACCTATGTCCTCAACTTTGTCTAGAAAGATCTTGTAGTTAGCAAGTCTATATACTCTTCTAGTCTTTCTCAAAATATGATCCTTAAAACCTAGTCTTCTAAAGATCTCTATGACCACGAAAGGATCAGATACTGATGTAGTCAACTCTTCTCTAACCTTGAGATCTTTTCTTATCTTAGGTCCCTTATAAGTAAGCTCTCCGCGAAAACCTGTCTTGTTACTCTTAGAAATACGTATTCTCAGAGCTTCGTCTCTCTCTCTTAACTTAACACAAGGAAACAGATCTATGTAGTGATCCTCTTCAAATACCTCTTCTTCAAATACTGCGCCAAGCTCTCTCAAAGTTCTCTCCACATCTTCTAGAGATGATACTCTAAATTTTGCTTCATACTCCATTAGTCCAGACCCAAATTGAATAATTGAATTCTAATTATTAATGTTTCGATTAGCTTCTCAAGATCTTAGACGTGTTAATATGGTGTTAATCAACTCTTCTAAACCTATCTTTCTCAGAGCACTTATTCTAAAGATAAGATCTCTCTCAACACCCCTCTCTATGATTCTTCTCTCTGTCTCTAAGATCTCTTCTTCACTCGCAATATCTATCTTGTTAATACACACAAGAATCATTTTTTCTCTAATGATCTCTCTGACCATGTCTAACACTCTTAACTGCTGGTCTAGAGTGTAATAGAAATTTCTCCTAGGGTCGACCAGAAATACGACTCCATCGGCCAAGTTCTTGAGCGAGTACACGGCTTTAAGTTCTATCTCGTTCATCTCATCTATAGGTCTGTCTAGCAGACCTGGAGTGTCTAAAAACATTATTCTAACACCAAGTTTCTCGTTGAGATAGTGGCCCGCTATGATGTTCTTTGTGGTAAATGGATAGTTAGAGATCTCTGGTCTAGCTCTTGACAAGACGCTTAGCAGAGTAGACTTACCTGTCTGAGGCATGCCTGTTAATATTATCTTCATCGTCTCTTCTTCTATACAAGGCATTCTAGAGATCTCTACAACGATCTTCTTCAGAAGATCGAGGTTCTTCAGCTTTCTTCTGGCGAGTGACAAGATTCTGCCTATGAATTCTCTCGATAGTCTTCTCATCTCTTCAGGAGAAGAGGCTTTGATAATTCTCTCTCTATACTCTCTATAGATCTTCTTTGACAGAACTAGTACTCTTCTACATCTATCAAGCGTCTCGCTATACTGATCTCCGTAGAAGCCTCTAATAAGATCCTTGTAAAAATCATGCATATCATCTATAGAGGGGAGCTCTAGACAGCCTGAGAGTAGTTCTTGATATTTCTCAAACGCTCTCTTAATCTTAGAGAGATATATAGTTCTTGTTCTCTCGTAAGGCTTTCTAGGAGCCGGGGTAGGGCTTGCAATATTTGAATAGACTTCTAAAACAGATTCTCTCAAAACTTCAAACTCGCTTATCCTAACACTCCTAACTCTCCTACTCAGACAAAAACTCATCTTAGCCAGAGAATTGTTTCTAAGATAAAAAATAAAAATTCCCTTAGCGAAGAAATTAATATGGATGCCGGGGTGGCCGAGCGGTCTAAGGCGGCGGGCTGCAGTGGTATCCTGAATCCGCCTGAAACCCGTTTTATCGCGGGTTCGAATCCCGCCCCCGGCTCTACCTACCATTGGGATCATAGTGTTGATCTCGAGCCCGAGACAGAGCTCGAGAGAAAAATGCGTGGAATAGGAGGAACTCTGACTCTCTCGACTGCTCTGCAGATGAAAGATGTAGCCTCGAATAGACGCGGGGAACCCCCTGCCTAAGGGGGCTCACGCGCTCTTTAAGACGGGAGGAGGTTAGTTTTAGTTAGTAATACCTTATAATAATTCTGAACATGTATAGATTGCTGGGTGTGTAGTCTGGGCAGAGTCAGGGTAGTTCTGTTAAGTCTATCTCTACTGATTATAACTAGCATAGGTCTGCTACCGCAGTTTTATCAAGCATATGATGATTCTATGTGTGTCTTAGCCTCTCGAAATATATATCTACTAGCTGTTAGTCAAGATTCTAGTGGGAGATATATTGGTGTAGCTACTAGAGCGACAGTGTATCTAACACGAGGTGAGGGAGATATCTATATCTCTATATCTCCAGCAGCTCAAATTGATATGCAATCATCACTAAGCGTAGGAGTTCTCTTGGCATCTTACATATCTGGTAGAGATATTAGTAGCTATAATTTCTTAGTTAAGATAGTATCTGACACACCGATAATAGGAGGTCCTTCTGCCAGTGGTTTTCTCACTATAGCTGTGTTATCTCTACTATTAAATCAAACTCTACCTACAGATATAGTTATGACAGGAATGATAATGCCTGACGGCAGTATAGGTCCTGTAGGCGGTATACCCGAAAAATTACAAGCAGCTAAGACTGTGAATGCCACTATAATGATAATACCCTTTGGACAGAGAATTTCAACAGATCTTAATACAGGAGCACAAGTAGACGTAGTTGACATGGGAGCTAGACTGGACGTGAGAGTTGTTGAAGTGAGAAATATATACGATGCCGCGAGAGTCTTCGGAATCAACGTAATCGAGCCTAAACCTCTGAATCTAAGCATAGATCCTGAGTTTAATAGTCTGATGAGAGAATGGGTTCTTAATCTCAGTTCTATGAATGATGCGTTATTGAGAGTAGTGAATAGAACAATAGATCAAATGCCATCACTTCTCAGAAATACTCTCTCAAACTACTATACATCTGCACTCTCAGATCTAAGCAGAGCTAGAGAGGAGTATCTCTCGGGAGACTACTACTCTTCTGCTTCAGATTATTTCTCTTCAAATATAAAGCTAGACATGATCAGGTGGACTATCACTATATATAACAATCCATCTTCTTATCAAGAGTTGTATAGAGATGTAGTAGGTAATTTTTCAAAAGCCGCGAATTTGTATAGAGACCTTGTTGAAAAAGTTGTCAAGAGAGGATTTGTTTCTATCTCAGAGATCTCGATATTAAATGAGATAGCCTATAGAGTGTATGATGCTAATAAAACAATTATGACACTACCCAGCTCTGCCACGAGAATCTTAAATCTTAACACGATATACAACGCTGTGTATAGCTTATGGAGGATTCAGAGTATCTACAACTGGATCTATATCTATGATAATTTGAAATCTAAGGGAGACCTCGTTAAAATAGACTTGCTAAGAAGAACTTCAGTACTGCTAGCAAACTTTCTACAAAATACCTTTGTCTATCTCTCTTCTCTAGGAGTCATTAATCCTACGATCTCTAGCATAGAATCTATGATCTCAGATATATACTACTACTCATCGCTAGGAGACATCGTGATGATGAATTCTCTAGCTATACAAGCATCAGCACTCGCCACAGCATTAATGCATCAACTATTTACTACAAATATAACAGCCACAGCGAGTATTGTACGAGATCTTGCTGTTAGGTATTCTAGTGATGTGTTCTCTAGAGGTAATGATGTTTCAATACCACTCATGTATATAGCTAGAGGAGATAGTATTAGCAACATAGATCCTGTATCATCTATGTACTTCTATGAGCTAGCTATTATGAATACTCTCTGGTATAGAATTCTAGAGAGATCTCTAGCGTCGGCGCAGGTCACACAACAAACATCTACACCTTACACTACTACGACTCAATCGATCACCACACACACCAGTATAACGAGCTCTCAAACACCACTACAAATAAAGCCTAGTAGCATATCGTCTTATGTCTCGCTTACTCTATTAATACCCGTAGTCTTCACAGTCGTAGCTATAATACTAATCATAGCTTTGAAGAGAGTGAGAAGAAGTACAACGAGAAGTACGACATAGTATCTCTCCTAAAGATCTTATTACTCTGGATCTCTCAATATTAGTGGGCTTATAATGAGCGAGATTTATAGTCGGAGAGTATTAGTATCACACGAAGAGGATATAGACGGCCTAGCCTCGGCAGCACTCTTGCTAAGAGTCTACAGAGACAGCGATGTGATTCTGACTAATTATCATAGAGGTAAATGGATGTATGCTATAAGAAAGATCAGGGCTCTATGTAGTGTTTCTAAAAATCTACAGATCTTTATAACAGATCTTAATCTCAAAACTTGGATGATCGAAGAGTTAGATAAAGCTCTCAAAAGATGTTATGAGAAGAAAGTTATATGGATAGATCATCACGTGTGGGATGAGGAGAGTATAGAGATTATTAAGAAGCTAAGCTATGTAGAGGTGTATGGTGATAGAGAACACACAGCCACAGAGCTGGTAGCAAGTTTCATCGGGTTAAAAGATGAAGTGACAGAGCTACTAACAGAGCTGTCGCGAGACTCTGACTATGGATTGTTTAGAAATCCTCTCACAGAACCACTAACAGATCTCATAAGATATCTAGTATATGTGGCTAGGAGAAAGAGTAGACTAGTTAAACTTGTCAAGAGATTCTCAAGAGGAGTTGTCTGGGATTCTTACGCAGATTTCACGTGGGGGATCGCTGTAGAGTATAAGAGGAGAGTGTTAGAAGAAGCTAGAAAAAGTTTGATCGAGACTAGTATAAATAATTGTAGAGTGCTATTCATATTTGCAAACCCCATGCTATCCTCTGGAGTCATACTAAACACCTTAGACAGACAATACGATATAGCTTTCACAATATATACAAACGGATCTATTACTATAGCCAGATCTAGAGATCAGAGGATTATAGACTGTTCTCTTATAGCAAGAAGATTAGGCGGAGGAGGACACAGACATATAGCCGGCGCCCAAGTCAACCCTAGATTAGCTAGGGATAGAGAAGAGATTATCAAACACATAGTTAGTATTGCTAGAGACTTTATACCAAGATGTAGATAGTCAGATCGTTATAATTATATGTTTCTTCTTAAGCTTCAAATTATGCGAGTTCTCACGAGTGATCGCCAGATCTGTTATAGGCGTGCTCTGTAGAGTAGTAATTATAGCGTTTCTGATAACTTCTGACCTAGACAAACCCGCTCTCTGAGCATACCGATCTAGTAGTTCTAATATGTCTTCTCTCAGTTTGATCGAGACAACTTTAACACTCATACCCATACCTCACACACCTATTAGCTTTAGAAATAATTTCTACTCAGCTATCAATTGTTTATAGTAGAGAGTTGTCCGAAAGTGTGTTATAAGCTTTTTTCTAGACTATTATCACTCCTCTATCATCTCGCGATCTGCTCATGTCAATTCTCTCTTTACACAGATCCTCATTAATCTCTTTATATGGCAGAACCAGAGTTCTTGAAGGCAGACAGACAAGATCGCTGATATATATCGAGGCTCCTAGCACACTCTCATCATATATTCTAACCCATTTGCCAATATAATTATTCTCTCCTATAATAGATCCTCTAACCACGGTATGACTACCTATCTCACTTTTTCTCATAATCAGCGAATCCTCTATATACACCCCTTCTTCTATCCTTGTATCCTCCATTATGATCGTGTTTTTACCTATCACGACACTGTCTCTTATAACAACATTCTTACCTATATATGCGGGGCCGAGAATCTTTGCTCTAGAACTTATCTTAGCATCAGGATCTATATATGTCTCTTGTTCAGAGAGTAGTTTCAAAGCCTCGAGATTTGTCTTGAAATAATCTCTAGGCGTCCCTATATCATTCCAGACACCTTGATGTATATATACGTGTACATCTCCTCTCTCGATGAGTCTAGGGATTATATCTCTGGCAATACTAATTTTCTCACTTCTCCTCTCCGCAATCTCTCTCATTATTCTAACAGCTTCCTCAGACACGATATAGATACCAGCGTTAACCAGACCCTCTCTACCGGCCAGTTCTCTAGGCTTCTCTAATATCTTTTTAAGAGTATTATTCTCAGAGACTTCTAACACTCCATATCTACTGACATCATTAACATACACTCCCACAACTGTCATGAGACCATTATTCTCAAGGTGAAATCTATACACGCTTCCAAGAGAGATCGTCGTAAAGAGATCCCCGTACATGACTATCACAGGATACTCTATATCTCCAGCTAGAGTATTAACAACGTTTACAATAGCACCACCATCACCCATAGGTGTTCTCTCCAGCACATAGTCTATTTTAACATTGTTTCTCCAATTAGTTCTAACGTGCTCTATTATTTGATCAGCCATATTATACAATGTTAACGTGATTCTCTTAACATTCTCACGAATCAAACTCTCATATATCCAGTCTAACAGAGGCTTATCTAGGATCGGTAGAAGAGGCTTAGGTCTGGTAAGCGTGAGAGGTCTTAATCTAGTGGCAAAACCACCCGCAAGTATTATGACATGCATAGAAACCCGATTAATATTTAGAGATCAAGTTTTTATTTTTATTATTAGCTTGGTTAACTCTATAAAATTTTGAGATAAGAGAAAACATGATTAAAATATCTGGAGAGATCTGTGCTAAGTGCAAAGGGTATAAGAGGTTGTGCGGATTAAGAGAATGCCCCCTACTACTACGTTACAGAGCTTTATACGAGACCTCTGTCAGAATCTCTTCAAGAGATGTCGAGGGCTATACACCTCCGAGCGGAGTTGTAAGTGAGGCTAATTATCCCACAGTCTCTCTCATATACAGCTTGCCTCCTGAAGAGGATCTCTCTAAAGCTAAGATATATGATGACCCTGCCAGTTGGTGGGGTAGATATTCTCTAGACGAGATCATAAAAATCAGATCTAGTATGATCTCTGGTATTTTAAAGATTAATGTGAATAGACCAGAGTATTTACTAGAAAAAGAGATCTCTCTAGCACTAGTCTCAGAGAACCCTGTGTCTAGCGAGATAAAACTAAGATCGCTCCCGAAACTAAGGTTAAAAATAGATCCTTTTGACGCTCCAAGAGGACTGGGGGCCGAGGCTGAGAGTATTAGAGTCACACAGAATCCCAGCATCTCGAATCCTCTGGAGAAGGTTATATACGACGAGTTAAAAGCTTCGGAAGCAGTAGTATTTCTATACAAGAGCGGAGTCGACATATATAAGATCCAGAGAGCTTTCTCTCTAGGATTGCTTGGGAAATATAATAGAAAGCTAGTCCCCACACGATGGAGTATCACTGCTGTAGACACTATAATATCTATGAGCTTGTTGAAAGAGATAAGAGACTACCCGGAAGTTCAGACAGGGAGTCTATATAGAGTAGAGTATCTGGGAAATAGATTCTGGGTCGCTCTGCTACCCGGAGAATACTCTTTTAACTGGATAGAGATCTGGCATCCGAGAACCATATACACTTCAAACATCTCGAAACCTGTTGTTATTGAAAATTCTGAGAGTTGGAGAGGCGAGGCTAGCTATATGGATGGTGGCTATCAGGCTGCTAGATTAGGAGTCTTAGAGTATCTTAGTAAGATTCGTAGAAAAGCCTCAGTACTAGTTGTCAGAGAGATCACACCACAATACTATGCTCCAGTAGGTAACTGGCATATTAGAGAGAGCATGAGAAGAATCTTTGATCAAAAGAGTGTTTATATTGATAGCGTGGAAAACGCTCTTGAGATTCTTAGAGAGGATCTGAGTTATTTAGATACAGAGTTACTAACCTCTGTTAAGAAAACAGATCTCTATAGAGATAAGATACATAGAAAGCTTGATTCATATTTTAAACGCTAGAGAGTATAGAGATCTCTATTGAGTCTCTAGATTTATTTGATCTCTAGAACTCTGTCAAGATCTATGAATGACACAACGATCGGATATTTGATTCTGAGAATCTCTAAGACTCTGGGATGTGTCTCGCCGAGTAAGCCTACGCATTTATCTCCGATCTTAACAAACCCTCTCCTACCCTCGATTAGAAGATCTATTTCTTCTCTGAATATATTCTCATTACATGAGCGCGAGATCTTTATATCAAGCCCTAGGTATCTGAATAGTGAGAATATCACGCTGTGTATCTCTTCAAAACTCATCTCGTAGTCCATCAGAGCCATAGCTAATCCTAGTCTAGTCCTCGTACCAGTATAACTGCTAGGGTCTATAGTGACATACTCACCGACCTCATAGATCTTTATAGGCTTGCTCTCGTTTTGAACCTCGTATAGAATTCTCAGTATAGAAGGTAGCATAGAAGATCTCACTATAGAGAACTCTTTTGAGACAGGATTCGCTACTTCTACATAGTTCTTCCAACTCAATTTCTCATATAACTCTTTTGACGACAGTATGTAGCTCATGATCTCTGTGAAGCCTAGGCCTGTGAGTATATCTCTAATTCTCCTAATTAATATAGTTTCACTTCTCAGACGACCTCTGCGAGTGGTAGAGATGTACTCTGGCTCTACTCTATCAAGCCCGTAGGAAATAACTATCTCTTCCACGAGATCTATTTTATGAAGTATATCTATCCTGTAGGAGGGTATTAACACTCTATATAAACCTCTATCCAGTCTCTCAACGTCAAATCTAGCTCTTCTAAGACTCTCTATAATCTCGCCCTCGCCCAGCTCAACGCCTGTGACACTTGCTATATAGCCTCTCTCTATATCTAGAGTGCCAGTCCTACCCTGAGGATAGTATCTTCCCCCCCAGCGAGAGTCAACATAGATTCTGCCTATCGATCTCTCTCTACTATTCTCAGCTAGTGTTGTTGTGAGAATCTCAAGCGTCTTCTCTACAGCCTCTAGATCTACTCCTGTCACGTCTATGAGAATATCTCTAGTACCACTCTCCAACCTAGTTATGTCAGAGTTTATCACTGGAGGAAGACTTATTATCTCGCCGCCACATATTATGGCTGGATGAAGATCTCTCTCTAAGGCTATTTTACCATATAAAACTCCTTGCTCAGTCTCTCTGAGCACATCACTTATCCTCATATAACTCTCTCTATGAAGAGGTATCATTCTCTCTTCTATAGAGACGTATTTGTACACACACTCTCCTCCGGCTAGTTTAGACAGATCATGGATTCCTATCGCAACTTTTCTTCTATTCCTCCCTATCGTAGCGTGTAGTTTCTCTTGGAATTGTATTAATTCTCTGAGAAACTCTTCATCTGAATCTAGATTCCTGATCACTGCCATTAGTATATAAGGTCTAGAATCAACTCTCTCAACATTCAAATAAATCTTATCATAATCTTCATATCTATATCTTGGTAGCCCGAGTTCTAATTCTAATAATCCTTTGAGAGATCTCGCTACACCCTCAGAGATCATAAGATCAGGTCTGTCACTATTGATCTCAACGTCAACATACCCATCAGATCTGTTGCACTCGCTCTTTAGTCTCATCAGATAACTCTCTAACTCGTCGTATTGAAATCTTCTACCAACAAGCTTCTCAATTCTCTCAATAGATAATCTTACCACCGGCACTTCTCAATCGCCTCAATCTCTCTAGCGAGTATGTATATAGATCTCTAATATCATTTATGCCAAAATAAGCCATCGCAAGTCTATCCACGCCAAACCCCCATGCGCCAACATTATACATCACTCCCGCTATTCTCAGAACCTCGGGTCTGAATAGTCCTGCCCCGAAGATCTCTACATACCCGAGATCTTTTATCTTCACGTATCCCTCTAAACTCGGCTCTGTGAATGGGAAGTAGCTTGGCTTGAAGACAGGTTTTCCCAGACCTAGAGACTCTGAGATCTGTGTTAGTACTCCCATGAGCTTTCTGAGATTCATATCTCTCTCCATTATAACACCATCCATTTGATAGAACTCTGGTAAGTGTTTTGCGTCTATAATATCTCTTCTAAAGACCTTCCCTATGATAAAAGCTCTCTGAGGAGGCTCTCTATGTTCCGAGAGATACTTTATGGTAGCAGCTGTAGTTTGGCTTCTCAGGACAAGTCTTCTACTCTTATCAATGTCGAACTTATACCCCCAACCTCTAGACCCTGTGTCAAAACCATTCTCATGAACCCTCATGATCGTTTCGATAAGCTCTCTATATAAAGATAGATCTGCTGGTTTGATGTTTAATACCAGAGAATCGTGGATCTCTCTAGCAGGGTGATCCTGGGCTTGGAATAAAGCATCGAAATTCCACATCTCCGGAATAATTATCTCTTCTCTAATCTCGTTAAAGCCTAGAGAGATCATGACTTCTTTTATCTCTTCTAGAAAATCTCTGTAGAAGTGTTTAATCCCTGGCTCGACTCTCGGCGGCTCGGCCTCGATGTTATATTCCTTTAGAATATATTCTCTCCACCTACCAGAGGATATTAGATCGAATGTGAGTCTAGATATAATAGGTCTGCGAGAGATTATTGACAGAAGTTCTAAAGCTGTACCACTGATCTTTAGATAGATCTCCTCTTCTTCTATAATCTCTACTAAACCTCTTCTTAACAACTCGCTCAGCAAATCACGATCAACACTAGCTACGTCTAGATCTATCCCTCTCACGGCTCTAGCAAGAATCTCTCTCGCTCTACTCATAGAACCTTGTGTTAATAGAACTATCTCATCCCCTCTAACGTCAATCCATTTCTTTCTCCTAGCAAAACCAATAGCAATAGAAGCCACACTGTCACCTAGAATCTCTTTAGCCTCTCTAACACTCACACGACCCCCACGATCTATTAGTATAGAGATCAGTTTTTCCTCGGGAAACGAATCTATGTTCTCTACTCCTTTCTCGGTTGTCTTAAGAATCTTCCTACTCCTCCTATCGATCACTATTAGATTCTTTGATTTGAGAAGCTCAGCTATAGACGCCACCGTGCTAGCCGATAACTCGTATTTCTGTAGCAACTCTCTGTACTGAGTCTCTAACTCTTTTAACGACACCTCTCTATTAATCTCGCTCAGTAGCCTGAGAACTTTTATCTCGCTCTCGCTTAGGTATATCTCAGAAAAATATTAACACCTCACGCTAGAGTCTTACCGTCTCTCCAGGTTTTAACACTACAACCTCTGTCTCTGGGAATCTCTCTTTTACTCTCAGCCTAAAGCTATCGGGATCTGCCGAGATCATGGGGAAGGTGTTGTAGTGCATAGGTATCACGTATCTAGGTCTTAGAAGTTCTACAGCTTTGACCGCCTCATGAATCCCCATAGTGAAGTGGCCTCCTATAGGAAGTAGAGCTATTCTAGGTGAGTATAGCTCTCTTATTAAGACCATGTCGTAGAAAACCCCGGTATCTCCCGCATGATAAACACTGTCTTCTCTAGACCTTATCACCACGCCCGCAGGAGAGGCTCTAGTCGAGCTGTGAAAAGCAGGAGTGAACACTACCTCTATCTCCTCCGCTAATCTGATAGGGCCTCCTATATTACCTCCTATTACTCTGCCCTTGTCTTTTATCTCTTCACCCACGTACTCTGCCAGCTCGAATAGTCCTACGAATAGAGTTCTCTTGTGTCTCTTCATAAGCTCTATCGTCTCTCCAAGATGATCTCCGTGATCGTGTGTGACTATTATATAATCAGGCTCTGAGATCTTTTCTAGCGATACAGGTGATAAAGGATTAGTAATCCAAGGATCTATTAAAAACCTCTTTCTACTCAATAATATCTGAAATGCTGCATGACCAAACCATGTTATCTCTGTCAAAAGCAACACCCTATTACTATTCTGTTTTGAAGAATTAAATTATCTCTATCAACTAGTCTTCTTAACGAATAGCGTTGGAGTGATTCTTATCTTGATTCTTTTTCTCATGAACTCTTCTAACCCCGCCGCTCTTATAGCTTCAAGAACCTCCTCATCTGATGCTCCTCTAGAGATATTAACTCTCTTATCAAGAGGTTCTAAGTGATTTATATTCACTCTTCTTCTCTTAACACCTGTCAATTGTTTCGGTCCTGTGACTAGAACATAGTTCACATCGATTATATCTACTATCACGCACTTTCTACCAGCCTCTCTACCTCTAGTTTTAACACATAATCTACCGATCTCTATCGCAGGCACATTATCACCTGCATGATTTTTCTGAGACAACTTATAAGACTTTAAACTATCTTATCTTCTCCTGTACACAGCGTATATCATTGCATGGTCTTTGTCAAAAGGTTCTAGATGAACGACATCTATTATCTCAAAACCTCTCTCTTTCAGCGTCTCGATCTCTCTCTTGTAAACCTCGGTCGGCTCTAGAGTCACATCAATACTTCTAGCTTTTATAGCCATGAGCAGATAGCCTTGATCCTTTAGGAATATCTCGGCATTATCACTAGCAATCTTAGCTTGATCCGGCTGGGCTATGTCGACATAAACCCCGTCCACTAGATCCACTATGAATCTGTATTTGAGAGGCATTCTAGCATCAGCTAGTATCGGGATCAAGTTGCTTCTACTCTCAGCAACAAGAATCAGATCTCTCATAACTCTCGGAGCAAACTCTACAGCATAGACAACCCCTGTAGAGCCGACTATATCAGAAACGTGACTAGGAGTAGTCCCAGACCCAGCACCTAGATAGAGTATCTTGTGACCTGTTTTTATTGGAAGTTCTTTCAAGCCTTTTAACAGAGCTGCTGCTAGTTTACTTCTATAAGCATTCCACTCTCTATACTCCACACCTTTCCAATTGAATAATCTCTCTCCATAAACTCTTCTCCCTGGAACGAGGTTCCTCGTAGCAAGTCTAGCCTCTCCCCCTTCTAACTCTACCACGTAGACATTCTTGTAAGTAGAGTGCTCTTCCACACTTATCACTTCTGACATTTCTCACACCTACAGAATATATGTCTAAAAAACGCTATAATATTATTTATTTCTTCTTCTCCTCTCTCTTCTTAGACTGTTTTGCTGGTCTAGACCTCTCTTCTCTGGGAGGAGGCTTCGGGTATAATTTCTTGATCTCTTCAATTCTCTGCATCAAAGCTTCTCTCAGCTTATCACCTATATATCTACCCGTGTAGTAATCTATTCTTGCAGCGATAGCAAGCTTGGTAGCTAATGCTCTGGCGATCTTGCCTCTCTGCCATCTCGGGGCTCTATGGATCTCGGGAAATTGGAATATCACTCCGTGTTTAGGAGGCTTACCACCTGTTCTCAAGGCTCTGAACAAAGCTTTCTCAGCACCTAGAACTTGTATAGTGCTTGCAGGAGACTTTGCAAGTTCTTCTAAACTGCCTGCTAGGCTGAGTAGTCTCGCGCCTAGTGTGGGTCCTACTAGAGCTGTTACGTTGGGAGCTACTTCTCTCATCACAGAGGATAGATAGTTTGTTAAATCAGATCTGAGTCTACTTAGATCTAACATTAGTCTAGCCAGAGATCTCATAGACTCTAAGTCTGATTCTGATACATCGCTACCCATACTCTTCTGAGCTGCTGACACTATTTTTCTAGCTAGACTCTCGCTGAGTCCTACCTCTTTCAGTCTCTCTACGCTCACATTATCTCTGCTACCTATATCATGAACTATCCTCGCATATTGAATATGATCCTCGACCAACTCATCTAGCTCTGGGAAGTGTATGCTATACCACTCTCTCAATCTAGCAGAAAATAGATTCAATGTCTTGTCTATGTCATCTATAGCTCTAATACTCTGTATAGCGAGAAGATCTCTCTTGCCAACGAAACTTCTAAGCTCTCTCCTAGTCATCTCAAGTGATAGCTTGTGTAAAAATTCTCTTAGCTCATCTTCGCTCTTAAACAATCCTTCTGAAACAAAGATCTTATTAATCTCAGATCTTAATCTTAGAACAGGCTCAGAGACTGCCACCACCTCTACCTTGAGACTCTTCTCACTCACTATCTTAGCCAAGTCAGGCTCCTCAACCACTACTATAGCTTCAGGATCTCTCTCTTTTATCTCGTCGAGTACTTTTAGCAATGTCTCATCAGCCTCTCCAGATCTCCTCTTAATAGAAACGTCTGCCAACAGATCTATTTCGAGAGGTCTAAAAGCTTTATAGAGAATCTCTCCACTCTCGCTCAAGACAAAGACTCCTAACAAATGATCCGTGAGATAGACTCTCTTACCACTCATCACACTACCCGACTTAATAATATTTAAAAACCTAATAACATTTGGAAGAAACATCTTAATTGGTTGTGCAGATGAGAATACTAGTCTTAAGCCACGGTGACTGTGATGGAGTTATAGCTGCGGCAATCTATATACGCCACTTTCTAATAGATTTATACCCCTCTAGAATTTTAATCGGTTTCACACAGCCTTGGAGAGCTGCTAAAGAGCTGAAGAGATTCTGTAAAGAGCATTGTGACAAGATTATCATGCTCGACATAGCCATAGATAAAGAGATATTTTCTGTATTAGCAGACTACGCTATGAAAGGCTCGAACATTCTACTCATAGATCATCATACTACAACAAGTACGTGGATTGAGAAGTTGAGAGAGTTGGGTGTTAGTGTTATATGGAGTAAATCTACTTCAACACCTAGACTAATCAAAGAATCTCTTAAAATAACTCTGAATCCATATGAAGAGACGTTAGTCGAGATAGCTGATACTTGCGAAGGTAGTGAGAGCAGAGATGTGGAGAAGAAGAATCTCGCAGACTTATTGAAACTAGCCATATCTAGAGATCCTAGCGACATAGAGTTTCTGAATAATCTGCTAAATGCTATGTTGAGAGGTAGTAACCTTCAAGACTTTGAAGAGCTTAGGATAAAAGCTAGAACTAGTAGAATGCTTGTAGATAAGCTGATAGAGAAGATAGGTAGTCGCGGAGAGATTATCGGCGATTTCATATTATTCTATCTACACCCAGCCGAGTCTAGGATATACGCTGGGTTGTTTGGCGTAGCCTCTACTGAGGCTAGTAAGAAGTTTAACAAAGACATAGTACTAGTGAGAGAAGAAAATTCAAAGGTGGTCATCACGATCAGATCTCTAAGTGGCAGAGCGCTCGACCTATGCAAAACTATTATCTCAGAGATATCTACCGGGAGATACGGAGGACATAGAGAGGCTGCTTCAGCAACTATTGATAATGGTAGTCTCAGTGAGATAGTTGAGATTGTGAGGAGAGTCTTATGGGGTCTAGAGAGAGGGGGAGGAAAGTATACGAGATAGTAGACCTGAGAAGTGTTAGCGAGATTAGAGATATTTTGAACAAGAGTGTATCGGATAGTGTCGTGATATTAGTAGGGAGGTGTAGTGTATCGTATAAGGGTAGAGCTAGCTCTGAGACAGGCGATGAGATCAGATTGATTATTTTAAAACCTGACGGGACATTGTTGATCCATGAATCTAGAGGTAGAGACCCTCTGAACTGGCAGCCCCCGGGTTCTCTCTGCAGCTTCTCTATACAAGACGATAAACTGGTTTTAAGATGTTACAGAGCTAGATTTCGCGAAGAGGTTTTAGTCGTGTTTACAGAGATCTATCATATAGGAGTAGCTAGAATAGGTTATTCTAAAGATTTTGAAGTGAGAGGTGTGGAGAGAGATCTTGTTGAAAAGATCGCTCTAAACAGACTACCAATAGATCCTGAGGCTAGGCTTGTTGCTAGAGAATATCATACTCCGTATGGTAGAATAGATCTTGTTTATAAGAATGAGAGTAAGAGAGTATTGTATTTAGTAGAAGTTAAGAATGAGAGAGCTGGTATGCCCGCTGTGAGCCAGCTTATAAGATATGTTGAGTATTTGAAAGAACATCATAGAGAGGGAGATGTTGTAGGAGTCCTCGTCTCAGACGGTGTGTCTGATGAAGCTTTGAAAGAATTACTAAGTAGAGGTTTTCACTATGTTAATGTTAGATCTTTTAAGACCTCGAGTAGAAGAGATCTGTATGACTATGCTAGGTGAGGTGATAGCTTGAGAATCGAGTTTATAGCTTTTGAAAGTTTCGGCGTTAGATCTATGAGTACTTTTGTAGAGACTGATGACATAACTATCCACATAGATCCTGGAGTGGCTCTAGCACCTAGGAGATATGGTCTGCCTCCTCATGAGATAGAGTTGAAGAGATTAGAAGAACTAGCAGGAAAAATATACGAGAGAGCTAGAGAAGCTGAGATGATAATAGTAACACACTATCACTTTGATCATCATGATAGAGGGAGGAGGATCCCTCTTGACATATATGACGGCAAGAAGGTCTTTATAAAAGATCCCGGCAATAATATCAACTACTCGCAGAGAGTAAGATCCTCTATCTTTCTTAAACTAATAAAAGATCGCGCTAGAGAGATAAGTGTGTGTGAAGAGAAGAGTATAGAGATAGGCTCTACGAGAGTAGTCTTCTCAGAAGCTCAACCACACGGATCTGACCCTAAGTTGGGTTATGTAGTTCAAGTTTTTATCAGAGATAAAGAAGATTCTTTTCTACACAGCTCAGACATAGAGGGAGCCCCTCTCGAGCCTCACACGAACTGGATCATCTCTATGAGACCAGAGGTTCTTCTGATAGACGGACCTCTCACATATATGCTAGGCTACAAGCTGTCTAATGAAGATCTTGATTTGTCAAAGAGAAATATAATTAAGATTCTCAGAGAGGCTAGGCCTAGGGTTCTAATTCTCGAACACCATCTATTGAGAGACAAGTTGTATAGAGATAGAATGAGAGAAGTATATGAAGAGGCAGAGAGATTAAGTATTAAGGTTTATACTGCTGCAGAGTTTATGGGGAGAGAGAATCAGTTTTTAGAAGCTTATAGAGATCAATTGTACGGGGTCTCGAGAGAGGAGGATAGAGGAGATTTAGAGGATTAGTATAGTGATAGCATGTTCTTCTCACTAGATAGACTCTTGCTCATAATTATAACTCTTCCCGCCACACAAGTCGGCCCTGGAACACCTATCTCTCCTACGTCTCCGACGTCAGGTGTAGAGATGTTCTTTTCTCGATACTCAGATTTTTTCATAGCACTTCTCATAGGCTTGATTCTCTTGTCGCTAGGATTCTTATTGAGACATTTAAGAGCTGAGAAGAATATATTATTATCCAGAAGAGATGATGACATTGATTGATTGGAGTAGAGTTAGAGAGGATCTCTTGAGCGGTAGACCTGTTCTACTTTATGATCTAGAGGGTAGAGAGGAGGAGACTGACATGGTTTTATACGCAGGCTCTATAGATCACAGATCCATATACATGCTCAGGAGAGAGGCTGGAGGGCTTATATGCTATGTGACGTCTGAACAAGTAGCCAGAGAGCTAGGCTTGGTATTTCTATCAGATCTATTAACACAACATCCTTTGTATAGAGATCTTGCTTCGAAGAGACTGAGATACGGAGACCAGCCTCCCTATACTCTATATGTCAATCATATAAAGGTGAGGACTGGCATATCAGATCGAGACAGAGCTCTTACTATTAGAGAGTTAGATAAAATCGTCGGTCTGATTGAGAGAGGCGATGCGAAGCTTGCTAGAGAGATCTTCTATAGAGAGTTTGTTGCTCCAGGCCACGTGCCTATTCTGATAGGCAGAGATATTAGTCTCAGGAGAGGACATACAGAGCTGAGTCTTCTCATAGCTAAGAGAACTGGTCTAAGACCTAGCATGGTTATTGCTGAGATGCTCGTTGAAGGAGATTCTATGAGTAAAGATGAGGCCATTAAATATGCTGGTGAGAGAGGTTTTATATTCATAGAAGGGATAGATCTGTTGAGAGAAGAGGGTTTAAAGTGATCAAGATAGGAGTTGTTGACACAACATTTGCTAGAGTCAATATGGCTGAGATAGTCATTAAGACTATAAAAGATATTATCCCTGACGCAAAGATAATAAGATACACTGTGCCAGGGATCAAAGATATACCTGTGGCTGCAAAGAAGCTACTAGAAGAAGAGGGTTGTGAAGGTGTTATAACACTGGGTTGGGTTGGTAAGAGTCAGGTAGACAAGTTCAGCTATCTGGCTCTTAGCATAGGTCTTATAATGACTCAGCTAATGACCAATAAACATATAATAGATGTGACTGTCCACGAGGATGAGGCTGATGATGAGAAGAAGCTTTACGAGATAGCTATAGACAGAGCTAGGAAGCACGCAGAGAATCTAGCGCTACTACTCACCAGAGGTAGAGAGGCGCTAACCAGAAGAGCTGGCATGGGTCTGAGACAAGGAGCACCTGATGTGGGGCCTATAAGAATCTAGGGTGAGTCTATTGTATCTCTACGACGCTCACTGTCACTTACACGAGTACTCTGATAGAGATATAGAAGAGTTTATTAGAGAGAACATAGTCATAACCGCTGTGTCAGAAGATCTTGAGAGTTCTATTAGAACTCTCAAGATCTGGGAGAAGTATGGCGAGAGAATAACTCCTTGTGTAGGTATTCATCCTTGGAATGCTGATAAATTTGAAGAAAGAGATCTAGAGAAGATCTTTGGTTTGATCGAGAGGTTGAAGATAAAATGTATAGGCGAAGTAGGACTGGATCAAGTCTTCGTGCCGCAAACAATAAATAGACAGATCCAGTTATTCACACAGATACTAGAGTACGCTAGAGATTTGAACACTGTGTTGAACATACACTCACCAGGAGCCTGGGGTAGAGTTCTCCAACTCTTGAATAGATATGATGTGAAGAAAGCTCTATTCCACTGGTACACAGGACCTGTAGAGCTGCTGAGCGAGATAAGATCTCATGGATACATGGTGTCTATTAACCCAGCTGTTAGGATTCAGAGTAAGCATATGGAGATCGCTAGAATAGTAGATCTGGACAGTCTCTTAGTTGAGAGTGACGGACCTTATAACTATAGAGGCATGAATCTTTCTCCAAAAATGATTCTTAGTACTACGAGACTCATAGCAGAGATCAAGAGTGTGGACTTTAACTATCTAATCAGAGTTATAGAGAGAAACTATCATAGACTATTCTACTCGTGAGTTAGAAAATTTATTGTCTCATAAAATATAGTTGTAACGGCCCCGCCTCCTCACACCTGCGGAGATATCTTTAGAGATAGATGAAGATGAAGCAGGTCGGTCGGGCGGGGCACATTCCGCTGATGAGAGATATCCGGTCTGATCCTGTGATGTGCCTAGACCAGTCTGAAAATTTTTAGAGTATTTCGCTAAAGAGGTATTCGACTAGAAGTAGTCATCCATGTCTCATGTCTCGGTTGTTTAGTGGGTGTAAGCTTCTCTCAACCATCTCATCTGGCTTGGCGACTCGTTGAGAGCTATGTTGATGAGCGTCACAGAGCTTGTCTTACGGTTTATCAGGGGTTTTCTCTCGCTTCTAATAGTTGTTCTACTCTCATTGAAGCTAGGGAGTAGAGCTGTTCTATCTCTCCTC
>JBEULF010000044.1:0-3405 GCA_041287455.1 Sulfolobales archaeon
CTAGTTAAGAGTATTAAACAACGCTCTGCCACTGGGTGTCTGTGTTGATAGAACCTTACTTCGTAAGGGTGGGTATTTTATAAGCTTCTCTGCGGTAATCTTCTGAGAGGTATCCATATGTATAGTTACGTAGGTTATCTATTGAGTATATCAGCTCTGGGTATATATCTACACGCTATATTCATAACAATAACCCTGGGATTCCCACTAGCTATAGCATCTCTTCTATACGCCTACGAGAGGACTAAAAGAGAGTATCTTATGAGAGCTGTCAGAGTACTCACGTATGTTCTAGCCGTGAACTTCGCTCTCGGAGCCGTGACAGGAACTCTAGTAGAGTTTGGCTTAGTCCAGATATGGCCTGGGACTATATTGGCTATAGCCTCATTCGTGTTTGCACCACTAGCTCTAGAGCTCATAGCTTTTGCTAACGAGATAGCGTTTCTAATACTCTTCATAGTCACACTAGGCAGGATAAAGACCAGTCTTAGTATTGTGATCCTGCTGATATACTGGGTTTTCGCAATGTTCTCCGGACTTCTGATAACATCTGTAAACTCTTGGTTGGTAGCACCCTTCGGGGTAGGCTCGATTCCTAGTGCTCTATACCCATTCCTACCAGACTACGGTCCTCTATACGCAGATCCTCAGAAGCTGGTTGCACTTAAGATACTGCTAATCTCAACAGGAAAAACACTACAAGATCTGATCCAGACTCCCGGGGTCTCCGAGGTTGTTGGAGTGATACTAAAGAACCCTCTGGTTGCTCTCGTAAATCCCTACGCTCTAGTCTCTGTGCTTCACAATCTCGTGGCCGCGGTAATAATAGGTCTATCAATCGCTCTGCTAGGCTACTCTTATAGACTCTATAGATCGGGGTCAGACGCCTATAGGCATGTTATAAAAGCCTTCTACCCTATCTTACTGATCCTAATACTATTACAACCAACAGTGCTGGGACATCTCATGGGCGAGAGCGTCGTTGAGTATAACCCTGTCAAATTTGCTATGATGGAGGGTGCTTATAACACTTACCACAACCCGCTAATAGCTCTGCTAGCATATGGAGACCCTAGCCACCCTATAGTCGGCTTTGACAACTTCTACTCTTCATGTGAGAGATTGGGAAACGCCACTCTAGGAGATCTAGCTCTCAGCATGGGTCTAACTAGAGAAGCATTGGTCGACTTGTCTAAGTCTCTCCGAGTAGATGTAGATCCTTCAAGACTCAACGAGACTCTCTCGCTCAAGTTGGCTGATATCTGTAAGAATGATCTTGACAAGGCTAGGGCGAAGGTAGAGATAGTTCACATAGCCTATTACACAAAGATCTCTGGCGGGGTAGTGGCTTTCATAGCCTCTATAGCTCTGGCAGGTCTACTATACAATGTGCCTGTTCTTACAAGTCTTTCTAGGAGAGTTATGTTTCTGATCACTGGAGGAGACGAGAGAAAGAGTATATTGATCCTCTCGATCTTGGTGAGCTTAGGTGTTGCTCTAGCCTCGGTTCTAGGCTGGTTTGTGAGAGAAGTTGGTAGAAAGCCTTGGACTGTCTACGGGCTACTATATCCAGAAGAAGTGGTCACCGCTGTAGACTATGCTTACACGCCACAGTTCGCGGCTCTGGCCGCCGTGGTTTTTCTAGCAGTGAGTCTAGGAGGCTTATATGCTATGTATCTAGTGGCTTCTAGAGAGGCGAGGTTTACTGAGCTTATAGAGAGATTCTTTAGAAAGAGGTGATCTAGGTGAGCTCTGAATCTGTGAACATCTCTCCAGCCGAGTTCTTAGGCTTTGCTAGTCTAGGGATCTCAGTTTTGATCCATATAATCTTTGTCTCGATAACGCTTGGAGTAGGAGTTATAACGGCTATATACAGATGGCTCGCTTACAAAAGATCAGATCCTGAGCTAGAAGTCTTCTCTCGAAGAGTCTTTAGACTGATGATAGTATCAGAGCTGTTCTCAGGCGTGTGGGGGACTATAATAACGGTCTTCTTAGCAGGATTCTTCCCAGGACTAGTAGCTCTGGCAACTAATCTGCTGTTCACGCCGATAGCTATATCAGTAGCCAGCATAATGATCAGGATTCCGTCAATCGCTATATTCTGGTACACGTGGGGCAAGATAAGACCTGAGATACACAGCGTCATAGGGTTTATAATGGCGGTGTCAGGGTTCGGAGTTCCTCTAGGTTTTAGAACTCTATTCTCAGAAATAACATATCCTCACGCTGTGGCAGAGTTCTTGGCAGGAGGATCGCCCTCGCCACTCTACGCCTACACATCACCTCTGTACTGGGCTCTCTATGCTCACACCGTGTTTGCCACGATCTCGACAGGAGGTTTTGTGGTGGCCTCTCTAATGAGTCTAGAGAACAGCTTGAGAGGAGTTAGAATTGGACTGCTCTACGGACTAGTATTCTTGTTCGCGCAATTCTTCGCGGGACCGCTCTACTGGTACACTCTACACTATTACTCTCCCTACATATTCGACCAAGCGACATTCGGCGCTCTAATGCCAGTTCTATCGCTGAAGATGACTCTGATAATAGCCTTACTAACTCTAGGCATATACGCACTGGCTAAGATAAGTAGCGGGGTTATACATAGAAACACTCTCTACCTAGGTTTCATAGCTGTGTCAATAGTGCTTCTAGGAGAGTTGTTAAACGACGCCTCTAGATATCCCTACATGGTGGTCGCGGGCGATAGAGGGGTTCCTATATCGGCTTTCTTCAACTTCTACATGCAAGTACCCGATCTCATTGTCTACGTCATACTAGGCTTCCTAGTACTCGCTATAGCAGTGTTTCTAGTAGCCTCTTACCTAGCTATATACAAGAGGTTTGTTGTAGAGAGCGTAGAGGAGTGATTAGAGAGAATCTGTAGAACCTGTAAAGCTTTTTTCAAGAATCTTTCTCAAACTCTTTTTAATAAGCTCGCTGGCTGAAGCTTTGGTAACACCCATCAAGCTGGCTAGACCGCCTATAGTGATCTTTCTAGGATACTCGAAGAAGCCAGATCTAAGAGCTGTCTCTATAGCGATCCACTGTTTATATGTTATAAAATCTCTCTTTCTAGCAAGTCTATAACTCCAACTCTCTACCTCGATCTTGTTTCTCTTCATATCTCTCAAAACTCTCTTAAACTCTCTGAGATCCCCGAAGAAGCCTGTAAGCTCAACCGTGTCTCTAGAGATACTCTTGATCCCTATGATATGGATCTTGTAGATCCCAGCTCTCCCACAAGGGCAGTTGCGACCCTTTATAAGATATATATTCGTCTCTCTATCTACACTTAGACTTGATACAATTTTATAGCCAGCTCTATCCAAGAGATCTCTGTCTATAGAACCTCTTATTTTGAGAAGAACACTAGCTCCAGAAGATCCATAGGGTCTGCAACTC
>JBEULF010000045.1:0-26338 GCA_041287455.1 Sulfolobales archaeon
AGTCTTAACACCTCAGAACTCTCTTAGTAGAGTGGTAGCTAAGAGCTGCAGACGTTATTAACATGCTGAGAAGCGCTAAACGATCTGCTAGTATTAGTTCTTTAGATTGATATAATGCCACTAGACTCCACTCAAGTCTTGAAGCGAACATTAGTATCACAACCACCACCAGTGTGAACATGTCTCCTGTAACGATTGACAATAAGAGCAGCGGATCTACCACCTCTAGGAAGTATTCGCCGAAGAGCACTGGTAAGAATATATATGATGTTAAAAATGTGAAGAACGAGACTCTCACTGTGCTCAGAGATTTTTCTTGTGAAGAGATGATCTTGTTCTTGAAATAAATAGGAATTATGATCCCAGAGAAGAGCCACAGCAGATAGTAGGCTAGACTGGGTATGTGTATTCCAACACTATTTAAAACTCCTGCCAGACTAAACCCCTCGATCCTCTCTTCATGAAACAAATAGGCGTTTTTCACAAAATCAAGACCCCATAAGTAGAGTGCCACTAGATTGGGTGCTACTATAACAGATAAACTGATTAACACGTCGCCTATATATCTCTCTAGTATTAGTATTGAGAGTATGATTGGAGCTGTAATAGGCTTTATTGATAGTGATAACGAGTAGATAAGTAGAGACACGCGTCTCTTGCCTAAGATATATAGAGCTGTGGCTACAGTGATAATAGTTGCGAGTAAAAGATCGTCTAGCTGTGCAAGAATAAAACCTCCATATACTATTAGAGGATTTACGGCGAGGAGAATGGCTAGAAGGATTCTATCTAACTTCGAATATCGATGCTTTGATAAAGTCTTATAGAATAAAGATATTATGATCAGTAGGTTTAGCAGAGAGTAGACATATGCTCGCAAACAGACAGGTAGGAGAGCTATTGGTGATATTAGAAGAGGGAATAGAGGACCATAGTTGCTAGGATGAGACCCGCTGTAAGGATTCTTCATGCTTAGAAAGTCTCTCGCAGCAGACAGATAGAAAGACATGTCTACGCGTGTATCAAAGTAGCATCTATAGTCTTTTAGAAATGCAAAGATCAGTAGAGGTGTCAAGGCTAAGAGTGCTGAGAGAAGCTTCACGCCTTTGTTTATCTTTCTATCTCTAGCTAACAAATAAAAGACACACCAAGAGATAAGCCACATGATGTAGATCAGAAGGTTTACTGCTACGCTGAGAATCATTTAAATACCCTACGGTAAGATATAACCTCTAATATTTTATACCCTGACATCTCTTATCTCGAAGCGTATTCCCAGAAGCTAGATCTATTTATCGCTATGAGACCTACTCTTATCAGAAGTTCGCAAGACTTACAGATCTTTCTACCAGGATTAGTAGGTTCTCCACAGATCTCGCATGTCCACAGATTCACACGCGTTTTCAGCGCTCTCTCCTCGTAAAGCTTGTCATATTCCTCTAAGATCTTTAGTAGGATTCCTGGTCTCTCCTCTTCTAAGACGTAGAGTATCTCTCTAATACGAGCTCTTAGAGAAGGTGTGAGAGAGAGGTATGGACACTCTACTTCTTGAGGCTTGTAGCCTTTTAGATAAGCATATCTAGCTGTCTCGTACTCGTATATTTTTCTAAGAGGCTTCACTCTAGGCACTAGTAGTTCTGAGGGATTGTTTCTCAGCGGGTGTAGTGTTATGATTCTATTCTCATCGCCTCTCAATAGATTGATAAAGAGTGTCTGAACCTCGTCGTCGAGATTATGTGCTGTAGCTACTTTGTCGTAGCCTAGTTCTCTTGCCACTCTATTTATACCTCTTCTCCTGTATATGCCGCAAAATGTGCATGGAGAGATCTTCAGGTTTTTCTCTCTAGATCTCTCGACTAGTTCATCTACACTATACCCAGCGAGATCTTTCACATGTACGATGTGTAACTCTACTCCTCTCTCTCTAGCTATATTCTTAAGCTGCTCTAGATCCTCGATTCTGTTGTAGCCTCTGATACCTTCTACAACTGTGACACCGCCTAGCTTAGACGTGTCGTGTGTCTTGGATAATATGTCTAGTAGAACAAAACTATCTTTACCACCTGACAGGGCTAGCAGTACTCTCTCATTATCTAGAAACATTTTAAATCTCTTGATCTCGTTTAAAACTCTTTTTTCAACGTCTCTAATAAAACACTCTCTACAAAGTCTCAATCCTGTGTGTTTTTGAAAAACAACCGCTTCTCTAGATCTACACACGTCGCACACAACTATTATATGAACACCTCTAGACACTCAGTAGTATATAAGTCTTAGACATCTAATAAGAATGAGACAGTGTGAGTCTTGAGAGATAAGATAATATACTCTCTACAAGATCTTGTGATAGGGGAAATTGTAAAGAGACTCAATAGATTCGTCGTAGAGATCAGAGTGGGTGGCGAGATTATAAAAGCTCATAATACTAACACTGGTAGACTGCTAGACTACTTAAAGCCCGGTAGAAAAACTCTGCTCACAAAGATCAGTGGAGAGAGGCTTAGATACAGACTAGTAGCTGTAGAAGATCTATACGACTCTTACTGTATAGTAGACACATACACGCAGAACAAGATATTTGAGAGACTAGTAGAAGAGAACATAATATCATATCTCAGAGGATTCAGAGTGAGAAGAAGAAATCCTAGAGTTGAAAACACTGTCTTCGACTATGAACTGACTCGCGAGAGCGAACTGATGATTATAGAGACTAAGAGTGCTGTGTTCAGAGGAGTAGGCAACGAGGCTATGTACCCAGACGCTCCCACAGTGAGAGGTAGAAGACATATTGCAAAACTCGTAGAGCTGAAGAGAAGAAACATAGACACAGGTCTCATATTCATAGCAGCTATGAAGAATGTCTCGTGTTTCAAGCCTTATAGAGATATAGATCCTGTGATAGACGACTATATATACAAAGCTATTCGCGAGAATGTATTGGTTAGAATTATCTCGATCTATATGGACGCGTATGGACTGGTATATATAGAGAATCCAGACGTGCCTATCTGCAGATCTTGGCTTAGAGAGAAAGAATCTCAAGACCTCTCTATCTCTTGAGTAGAAAAACCTCGGCTCCCAGACTCTTAATTCTCCTCACCGCGAGTTTGTGAGAAATGTGAACTCTATAAGCATCCTCTAGATCATCAGAATCTAGCCAAGGTTTCTCTACTGTAGACACTATCACTCTATCACCTCTCGAGCGTAGCAAAGCTACTAAATCTACAATCTTATCTGTATCATGAACCAGACAAGAGATGATCATGGTATTGCTAAAGTCTCCGAGACCTATCTCTAAGTCTTTCAATAGATCCTTATCTTCTAGATAAGTCTCTATACTCAATTCTCTCACGAGATCTTTTAACAAGCTTCTTAGACTTAACATATCGAGAGGCTCTATAAACTCGTATAGCTTGGCTTGATCTATCTTAATAATCTCTCTATCAAAGACTCTGCTGAGAATATAAGCCAGGTAATACTTAGGATCTCTAGGCGAGATAATTCTCCTCGAATCAATCTCATAAACTCTCGCTATCGGGATATTCTCTCTGATCAAGTATAGTAGTGTAGAGAGTAGAGATGAAGTGATAATGTCACAAGAATACTCACCATAGCACCTGAGATCAGTGAATAGAGTCACTCCGCGAGAACCCTCCTCACCGAACTCTTTAACATACAGCTTAAGACTTCTCGCAGTAGCTCTCCAATCAATTCTCCTCACAGGCTCTCCCGGAGAGTATTCTCGAGACCAGATATACTCTCCTACACTACTAGATACGAGTGGGTATCTCGCGACCTCTCTCATTCTCTCAGCAGAAATCTCTCCTCTCTCTACGCCTCCTCCTAAGAATCCTATTACTCTGAGACTCTCTAACAGCCAGTACAGAGTCTCTGGGTAAACCTTGTAGACTATATCAACTTTAACATAGGTTCTCAAGATAAACATCTTGAATATCCCATAATGTTCTAATTTTATCTCTTTCACTCTGAACAAACCAGATCTAAGGAATCTTGATTCAAAATAGAGATCTATGAAAACACCTGAAACTCTGACTTCATATCTCGAAATAACCTGAGATACTATGATTCTCTCAGGCTTAAAACAGTCTCTCAACTTAACCCTAGTGACAACTCTCTCTCCAACCCATGTGTTGATCTCTTTTAAATTCAAAGAATCAACAGAGCATTTATAACGAAATTTTGCTAAGAGAGAGAATAAGTCTATGAGTAACATTAAAGATAGTAGAATAGAAACAATCTCTAAAATCTGATCTTGCACAACTACTGAGAATAATAGTAGTATTAATAAGCTTATTAAGACAGCTAAACCTCTCTCTGAAGGCACTATTATTCTTGATAATCTCATATCTTCGGCACCGGCACTTCTCTGAGAGCTCTATCTAGGATGTCTCTAGGTTTCACATTTCTTAACTCAGCCTCGGGTTTGAGTATTATTCTGTGAAGAATAACATACTCAGAGATCATCTTAACATGATCTGGTGCTACGTAGTCAGAACCTTCTAAATAAGCTAAAACTCTAGATCCTTTTAAAAGCCATATAGAAGTTCTAGGGCTTGGGGGTATTAGAAGTTCAGTGTTCTCCCTGATCTTGTTAACAAGATCTACTATATACTTCTTCACATAGTCAGAAACATATATTTCTCTAATGATCTTCTGCGTCTCTACTATGACACTAGGATTCAGTATATTGCTAAGCTTGCCACTTCTAAGAGTGTCATCTATAGAATCAACTCGACGCAAAATCTCGATCTCTGACTCAGGATCTGGGTATGTGGTTCTATATGAATAAGCAAATCTGTCTAAGAGAGCTGGAGTAAGATTATAAATACCCTCACCCGGGGAAGTCATTTGAGTAGCTATGACTAGAAAAGGTTTTGGAAGATCGTATAATCTGCCTTCTATAGAAACCTTTCCCTCTTGCATAGCTTCTAACAGAGCTGTCTGAGTCCTAGGCGGAGCTCTATTGATCTCGTCTACGAGTAGTATGTTAGAGAATATAGGACCTTGTCTGAGAACCCACTCACCTCTCCCAATATCATAGTAATAAGATCCTATTATATCACTTGGCAAGAGGTCTGGTGTCATATGTATTCTTCTGAAGACACCTCCTATAGTCATTGAGAGAAGTCTAGCAGTGACAGTCTTACCCGTGCCTGGGAAGCCTTCCACTAGAATATGACCTTCGCTTAGTAAAGCTACTATCATTAGTTTTAACAAGTCTTTATAGCCGACAACATACTTGTCTAACTCTCCTACCAGAGTCTCATATACTTCTCTCATTTTGAAGTCTATATCTAATCACCTCCGAGACGATTTCTCTAACTACTCTCTCATCCCAGTCAGGGTGTCTGAGGATTATTTCTCTAACTAGGCTATTAATTCTCGCGCTCAGATCTATCTTCTCTCTTAGAACACAAGATCTATGGATATAGACTATTGATGCGAGAATTATCAGTATCAGAACAGGATATCTAAGAGAAGATATGAAGATAAGACCTAGAAGAGACAGAAGACTAGACCTAGTGCTAGAGTACAGGTCTCTAACCCAGAAATCTGATATTACATAGACAAATCTATTCTCAATCAGTGTCTTGATAAAATTACTATTATCTCCTAAGCTAATCATAGAGTTGATAAATATACTAGGATCTGATATCAAGACCATAGATCCCTCTCTCAGTATGAGTCTATACACAATACAGAAAGGCCCCCAAGGCTCATCAGGATCTTTAATGTTGTTTAAATTAGAATCAAGATAGCTATACACAGAAGAGTAGCCTATACAATTGCTATCTCTGCTACTAGCATTTATAACCGTGGCATAGTTCAAGTAGAGATTATATGTTTGATTGTTGATTCTGACATTAGCTATGGGAAGCTTAGAACTCTTAAAGTTGTAGAGAGGATCCTCTAGAAGTCTCTTATCAAATCTAACAGACACGTTCATACTCTCTAGCAGAGTATTACCACTACCAAAATCATCTGCTAAAACAACTACTCCGCCTCTCTCTATATACTCTCTCAGAATAGAAGCGTCTGCCAGGCTGAAATTAATAGTGGGTCCTATGATGAAGACAATGCTATTATTACTGTTAACTCTACTAAGATCTCTTATACTCAGTATAGTAGCATTGTACATGTTTACAAAGATTTCTAAACCGTTATAGAGAGGATTCGAGGGGTCGAAGTCTGATGTGGAAGGGATTAGTATTATTAAGAGTATTAGTGTCAAGAGGAAAATTAGAAAACCTAACAATATGTATCTACTCATCTAAACACCTCTAGCTAACCTCTCTATTCTATCGATAATAGCTCTAGCCATTCTCTCTATAGATTCTCGAAGACCTCTATACTTAGAACCGCCATAAACATATCTCTCTAGAGCTCTATAGAATCTCTCCACGGGTGAGAGTAGTTCTAGTGAGATCTTAACTTTAATACTCTCTAAAAACTCTCTATATGTGAAACTCTTCTCAAATCTAACTCCGCTGAGTCTCTCTATAAGTCTATGAATTCTCAATATAAGATCTGTTATAGCATCTCTTATAATCTCGATCTCGCTCTCTCTAATCTTACTCTCTGCAAGTGTCTCGGGAATCTCTGTTTTCTCACTAGTAGTCTCAACTTCTCTCAGAACTCTACGGATCGCGTAGAAAATAAGACTTGCCGATATGAGTATAGAGGTTGCTATGGCTAGAGAGTTGTATACGGTGATTCTTATGATCTGAGAGGCATCTCTATACCTAGGGTCTAGTGAGACTATTGTCAGGTAGAGTTCTAGATACGGCTTCAGATAAGTGTGTGGAGTAATGATTCTTATCGATGTCTCTTCAATACTATAGCGTATGTCGGGAGCTTCAGAGAGCATGATTTTTACACTAGTATTACTATTGATCTTTATTATATACTCTAAGCCTGTGAATATGTAGGAGGGTTTCTCTATAGAGATAGCAAGATCATCTCTATAAATACTCACTACGCCTCTCCACACAGCAGGTCCTACTACTCCGCTTGGCATGATTCTCACAGTTAGACTATAGTCTCCTTCTGACACGTTATCTGGGATCTTTATAAACTCTACAATGCTATTATGAGTGGTGTTTCTCGTGATCTTGTGGAAAGAGGTTTCGATTGAGAGAGTTATGGTCTCGTTTATCACGGGGTTGATCGATAGTGTTATTTCTAGAGTCTCTGTCGGTCTAAGTCTGCTACTATTTAAACTAACTCTAAGATCAGGTTTTATAAAGTCTACTCTGATACCAACAAGATCAGATCTTGAGTAAGAGAACTTATTCAGATCCTCATCTCTCGGTATATACTCAGAGTAGATACTAATATTCTCTTGGTACACTTTGACTGTATAGACCAATCTATAGAAGCCTTGCGAATCTGTTCTCACATTAAATATGTTGCTCCCCACATGGATCGTGATAATTCTATTGCCAAGAGGGTTATTATACTGATCTATTAGAAATCCTGTGATCGAGATATTACCGCCTATACTTATGCTTCTAGGCTCTACAGATATGTTTAGAAATGTCTGGATCAAGTCTCTCCTAGACTCCAGATCTATCAATCTCAACATGTTATCTATCCTGTTTCTAAGATCACTAATAGCAGATCTGATATTGTCTATCACACTATTTATCTTAATCAGAAGCTGAGACGATATTCCAAATACTCTGATCACGTTCTCTAGCTCTGCCACCAACATATTGGCTTGATCTAGATAGCCCGAGGCTCTGGCTATGCGATCTTTAGCATCTCTAAAATCTCTCTTACTCAATGACTTATTAGCTAGATCTATTAATGATCTAGATAGGTTTAGATATTCTAACGTGTTATCTAGAACTTGATTAACTCTATCAATTATCACACGAATATTCTCGGGCAACGGTATTTGACTTATATTACCAATATACTCTCTAGCTTTGTAGAATTCTTGTAGTGAAATGAATCTGGATATCAATAGATAGATCTCGATCATGTCTCCATAATTTATTTCTTGAGAGATACAACAAGGATCTATATGTCTGATCCTTTGGTACATTATCTCTGCTAGCAGTGGTGTTGCGAATACGATTAAGATTATGAGAAGAGTGAGAAGAGATATTATTAGAACTCTCGTACTCGTCATAAGAGCACCAGATAGATTCTTAGAGAAGCGATTACAATGAATATGAGAATCAGGGCGACAGCTAGCCAGTCTCTAGAAACTCTACGAGGTCTTACAATTGATTTTAAGACTAGATACTCTAAGACTATTAAGGATATGTATGCGTCAAGCCTGCTCTCGCCTAAAGACCACAAGCTCCACACGCTAACTCCTACGAATAGAGCTAGCAATGTGTTGAATAGATAATCTCTACTAATCAATTTGAAACACCCTTATAATCCTGGCACTCTCACCCATCTCTACAGCTGATACAGAGACTCTCTTATTAATAGCTAGAGACACTATCGAGCCTATGATAACACCTGACAATCCTCCGAAGCTGTGAAGCAGTCTCTGAGGCTCTGAAATGCCGTATCCATCGATCTTTACTATATAATCTTTCTCTCTCTCTAAACACTCTACAGACTCCGCGAGATCGAAGAGTTCTACTAGAGTATACTCTATCGCTTCACACACGCCGTGTGTCTCTTGTAGAAAGTCTCTCTTGACAGGAGATCTAAGTGTCAGAACTATGCTACCATCGATCTCTAGTAGTGCTGTGTCGGGAGGCTTCTCAGGTATCCTTTCTATAGGTCTATTCGATAAGAATATATACACATCCTTATCATAGGCTACAAATAGATTATTCGTGCCGATTCTTAGAGCCTCTATTAGTAGAGTTAGAATCGAGTTAAAAGAGTTTAACATACTTATAAGCTCACGTCTTCTTCTCATAATCTCCTCCGGGGTGAGATACATTGAGAAACCTACTACTGACAAGCCTATGAAAAGAGCTGTTAGCGGAGTGATTCCTAAGATAAAGTAGAGAGAGATCGAAGTTAACAAACTAGAGATAGCGAGCGCCAGCCCCAGACCTCTATAGAGATCTATTCTTAACGCCCCTTCTATATCTCTCTTTTCAAAGATAAAATCTTAGACTCTTCGAAAGAACTTCTAGCATGACACGAGATTGATATGTTGCGAGAGATTTTCAGCTCGAGTAGCTCTCACTCTTCTCTCTCTTTTTCTTCTCTAAGCCTCTCTTCATAGTATCTCTTAAGATCCTCATCGCTAAAGCTCTTGTAAGGCTCGGCTAGCATATCTCTAGTCTCTCTATACTTCATAAAGTAATATACTGAGTAAGAGCATACTGGCACAATCTTGAGATTCTTTTCTCTAGCTATTTCAATAGCCTTATCAACTAATTTCTTTGCAACACCTTTTCCTCGGTGTTGTGGTGGTGTATATGTAGACTCAAGGATCATCTTATCTCCATCTATTTTATATATTAAGTAGGCTTTAGAACCGTCGGAGAATTTCACATATATAACTTCTGAAGTGTATCTAATCTCTAGACTCTCCTCTGACACCATAGTCTCTGCCTCAGAATTATCTAGTGTGAAATCCTATAAATTTTGTGATATATTTATCACAAAATTAAGTATTTTTAATATTTTAATGCGTCATAAGGTATATCTATTAATTAGGCTAAGATTCTTATAGTGGGTCAATATGATATTTCCACACTCGATAATTGAGAAGATTCTTGAGACACCTGTAAAAGCTCTCTTAGCTAGAAGACTGTTTGCTCTGGGATACTCTCAGCCTAAGATAGGGAGGATCTTGGGGATCTCTCAGCCTACTGTCGCTATGTATCTTAGAGAGCATGAGTATTCTGAGGAAGAGGTGTTAAGAAAGATCCAGGAGGCAGGGGTCGACGTTGGAGAGATTGAGAGATTAGTTGAAGAGATTCTCACGCTATTACTAGAAGGAGATGTGGTAAGTGCTATGAAGAGACTTGGTATGTATGGAAATAGTCTCCTCGCGAGTCTAAGATTGTGTTCATATCACAGAAGAATTGATCCTAGGATTCCTGAGAATTGCACAATATGTTCAGAGATCTTTAGACCGAGCGAGGAGAGTGAAATGCTTTTCGAACTAGAGAAGACTGTAGAGATGCTCTCTAAATTAAGACATGTGGCCAGGCTAGTGCCCGAGGTGGGGATGAATATAGCTTATGCAAAGAGAGATTCTAAAGATCTAAACGATATACTAGCTTATCCAGGCAGAATTGTTAGATTGAACAACGTGATAGTAGCCGTGGGTAAGCCTACGTGGGGTTCGAGTAGGCATTTAGGAAGTATTCTTCTCCAAGTACACAAGATGAGGAGCAATATTAGAGCTATCGCTAATATAAAAGATCACTATTGTATAGATCGATGGATTGAGAAGAATAGCATACCTCATAAGATTCTCGAGTCTAGAGAATCTATAACAGAGCTGGATATCATAGAGAGAGTTTCGAAAGCATTTATCGAGAGCAATAGTATCGTAGTTAAAGATCTGGGTGGCAGAGGATTTGAGCCTGCAGTGTATATCGTGGGTGAAAATCCTTTCAGAATATACTTTGTTATAAAAGAGATTCTCGAACTATGCAGAAAAAGCGAGGCTATCTCACAATAATAATGTTGGTAGGAATATTAATCACTATGCCAAGCGTTGTGCTCCCCAGATTGATATCCTCGCTAACACTCTTACCTCTCGCACCGATTATTATAGTGTCGTACCCTCCATCAATAGCTGTCTTGAGGATCTCTGTAGAGACACTGCTAAGCTTAGGATCGTATCTCTTGTAGATAAAACTGATCTGAAGTTTCTTCTCCGAAGCTCTTCTCAGAACCTCTCTCTCTATAGACTCATCAGGCTTCTCTCCTTCTCCTACGTGTATAACGTCGACTCTAGAGCCATATCTAGTAGCGAAGTCTAGAGCCAGCTCGAGAGCTCTATAGCTATTCTCACTCCCATCCACTGGTACTAGTATCTTTCTAAACATAAAGCTTATCTCATATCTCTTCTCTACAGCCATCTACCTCTCACCACGCCTAGACTCTTATCTGTTTTCTCAATACTCTTCATAGGATCTCTCTCGATCTCTGTTGAGGCTCTGATAGCGTCTATATTCTCTGGAACTACTATTGCTTCTTGATGAACCCCCTGGACTAGCATGGCCTCTCTACCCGAGCTGTCTATGTGTATAGTGTCTTCCCAGACAATATTCTCATATATATCGTATCTAGCTCTTCCGAGGTCTCTTGAGATCTCTACCAGCTCTGACGTGGATCTTATGTCGCTTCTCTTAGCATTCACAACTATCACTCTGGGAGTCTCTAGCAGTGTGTCAATGATTCTCTCTCTAGACACTCTATCTCTAAACCTAATGATCAGGCTGTGGACGTGCATAAGAGTTGTAGGAGTAGCGATCGCGATCGTGGTTATATCTAGGTCTCTCAGAATAGTCTTAACATCTATAGCGTGATGACTAGGGACTGTGGGAGGGTCTAGAACAAGACTATTAAGAGGTCCTCTCTCAATCTCCTTAGGATCAGATCCTCTTCTCACTATAGTCGCTCTCACACTCTCTACAACACTTACACGAGATAAACTCCATATGACTCTCACTAGCGCGGTAGTATTGCAACTAACCACTCGTACGAATCTCTTGCCGAGAGCTTCTTGATAGTTGGCTAGAGAATTAAAACTAACATCTGCTACTGAGGCCTTCTCACCCCCCTGGAACACTGCTCTCTTATTATACTTCTGATAGATCTCTTTATACCTAGCGCCAACCCCGCCAGGTGTAGCATCTACTACTATATCAACTCTCTCCAACAGATCCTCGAGATACCCGCTTGTCTTGAGACCTTTCTCGACAAACTCTCTCTCCCTATCTCTAGGCACGTATAGAGCGTAGCCTCTTGCGAGGGCTATAGACGCTTCGTAGTTAGGTCTAGTCTTAAATACTCCTACAAGCTTCATATCATCTTGTCTAGCTATGGCATCAGCTACTCTCTTCCCAATAGTCCCAAAACCAATCACTCCTACTCTAATCATCTATTCTCAGCCTCCCAAAATCTCTTATATGATATCTGGAGAGCTGTTAGAGCGGGGAGCTCTGTTCCTGATAGAAACTCTAATAAAGCACCACCACCACTCGACACATGCACTCGATCGCTTGTCGCTGAGATCTCCTGAGCAAACATGTTTAGGTGGCCTCCGCCAATAATGACATAGGCCTTGCTATTAATAGCTGTTTCAACAAGTTTCTTAGTCCCCAAAACGAATCTAGGATCTTCGATATATCCTGCAGGTCCTCTCATCACGATCAGATTAGATTCTCTCATTATAGAAGTATACATCTCGAGAGTTTCTTCTCCTATGTCTAGAGGCGAGCCAGAGATCATGTATGAAGGCTCGTTCACTATCTCACCATTCTCTCTCAGAACCTTGTAGTCTATAGGAGTCTCTATAGGAGAACCTTGCATTATGATTCTTCTCGCTCTAGGTATGAGAGATAATAGTCCTTTACTCTCTAGAAATCTTGTTAGAATAGAGCTGGTCTTAATACCCTTAGCCACTTGAAACACCAGTCCTAGCAGTCCTGCGGCTAATATTCTATCAGCTATTCTTCTCTTAGTTATATTCTCAATCACTCTAAGAGAATCAAGGATTTTAGCACCTCCGAGAACGAAGACTCTAGGAGGCTCTGTCTCCTCACTTATTCTCGATATAGCTCTGATCTCTCTCATCATTATAGGACCTGCACAAGATCTCACTACAGGAGGAAAGCCAACTATGCTAGGCTGCGATCTATGTGCTGTGGCGAAAGCATCATTGACATAATAGTCTATCAATGGAGCCAGTCTTCTCACTAGATAAGTCCTAGCCTGAACCTCTGGAGGAGCTTCTAAGAGTTCTTCTGCTAGAAATCTCACGTTATCCAACATTATAACCTCGCCAGATCTGAGATCCTTTATCTCTCTAAGCGCGGTAGGGCCTATGACATCCTCAACAAATCTAATACTAACACCACTATACTTCTCAAGCATCTCTGCATGTTGAGAGAGGTCTATGAAGTCTCTATCTCCAGGTCTACCCTGATGAGACATAACAACGATCTTTGCGCCTCTCTTTACTAGATACTTTATAGTCTCAGAATGGATCTTTATTCTAGTGTCATCTATAATTCTCCTACTCTCAGGATCAATAGGAGAGTTGAGATCCACTCTAACCAGGATCTTTTTATCACCTATATTAATACTATCAACATTCACTATGTTCTTCATCATAACCCTACTATAGTATTTTACAAGGGTATAAAATTATTTGTGAGAATAAAATTAATCACTGGTTTAAACTAGTATTTAGGAGTATATCAATTATACCTAATAACACTCAGTATAAATCTTCAATTCACGTATTAAATAGCTATTTCTATCACTTGATCCTCAATCAACAATTGAGAAACTCTCACCTGTCGCTAATTCGAAGCAGTCAGCTTCTCGAAAAGAGTCGCAACCTCGAGATGTTGAACTTATCTCAATAACCTCTCCGCAGATCTGATCTAAGAGATCAAGAGTATCATCGCTTATAGCTATATCTCGAGCGCGAGAAACGCATGATCTAGCACGCTCTCAACGGGGGTGAGAATTATAATAACTCTGAGTGAGACAGTCTTAATATTATTATTGAGTAGAGGTATTATTAGTGAGGAGAGATCTTGGCGAGTCACAGTATTGTTCTGAGAATCATGCTATTGTCGATTATTAGAAAGAGACTAATACTATTGTTTCTCTTAATAGTTCTGCCAATCATCATGATCAATTATTCAACACTCTACTCAATAGATCTGATTAGAGATAGTGGCAGTAGATTTCTCTTGTCTGAGAGAGGTCAGAGCATTATTCTTACTAGTGAAAATAGGACTAGTGATATCTGTGCTCAGGTCTCTTATGCTACTACTACCATACTCTCTCGCAATCTAGATCTTGAGACTACAGCTCTTATCGTGAGTAATATTAGTCTTCTAGAGAGGTTCATTCGAATCACCAGCACTAGTAATATGGATTGTGACAAGAGTAGAGTTTTCATAGGAAGTATCTTGAGTGGTAAGATTGCTAATATCTCTTCTAGAGATATAGAGATTCGTTTAAACAATAGATCTATTAGTGCTTGTCTGGCAGGCTACTACGCAGGTTCTTTTGAAAATTCTATTATTATAGAAGAGAAGATTCTCAATGGTCTTAACACAGGCTATGTTTGTATAGTTAATTCTTCTCTAATAACCTCTGATATGTTAAACAGTGTCTTAGGTGAGCTGTCTAGCATCTCTCTACTCTATACCCTCCTCGTTATAAGTAGCTATACTCCTATGATGTATCTTGCTCTTCTAAAGATACTTGATTCTTTGTCTGACGAATTAATTGTTTTGAGAAGAGTGGGAGTGAGTTTAAGAAGTCTCGCGAAAGCTTTTGTCACGGCTATTTTCATTATCACAGTCCTAACTTCTCTATACACTGTTTCGCTGAGCTATTTTATACTCACTCTAGGTGTTGAGATATTGAGATACTTTATTCTACTTGCGAAACCTCCTCTAGTAACATTGAGAGATATTATCTTTACTCTGGCTATCAGTTCTCTATCTCTACCCCTATCTATCATAGCTTTTAAGAGAGGTGTGAAGAATGCTTCTCTACTCTCTTAAGATTCTTGTGAAGACGATCAAGCCTCAGACGCACATAGGTTTTATTCTGTTGGTCACGTTGTTAAGTTTATTGAGTCTTAGTATAGTTGGCTATATTGATTCTCTATACAATCTCTACCAGGAGATAGTATCTGTAGATGATAATAGTATTCTTATCTCTAGCTACGCCATATCGCCGTTCACTTCAATTATATCTAAGAAACAGATCCTAGATAAGATCAGTGATCTCAGAGATGTGAGTGTTGAGTTTATACTCTTAACACCAGCATACGTCTTTGGCAGAATAGTTATTTTAAGAAGCCTCTCGGACAACTCTACTACTACAAATACAAGTTGCGTCTATCCCGGGGCTGGTGTTGCTAGAGAGCTTAATCTTAGAGAGGGAGACGTGATACCTGTCTACTCGATATTTACGCGTAAGTCTATCTTAGTCTCTGTATGTGGGTTGTATAATCATAGTGATTATCACAGCTATGAGATCCTAGCTAGCGAGGATCTTGTGAGAATCGTGAGAGGAGTTAACAAAGATCAGTATTCTATAGCTATAATAAGAGTCTCTGACCCCTCAGAAAAACACTTGATCTTGTCTCGTCTAGGTGTTGATATTGAGAAGATCTCTCTTTTGAAGAGAGTTATAATAATGATAAGCTATACAGGTTCTAACTATACATCTCTCGTCTCTAACGCGTTGTCCGAGGTTTATTTAGGCAGACTAGGTTTTCACAAGGATCATATGTTGCTTCTAGCATACTCTATAGTTTCATTGACTCTCCTATCTACACCTCTGATAGGAAGTCACATAACTAGAGTTTCAAGAGAGTTTATCGAGATACTAAGATCTCAGGGTGTTTCGAGAGAGAATATAGTGATCTCTTATCTAACACTGGCTCTACTCTATATCTCAATCTCTATTCTCTTATCTAATCTAATTCTCCAGACTCTTCTTATTCGTCTTGATATAGTGAGATTCTTAGGCTATGTAATCGTGCCCAAGACAGATCTTGTGGAGACTCTCATTATACTCTTAATAGAGAGTATTTTAATTCTCTTCGGAGTCTTTCTGAGCGTGAAAGAAGAATGAGAGTAACAACATTTGTTCTAGCAATCTCAATCATCCTCGGTGTCATCGTGAGACTAGTACCGACACTCTATACTCAAGAGCCTTTCTCAGTAGATGTGTGGCCTTTAATAAGACTTAGTAATAAGATTCTAGAGAGCCCGGATACTAGGATCTGGAATGACACGGCGTTGGGAGGGTATAATAATAAGTGGCCTGCAGTGTTGTTAGAGACGGTCTGTCTATCTAGAGTCTCTGGTCTGGCTGTAGACAGTATTCTCAGTATCATAGATGTCATGATCTCTATCTTATCTCTGATTCTAATGGCGTATATATTGATCTTGAGAAGAGATTCTATGACCTATCTGAGTACTCTGAGTATACTTGTTATATCATCGATACCATCTTTCACTCTCTTCACATCAACCACTCTAAAAGAAGTCTACTCATATCCTATAGCACTATCTATAATCCTAATAACTCTGGTCACTAGAGGCATAGTTTTAAGAGTCACACTTCTAGCTATTCTATCATTATCTATCTCGCTATCACACCCGTTAACTCCTCTAATGATACTCTCTATTCTATCAACATATCTCTTCGTATATCTCATAGATCTTCTGGAAGGGTATAGAGGTGATAGAGGTGGAGATAAAAGATCGATCATGATCATATTGCCTGTTCTAGGCATCGTATACCTACTCTACACCATATCATACGGCTGGGGTGGGCTGAGATATGTTATATCGTTAGAAGACTTGATCTCTCTAACTCTAATAACAGCAAGCCTGTACGGGTGGTATGCCTTGTTTAGACACGGTAATTCTAAGCTGACACTATTAATCTTGCTACCTATCATCCTATACTTCTCTGCCGAGTATTTTAAGACTCTCTCATCAAGTGAATTGCTACTATATGTAATCCCGCTAGTCTTGCTACTACTACCTAACATATACTTTAAAAACACACTTATTGACATCAGCATACTCCCCATAGCCGTGGCTATAGTATTCATAGTATTTATAAAACCTTTATTTTTAACAATAGTTCATCGAGTGCTAGACTATCTCATTATAAGCTGTTTCTTAGCCTCGCTCATCTACTTATCTTCTTCACGTTTATTCAGAGTATACACTATCACATCTTTGATCACATCGATCTTTATAACAATGCTGGTGATATTCAACGTGTCCATAGGACTCGATCAAATCTTATTCTACTGGAGATATACTCAGAGCGAGGTAGAGAGTTTTAACATTATAAACTCGCTGAGTGTTGAGAGAAGTGTTTGTGGTGATGTGAAGGTTATGTATTTTCTCGGCGGCTCAAGCGGATCTTGTCAGCTAGAGTTCTTAAGAGGGGTTCATAGTGATAGTGTGTTTGTTTTATACAGAGATAATTATCGCTATGGCTATGTTTTATCGCCAATAGATATATACAGATTAGACGATTCTCAAATACGTAGAGCTCTAAATCTTGTGTATAATAGCATGAGTACGCAAGGGTATATTGATGCGTGAAGAGATACTATCTCTAATAGAGATTAGCAAGAGAGTGGGTAGTGAGGTCGTCTTGAGTAGATTCTCGCTAACTCTAGAGTCTGGAGACGTAGTTATTGTGAGAGGGAGGAGTGGTGTAGGGAAAACTACTCTGGCCAAGATAGCATCTCTACAGATGAGACCTGACGAAGGTGTAGTGAGATTTATCGGTCGTGATATTAGAGGTCTTAGAGAGTCTCTCTTATCAGAGCTTAGACTGAGATATGTAGGGTACATAGATCAAGAGTTCAGACTCTTGTCTAGACTGACAGTATACGAGAATATAGAGCTACCTCTAGCTCTGCTTAGAGTTCCTAAGAATATTAGAAGAAGATTGATAGACGAGATATTAGAGAGACTCGAGATCAGTAGACACAGAGATAAGTATCCTCACGAGCTGAGCGGAGGTGAGAGACAGCGTGTCGCTATCGCGAGAGCTGTTGTTAAGAGACCTAGACTTTTGGTAGCTGACGAGCCTTTCTCGAATCTTGATAATGTAACTATTTCTCGAGTAGTCGATCTGTTTAGAGAGTTGTTGAGAGAACAAGGTGTGGCAATACTACTGACAACAACAGATCTAATTTCAGACTATGGTTTCGGTCGGAATATATATCTGAGCAGATAATGAGGATCTATGGTTCTAGCTTCACATCATACTATTGATCTCGGCTATGATACTAGTTCGACTATGTCTTTAGATATGTAGCCTAGCTCTATTATCTTTTTCTTCTCATCTTTCTCATATCTATACAATATGTCAGCCTTGTTCTTCTGATAATCCCATGGGGCTGCTAAAACAAGGTCTCCAGGCGCGATCCATACTTTTCTTCTGAATTTACCTGGTATTCTACCCATCTTCTCACTACCATCAGCACAGATCATCTTAACCCAGTCAGCTCCTATGATCTCTGATACGACACATACAATCTGACCTTCAGAGGGTAGTAGTAGCTCTTTTGATTTTTCTTTCTTTTCACTCAATCTGTTACAACACCACTATTAAATCTTACTTATAAAGCTAATAATAGAGATTATGCATACTCTCTATCTCTTGATCTTTGTCAACTGTCTTCTTATAAGCTCTAGTCTAGTCTTCATTCTACTACTCTCACTCTCGCTAATCATTCTATTTACGGTCTTGGCAATCTCTCTTAACCTCTCTATAAACTCACTACTAGCATCGTACCAAGTCTTTCTGTATCCATCTGTCTCTCTTAATATCTTGATCATTTCAACCACAGATCTAGCTAGATTACCTAGGTCTAGCAAGAATTTCTCGTCTTCGAAAGGATCTCCTTCTCCAGCATAGTATGCGAGAGCCCACGGAGGTATTACAACGCCCATACTATTCATTATGCTCATTAGGTTCTGTATCACAGCTATAGAGCCTGTGTCACTCCCCACGACTACTACTCCGAAAACCTTACCCTCCAACCTACTCCTCCCCTCTGTAAAGATTGCGTTTTCGAACACTGTCATACGATCTATTAGATTCTTTAGAGGTCCTGGGACGCTGTACCAGTATATAGGCGAGACTATTACGAACCCGTGACTCTTATCTAGATACTCGAATAGTTCTCTAGCATCATCTTCTATTACGCAGGGAAATACACAGAGTCTCACATCGTCTGAGACACACCCTAGACAGGGCTCGATTTTCATTTCGTAGACATTGAAAATCCTTGTTTCAACAAGATTCATTCTAAAGATCTCTGCTAGAAACTCTGAGACCCTCCTACTATTCCCATAGGTTCTGGGTGAAGAGTATATTATAGCTACTCTAAGAGACTCTCTACTAGAAGACAAACTGATCACCTCGTCTACGTAGCTAGATATCTCCTTAAACCCTGATAAGCTCCTATCTTAAAAGTATTATCAGATCTACTATGAGTAGAGTTATTAGAAGTATAATAGCTATAAAATTAAGATCATACGCTCTGCGTAGAATTCTTCTAAGAGTAGAAATATATCTTTTTGAACTTCTTATATCTGCAACTATCTTATCTCTATTCACAATCCTCTTCTCCTCACGAGTCTTCTGTATCTGTTCTAGAGCTATTGAGAGAGTTGTGTCTCGTGTGACTATAACTCTCTCTCTATAGATCTCAGAGTCACCTCTCAAGAGTCTGACTTGATACGAGCCTACGGGTATCTCGATGAGATTCTTAGGAGATGATATGATAAAACTCTCACGATAATCTCCTACACCGATGATCTCTAGGTATAATCTTTCTCTCTTATCTAACGAGGGTCTAAGCACGATCTCTAGTTTATGTATAGAAGGTTTCTCTATCTCACCTCCTATACTGTATTGCGGTATCTTTGATCTTATATACTCCTCTATCTCTGACAAGATCTTTCTCATATACTCGTAGACTCTAATCTTACTCTCGTAGGAGTAGGCTGTTTCAACTAAAAATCTTCTATAGGAATCAACCAGCTGTCTAATAGCTCTGTCAACCTTCTCAAGAGGACAATAGCCTAGTGGAGACTCGCATCTTCTCCAAATATCCTCTCTGAAAGTTAAAAGCCACTCTCTAACCTCTCTCTCACTACCACTATCACCTAGCAAAGCAATATACTTGTTCACGATCCTCGACACGATATAGTGAATGTCTATTAACTCTTCTCTCATTACACGCCGATAATTAATGTGCTAAAGAAGAATAAAATAATTTAGGAGCCTACCACCACGTGTGGTGGGCCCGGAGGGATTTGAACCCCCGACCTGCGGGTCTCTCCAGCTCCAGTCCTCAATCATCCCTCTAACGAGGTCTTATGACCCGCAGAGGACTGGAGCCCGCCGCTCTGCCTGGCTGAGCTACGGGCCCACTATAGGGCATCCATATTTCTCTATATTGTCTGAGATTTAAAAAGATAACTTATTCTCCTCCTGCTATCCGCGTGTATATCTCATGCTAACCTAGTCTATCTGTTCAAGCGTTTGTGTCAGAAAACTTTATTAATCTAACTATTCTAAGTTAAAACTGCAGGGTGCGGAAGTGTTAAGAGGTTTACTTGAGAAACTTCGCGAGAGTAATTATGAGAGTAAGTTGTTAAGAGATTTCCAGTACATATTCTATATTATCAGATACGTCAATAATCTTGTTCCCAGCTTTCTGAAGATAGGTATGGGAACCATCTTTGTTGTTTTTATAGCCAGAGGATTTATCAATGGTATCATGATCCCTTATTCTATCAGCTATGTGGTAGAAGGTTTGAGCAGTAGAGAACGCGACATGAGCTTATTCTATAAAGCTCTCTACATGTTCGCCGCGGCTGGAGTGATATTTGGAGTGACAGAGATTGCTCAGATGATATATTTCAAGAGACTCACTAGAAGTATTGTTAAGCTGAAGCTCATAATGCTTGGGAGAATCAGTAGAGAGAAGAGTTTAGGAGAGGATGAGATTGATAATATCGTTGGTAAAATAGCTAATGATGTTGATTTTATTGTGTGGAATATTAATGGTGTTATAACAACTCTACTCCCAAATCTATTCACATCCACACTATCAGTCGTGGCAGTATACACATTTAACACGATGATAGGAGTCAGCGTGTTAATCACACTCCTACCCTATATAGTATATGCTGAGTTTTATAGTAGAAATATTGAGAAGCCAAGAGTTGACGAGAGAACTTACTATGCTAAGAGTATTGTGTATATAAAGAGACTTGTCTTCGGTGAGAGAGTTAATGGAGATATTAGTAATGTGCTGAGTGAATGGAACAGATCTGTTGACAAGATCTTGTGGTTAGACAGAGTCTACTGGACTCTAAGTCTCTCTACAGCGTCTCTTAGTATGATCTATGTATCTCTGTTATCGTGGCGTGAAGTCAATGAGAATAGACTGAGTCTAGGTAGTCTCGCAGGTCTTCTCTCAGCGGCTCTAGGCTCTCATTTTAGCATGATAAACGCTGTGTGGGCTCTCTGTGTTCAGGGTCAGACAGTTGCTACTATAAAGAGAGTTATTCGAGAGCTCGAGGTCGTGACTCGCAGATAGATCTTATTTTTCTCAACATCAGATCTAGAGATCTTAGAATATATTTTTCTTAGAGCTAATTATACTGAGAGTAATGAGTCTATTCGTCTCACTTGTGATCCCGGCGAAGAATGAAGCGAGATTCATAGAGAGAGTTATTAGAGTGGCGAAGAGGATAAGAGAGATAAGAGAGATCATAGTAGTAGACGGTGGTAGCGTGGATAAGACGCCTGAGATAGCTAGAAGACTAGGTGCTAAAGTAGTGTATCAGAGTCAATATAGATACCCTGGCAAGGGTATTGCTATGAGAGACGGCTTCTACTACTCGACTGGCGAGATAGTAGTCTATGTAGATGCTGATATTAAGAATATCTCTGAAGAATTTCTCAGAAGACTCTTCCAACCAATACTAGATGGTGTGGCAGATTTTGTCAAAGGTGCTTTCGCTAGGAGAGCTGGCAGAGTCACAGAGTTAGTAGCCAAGCCTCTCTTGAGACTATTCTATCCTGAACTCTCAAAATTCTCGCAGCCTTTGAGTGGAGAGATAGCTGGTCTGAGAAAAGCTTTTGAAGTAGTGGAGTGGGAGCCTGGCTGGGGTGTTGATATTGGTATATTGATCGATGTGTATAGAGCAGGTCTTAGGGTTGTGGAGATTGATCTTGGGTTTAAAGAGCATGATATGAAACCACTTGAAATGCTTACTGAGATGGCTTACGAGGTTGCAGAGACTATTATAAGAAGAGCTCTTAGAGATAAGAAGATAACTGTGTCAGAGGCTGAGAAACTTCTCTCCGAGTATAAGAAGATAGGTCTTGGTGAGTAGTTTGAGATATGTAGTGGTAGGCTCTTCACATCTTCTCTACTTCGTGTTAAAAGCTGTGAGAGAATCAGACCCTCTAGGACTGATCTATGTTGTCGAGAGATCTCAAGAAGTGGCTAGAGTTATAGCTTCTCAGTTTAACGCGATTGCTCACTCAGGAAACTTACTAGATCTCTCTACCTACGAGAGAATTGATGTGGGTAAAGCAGATGTTTTTATAGCAGCCACAGATTCTGACGCTCTGAACATAAGATTGATCGAGTTGATGAAGAAGTCGTTTGGCATACCTAAGGTTATTGGAGTGGTTAATAATCCGGATAATATAGGCGAGTATAAGAGGGCGGGTGCTGATCATATTATCAACCCTCTGGCTAGTGTAGAGACTCTTGTTAAAGCCTCTATATCTAGCGATAGATGGGTGAGATCTCAGACACCTGAGTTCTTCGGCGTAGATGTGTATATAAATAGATTTGTGAGAGACACAGTATATGGGATCTCAGTGGCTATGCTTAGAGATTCTGTTAAGAGACTGAGCGATGTTCTTGTCATTGTGATGAATAGAGATGGTAGTGTTATAAGAGATCCAGAGTATGAGCTGTCTGAAGGAGATATAGTGTTGGTGATAGCCCCGAGAGGTCTGGGTGAGGAGGCTGTGAAGAGTATTAATATGGCTATCGATAGACTTAAGATGTCTAGAGCAGGTGTAGAGACTGGTACAACGAGACTATAGCTCTAGACACAACTCTCTCTTCATAGATCTAGATCTCACTATAACCGAGAGTAGAACAATAGAACTAGTAGGTAGAGAGCTGGGTATCGAGAATAGAGTTCGAGAGATACTTGACTCAGATCTTCCCGAGTATAAGAAGTCTATAGAGATCGCTAGACTTCTAAAAGGTTATTCTCTCAAACAAATACTTGATATAGTATACGATAGAGTGACATTTAGAAAAGGTGTTGTGAAACTCTTGAACAAGGCTCTAGAGAGAGACTATATAATACATATTGTGTCGTTGACATACAGACAGTTTACTGACACGATAATAAGAAAGCTCAGAGATCTATATTCTCTCGATGTTTCTAGATTAGCGTCTCACGGTCCTGCTCTGATCGTTGATTCTAATGGTGTGTTGACCGGCGAAATATTATTTGACACTGTTCACAGAGTGAAGACTAGTTTCTGTATAGAGTGCTCTGTTTGCAAGAGGTATATTGTGAGAGTCTATGGTAGTGGTAGAATTGTGTCTATAGGAGATGCTAGACCTGATGCTTGTATGTTCGTAGACTCAGACTATGCTATAGCTGTTAATTCTCATTCTACTAGAACGATTGTGAGAGTAAATGCAGACTTTGTCGCCAGAGATCTCGAGAGAGATCTTGATAAGATATATAAGTTCTTGTAACACTTATCTCGGGTGTGGCTGTGGTAGTAGTGCTACAAGTTCTCCCGCTACTACCCTCTACCGAGACAATCATATCATATCTATACAGAGTCATAGGCTCAGTCATAGTGCTAGTAGTATCATTTCTAATCGGGAGATATCTCGGTGTTCTATTAGAGAGATCTTTAGTCAGGCTGGAAGAGGATGTTAGAGAGAGGATTATTGACGTAGGTAAGTATCTCATATACGCTATAGGTATACTTATCTCAATATCAATACTGTCTCCGGAGCCGATAACATTCTCTATACTGATACTCCTAGTAGGGCTTGGAGTGATTATCTCTATAAGCGATCTTCTCAGAAACTGGGGTTCTGAGTTCTATGTAAGGATAGTAAGACCTTTTAAAATAGGCGACTGGATCGAGATTCGAGGTCGTGAGGGTCGCGTTATCAAGATAGACTCTTTCGGTATAGTGATCGAGAGTGTTAGTAGAGAGAGAGTGTATATTCCAAACACTCTCATAGCTAGAGAGATGATCATAAATAGAACAACTCCTCATGGAACTATATTCAGATTCACTATAGAACTCCCCAGCGATGTTGACGAGGTATCTGTGCTCAACTATATTAACGATGTGATAAACAGGATCAGACCCGAACTGGCTGACGAGCCTAAGATAAGCTATAAAGGGGTCTATGAAAATAAGTCTGTGTTTGAGCTGTCAATAGTGTTGTTAAATGTGAGAAAGATAGACTATATATATGAGTATATAGCTAGAAGTGTTAGCGATAAGTGGAGTCTAGCTAGAGTTCGTATGTAGCTGATATGAGAGTTGTGGTGCTAAAGAATCTCTCTACCTTCTCAAGAATCTTAAGTCAAGAGACAGAGGTAGGCTTACTAGTCTTATTAGGACCTCTATCAAAAACACTATTGCTAGATAGAGAGATTATTTCAGAACTACTCAACGTGTATGGTGAGAGAGTGGTTATAATACCATCTTCATATGATGACTACTCAGCGTACAGTATTCTAGTTAGAGAGTTTAGTGTGAAAATATGTAGAGAAAAGATCCGTCTGAGCAATGGCGTCACTATCTACTGCACCTCATCACGAAGACTTATAGATAGATTAGGAGAATCAGATTCTAACGAGATAGTCTTTGTTGAGAGAGTTTTAAGAATAGATCCTGTCTTTCACACCTCGACTTCTAAAGATCTGTTGAAAAGAGTGATCTTTTATCACGGAACTTCCGGCTCTCCTGGCATAGTGATCGATAGATATCTAAAGCTGTGGATTCCGTTTGAATACGCAGCCTATATAGTGATAGACTATAAAAACAGGTCTGTTATCTCGAACTTCCACCTCGATCTTTTTGGCAGAATTTATAAAGTGAAGATCACTGGTTTCTAAAAAAAGATTATTTTGACGCGAATAAGATCTCTGTCTCCTCTGTCACATACCCTCTCACTATAGATCCTTTTAATCTACTCTGATACCTGGGTATTACCCAGAGTGTCATTAGAGGTAGATACAGTGTTCCAGAGGCTATGAATGAGAAGATCCATGAGCTGTCGAATATTATACCGTGCCACGGGTTCCAAGGCTCTGGCGTGTATATTAGCAGAGATATTACTACAAAGGTTATTAGAGCTGCTGGGTTGAAACCTCTCCAGTATCTGTAGATCCCGTTGCTCATATATATGTCCGGCAGGTCTAGCTTGAATCTTCTTATAATGACATAGTCAAATATTATTATACCCTCAACGCTGCCAAGCAACCCTCCATAAGTTAGTAGCCAGTTTGTCAGATAGCTATAGGCGTTTCCATAGTAGGTCCATGCTCCTAGTAGTATTGATACTATCACTACTATTATTGATCCTTTGAACCAGCTTATCTTACCAGGGTAGAGATTAGCAATGTCATAGGCAGGACCTACAGCGTTGGCGAACACGTTCACTAGAAAAGTTGCTAGGGCAAATATGATTAGAACAATAATACTTGCCGGCGTGTCCATGTATAGCGAGACTAGAATCACAGGATCCCATATAGGTGCTCCGTAGAGAATCTTAGAAGCAGCTGTAGTTGCTGTAGACATTAAGGCCACGCTAGCCATTAAGAATGGCATTGGGATCTGGCCCACGGCTTGAGCCCACTGACTTCTCGCGAATCTAGTGTAATCTGGCATTGTCATAGCCATCGTAGCCCAGAAAGCTATATTCCCATTTAGAAAGGCCATTATACTAAGCCAATCACCTCCTCCTCCGCCCAGCTCGAGTATATTCACACTCCACCCCACCTTGGAGAGGAAGTATATAGTCGTATATATGAATCCAGCCATAACCACAGGTCCTCCGAGTCTTGCAAGCCATTTTAGTAGTGGCTGTGCTCTTAGCACGGGTGAGAGGTAGAATATAACTATCTGAGCCGCTATGACTATGGCAAAAGTCGTCCAGAAGATCTCTGGGAAGATCTTGCTAAACATAAACGGGTACTCCGCGGGATAAGACGATACAATCTCTCTCAATAGACCTACCTTCCCTGAGTAGACAGTGTACACTCCCACAGCGGCCTCGGTTATTATATAGGTTTCGATACCCCACCAACCAGCTCCGATAACAGCTCTTAATACGGATGGTATATTTGCTCCATAGACACCCCATCTAGTTCTAGTCAGCTGCGGCTCTGCTATGCCATACCTAGCACCTCCGTGAGATTGTATTAGCATTGGTACTAGAACTATTAAGTTTCCTAGAAACACGATCGAGATTGACTGAACAGGGTTTAACCCGTAGAGAATCCCTACGCTAGCCAGAGTCCAGCTCGGTATTATAAAGACC
>JBEULF010000046.1:0-3199 GCA_041287455.1 Sulfolobales archaeon
TCTAAACTCTTCATCCTCCTTAAGAAGTTTTAAGATAGTTTGTTTGATACTCCTGATCTCGATGTCGCTAGCCACTATCTACACCAGATCCTATGTGACTATTACTTCTAGAGACTTATAAATCACTATAAGACCAAGAAACTTTGTCTCTAACAGACTTACCGCGAGATTAGATCTCGTAGTATCCGTAGTCTATTATAAAGTCTTCGAACTCTCCCTTATAATCTCTCCACTCTATTCTGACATCTTCGACTCTGGCTGATGGTGGTCCTTGTCTACACTCCTCGATCAGTCTGAGCAAGTCTTCTTCTTCGCCTTCTGCCACTATGAGAACTGATCCGTCCGGCTCGTTTCTCACGAAGCCCTTTAGATTTAGTCTTCTAGCTCTTCTAACAGTCCAGCTTCTAAAACCAACACCTTGGACTTCTCCAAATACTCTTATTATAACTCTACGCTTCATAGAGATCCTCGGAGTCTCGCTCTCGGAGACTTAGAGACTATTCGCTATACAGAGATAGACGTCTATAGATCTTCTTATCTCCTCGATAGAGTTGTACTCGTCTGGCATGTGAGCCACACTCTCTACACCCGGTCCATATGTTATGACCTCTGAACCCCTAGATCTGTAGTAGACACTGTCATTTCTACCTGTGCTAATAGTGATCCTTGGTTGCACTCTGAGAACGTCTTTAACACATTTCTCAGCCACTCTTACTAGTCTAGCGTCTACAGGCGTGAGTGCTGGTGGCACTGCGCTCAGAATCTTTACTTCGTGTCTAATGCTTGTCTCCTCGGAAGCTCTTCTCATATACTCTCTCAACTCAGAGACCACCTGATCTATATCCTCCTCCGGGATCACCCTACGATCTATGCTGAAGACGAATTCTCCAGGCACAATATTATCTTTTCTAGACAGAGACTCAGCATAGCCACCTAGATTTATAGTGGGGTGTCTAGCTCTCTCATCTTCTACAGGAGCTCTCGTAACCCTGCTCTCGAGAAGAGGTGTGTAGATTCTCATAAATCTCAACACAAGCTCTGAGGCTTTGAGAAAAGCATTGTCACCAAGCCAAGGAACGCTACCATGCGCCTGCTTTCCATACACGCTGACCACACCTCTCACAAGCCCTTTGTGACCTATTGTTATCTTACTCGAGGTGCTAGGCTCTGCAATAACAACATAGTCAGGGACTCTCTTCACACTCTCAACATAGTATCTAGTCCCAACACCTCCGGACTCTTCGTCTGGGACGAATAGCGCCTCCAGAATCATATCTCTGCTGAACCCCTGATCTATTATCTTCTTGAGAGCTGCTATAGTAGCGGCTATACCACCTTTCATATCCGTAGAACCTCTACCATAGATCTTGTCTCCTTCAACAACCGGTGTGAAGGGGTCTCTAGACCACCCACTGCCAGGAGGAACCACATCGTAGTGTCCGTTAAAATGAAGAATCTTACCACTCTTACCCTTCTTAGCGTACACAATAAGTCTCGGGTAGCCTCTGTGCTGAGGTGAGTAGGGATAGTACTTGTCTAGATACTCCTCGGGGATCTCGATAATCTCAACGTCAAAACCGATCTCACTCATCTTCTTATACAGATACTCAGCGCATCTCCTATACTCAGCCCCGGGAGGGTTGACAGTGGGTATCTTGATCAGTTCAGACAAGATCTCTACGGCGAAATCTGTGTATTCGTCCACGAAAGACACCTTGTAAAATAACTCTTAGAGAGATTATTAGTAGAACTCTCGCGAGAACACGTAGTCGTTTCAAAGTGTGGTGTCTATAGTGTTGCACTAGCTACAGTATTTTAGCGAGAGTGGTAGAGACGTGTTGTTCGAGAGTATTCTCTCTAGAAAAGATATTCGAATAACTCTTATTCTACACTCTTCACATATCAATCGCGAGAGAGGATTAGCTAGCGTAAACTAGTGCTAGGCTCGAGACTCTCTATGGAGGTGGTGGCGGCACACGTTATCCTCACGTAATGATAGATCTAAAAAACATTTAATGTAAGTTCTAAATGTTTTTGCTTCTAACAAGAGGGTCTCGCTGAGAGAGTCTGTGTTGTTAGAAAGATTTTTATTTGATAGGATATCTATATCATGGAGTTCGCAATTATGAGAGATGAGAAGCTGATAGTCATTGCTTTGGGAGGCAACGCGTTTCAGAGCAAGGGTGACAAGGGTTCTCCCGAGGATTACTGGAGAAACGCCTATGCTGCTGCGAGAGTTGTGGCAAGAGTTGTTGGCGAGGGTTTTAGAGTTGTCGTCACTCATGGGAACGGTCCTCAAGTTGGTGTTATTAGTGAGTGGATAGAGAGTTTGAGAGAAAAGTATCCTCCGCAGACACTTGATATCGCGGGTGCCATGAGTCAGGGTTGGCTTGGCTATCTCTTGGCTAACGCGATTCATAATGTCTTGATAGAGGAGGGTTTGACAGGCTTTGTCAGAGGTGTTGTGGCATTGATTAATAGAGTTGTTGTTAAGAGAGAAGACCCTGCTTGGAGAGATCCTACGAAGTTTGTAGGAGGATGGTATTTTGATGAGAGTGAGATTAGAAAACTCGAGAGTGAGAGAAAATGGGTTTTTAAGAGAGATCCTAGGGGTGGCTGGAGGAGAGTAGTGCCATCTCCAGAACCTGTTAGAAATGTTGAGAGTGAAGCTATAAAAACTCTACTCAGAGAAAGATGGATCGTGATAGCATCTGGTGGAGGCGGTGTTCCCGTGGTTGAAGAGTCTGACGGGAGACTAACAGGTGTTGAGGCTGTGATTGACAAAGATCTCGCTGGAGAGATCCTGGCTACAGAGCTTGGAGCCGGACACTTCATAGTGCTGACAGATGTTGACGGAGTATACCTGAACTACGACAGAGAGAACAGAGTACGTCTAGAGAGAGTTTCTCTCAGAGAGATCGAGAGATACTATGAGGAGAGACACTTCCCACCAGGATCTATGGGTCCAAAAGTTCTCGCTTGCATAAGGTTCTTGAGAAGAGGTGGTTTGAGAGCTGCTATAGGGCATCTCTACGAGGGCTATGAAGTTGTCAGAGGAGTGAGAGGAACACAGATACACCCCGACTAAGACTATTTGAACACGTAGTCTCTCTACTAGTACTCTAGATGTTTAGAGTCGGTGGCAGTAGAAGGCTTGTCTCTCTGTGTTTCTAGCATTATCTCTTCTAATGCTGATAGT
>JBEULF010000047.1:0-3181 GCA_041287455.1 Sulfolobales archaeon
ATGCTCATGGGACAAGACGACTAGGTCTATCTTCGAGGGGTCTATGCCCAGTCTCATCATATTTCTCTCGAGAACCCCTGGATCCGGTCCTGTGTCAAATAGGATCTTTGTGGTGTTCAGATCTACATATACGCTCAGCCCCCACGCAGTCTCCAAACCATGGTCACCATTATTATCAACAACTACAACAATTCTACAACTCTTAACAGATTTACACTCTCGCTTTCCTACAGAATCTCCGCTAACCACTGATACGGATGTTGCACCGACTGATCCGCTCGGCACTCTAAGAATCTTCTCAAGAAGATCGGGTAGCAGTAACACTAGCCCTATGCCCGCGGCCAATACCACAATTAACATAACAGTCACTATTTCTCTCAAAAATCCCAACCCCCATTCCTAAAAACATATCTTAAAAATATACATGGATCTCTTATAAGCTTCGAGGATTTTAAACCTCCTACCAATCTCGGTGAGAAAAGCCCGCGTCTTTCAAGCGTGGGACGAATCGTTCTCTAGGATGAGAGGGTGGAGAGGAGGTCAGAGAGTGGTTCGAGCAAATATCAAATAGTGCTAAGCGCTCTACCTCTTGATAAGTCTAGAGACTTCTCTAACCATCCTCTCCACGTATGGGAGTCTCCTGCGAACATCCCCGCTGTCGAACTTCCCTTCGTGGAAGCCCCACACGTGTAGAGCCCACGCTCTATCCCACGCCTCCTCAAACCACACGCCAAGCCTGTCTGAGGCTACTAAAACTGCTCTCTCGAGCTCTGCAGCAGTCCACCCCCCTCTCTCCCTGACTCTCGACATGATCTCTTCTATATTAAAATGCGCCGCCAAAGCCTTGACACACTCCTCAGCAGCTTTATAGAGCTTCTCACCAGCCTGAACAGGATCTTTATCAACCAAAGCTCTCCCCTCCGCTAAAAACCTCTCAGCAAGCTCCAAGCGGATCTCAACTTCATCACCAGGATCGAGCTTAAGCTCTCTTAGAAGAACTTCAACAACTCTCGACTCCACATCAACCCCTATCTCAGAGAGCTTCTCAAACAACTTCCTAGGTATAACCACACATTCATCCACACTATAGCACCTAGACCATATAGAAATCTAATTCGAAAATAAATATGAACAGAGCCCTCTCTCGTCTTCAATTGAAACTTATGAATTTTACGAATAAACGATTCTACGAGCGATAGAAAAATCAATTGAAAAAACCCGCCTTCTAGGCGGGGAAGACAGCTACTTCAGGATCTGCTGTAGTGCAACCTCTGTAGAGATAGAAAACTCGTTTCAGAGATTAGAGAGATCAGCGCTATGTGGTGTTTTTAAAAGTTCCGGCGTGCAATACTACTGGGCAAGAGATTTGAAGCCTGGGCAAGCGTATGCAGATGTTACTACTTCTAATAGTGATCTCAAGTCCTCGAGAAGAGTGTTCGCTTTGAACACATCTATCAATTCTCTCTTTAATTATCCACCAGATCTTCTCACTATTTTGAAGAGCCGGCCTTAATCTTAAAACACTATCACTCTCTAGCGGTGGTTTTCTACTTTCTAAAAGCTATTAGTTCTAATAGCTAGATAGTCTCAGACGATTTGTATGATTGCTGTCAGGCGTAGATGTATGATTGTTTTTTCTGGTGTCGACGGTTCTGGCAAGTCTACTTTATCCAGGCTTCTAGCATCTCATATCTCTACGAGCAGAGTTTCTACGAGAGTTTTCTGGCTTCGCGGCAGTCATCTAGTAGCATCTCTATTGCTAAGATTCTTTTCACATCTCAATATTTTCAAAGGCTCTTGCAACCCGTATTACAAGGTTTGTATACCAGAGAAACTCAAGATTCTGTGGGTTCACATAGAGTTTTGGTCTCTAATCCCATATGTTATCTTGAGAAGTCTCTTATCAAGATTTCACATTCTACTCATATCTGACCGTGGCTTGCTAGATTTTATCGTGTGGATTGTGACAACTCTTCACCTCCCAAAATTCACGTCTTCTATCTACGGGAGATTTCTACTCGGATCAGCCTCTAGAGAGTTTATAGTCTATCTACACGCCGATCCAGGGGTTTTAGCTAGACGTGCAGATGTTCCAACAGATTTTCTTAGATACGAGTACACAGTCTATAGTATCCTGTCAAAATACTATGCCAAAGCTTATATTAACACTAGCGAGTGTAGACCTATAGAGTGTCTAACTCAACTCATCCAGTGGCTAGAGAAGAGTGGTTTTGGCGAGCTGTATGAGTCTAAGTTATAAACTGTGGATGTTTATCGAAGATTCTTATAAACCCAGCCACAACGAGTTTAGAGACTTGATGCGTGTCGCAGTTCTCAACAAGCTATCACTAGCATTTCTCAGAAAAGCGAGAGAATACTTCCACCGCGAGTGGCTTGTTGAAGAGAGTAGATTCAGATTTTACGTGGAGAACACTGTCGAAGTTATCAAAACTCTCAGAGGACTAGACTATGCTTTGTACAAGTTTAGAAAACCCGTAGACCACGTCTCCGTAGATCTAGACATACTGATTAGAACAAGCGATGTTTCTAAAGCTGTCTCTAGACTTAGAAGCATCGGGTTTAACACAGTTGTTCTAGAACCTTACACCGTGACTCTAGAGAAGAGAGGTTTCATCGTAGATCTATACACACACCCATCATTCGCGTGGATAGTATATGTGAGTGGCGAGAGACTTCTCGAAGAGATAGAAGATATAGAGATTGAAGGTGTGAACGCCAGAGCGATCACGAGAGACGCTGAGGTTGTGATAACAGCTGCACACGCTATATACAAAGAACACATGATCCTGCTCATAGACTGTATGACAATAGACAAGTGGATGAGTAGAAAAGCATTAGAATTGTCACGAGAGACAAAAACAACACGATCACTATTAACAACAAGACAAATCTGCACAGATATCAAGAGAGGCGCTAGAGAAGCACCGTATAGAATCCCATCTCCAACAACAGCAGAGATCCTCGTGGAAAAGCTCTCCATAGATCCCTACACAAGAGCAACAATCTTAAACATTCTAAAATACATCAAGAGAAGAGACTTTGGAAAAAGACTACTAAGCAGAGTGACCAGAAAAAGCTACTAACAACCTCTCAATTCTCTCCATATGAAGCACCGTCCCAAACCCTCATCATGCTTGCTGTAGATAGAGAGTCTGCCTGA
>JBEULF010000048.1:0-25194 GCA_041287455.1 Sulfolobales archaeon
GATTATTTTATAAAAGACCCTGTTCACGGGTATATTGGCTTCACAGAGTTTGAGAGATGTATAATTGATTCTCTCCCTATGCAGAGGCTTCGAAGAATACTCCAGCTACCAACATCTGTCTACGTCTACCCCGGGGCTACTCATAGCAGGTTTACTCATAGTATTGGCTCTATGCATATAGCTGGTGTCATGGTCTCTAGCATTCTCGAGAAGATAGGGTTGTATGGGAGAGATGACTCTAGATCTCTTCTCCAATTCGTGAGACTAGCTCTATTAACACATGACATCGGGCATGGCCCTTATTCGCATACTTTCGAAGAGACGATTCTATATCCTCAAGCTCTTAACCACGAGATCATAGGCTCTAGGATTTTGAGAGATAATACCGAGGTGAGAGAGTGTTTCGAGAGATATGGTAAGAACCATATTTTCAACGTCGACGACCTAGCTCTAGCTCTGCTAGCAAGATCTCCCTCGGAATGGCCTGTTCTAAACGTCTCAGGCTTGGATGAGAGGTTAGAGAGATCTCTATATCACGTCTTGAAAGGATCTTTCTCAGCAGACATACTAGACTATCTACTGAGAGACTCATACTACACAGGGGCTGGGTATGGGTCTGGGATAGACTGGGTTAGAATAGCTTATAACATAACACCAACAGACAGAGGCCTAGCCCTGAGCGAGAAAGCTCTCGACGCTTTCGAACATATTCTACTGGCCAGATATCACATGTTCATGTCTGTCTACTATCACAAGACTACTAGAGCGGTTGATATAATGATCAGCAGTGTTCTCAGAGACGCGCTGAGAGAATCAGACCTGGGCAAGCGTGTCAGAGACTCTTTATCTTACATAGAGCTGGACGACTATAGCATACTGGAGATACCTAGCGTCAGAGAGCATAGGTATATGAGAGATCTTATGAGAAGAAGAATTAGATTCGCCGCGGTAGAAGAGTATAGAGTCCCTGTACACAGAGACCTACAGCTAGTGATGGCTGCTCTAGACAGAGATTTTCTCAACAAGATCCTTCGAGAGAGAGTGTCAGAAGAGCTCCGAGACAAGGTCTTCATAGACACACCAGTACTACCACTAAACCCAATGTTACACAGCGAGGAAATATTGATCCAGAGGAGTGATAAGAGCATAACTTCAAAGAGATTCGACGAGACAACATTCGGAACCTTGTCTCAGAGTGTGGTAGTAGTGAGATTATACCTAGATAGAGAAGCTTTGGACAAGAGAGATGAGACTGTTAAGAGTTTTAGAGAGACCTTGAGATTTGGAGGCATAAGATCTTTCTACTAACAGATCTCAAGTGGCACTTTAGTATAACCTAGATTAGTCAATTGTGAAATTTTATAAGTCTCTCAACATGACTCTATTTGATGATTATGAAGAGAGAGAGATCTAATTATTCGAATAAAGACGATCCAGAGGAGTTCATCGAGATCTACGGAGAGTACATCTCGCTAAGAGAGCTAGGCTTAGCAACACTACTCTCAACAATAGGAGCTTTCACACTATACTCAGCAACCCCCTACATAGCCTCGATGCTAAATCTAACAACGCTAGTATCAGCTCTAAAGATAACTCTAGGAGCTGTCGGCGCCACCATAGGCTTCATATTCTCTATACCTCTGACCAGGGTTAAGAGAAGTATTGTTGAGGAGAAGTAGTTTGCTAGATCTCGCGCTTTTTCTCTACGCAACCATACTCTCGATAATCTCCACACTAATATACATAGTGATAGGCATTCTGCCAGGGACTGACGAGACTGCTACAATGGCTCCCGTAGCTCTAGCACTTCTAATGGCCGGACTAGACCCTCTACTAGTGCTAGCATGGTTTATAGCTGCTATCATAGCTTTTAAGATAACAGACGCTATACCAGTGGCTCTTGCAGGGATACCCGGGGGAGTCATGGCCGTGCCGCAAGTCCCAGACGCTCTAGTAGCCAAGGAGCGTGGGTATAGTGATACTCTGCTTAGAAAAGGGAATTCGGCAGCCTTAATAGCATCTATACTAACACTATTATTCACACTAGCCGTGGCATGGCTCTTATTACCTGTCGGAGACTGGCTTAGAACAACTGATAAGATCGCTGGAGTGTCTGTTGCCAGGTGGTTCTGGATACTACTCGCGGGAGTGATTATTCTGGCCGCGACATCTAGAAACAAGTGGCTTGCTCTCGCGACAATACCGGTATTCGCAATACTAGTCCAAGGGTTGAGAAGTGTCTATGGGAAGCCTGTAGTTGTGAGTCTGTTCTTGGGCATCACGATAGGCCCTGTCATAGTAGAGCTATTCCAAGCTCTGAACAGAGATCTTAGGAGGAGCATTGCTAGAAGAGGTTTAAAAGAGGTTAGACTAGCGAGAGTTGGGAGAATATCTCTCAACCCACTCAAGAATCTGAGCAGAGAAGAGCTGGCTAACGTGTTGATATGGTCTCCAATAACATCAGTCCTAGCCATAGTCATGTCCCCGGTGGGATTGACAACTCTTATAGGAGATATTCTGAGAGAGAGTAAGAGAGACAGACTAGAAGGATCTCTACTAGCATACACGACTAGAGAAGGGATCAAGCTAGGCACTTATATAGGAGGAACACTAATACCTCTCATAGTGATAGGATCGCCGACAGGGCCTATGAGTGCTGGCCCTGCAGCACCGTTCTTCCAACAGATAGACAGTATCAAAGCCAAGCCCTACGAGTATATACTCAGCCACTATAGCTATCTAGACATAACAATACTACTACTCTACTCAGCAGTAGTATCGCTACTGATAACATATCCTCTCATAGTAAAATACTCTAGAGAGATAACACTATACGTCTTCAGAAAGATCTCTGCCGAGTCTCTCTACGGTCTCTTCATAGCCATAGCACTAGTCCTAGCCTACTACGACAGTGGAGTCACAGGCATATTTGGAATGCTTCTAACAGCTCTGATATCAGGAGCTCTAGTCAGACAAGGAGTATCGATCGGTGTGTTGTTTATGACATTAGTAGGAGCTCCCACGATAGTGTCGCTACTAACAGCTGTAGGGAGCCCTATATGATATGCTCTAAAGCTCCTGGCAAGATAATACTATTCGGAGAACACTTTGTAGTGAGAGGATTCCCAGGAATCGGGATGGCTGTAAGCTCATACGCGAGAGCTTGTGTAGATAGTAGTGATAGAGATCTCGTGGAATCCAAGCAACTAGGACTACTATACGATGAGGAGAAGAGACTCGGTCTCGAGAGCAGCTTTGGAGCTATACTCAGAGAGATAAGATCTCTAGGCTGTAGAGATAAGATTAGAGTTTTAATAGACTCAAGTCTGTTTGTAAGCTCTGGAATGGGATCCTCGGCAGCGGTTTCAGTAGCAGTTGCACACGCGCTACTAAGATTCTGTGGTCTAGATTCTTCGAAAGAGAATGTTTCTAGAATAGCCTTCGAGGCGGAAAAAGTGATCCATAAGAGACCTAGCGGCATAGACAATACTCTGGCAACCTACGGAGGAGTAGTCTACTATAGATCAGGGTCGTTTAGAAAGATCAGTGTTAAATGGCCCGAGGATTATGTAATACTAATAGTTAACACGGGGATTAGTAGAGAGACAGGAGCGGTTGTTAAAGACGTTCTAGATCTCTATGAGAGGAGGAGAGAGATACTAGAGCATGTGTATAGATCTGCAGAGAGCTTAGTAGAAGAAGCACTAAAACTACTAGAGAGAGGAGAGTTCGAGAGTCTAGGAGAATTGATGAATATAAATCAAGGACTCTTATACGCTATAAACACCTCCTGCCCGCTATGCGAAGAGATAATATGGCTACTCAGAAGAAACAGAGCACTAGGAGCTAAGCTGAGTGGCGCGGGTAGAGGGGGGATTGCAATCTCTCTCTACAGAAAGAGAGATCTTGATGAAGTGTTAGAGAAGCTGAGAGAGAGAGGACTAGAGACTCTGATAGTAGGCCTGGACGAGAGAGGCGTGAGAGATCTCTTAGAATAACTTTTTCTAAGACCTCTCCACCGCCCCACTCTCCTTCCCCATCCTGAGGGGCGGGGCTTTCAGGGTGTGAGGCAGGACTAGTTATCTCTCTGCTAGTAGTGATGATCTTATTCTCTCTAAACTCTTTCTACCGATAGCTGAGAGGAGATATGTGTATAGAATGTAAGATAGAGGACTTAGCACGAGATTATAGTATCTAGGCACGAGGCTAGAGATAACATTATACCACTTACTAAGCCAGCCACTCTCTACTCTAGGAGCTTGGATAGGTATGATCATGTCTCCTAGAGACGGCACAGCTAGAACCAGGAGTCGGGTTGCGAGAGACACTATAACTAACACTAGTATAGAGACTATCACAATGAATAGAAGAAGTGATCTGTGTCTAGACAGACTATGCCAAAAACACTTCAGACTCTTATCACCACTATAAGCACATATATTAATGATAATACCAGCGTAGGGAGCGTAGACTGGGTGAATATAGACAGAGTAGAGAGCTAGAAAAGCGCTCCAGACGAGAACAGAGAAAGCGACGAAACCATAGAAGAGATCCTCAGCAACAACACCTCCAATACCGGCAATTATGTCAGGTGTTGTTAGAATAAAGATAGGAGTAGAGCCTGCGAGGAAGAGTATCAGAGATCTTCTTATAAAGCCTGGAGAGAAAGTTTTCTTCAGAAGAAAAACTCTAAAGACAAACAAGTATAAGAATAGATCGCTGAGTAAGAGAATAAGAGAAGAGACGCCGGCGAGAAGAGCTATGTAGCCAACTCTATAACCAAGAACATCAGTAATCCTGTGATAGGACCAGAGAGCAAAGAAACCAATAGCATAGCTGACAGCTAGATCGAGAAGAAATATGATAGAGAGAGAGAAGAGATATCTGGTTGTGAAGAGGCTAGTCATAGAGAATATCACTCCTACCGTAAAAACCGTAGTAGAGCTCCATCGGCACGCTAGATGGGCTGCTAAGATCAGTATTAGTATAGTATGGGATCTTGACACTGACACTCTTCACATACCACAGCTCCCCATTATCTAGGATCGAAATACTGAACGTGGGATTAGCACTCACCGCCGGAACATTCACAGCAACATGCAGCTTCAACTCTACCACGCTATAACTATTGATACCAGAACTCCATGAGCAAACAATAGTTCCATCACTCAGCGGGGGGTCAACACTGGTTGTAGTCGCTGAAGCTCCTAGTAGTGCTGCTAAGAAGCTTGTGGCTGCTATAGCTTTTGAGACAGGCTCCGGGATCGAGACTCCGAGTAGTATGGCAAAATCTATTCCGAGAGACACAAGACCCCAAACCGTGACGATCGTGCCTATATACTTCTCGTAATTTACAAACTCTCCATACCTAACCTCGCATCCGACAGGTGAGATAGTGCCAGGTGCGGGAGGTCTAATATAGATCTTGGAGTCGAGAACTTTTGCCGATCCACCAGCTGTAGATATCAAATGTCTAACCATCATGTAGGTCTCGCCCACTCTCTCTGAGAATGCTTGGGAGAAGAGTGCTACAGACGATCTCCAGGCCGTGACAGTTCCCGTGTTCTCGTTTATCGTTATCTTGAGCCAGGGGAGATAGTTGGTGAAAGCCCAGTCCAGGTATTTGTCTGGTCTCCAAACCTCGGGAGCGTATTGATACTCTATCAAGACATCTATATAGATACGCACGTAGCCGCCTGAGTCGGGTAGCGTGTGCTCTACGGTTATCAGACTCCCATAGCCTCCCACAGGGTTCGAGCCTAAGAAGAGTGTGATATTAGTGTATCCACCTATTGGCGGAGACGCCTGGATTTCTCGAGTAGCGTATGTGACACTATTTATCTTCACCGTCAGACTCCCTGAAACTGTCTGACTCAGCTGATTCAGCACGCATATCTCTAGATAGAGAATAGGACTCGTGTTATAGAGACTATCGTAGTAGAGCCCATTTATTCTGACAGAGTCTAGAGTGAGAGACTTAATATCTGTAGATATATTGAGCTCTGGTCGTGTGAAACCGTACACGCTAGGGTCTATCATGCTAGCCGCTCTCGTCATAGGACACGTTGGATAGGAAGTGGCACTAGGATCTCTCAGCGAGATCGTGCCTGACCCTAGCAGTTGAAAGCCTTTTCGAGTCTGGTTTGTAGGCATTGAATCCCATGTCTTGTGTGTTATCAGATTAGCTATCACAACATATGGTTGCGACCCTGAGATCCAGGAGAACGTGATCGATATGTTAAGTCTCTGCGTAGAAGTATACGGAGTGTATGGGAGTATAAATATGTCTGTAGGTGACGAGTATAGAGTGTAGCTATAGCTACTACTCCACACAACAATACCAGAGTCTATATCCACAACTCTCACTATGATGCCTAGTTGCGAGGTTGTGATTGAAGAGGAGTTAGCTCTAACGTAGAGCACAGAGTCGTAGACATTATACCCCATATACAGATCTATAGTTCTATCATAGCTTATAGTAGTCTTGTTCAGTATCGTGAGTAGAAACTCATAGAATCTAAGAGGCCCTCCACCACCGTCTATGAGATACGCGCTGGGCTGTATATTTGTGACGCTACTCAAACTCTCTCTAGAGCTGATCTCTGTCAAAACTCTGTCTCTCACAGGATCATATAAAAACGCTTCTCTCTTCTCATAGAGAAGCTCTATATCTTCTCCAAGTCTCAGCTCTATCACTCTCTGCTTCAAAACTCTGATCCACTTATTCCACTCAGCCTCCTCCTCTCGAGAAGCAGGTGTTGAGATGCTAGGCTTCTCAACACCTAGCGCTCTGCCCACTCTCTCTAGAGCTGATATGTCGAGAAACATAGTATTTATACCCGGCGTCCTAGTTGGGTCGTGGTCGAAGTATAGTGCTAGTCTAAATCTCTCTAAGCCTAGACTGGCAAGATCTGTTATATTCTCAGCTATAACTCTGGATCTCTGCGTGAGAGTGACTATAACCCTCTCTCTAAGACCTCTCTTAGCAGCTAGTCTACTCCAATCACAAGAATCAACCGAGACATTACTAGGCTCTCTGGGTATAGGGGTTGTGAGTATGAGAATATCACTCTCGTTAAGAACACCGTCTCCGGCATCAGGTATTAGGACAGTAGTATTGGTTGATACGAGAAGAGTTCTGGTAAAGCCTCTAGGTATCATCTTGACAGATATCATAATCGTATCGTCGTAGCAAGAGAATGCTACTACTCTATCAATTCTCATACCAACAAGATTCTTAGCTGAGGAGACAGGTATCAGTATATCAATAAACCTATACTCCGCAATAGAAGTGTTGTGAGAGTCTCTCTTCAGAGGATTCTCGGCGACACTCGTTCTATCATTAGCTAGAAGAGAAGACATGTTTATCGGAAAGATCGCTGGGGTCAGAGATATGAGTATGACTACTATCAAGACAACTGCTAGAGTCTCTATAGATGTAGAGGAAGACACTCTCAAGTCACCCATGTCTTTTTTTTCAGAGTATATATTCTTTTTCTCCAACATAGATCTCTCTCGCCACACTCTGACTCTCTTTATAAATTCCATTAATAATCATTACTGATAGGAGTATTTTGGAGGTCTAGATCTTGTACCACCCATGGATCCCTAACTCTGACCCTAACATCAAGAAGAGTATGCTCGAGTATATTGGGAGGAGTTTTGAAGATCTTATCAGCGATATCCCCGAGAGTATAAGACTCAAGACTCCTCTCAAAGTAGGCTTTGAAAAACCTCTCTCAGAGTACGAGATAGAGATCCTAGTAGACAAGATACTGTCTAAAAACAAAGTGTTCACAGACCCACCATCTTTTCTAGGCGGTGGTCTGTGCATGCATATGGTTCCTGCTGTTGTCAAGTATATCTTGTTGAGAGGAGAGTTCTACACAGCCTACACACCATATCAAGCCGAGATTAATCAAGGCTTGATGCAAGCTTTATTCGAGTATCAAAGCATGATCGCTGATCTCTATGGTGTAGACGTTGTCAACGCCTCAATGTACGATGTCTCGACAGCCGTCGCCGAGGCTTTTAGAATGGTTATGAGAGTATCTAAGAAGAAAGGTGTCTTGGTGCCGAGAACAATGAATCCTTTTATCGAGAGTGTTGTTAGAACATGGATAGAACCTGTAGACGGCTTCATAGCCAGGTATAGTCTCAGCGATAGTGGAGTGGAGATTATTGATAGAGTATCCGAGAAAGATATTGGAGGGATCTATCTGGAGAACCCCACATTCCTCGGAGAAATAATCGAGAGACCAGAGATCGTTGGAGAATTCGCGCAAGAGAAGAAACTACTATTCGTTGTAAACGCAGAGCCTCTAAGTCTGGGAGTTCTGAAACCTCCTGGAGAGTATGGAGCTCATATCGTCGTGGGCAACGGGTCTAGCCTGGGTGTGGGCTTGAACTATGGAGGCCCATCGCTAGGTGTGCTAGGAGTTAAAATGGATCAAGAGTTGTTAAGACAGCTGCCAGGCAGATTGATAGGACTGACAAGAGAGCTAGAGAGTTCTAAGAGAGGTTTTGCAATGATACTCCAGACAAGAGAACAGCATATAAGAAGAGAGAGAGCTACGAGCAATATAACTACTAACACAGCTCTCGAAGCAGTCGCCGCCGCGGTGTACCTGAGCTATATCGGAGAAAAAGGTCTGAGAAGACTTGGCGAGACTATTATGAGAAGAACTATGTATCTTAAGAAGAAAATAGAATCAGATCTCTGTGAGCTGGCTGAGATAGCCTCTAGAGCCAGACTATTCTTCAGAGAGATCCCTGTCAGGTTCTTGAGAAGAGACTATAGAGAGATCTCTAAGAGACTGCTCGAGAGAAATATTCACGGAGGACTGTATATAGGAGATCTTCTCAGAGATATTGGTAACACAGCTCTATTCTGTGTGACAGAGTTGCACAGCAAGAGACACATAGATCTATTGATAGAAACTCTCAGAGAGGTGTCTATATGAGCTGGAGACAAGCTTACTGGCCCGAAGAATTTGTCCAAGAGAAGAATAGATACGGATCAGGACCTGTGATACCTTACGAGGACGAGTTTAAAGACGTAGAAATCGAGATCCCGGAGAATATTGTGAGAAAGTCTAGCACAGGGCTGCCAGACTTGCCAGAGATCGAGGTTGTAAGACATTTTATGAAACTCTCTCAAATGTCCTATGGAGTAGACCTAGGCCCAGTCCCCCTAGGATCTTGCACTATGAAATATAATCCCAAGATCTCAGATCTGATCTCTATGGACAAGAGAATAACAGACTTACACCCACTACAAGATGAGGAGACAGTACAAGGACTGCTAGAGATAATATACATCACTGAGAGATGGCTCTCAGAGATAACAGGTATGGACAAATGCAGCTTCCAACCACCAGCAGGCGCTGCGGGAGAGCTGGCTGGAGCTATAATGATCAAGAAGTATCATAGAGATAGAGGAGAGTTCAGAGACGAGATGCTAATCCCAGACTCAGCCCACGGAACGAACCCGGCTAGCGCTGCGATGGCGGGGTTCAAAGTTGTTAGACTACCAACATCGCCTAGAGGAACAGTGGATCTGAACGCTCTCAAGAGTGTTGTCTCTAACAAGACAGCTGGTATCATGCTCACAAATCCAAACACTCTAGGAGTATTCGAAGACGAGATCCTAGAGATCTCTGACACGATACACGGGGTTGGAGGGCTACTCTACTACGATGGAGCAAATCTAAATGGCATACTAGGCATAGCGAGACCTGGGGACATGGGCTTTGACATTGTTCATCTGAATCTACACAAGACATTCTCATCACCACACGGCGGAGGAGGTCCTGGTGGTGGTGTTGTCTGTGCCAAGGGATCCCTGGTAGACTATCTGCCAAGACCTCTCATAGAGTTTGATGGGAGGAGATACTACTGGGATTATAAGTGTGAGAAGTGTATAGGCAGAGTCTCAGCGTTCTACGGCAATATAACTCCTGTGGTCAGAACCTTCATATACATAGCAGCACTCTCTAGCGAGGGTTTGAGAGAAGTTGCTGAAGTATCGATTATAAATTCAAACTATTTTATCAAGAAGATCTTAGAGAAGCCGTACTATACACTGCCATACGACCCTTCTAAGCCTAGAAAACACGAGCTCGTTATCAGCGCTAAGAAGATCCTTGCTGACACAGGGGTTTCGGCAGAGGACATAGCTAAGGCGTTGCTAGACAGAGGTTTTCACGCGCCAACAATGTACTTCCCACTAATAGTTGAAGAGGCTCTAATGATAGAGTTTACAGAGACTGAGACTAGAGAGAACATAGATCGATATGCCGAGGCTTTGATAGAGATCGCTGAAACAGCTTATAGAGACCCTTCTCAAGTTAAGAAGACTCCGAGCAACACCGCTGTGAGAAGACTAGATTATGTGAGAGCTAATCACCCGAAGACGCTTGCGCCAACTCTAAAGATCTATAGGAGTTTAGAGAGTGAGAGATCATGAGTAGCGAGACAGAGTTTAAGAGAAGATATTATATAGAGGATCTCGAGAAAATATGGATCGAGTATGACAGACAGAGCGACACTCTATATATTCACACAGGAGCCGAGGAGGAGCCTGACGAGACAATTCTCGTTGGAGAAGATCTCATAGTATCTCTAAGACAAGACAAGATAATAACAATAACAATTATCAACTTCTCGAAGAGAGCTGGTCTCGAGTACTAGCTCTCACTCTATGATCCTCGCTATCTCTCTTCTCAGATACCTTATCACATCTCTCTCAGTAGCTATGCCTTCAATCTTCTCTCGAGACCCTAGCAAGACGCAGCCTGTGCCACTTCTAAGCATTATATCCACCACTTCTCTAACAGACTTCTCAGAACCTACGAACACAGGCTCTCTCAAGTACCTCATCTGAGAGACTGGTCTAGACATCATGTCCAGCGTTCTCAACTCGCCAGAGACTCTGTACTGTTCTGCTATCTCGGCCACAACATCTAGTAGTGTTACTAGTCCCAAGACTCTCTTCTCAGAGTCTTGCACTGGTATTCTTCTAAAGCCTTTCTGAAGCATCAACCCTATAACCTCTTCCAGCGGAGCCTCTGAGTCTACAGTGTCAACATCTCTAGTAGCTATCTGCGAGACTTCTGATTCTAGTGACATGTACTTTTTAAGCTCTTCAAGCACTGATTCTTCTGATACGACTCCTATAACAACATCTCTCCTAGCTACTGGGACACACTCTAGAGAGAGCTGATCCATGAGTTCTAGCACTGTGACAGCGCTGGTCTCAGGGTCTATAAACGCGGTCTCTGCAGAAGCCTCTGCGACGCTTCTCCTAAAAACACCGTCGATCCTGCTTATCTCTGTCACAACAGATTCCTCCTCGCTTGAGATAAATATCTCTCTAACAAGATCTCTCACGCGAAACATCTTAACACTTCTGCCAGACAAGATCTGGTTGGTAGAAGCACATATTCTTCTAACTCGAAAAAGCCTTAGAATCATCTCCCAAGTCTCTTGTTCAACTGATACTATGGGGATTATGATGTCTATAAGATCTATGGCTCTCTCGCTAATCATCGAAACACCTTACTAAATAAAATAATTATCCCAAGAGTTTAAGATTATACGAGGATAATTAAGTCTATGAGCGAGTATATCATCGAGATGTTGGGCAAGAGAATAGCTGGCGATATCGTGTGGAGTGGCAATATAGCTGCTTCGATGAGAAAGTGGAGAGTGATATTCAAAGCGTCTCAGAGCGAGCTTGCTAAGATGCTCGACGTGGCTCCAAGCGTTATTAACAGCTATGAGAAGGGTAAGAGAGTGCCCGGGGCTAGATTTGTCAAGAGATACGTAGAAGCTCTACTCAGAATAGACTCTAGCAGAGGCTGGGCTGTTGCCAGAGAGCTTATGAAGAGTTTCAATATCAATATACAGGCTATAATCGATATGAGCGAGTTCGACGTGCCAGTATCTCTAGACGAGCTTGTCACAACTGTGAAAGGCATAGTATTAAACTCTGTGTTTCAGACGAAGCATCTCTACGGCTACACTATCATAGACTCTATAGAGGCTATACAGAGTCTCTCCGGGAACGAGTTCTGGCAGATCATGGGTAGCACTACTGAGAGAGTACTACTCTTCACAAAAGTAGGCACTGGGAGATCTCCTATGATAGCTGTTAGAGTAGCTCCTGTCAAACCCGCTGCAGTAGTCTTGCACGGCACTCGTAGAGTGGATCCCTTAGCAATATCTCTAGCTGATAAAGAGGCTATACCACTAATACTCTCCACGACTGAGAGTGTTGAAGAGCTTGTTAGAAGTATGAGAGATCTGAGATACAGACAGCTCGCCGAATCATAGCTACTTATACTCGGAGGATATATATTTAATATTGTAAAACAACTTCTACTCAGATTTAAATATGCTATAACATAAAAAGTATACTGGGTTTTAGCCTGTGCTGATTTTCGCGTTGTACAAAGGGGTTCCCGCAGATCTCGCTAGAGTAGCCACTGTGGGGGGTATTATTAAGAGAGAAGAAACTCAGCTAGTTATAAATCCATACGATGTCAAAGCTCTAGAGGCTGCAGAGTATCTCAGAAGACTCGTTGGAGGAAAGGTTATCAGTCTATCTATGGGTCCTCACCAGAGAGTTATCCCCATAGCAACAACTCTGTACGAATACGAGGTTTGGGGTGTTGACGAGAGTTATATTCTCAGCGACAGGAGAATGGCTGGGGCTGACACGAGAGCTACTGCATATACTATTTCTATGGGTGTGAAGAGGATTATAGAATTTCACGAAGAAGCTGTCACGAGATTAATAGCGTCTATAGAAGAGGGTAAGAGTGAGGAGGAGATTAGAAAGATCTCTGAGGAGCTTTATGAGAAGAATCTCATACCAAACAAGATCTATACGACAAAACTCTCTATAAAGAAAAAGTCTCTAATAGAGAGATTCTTGAACAAAGAGATCTCTAGAGAAGAGACTTTAGAGAGATTGAGAGAATTTAGAGATAGTCTATATAGAGATCTAGTCTTATTCTTAGGTATGAAAGCTGTGGATGGAGAGACAGGGAACACGGGACCTCAGCTGAGTCAGGCTCTGAGTGAGAGACTAGGAATCCCTGTCGCGTACGCTACTTATGTCACTAACTTCTCTTATGATTTTGAGAAAAGAGCGATCAGAGTTAGGAGAAGAATGGGTAGAGTGATCCAGGAGGTCGAGATGGATCTACCAGCACTACTCACTATGAGACCCGAGTACGAGACACCTCCAATAACACTCTCACACAGGTTAGAGGCTCTCTTAGAGAGCTACAAGGGTAAAGTGTTTGAGACTAGAGTTTTAAATGCTGACGATATTAAGGCTGACTTGAGATCCATAGGACTACTGGGATCTCCCACTCAAGTAGGCCCCACGATCGAGGTTCCTAGAGTTGTTGTCAAGAGGATCTTGGGCAAGTCTCTCAAGATTCTCAGAGATATAGATAAGATCTCTATTGGAGACAAGATCTATGGTCCTTACAAGCCTGGCGACATAATAACAGATCCTCCGAAAGAACTGGTTGAGAAACTCGTGTCTAGCGGTGTGGCTAAGGTATATGACTACGACGACCTGGCTGAGGATATTGTGAGTATTCTCAGGAAGAGTGCGTGAGGTGAGAGTATGAGTTCTTCTCTCGAATCAAGACTACTCCCAGCGACGCCAGATCTAGAGAGCTACAAAGATGCCTGGGGCTTCATCGAGTTTATCGAGGGAGAGCTGTTCGAGATCAGTCTAGAGACTCTCGGAGCGGCTAGCAAGGTTGCTAGAAAAGCTGGTATGAAGGTTGGCGCAGTTGTGCTGGGCTACAAGATCCGTGAGGATATATTGAGAGAGCTTATCTACAGAGGAGCTGACTATGTTGTCTACGCCGACCACCCCGAGCTGGAACACTACAATCCTATAGCCTACACCGAGACTCTCTACCAGATCGTCTCTAGATACAAGCCTTGGGCTCTCTTCTTCATGGCAGATGATCTCGGGAGAGATCTGGGTCCTAGAGTGGCCTATAGACTTAACACTGGTATGGCCGCTGACTGTATTGATTTTGATGTTAAAGACTTCGACTTCAAGCTGGCTGGCAGAGTTTTCAAGAACTTGCTCGCACAGATAAGACCTGCGGCAATATGGATCGCCGAGATATATACTCCTAGACACAGACCGCAGATAGCAGGTGTTAGACCAGGCTACTTCAAGCCTCCTGAGAGAGATCCTGGTAGAAGTGGAGAGATCATGAGATTCGAGCCAGAGATCCCGCCGGAGGCTAAGAGATATAGAGTTCTGAAAGTCGAGAAACTGCCAGAAGAGAGAGATCCTCTCAGAGAGGCGGAGCTTGTAGTTAGTCTCGGCATGGGTATTCTGAAGAGACCCTCCGGAGCTCCTGAGCCTGTGAAAGCATACGAGATGGCTAGAGAGCTCGCCGAGTACATAAGTAGCAGGATGGGAGTGAAGACAGCTCTAGGAGCTTCGAGAGCGTTGATACACGCTGAGTTGAAAGAGTTGGAAGGGCTTATAACACATGATATGCAGGTGGGGCAGACGGGCAAAGCTGTGTCTCCAAAGATCTATGTAGCCTGCGGTATTAGCGGCGCTGTGCAACATAGAGTCGGGATGCAGAGTTCAGAGAATATAATAGCTATAAATACGGATCCGAACGCTCCTATATTCGAGATAGCGACACACGTAATAGTAGAGGATCTCTACGAGGCGTTGCCAAAGATTCTTCAAGCACTGAAAAAAAGATTAGGTGAGTGATCTCTTGGTCGAGAAATACGATGTAGTGATAGTGGGAGCAGGAGTAGGAGGCTCTGCGGCAGCTTACTACCTCGCTAAGAAAGGCTATAATGTTATCGTCTTAGAGAAGGCCCACGTCCCTGGCCAGAGGAATGTTACTGGCGGCGTTATATACACATCATATATCGAGGGATACGGTCTCAAAGACCTCATACCAGACTTCTCGAGTGAAGCACCTCTCGAGAGGAGGATAACTAGGTATAGACTCTGGGCTCTCTCCAAGCCTGCCAAGATTGATGGAGAGTATAAGTATAGATTCCTAGATCTCTCCGAGACATTTCTAGACAGATTCATACACGGAGAGGCCGGGAGATGGGAGGGCTACTCAGTTCTGAGAGCCAAGTTTGATAAGTGGCTTGCCGTCAAAGTGATCGAGGCTGGGGGTGTTGTTGTCACAGACGCAACAGTCGAAGGATTGATCAGAGAGGGGGGTAGAGTGGTCGGTGTTAGAACCTATAAAGAGGAGGTATATGGAGACATAGTTATTGATGCTAGTGGTGTGACTAGCACTCTGGTCATAGAGGCCGGGCTGAGAGGGCATCTAAGACCAGACCAAGTGTACCACGGCATTAAACACGTGTACGAGTTGGGAGAGAGCGAGATCGAGTCTAGGTTCAATCTTAAGAAGGGTGAGGGTGTGGCTATAGCGATCATGGGAGACTTCTTGCGAGGAGTTAAGGGGGGAGGATTTATATATACTAATAGAAACACCGTCTCGATAGGGCTTGTCATAGATATGAAATCAATGCTAGATGTTCTGAGAGACAAGTTCTACGAGGTGGGGAAACCTCTAGACCTGCTAGAAGAGATGGAGAGCCACCCAGCCGTGTCAAAACTGATCGAGGGTGGCAGACTTGTCGAGTACTCAGCTCACAACATACCAAAGGGGAGGAGCGTCTATCTCGAGAAGCCTTATGCAAGCGGCTTTCTAGCCATTGGAGATGCTATAGGCGCTTTTGTGAAGATCGGTGCTATGATAGATGGTATGAGAAGAGCTGTCGCAACAGGCATTATGGCTGCGAAGACTTATGAGTACGCTAGGTCTAGAGGCAAGTTTGACGAAGCCACACTATCGATCTATAGAGATCTTCTCAAACCTATCACTAGAGACATAGAGAGATACAGGAGAGAAAGTGTGATCTCTGAGAGCTCATTCTTATATAAACACGGCTACAAAGCGGCTCTGAGCCTGCTGGGCAAGACTAGGAGTTTTAACGATTCTATCAAGCAAGACTCTAGAGATGCTATCCAGAGAATCCAGACTAGAATCAACATACTGAGATATCATGAGAATAGAGAGTATGTCCATATAGACGTAGACTATGAGAGAGCGAATATGTCGCAAGAGAAGCTCTGGGTCTCAGCATGTCCTATGAACTGCTACACGCTGGTCGTTGAGGGGAAGGGGGTTTTCGCATCATTCAAAGACTTGTATCAGTACAACTATAGCAAGAGTGCAAATAGAGATCTTGCTATGAGAGAGACTCTAGAGGATATAAGAAGAGGAAAGATAAGATTCGATCATGTCGGCTGTGTCGAGTGTGGCACTTGCTGGTTTATAGGTCCGCCAGATATTATTAGATTCCATCATCAGAGAGATGGTAGAGGCGTGAAGTTTCAGTACGGATAAGACTCAGATTTACTTTTTATCTTCTCGCAAAATCTCTATACTGGTGCAATCTAATGGTCAGAATAGTGACTTTCGACGTCTACGGCACGCTGGTTGACTGGAGATACTCTATAAGTGGTTTTATCGAGAGATATGTTTCTAGAGACGCGGTTGAAGACTACTTCAAATGCGATCTAGAGGAGGTGAGGTTCTACAGACCTTATAAAGAGATCTTGAGATCATGTCTAAAGAGAGCGATGAGTTCGAGAGGATTAGAATACAACGATCTCTATGGAGAAGCTTTTGTGAGAAGCTTCGCTAGATCTCCCCCATTCCCAGACACGATCTATGGTCTTCTCCTTCTTAAGAGACATGGTTTTAGAGTTGGTGTTATATCGAATACTGATAGAGATCTCATTGAGACCACTCTCCAAGGCTTCAGAGATCTTGTCGATTATATTGTGACAGCTGAAGACACAAAGTATTACAAGCCCGACCCCAAGGCTTTTGAGAGAGCTATAGAGATCATGAGAGTAGATCCTGGTGAGATTCTCCACGTATCAGCCTATCCTCAGTACGATCTCGACACAGCCCGTAGTATTGGTTTGAAATGTGTTCATCTGAATAGATATGGCTACGAGTGGAAGCCAGAGATCAAGAGATTAGACGAGCTTATAGATTATATTAGCACTGTCACAAGATAGTATCAAGGGGTTTCTTTCTATGAGTCTTGTCAAGATTGAGAGAAGAGATCACATGACTTGGATTGTGATGAACAGACCTGAGAAAGGTAATGCTCTCAACAGAGAGTTAATGAGAGAATTAATAAAATCTGTAGATGAAGCGGATCGAGATTCGAGTTCTAGGATAATTATCCTCACAGGAGAGGGCAGACACTTCTCTACAGGAGTAGACTTGTCAGAAATAGCCTCTCTGAGCAGAATCGAAGAAGTTGAAGATATCTTCAAAACACTCGCAGACTTATTCAAGAGACTGATAGACCTCTCTAAACCTCTGATAATAGCCTATAACGGAGACGCTTACGGAGGCGGTGCTGAGATGATATGGCTTGGAGATATTATTATATCTGTGGAAGACGCGAGATTTGGATGGGTGGAGTCTAGGTGGGGCTTGATCCCTCCTCTCCTGAGTGGGATAGGCTCGCTCGTGATAGGCTTTGCGAGAGCTCATTTCATAGCTCTCTCTTCAGGAGTGTTGACAGCTAGAGAAGCATATCAGCTAGGACTCATATCACACTTGACCACGAGAGAGAGATTAAGAGAAGATATAGAGAGAATCGCTAGAAACATCTTAGAGAACAGCTCTCCAGAGGCTCTCTCATCAATCAAGAGAGTGGCTAGAAGTGTTAAGACGTCTATACTAGTGGATCTGGGGGTTTCAGAGCTTATGAGACTATCGAGATCAGAAGATGTTATTAGAAGAGCCAGAGATTTTATCGAGAAGAAACAGATGCCTAGATACATATGACCTGTCTAGAGGTTAAGAGGTTTAGAGATCTGATATGGTGTTGCGAGAATCTGAGCTGGAGACACGAAGTCTTTAGAGACAGAGTTGATGCTGGAACGCTGCTAGCCGGTTTCACGAGAAGAATCCTGGGATCTTTCAGAGGAGTTGTAGTAGGTCTCGCCGCTGGCGGTATCCCGGTCGCTTGTTCTATGGCTAGAGAGCTGGGGGTTGAATTTGATCTTGTTGTAATAAAGAAGATCACGTTTCCGTGGACTACAGAAGCGGGTTTCGGCGCTGTTGCTCTAGACGGGACTCTATATTACGACGCTAGAGTAGCCAGAGAGATAGGCTATAGCAGTAGAGATGTAGAGAGGATCGCGAGTAGTGTCAGAGAATATGTTATTAACAGAACATTGAGGCTTAGAGGAGATACTGATTATAGCAATCTAAGAGGTAGAGAAGTGATCTTGGTAGACGATGGTATTGCCACAGGCTACACTATGATCGTGGCGATCAGATTTCTCAGAAGCAGAGGAGTCTCTAGAGTGATTGTAGCAACACCAACATCAAGTCTCGACGGTGCTCTGAGAGTTTCTAGAGAGAATGTTGAGATTCTTATTCTTAATCTGAGAGACGAGCCTTTCTACGCTGTGGCTGAGGCTTATAGAGAGTGGCATGATGTCGAAGATGAAGAGGCTCTCAACTTTATCAAGATGTGTAGAGACGCGGATAGACAGCCTCTATCTAACCTTTGATCTGAAGCTTTCTCTAACACCGCTAGATCTCTCGTAGAATATCTCTATTTCTTCAACGATCTCTGGGGGGTAAAACTCTATTTCTAGAACTCCTCCCGGCTCAACTCTTCTGTTGATCTGTATGTTCTCGGTGTGTAGCTTTCTCCCAAATCTGTCTCTAGAGAGATCTTCTCTAGCCCTGGTTAGAGGTGATATGACGGTATAGTAGTACGATATATTGATAGAGACTATATTCAGAGTATCACTACTCATATTCTTCAAAGCCACACCTCTCTTAGTCCTAGATATCTCAAACAATCTCTCACCGCTCATAGAGATCCCTCTAGAGACTCTCATACGTCTTCTTCATCAGTATAGCGTCTTCCTCTATGTTTGGAGACTCTGATATCACTACTCCAGAGACTTTGAAATCTCTCAAAGCTCTCAATATATCTCTGTAATTAAGATCTGACTCTTCTAGATTTAGATGCTTAACCTCTCCACGCCTGCCATACTCTATGCCGGACATGTGAATATGAGCTGTTTTGAGAGCCTCTCTACCAAGTCTTCTCTCGACAAGCTCTAGTAAGGAAACTATCTCTTCGTAAGAATTATACCTACCTATACTCCTAGCGTGTATATGCGCGAAGTCTATAGCTGGTAGCACTCCTTCTATCTCTTCTGACAGAGATATCACCTCCTCTATATCTCCAAACTCGGCCAAGCCGCCCATAGTCTCTGGTCTAAGCCATATATCAACACTCTCGTTTCGTAACGTGCTAGATATCTGTTTTATAGATTCTCTTATCCTCGCATAGGCTTTGCCAGGAGTGTCTCCACCATAATACCCTGCGTGAAAGACCACTGAGAAAGCTCCCGCAGCAAATCCCACTCTGGCTGACTGTAGTATTCTCTCAATACTATCTCTAACCTTAGCAGGGTCGTCGCTATTCAGATTTATATAGTAAGGCGCGTGAACTGTTAGAACAATATTATTCTCTTCAGCAACTCTCTTAACCTCTGCAGCTGTTTCGAGACTCATCTTCACACCTCTAACAAACTCAAGCTCCATAGCGTCGAGACCCAGCTCTCTCACTCTAACTATGCCTGCTTGAGAAGTCTTCTTAGGAGTAGAGAGAGGAATCCCTGCTGTGCCGAATAGCAGTCTATCGAAATATCTCTTCAAGAGAGACCCCTGTCACTCTATATTTACTCTAACTAGTTGAAAAACATATTGAGGCTCAAACTCTCTCGCCGTCGGAAACACTCTCACATACAATTCTGATATGTCAATCATCTTCGACACAGATCCGTTGGTAATCTCTATGAGAATAAACGTAGGACTAGCCTGGATGTTGAATGCTGAGAAAGTGTTTCTAGCAAGAGGATCTCCGCAGTCTAGTGTAAACCAGTTGCACACCACGAGTACTACGCTGAGCTTATTCTTAAGATCTGAATCATCGCTCAATGTTCTAAGATACGGCTGTAGCTTCGACTCGAAGTACTGGCAGTGAGGACATTGATTGTTGTGAAAATAGTATAAGTAATAGCCGTCTCTATCGGGGAGATAATAAGATTTACTACTATTCACTCTCACAAACAACTTTTTATCCCAATCCCACACATAGACTCCATTAGGGATCTTGTTGGGAGGCGTGTCAGGCGGTAGATACGAGGCCGTGGTCGTGGGAGAAGAGCTCTCTTGAGGCGTTGTGAACTTGGTATAGGCTACAGCTATCACTATAACTATCACTACGACTATGAGTATATCTAACAATCTACTTCTCTTCAAAAGATAGCCACCTCTCGAGATATAATCTATGATCCAAGCTAAAATATATAGAGATTAGACTTAGTGATAGTAGAGATCTCTGTATAGCTCGAGAAGATCTGGCGAGATCTCTGCCACAGTCTTGAACTCTTCTGGAGTGACATAGGTGAATGGTATCACATCTTTTATAGATGGAAGTCCTGAGAGCACCATTACAAGTCTATAGAGACCTATTCCAACACCCCCCGTAGGTGGCAGTCCGTACTCAAGCGCTCTCACAAAATCTCTGTCCATCGGGTGAGACTCTATATCCTCTCTACCAACTCTCTTTCTCAACTCCTCTTCCTCTCTAAACGCTTGGTATTGTATCAGTGGATTGTTAAGCTCTGAGTATCCGTTAGCGATCTCCATACCGGTGATGTAGAGCTCGAACCTCTCAGCGTACCTAGGATCCTCTCTGTAAGGTCTTGCTAGTGGGGAAATGTCTCTTGGGAATAGAGTTATGAATGTCGGGTTTCTAAGCTTTCTCTCCACAGTCTTCTCAAAGATCTTCTCAACAATCCTCCCTCTCCTAGGGTCTGTAATGTCAACTCCGAGGTCTCTTGCTAGAGAGAGAATCTCTTCATACTCTAAACCTCTTATCTTCACTCCACCAATACTCTCGATAGCTTCTTCTAGAGACAGTCTCTTCCAAGGTCTGCTAAAGTCTATTATCTCTCTCTCACCACTCTCTCTAGAGACCTCGATCTTGTAGTCGCCGTAGACTTCTCTAACAGACTCTGCTATAAGCTCTTCTGTTAGACTCATCATATCCTCCCAATCGGCGAAGGCCATGTAAGCCTCGAGCTGTACGAACTCTGGATAGTGAGTAGTGTCAATATCCTCATTTCTAAAACAAACAGCTATCTCGTAGACTCTGTGAATCCCTGCTACCACGAGTCTCTTTAGATAAGTCTCGGGAGCTATACTCAGATAAGCATCTCTATCAAGAGCTCTTATTCTAGTCACGAAAGGTCTGGCTATAGCACCACCGTACACGGGCTGGAGTTTCGGTGTGTGAACCTCTACAAATCCTTTAGAGTCTAGTATTCTTCTCATACTCATCTCTACTCTATAGAGATCCGTTATGGCTCTTCTAACTCTCGAGTTTAGGAGTATGTCTAGATATCTCTCGCGATATCTCTGTTCAGGATCTTTCACGCCGAACTCGTGAAAAGGTATAGGTCTCCATGCTATTGAGAGGATCTCTATCTCCTCAGCTAGCAGAGAGATCTCTCCGGCCTTAGTCCTTATAGCTCTCCCCTTAACACCTATAAAGTCTCCCTTGTCAACGAGCTCGAGAATCTCTCTATCCACCTCTCTAACACTGTCTCTCCTAGCGACCACTTGGATTCTCCCTGTGTGGTCGTAGAGATCTATGAACGTTATACCTCCATGTCTTCTGATATGCCACACTCTACCAGCTATTGAGTAGCGATCGTTTGTCTCCTCGCCAGGTTCCAGACCGCTGTACCTAGATCTTATCTCTACAGCTGTTGACGTCACATCATATCTATAGGCTCTTCTATAGGGATCTCTATTTAACTCTCTGAGCCTAAGGATCTTTCTCTTGAGATCCTCGATCCACTTCTCTAAACTCAATCTAACTCTCCTACTAGGAGTATTATTATCTCTCTAAAATTAAAAATCACGGGATTCATGATAGACAGTGGAGATAGAGATAGGATCAAGAGAATCAAAGAGAGTATCCGAGAGGAGATGTGGATAACACTAGAAGCCAGAGGCGTAGCACTCTTCCCAAAACCAGTCTTCAACAGAATCCCTAACTTCGTAGGCTCAAATGATTCCGCGAGACTCATATCAACACTAGAAGTCTTTAAAAACGCAAGAGTAGTAGAGGTGGGGCCTGACAGACCTCAAGCTGGCGTGAGACGTCTAGCTCTCGAGCACGGCAAGATCCTCATAGTACCATCACCCAGACTTAGAGAAGGTCTCGTGCTAATAGATCCTAGCAAGCACTCTACAGAGGAATTCAGTGAGTTGGTTAATATAAGAACCTTCATGAGCAGAGGCGAGAAGATAGATCCCTGGGATCTGCCTAAGATAGATCTTATGGTGGTAGGATCTGTAGCAGTTAATTTCAAAGGCGCGAGAGTTGGTAAGGGGGGAGGTTTCTCAGATCTTGAGTACGCTATTCTCAGAGAGTTTAATAAAGTGTCCGAGGAGACGCCTGTAGTGACTAATGTTCACGAACTACAGATCATAGATCGAGATATTCCGATGGAGAAACACGACCTACCCGTAGACCTTATAGTGACGCCTGAGAGAGTGTATAAGACTAAGAGGATCTATAGAAAGCCTGAGGGTATATACTGGGATCTCATTGAGAAGTCAGAAGAGTATGATAAGTTTAGAGATTTCATAGAGAGAGTTAGAAGATATCTGAGAAGATAGGTGTCTCGTATGAAGATCTATGTCCAAGACCTCGATGTCGCTAGAGAGGCTATTAAAAGAAGAGATGTGAAGATAGGGGTTGTGGGGCTGGGCAGCGTGGGGCTGGTTGTGGCAGCAGCATTTATATACAGAGGTTTCAGAGTGAACGGATTCGACGTGGATCTAGATAGAATCAAGAGGAGAATTGAGAGCGACTCAACAGATCTTCATCCAGAAGAGATTGTCAGAAACATAGTTAGAAGAGGGTTTAGAGAAGACCGTCTATCGCTGAGAGAGTTTGACAGAGAGAGTATCGCTGAGACAGACGTGTTCATAGTGATAGTCCCCGTAACTCTGAGAGATGGCAGAGCTGATCTAGAGAATCTCAGACAGGCTATAGAGACTATAGGATCTTACGTGAGTAGAGGCAGCGTGATCGTTGTAGAGAGTACTGTGCCTCCGGGCACTACGAGAGGACTTGTTAAGAGAGTTCTCGAGAGCAGGTCTGGCATGAGTGTCGGAGTAGATCTTGGGTTGGCGTATAGTCCTGAGAGAGTCTCTATAGGGAGAGCCTTCGAGGATCTTGTGGAGAGATATCCTAAGATTGTTGCCGGAATAGACTTTCGCTCTAGAGAGATAGTGGCGGAACTCTACTCTCAGATAGCCTCTAGAGGTGTCTTGAGAGCAAGCTCGCTCGAGGTAGCAGAGTTTGAAAAGATAGCTGAGGGGGTCTATAGAGATGTTAATATAGCTCTCGCAAACTCCCTAGCCGAGATAGCCAGAGTGCTCGGAGTTGATTTTTGGGAGGCTAGAGAGCTGGCGAATTCACAGCCATACTCACATATTCACGCTCCAGGTGTTGGTGTTGGCGGCATATGCACCCCCTACTACCCCCGCTTCCTAATCCAGTCTATAGAAGACCTAGGTCTGAGGTGTTGGTGCACTACTATCATCGAGCAAGCGAGAAATATCAACAGCTCACAGCCTTTTAGAGTCGTCGATGTAATTCTAGAAGGCTTAGAGAGACTTGGTTTGAGAGATAGAGAGAGTGTTAGAGTTAGCATACTAGGCTTGAGCTATAGAGGTGACATACCTGACACTAGAGAGACTCCCACGAGACCTCTGGCTACAGCGTTGTTAGAGAGAGGTTTCAAGAATATCATTGTTCACGACCCGTTGATTGATAGAGATGATCTTCTCGAGAGACAAGGCGTGCTATTAACCAGAGATCTAGAGAAGGCTGTGAGAAAGTCTAGCGTGATTATCGTGGCTACAGACCATAGCTTCTACAAGAACCTCTCAACAGAAGACCTCGTTAGACTGTCAGGAGAAGAGAAGATCTTGATATTCGATGGGAGAAACGTGGTCAGGTTTAAGAGAAGAGATATAGAGAGCGGAATCAAATGTCTTTATGGTGGGGTGGGTAGAGCTTGGACTGAGTGTTGAAAAGCCTAGCTCTTAGCCCAGCTTCTCAATCTCTCTACAACTTCTCTAGGATATAAGTTGAAGTCCTCGAGATCACTGATATACTCGTCGAGCTGGTCTATGGGGACTATCTCTCCTCCATCTTCTCTAAGCTCGATCAAGAGATTCTTGTATTTGATAAATAGAGTATACTCATCAAAATACATAACCTCGGAGAGACCTGTCTCTTCAAAGAAAGATCTCAAGACGCAACTGTGACACTTGTTAATACTCTTCCTCTCAGAAGACTTTAGAAACCCGATCAGCTCTTCACAAGTTCTCTCAAGATCTTCACATATCTCTTCGCATAACTCTGCGTATGAACAAACATATGAATCTAACGTCGTCTCTTTCGACACGCAAGAGATCCTAGTAGAAAATAGATTGACAGACTAATATCCCTTCCTCTCTCACTATCTCCCAGCCTAGACCTATAGAAGATCACGCGTGAAAGACTGAAAGCGTGAAGAAAATTCTAGTATCTGTATATAAGCACACCTTTCTGTCTCGCATACTCTTCTACCTCTCTACCCACTAGTGTTGCCGCTATGATGCCAACAATACTCTTATCTGGATACTTTGTTTTCACAACATCTATCTTCGCTACAAGACTTCCAACGTCAGCGTGTCTCGGTCTGACCTTAACCTCGATCACATAGACACTTCTATCTGTCTCTATAAACATGTCAATATCAAGATCATCGATTCTGTGATTACGGATTCTTCTCAAGATCTTCTCATCTCTAACACTAAACTCGTGAAGAAGATCTTCGTAGACATATCTCGCCAGCGAAGCCTCAGTCAGAGCACCCAAAGCAAGCTCTATATTACTAACTCTATACTCGATCAAGTCAAATCTCTTGTAAGCCTCCTCCCACCTACGATTATTCTCCTCCCACCT
>JBEULF010000049.1:0-3146 GCA_041287455.1 Sulfolobales archaeon
CTAGCCAGAGTCCAGCTCGGTATTATAAAGACCATTGAAACCCAGATCCAGAAGTATGTTAGGGCACCCCAAGTTCTCTTTTCAATAGGTGTTGGGTGGAAGTCTCTGTTCCAGAGATACTTCTCTTCTGGAAATTCTCTCAGCAGCTCTATCTGTCCTCTAGACAAGTCTATTCTAGCAAAATCATTCTCTCGAGTCTTACTCACAGTGCCTCTCATAACTTTCTTACATAGATTATAAACTATAACTATAGCCTCTGAGAGAGTTTGACTAGAAGCTTTTAATACGCTATACTTATATTGTTTCTGTGTGTTAAACATGGTGTATACGAGAAGAATCATGATTCTAGTCCTCTTATTCGGCTTAGTAAGTATGCTGGCAGACATAACGTATGAGGGAGCGAGATCTGTGATACCTCAGTACATAGCTTATATAGGTGGAGATGCTACGACTGTGGGAATTATCAGTGGCGCTGGCGAGCTCGCGGGATATGTGCTTCGTTTTGTCTCAGGTTTCGTAGCTTCTAGATATGGCCTGCTATGGGCTTTAACTATGGGAGGCTATCTATTGACAGGCTTATCTATAGCTCTGATGAGTATTGTTAAAACTACGTTAGGTGTGGGGCTTCTAGTCGCGGGAGAGAGAATGGGTAAGGGTCTCAGAACTCCTCCTCGAGATGCTCTGTTAGGAAGACTCTCTAGATTGTCTGGGGGTAGTGGGAGGATTTTCGGTATTCACGGCGCTCTAGATCAGGTTGGCGCTGTGGTAGGACCTCTGATCGTGCTTGTGATGTTGTCTCTGAAGACTTTTGGCTCTGTGATCGAGGCTCTCTTCCTCACAATATCTATACCAGCTTTTATATCAGTTCTAATACTACTGATCGCTAGAAGCTTGTACCCGAGAGAAATAGAAGAACCTCCAAAAGGATTTACTTTCAAGATCTTTAGAGGCTTGCTAGGTCTCTATATATTGTCAATAGTAGTCCCACTCATATCTCTAGTAAGTCTATCTCTAGCAGTATACTATGTAGGCTCTAGAGACCCGGCTATGGGCGCGCTATACTTTCTCGTAATACAGATAATACACATACCCTCGGCACTGCTTCTAGGATTTCTCTACGATAGATTCGGCTACAGTATTATGTTAAGCTACTTCATATTGATACCACTAATAGCGCTAGGCTTGATCCTTACTCCATATCTACTCCTCCTCCTAGGAATCGTGTTGAGTATCGAAGAAAGTATTCAGAGAGCATTAATAGCAGATCTGGCTCGAGGCAACGAATCTGCAGCGTTTGGATTCTATCACTTGGCATATGGATTAGGAGCTCTTGTAGGAGGGTATGTCGTGGGCTTTCTAATAGATCATGGGTTGCTGAGAGAGTTGATAACACTATCTCTAGTATCATCAGCTATCGGACTAGGTATATTTATTCACATACTAAAAAACTTAAATAGAGGCGTAGTGTTTTGAGAGGAAGTATATATAAGAAAGAGTTCTGGAGAAGATGGTATTACAGCGACATCGTGACACGTGAGAGTATGATAAGAGATCTTCTCACGAAAAGTCTGCTTCACAGAGAAAGCTCTCCAGACCTTCTAGCATATGTAATGAATACTTATTTAGAAGATCTAGCAGAGTTTCTATGTAATGAAATTTGTGAAAATAAATGTCTATCAAATGTCAAAGAGGATCAAGAGGTCAGCGGTGACAAGTAAAAAAGCTTTGCAACAATCTGTTTGTCTATTCAACTCTAAGAGCGGGCCCGCGGGGATTTGAACCCCGGACCACTGGCTCTCTTCTCTCAGAGACGAGAGTAGGAGGCCAGCGCTCTATCCTGGCTGAGCTACGGGCCCTATTAAAAATTATTATTTTTTAGAAATTAAGATTTTAACACTGTAACAAGTCTAGATTCTCATTATCAGAATCTCTGGTATCTCGTCTTTCATCAAAACTACTATTTTACCTGTCAAATCTGCGAGCTCACTGCTTATCGTCTCGAGATCTTTTCTCATCGTAGCTAGTTTAGTTATCTTCTGATTCAGTTCTTCGAGATATCTCTCGTAGTATCTCAACTCAGCTTCTGGAGAGGGGTTTATCGATAATTTCACTGACTTAAGATCTATCTCAGCAACCGTAGCTTGGCTTCTGACTTCTACACCTAGCTTAGATATTACGCTTAGAACTCTTCTCTGAGTCTCAGCTTTTTTCCTAAGATCCTCGACGTATCTTATAAGCTCTCCGAAGATCTTTCTATACTCTACTAATTTACCATCTATATAAGCTATAAGATCTTTTAAATTAGCAAATTCTCTGATCAAGCTTTAACACCTCTTACTCGTTACATTAATTAGAGTCTCAAGGATTAAAATAAATTACTAACAGAGGCTCATCATATGAATTCTAGGAGTTTCACAAGCTGATCAAAAGGCTAGAGCTTAATAAGTCTCAGGCTAAGAATTCTGCGTCGTCTATCTTCTAATTACGAGTCTCATAAGCCAGTACAGTGATCTGATAACACCTAGTGTGTTATCTAGATTTATAGCTGAGAAGATTTTTGAAGCCTCACCTCTGGTATCTCTGAGAGTTTTAAAAACCCACTCTATACTATCAAACACTCTATCTATCATTATTTCAATAATTTTTCTCTTAATCTTACTCTTCACCCCAGCAGTCAGGTTAGAGGCTAGTCTTCTAGTTATCTTAAGATTATACCTCCAAGAAATGTATAGAAGATCCCAGTAGTTCTTAGGTAGTCTTTCTATTGATGGAAACGGGTTTTCACTGATCCTCGAGGTGCCTATAGGAATCACTGGTAGAGGGAAGATCCAGGCTGTGAACTCATGATCTATTATTCTCTGAACAAGCTCTATACTCTCTTCAACATCGTCCTCTGTCTCCTCTGGAAAGCCTATAGTCATGGTATAGCATGGGTAGACATAGTTGTCATTCATAATAGCAGTTGCATCAATAACAACATCCCACCACTCCTCAGGTTTCCATGGGAACACCTTTGCTCTCATATACCTGCTCAGAATCTTAATACTACCTGTCTCTAAGCCTGCTACAGGCGAGACAGGTCTATCACGATCATATCTAGCTATCTCCGCCATAGCTCTTAGTGTTTTAGGAGACTCTCTCACAGG
>JBEULF010000005.1:0-8869 GCA_041287455.1 Sulfolobales archaeon
TCAAATCTACCAGGTCTTCTAAGAGCAGGATCTATAGCCTCGATTCTGTTTGTAGCTCCTATGACAACCACTCTACCTCTACTCTGAAGACCGTCCATTAGAGTTAGTAGCTGAGAAACAACTCTCTTCTCAACTTCTCCCACCACTTCACTTCTCTTAGGAGCTATAGCGTCTATCTCGTCGATGAATATTATTGCTGGAGCGTTCTTTCTAGCCTCTTCAAAGATCTCTCTTAGTCTCTGCTCAGATTCTCCGTAGAATTTACTCATGATCTCAGGCCCGTTTATAGCTATGAAATAAGCGCCACTCTCATTCGCCAATGCTTTGGCTAGCAGTGTTTTTCCAACTCCTGGAGGTCCGTAGAGTAGTATACCTTTAGGAGGCTCAATACCTAAGTGTCTGAATAGCTCGGGGTGTCTCATCGGCAACTCTACTATTTCTCTCAATCTCTCTTTAACCTCCTCAAGATCTCCTATATCCTCCCATGTCACTCTAGGTATACCTTCTAACGCTCTTTTGATCTCTTCTATAGGTTCGTATTTGATCGTTACCTCAGTATTTTCTGAGACATACACTACATTAGCTGGAGAAGTGGTTCTCACAAAAAACTTAATTATTCTTCCAAACGAAGGGTGAATCGGTACTGCTATGATCTCTCCTCTGGCTAATGGTTTGTTGAGTAATTGTTGTTTTATATATGGCGAGTATTCATTGAGAGATTCTGCCACGTTTCTCATATAGTCTTGAATAGATCCTATGAAGGGGAATAGACCCCCCTCTTCGACAGGCTCCATCGGTATAAGAATCACTTTATCAGCTGGGGGGACCTTGGTCTCTGGGAATACTTTCACTACATCACCTACTCCAACACCTAAAGTCTCGCGAATATAACCATCTATTCTAATGATATTCTTATCCTCATCCTCAGGATACCCTGGCATTGCTTGTGCATATGCTACTCCTTTAGAACCTCTTATACCTATAAAATCCCCTGAATCTATGCTTAATTCTCTCATCACTCTCTTAGGTATCCTAGCTATTTTTCTAGCAACATCTCTCTGTTTAGCCGCCTCTACTATCAGATCAATCTCTCTTTTTTGAGTCTCTCTTCTAATACTCATATCTTCATCCTCAAATAACTATTTTCTAAGAACAAAAATTAGTATATTGTGAAAGTCTGGTCTTAGCCCTTATTAGAGTTATTAATAATTGGTATATAGGTGTCAGCATGAGTGTCTCTCCAGCGGCCAGAAGATTTGCCACAGAGCTTAATAATATTATAGATAAAAGGATCACTGTGAGAACTTATGATGGGAAGATCTATAAGGGTGTTCTATTGGGAGTAGAACAATCAGGCATGCATCTAGTCTTAGGAGATGTTGAAGATGAGAAAGGTAACAAGTTTCACAGAGTTTTTATCATGGGTGGGAGGATCTCAGAGATTTTCATTGAGGAACTCCCAGTCTTCGACCCAGACGAATTCGCTAATTTAGCATCTCAGCGACTAGGCATTAACCCTGTGAATATTAAGGTTCTCAGAGACGCAGGAGTTGTTATGATCCTAGATAGATACAAGATCTCTGAAAACGGTGTAGAAGGTTCTGGAGCGCTAGCTACAAGAATCTATGATCTGTGGGAGGAGTATATGAAGAGTAAAAAAGCGAAGAAGTAGCGAGGCTTTATAGATGGAAGAAATATTCGAGGTCAAAGATAAAGATCTGTTAGGAAGAATCGGCGTGCTACATACTAGGAGCGGTAAGATCGAAACACCAGCTTTTTTCCCCGTGATCCACCCATATAGAGTAGATGATAGTCTAACTGCTAGAGAGATTATTAGCATAGGCTTTAAAACACTGATAACCAATGCATACCTAGTTAAGAAGTATTATGGGGAGAGAGCTTTAAGAGAGGGGTTGAAAAAGATCCTTGATTTTGATGGGGTGCTAATGACAGACTCAGGAGCCTACCAGATCATGTTATACGGCTCTATAGATATTAGTAATAGAGAGATTGTCGAGTATCAGGCTAATCTAGATCAAGATATAGCTGTCATACTAGACGTACCAACAACATCTAGCGCGACATATGATGAAGCTCGTAGGAGTGTAGAAGAGACTTTGAGAAGAGCTAGAGAAGTGATAGATATTGTCTCAGCCTCAGATAAACTATGGGTACTACCTATACAGGGAGGAGCATACGAAGACTTGGTGCTAAGATCTGTGCTAGAGAGTGTTGAGATACCCGGCTACTCTATATATGGTATAGGAAGTCCTGTCACATATCTCGAGAACTATGATTACGAGAAGATTCTATCTATGATAGCTTTAGCGAAGAAACATCTTTCACCCGACAAGCCTGTGCATCTTTTCGGTGCTGGTCATCCTATGATAATCCCCTTTATAGTCGCTCTAGGCATAGATCTGTTTGATTCGGCAAGCTACATATTATACGCTAGAGATAACAGATACCTCACCGAGTACGGTACCGAGAGATTAGAAGATTTAGAAGAATTCCCATGCACATGTCCAGTATGCTCTAAGTACACACCGAGAGATCTTATGGAGATGAGTCCCAGAGAAAGGATCAGATTACTAGCCACGCATAATCTCTACGTTATAAACAGAGAGATTAAGAGAACCAAAGTAGCTATACGAGAGGGTAGGTTATGGGAGCTTATAACAGAAAGATCTTATTCACACCCTTCTCTGAGAGAGCTTATGAAGATCTTTGTTAGAGAGAGAGATTTTATAGAGAAATACTCTCCCTCTTCAAAAGGTCGTAGAGGTCTTCTAATAACAGATCTATCTTCTCTATCGAGACCGATCGTGTATAGAGCTAGAGAGAGGAGTATCGAGATCTCTATAAACTATGTCAAGAGAAAGTCTTGTACCACTATAGCTTTAATCCCTAGAGGAGAGGATAAAGCTGTGAGAGAAGATATAAAGGAGACATATAAAGATCTCTGTGTAATCTATTATACACCATTTCTAGGAGTATATATAGCAGAGCTAGTAGAGACATACCCATACTCACATTACGAGATAGCCAGAGAGACTTCTAACGATGTCAACGTTATGCTAGAGCTGGCGAGAGATATGGAGAGATTCTTAGCACACGTCATTAGGCTAGATTCGGTTAGAGAGATAGTGATATATTACTCGAAAAACTACCCGTGGAGTAGCGCTCTGATTGATATTATTAAAAGATCTAGTACTATATCTAGAGTTGCTATCAGAGATCTTGATAAAAGAGATCTAGAATCTTCTCTTGACTCTAGCAATTATTCTTCTCAGATGTCTATAGACCGTAGAGTGTTCTCTACCCTCAATTAATAACTGTATAGCCTCTTTGACAGCGTTTGCTGACTCTGTATCTCCTATTATCGCTATAGTGTTCTCGTATATCGATATGTAGCACCCGCTTATCTCCTCAAGATTCTTCTTAGCTCTACCATCTTTCCCTATTATCCTCCCTTTAATCCTTTTCAAGTGGTTCTCTGGCAATCTCAACTGATCTTTTAGATCTATTATGAGTAAAACCTGATCTTCTCCCAGAACTCTCTCAGCACTCTCAGGATCAAATCCACAGCCTATTGCATCTATATAATCTTTTGCTTTCAAAAGATTATATATAGGTGTTGACGAGGTTCTAGGCTCTATAACCACAGATCCTAGACTAGGATCTATGTTTATCTTTAGATCTAGTCTCTCTTCTAATCTTCTTATGATCTCGCTGTTGTTTCTTAAGAGTACACTGACTCTCTCTACAGGTATCTTTGTGAACACCTTGGTTAAACCGGGTATAACTCTACTCTCGACACTCGTGCTAGAATCTTTGCTCATCTCACTCCTCTCTCAATAGAGTATACGATATAAGTTTATTATTTGTTAATCTATATTCTTGAATAGATGATGAGCTCGGGTTGTATGAATCAGTGATTAAGGTCTTGAGTTCTGAGAACCTCTCTCCATAGTCTGATCAGTTCTATCAGACCGCTCTCAAGATCTATCTCTGGTGTGAAGCCTAATATATTCTTTAGCCTGCTTATATCGGCAACACTCTCTCTAATATCACCGGGTCTCGGATCTGTGTATTGAGGTTTGACTCTGTCTCCTCTCTCAGATAATCTGATTATTAATTCGGCTAACTCTCTTATACTTACACCTCTCCCACTGCCAACATTGAATACTCCTGAAACATCTGACCTCTCTATGGTCATTTCTACAACTCTTGAAACATCTCTCACGTGAATAAAATCTCTTATATTCATTCCGTCGCCAAAGATCAGTGGGGGCTGATCTCTGAGCACTCTATCTATAAATATGCTTATAACTCCTGCGTAAGACTTGTTCTGCCCTAATCCATATACGTTAAAAAGTCTCAGTATAACAGCTCTGAAGCCTATGCAACGAGCGTTGAGCAATATGATCTCTTCGCCTAGAAGTTTGCTCAAACCATAGGGAGAGAGAGGTTTCTTAGGTGAGTCTTCTCTCACAGGGATCTTCTCTACATCTCCGTATACAGCTGCAGAACTCAAATATATAAGTCTCTGACTCTTTCTCAGAATACTACTCAATCTGTAAGTAGAATAATAGTTATTCTCTATATAGTCCCACGGTCTCTCAATAGACTCTTTGACATCGACATATGCTGCGGCATGGACTATCACGTCGTATTCTTCTATTATCTCTTCTAATCTCTGACTATATCTAAGATCTTCATTATATACCTTGATATTCTTCTCGCGTATCAAATTAGAGATTATAGGTGAGGCTCTCTCGAAATTATCAAGTATAGATACTTGATAACCTCTCTCGTAGAGATAGAGAGCTATGTTGCCTCCTATGAAACCTGCTCCACCAGTTATTAATACTTTCATTGAAATATCACAGAGATCGCATTCTAAAGATTATCTGCTTGCGGTTAGTTTTCTAGCTTCTCTCTCAGTCTCTCTAAGGATCACTATATCTCCTATTCTCACAGGACCCTTGATATTCCTAGTTATTATTCTACCTTTGTCTCTGCCCTCTAGAACTCTTACTCTCACCTGTGTTATCTCTCCTGAAACACCTGTTCTACCTATGATCTGTATTACCTCTGCTGGGAAGCCTATTTCTTCAACAATATTAAACTCTCTGCTCATCTTAAGCTCCATGTAAAGATAATATGATAAAGACTTATAAGTCTCTTTAGAGAGCTGTAGATGGGTTTTTGTGATGGTGCTGATCAGAAGATGCAACTACTGTGGATACGAAATAACGCCTGGAGAGGGTATCATGTACGTTACTAACAAAGGTGAGATTCTGTGGTTTTGCTCTTCAAAATGTTTCAAGAACTTTAGGCTAGGAAGAGATCCTAGAAGACTCCCTTGGACTAAGAGTTATCTTAGAGGCGTTGCGAGTAAGAGAAAGTAGACTTGGTCTCTCGGTGACAGTATTTGGTTGAAGAGAGAACCTTCGTAATGATTAAACCAGACGGGTACTCTAGAAGATTAGTTGGCGAGATTATATCGAGAATAGAGAGAAAAGGACTTAAGATAGTGGGGCTGAAGCTGATTAAGATGAGTAGAGAACAAGCTGAGAAACTATATGCAGTCCATAAGAACAAGCCGTTCTACAATGATCTTGTCAAGTTTGTGACTAGCGGTCCTGTCGTAGTAATGGTTGTAAAAGGAGAATCAGCAGTAGAGGTTATGAGAGTATTAATAGGTCCTACAGATGGTAGAAGAGCGCCTCCAGGCACTATTAGAGGTGATTTCGCTCTCTCTATTCAAGAGAATATCATTCACGCATCAGATTCTGTTGAAAACGCGGAGTACGAGCTTTCAATATTCTTCTCGGATAATGAATTAGTTGAGTAGCTATCACTTCTTCTAATTCTCTCTTCGAGAGATTATAGAAGATTCTGATTGGCATAGAATTTAACTAGGTTATTAAATTTCTCTTCTATCCCGCTAGCTTTGCATATAAATACCGTGGTCTCGAAGTAGTAAAGTAGAAGTATAGTAGTAAAAGTCGTGATCCCTAATGCCGACAAACTATAGATCTATGATCGAAACTCCTGTGCTATTCTATGATAATTATTGTAAGATCTGTTATAATCTTGCAAAGATTATATCTATCTTTAGCAGAGGTAGAGTAGCTATTATAGGTATGTATTCTCGAGAAAGCTCTTGGATCAGAGAGATTATAGATCCTACTATCTATCACTATATGCCGTGGCTCTACTCTCCCAAGAAGAAGTGTGTTTACGGAGGCAGAGCGCTCATACTGCCTTTACTTAAAGAGATGATTATAGGGATGATCAGAGGTGGCAAAGAGAGATTCAGAGATCCTCCGCCTGATAAATGCTCCGCAACTCTCCCTTGCGAAGGTTTTATAGGTCTCGTATATAGACTCGCTCACATAGCTTTTAAATCTAAAACAATTAAGTTGAGTAGCTGAAAATCAAGGATAGTTAAAAAGTGTCTCTATATCTAGACTCTTCATCTTTCAAATAAGAGTACATGCAGAAGATTTTGTATCTTTATATGTCTCTCAAAGAACATTATATGAGGTAAGGCTGTTCTCATGTCGGATAGCAGAATGATTAGAGTTTATAAAGAGCCGATCTCTTCAACTATAACCAGATCTTTAACTAGAGAATTATTAGAAGAGGGTAGATTGAGGTTTCGTAGAATACTGTTGTTATCTGAAGAATCTTTTATATATTCAATAACTAATCCTCTCAGAGTTAATATTCTGAGAATTCTTGCTGCGAAACCTTTGAGAGCTTCAGAGATAGCCAGAGTCTTAGGTGTTCATAGAGCTCTAGCTCATAAGCATCTTATAGTCTTAGAGGAGAACGGATGGATCAAGAGATCTAATGGTTTTTATTCTCTTTCATCGGATGTGTATTTGGTATATAGAGTTCAATTGGATGAGAGAAACACTATAAAGATTGAAATCCTAGATAACAAAGCAGCATTCGTAGATCACATATATGGACTTATCATAATTCTCGATAAGAACATTATAGAGCCTTGTGGAGGCTGTATACATATGGAGACTTGCGATAAAAAGATCTATGTGCTAGCTAAGAGAATGAAAATAAGCTTAGAAAGTAGAACTAGTCCGATAGACAAGATAATTGCTCTTGTGAACAAATATATTAGAGAGAATATTGGCCGCTTCTCGAAGAGCTATATGGTTTTGAAGAGATAGAGAAGGGTCTTTATGAGTATAGTTATAAAAGTGGTAGAGACTCTCAGTGTGTCGCCCAGGATACAGAAGAGCGAGAATAATGTGTTTGAGTTATACGTGAGCAGACATCTATTAGAATTAGATTGTCTGTATAATATGATGTCTTTCTCGATCTGTGCTCCGTACATCTATTACTCATCTGAAGAAGCTTTTAATCCCACCTTAATAGAGAGAACAATCAGATCGAATCTTATGGTGTCGTTTATAGAGGATCTCTTCTATATTTCTAAAATAATAGATCTGATCAAGATCAACTATAAGTATATTCTCTACAAGAGACTCTATGATCTTGCTAGCATGTTCAGAGATATAGGCTTGTTTAAAGTAATAGCCTATAACTATTTGTTCTCCAGAGACAAAAGATCCGTCGAGATAGACAGGTTTTTAAAAAGTTCTATTGAGACAGAGGACACATATATCGAGAGAAAGTTTTTACTAGAACTGATCGAGGGTCAGAAAGGTATTATCAGAGAGAACATCTATAGATTCAAAGTAGAGCTAAGTAAACTAATGCTGGGAATAAGATCTATTAGAACAATAATAGATGAACATGTGAATCCCTATATAAACGTTTTTAGAGAGATCCCTTTGGAGAAAAACATAGACTTAAGCCTGGAGCTTGTGAAGCCTGAAGAACTGATTAGTCTACCAGAGGGTGTCTTAGTTAGAGGATTAAAGCTGGCTGGCAAGAGTGTTAAGACTTCTCGTAAGAAGATTTCTCTAACAAAGACTTTTCTAGATAAACTCTCTTCTGCTAGAGTTAGAGAGTATAGTGGTGTTAGAGTAGTCGAGAAGAGATTTCTAGACATTTCATCTGTTAAATGGCTCTTCTCCGCTCCCGTGCTAGAGGTCTTAAAGAGATACAAGATCCCAATGAACACAGACCCTTTGGAGAGACTATGGAACGACTATATGTTCACGATAAGACTCAGAGAGCTGAATCTGCTTACTCCAAGGATCTTTTATATAGATCCTTGGAACTATACATTAGTAAGAGAATATATTGACGCGGAGGATCTGTTGAGTGTTGTCATTGAAGAGAGCAGAGAGAAGTATGTAGAGAATATCTGTAGGAGTTTAGGCAGATCAATATCGTTAATCCATAACAATAATATTTGTTTAGGAGACACAAACCCGAGAAACTTCTTAATTAAGAGAGACTCTAATAGCGTGTATTTCGTGGATCTAGAGCAAGCATCAATTTGTAATGAGATCAATAATATAACCTGGGATCTGTCTATGATAGCATATTTCTTCTATCTGCTCTCACCACAGAAAACATATGATAAAGTCTCTCTATGTCTAAAGTGTTTCTTCGAAGGATACATAGCTGGCTATAGAGATTCTTATTACTTAAATAGAATAATCAATAGGCTTGATAATACGATTTTTCTCACAATATTTCTAATGGCATCTTCAGTTGTTTTCTCACCTATCAGCACTGCTTCGGTATACAAGGCTTACAGCGAGCTACGCGAGATAAAGAATAGCTTCAGTAGATCTAGCGGTCTGACCTCCTCCCCGCCTTAAAGGGCGTGAGTTCTCTTTGTATGGTTTATTGCTCGCATCTATTCGGGTTTACATCTTTCATTTGCGAGGCGGTTGAGAGAGTCAGAGCTCCTCCTATT
>JBEULF010000050.1:0-3059 GCA_041287455.1 Sulfolobales archaeon
GTTAAGATAATAATATTTTCTGCAGAGAGTGTGTTCGAACCTTGAAAGAGGTCTGTGAGAAAAGCTTGTGTAGGCACGCTGTAGAATATGACTAGAGTACAGTCGTTGAGATTGGACATGAGATCTTCATGTGACTATCAGAGGACTAGGATAAAATCTGCGAGGAGTGCTAGGGGGTGGCGAGACTCTCCGCGAGATAGAGGATCTGTTTTCTACACTATGCTACTTTATAGTGGGGGTCTGTTCATAGTTGTAGGGTGTGATTTTTATCGCGGGCTCTGTCAGACTCTATCTCTGCGACGAGGGTCTTCTGAGACCGGGTCTGAGGTATGATTTGATTGGTAGAGTGTATAATCTCTGCTACTGGATTAGAGATGATAGTTGGTATATCTATCTGCCTGTTGACGTGGTGAGTGTGGCTATCGTTAGCGACAGAGGTGAGTATAAGATCTATTCTGAGGATTGTGATAGAGTTTCTCAACTGAGAGATTCTCTGAGATTCGTCTTGGGGGTTGACGAGGATCTCGAGAGCTTCTACGAGATCGCTGGCAGAGACTCTCTCTTATCAGATTTTGCAAGACTCTACAGAGGTTGGAGAGTGAGATCTTCTGATCTCTGGTGGAGTCTAGTGGTAGGTGTGTGTCAACAGAATGCCAGCTTTAGACAGGGTTGGAGGATTCTTCATAACATAGTTAAGATCTATGATAAGAGAGTTATGGTGGGTAGAGAAGAGATTCTCAGACCACCCACGCCTCAAGAGGTTCTTGAAGACTCGGATAGACTTGTGGAGAGTGGTGCTGGGTTTAGAGCTGAGACTATTATTAGAATTGCGAAAGCTCTCACAGAGAGGTCTCTAGATCAAGAGTATCTGGCGAAGAGAGATCCTGAGTATATTGAGAGTGTCTTGAGAGAGATTAGAGGTGTGGGATCCTACACCGCGAGACTAGCTATAGCGTTTTTCAAAAGATCATATAGACTACCGCCTGTGGACAGATGGCTTAGAAAAATAGCTAGCATAGTCTATGGCGTGAGTGAGAGAGATGTCGAGAGATTCTGGGTTGAGAGATGGGGCGAGTGGTCAGCGCTGGCAGCTATATCCGCGACTGTGGCTCTAGACGCTGAGCCTCTGACAAGAGCTCTAGAGAGGGTTAGGAGAAGAGAGCTGGTGCCGAGACTAGAGCTGAGACCTTCGCCTGTTAACATGAGCTTCTTCTGCGAGAACTTCTAGCCAGATCTTCGCACGCTACTATGTCTAGCAACATGCTGTCTATACTGATTATCTCGACACAACTGGGCGTGATGTTGTTAGATTGGTTCTCGACGAGTTTTTTGTCGCGGGTCTTGCTAGCTAGAGAGTCTTGTAGAATATTAGATCTGTCTCGACTCTCCTCTGAGACGCTCTCTAGCACTATAAGCGATATTCGGATAGTCTGTGGCTATACCGTCTACTCCTCTTCTGGCCAGCTCTATCATTGTGCTGAGATCGTTGACTGTCCAAGCAACTATCTTGAGTTTGAGTCTGTGAGCGAGTTCTACAGCTCTCTCTGTGGCTAGAGGGTGTCTCGGGAGTACTATGCTACACTTCATCTTGGCGCAGTCGACTATTCTCCCGGGAGGCTTGTAGTATATCAAGCCTGTCACGAGCCCGTGTTCTCTAGCTCTTAGAATGGCTTCATCGTGAAAACTTATGATGGCTGCGTTCTCTGTGAATCTCGCTCTGCGTATGACTTCTATAACTCTCTCGCTATCTGCGGGATTCTTGATCTCTATGAATAGATCTATTTTTTCTCTGGCGTGCTCAATTATCTCCTCGAGAGTAGGTATACTCTCGCCACCTACTCTAAGTCTCTTTATCTCGCTAGAGAAAAGATCTCTAAGATTAATACTCAGACCATCATCAGTCACAACAGTCTCGTCGTGAGAGACCACTACAACACCGTCTCTCGAGACCTGGACATCGAACTCAGCAATATCAGCTCTATATCTTACAGCCTCTTCTAAAGCCTTAAGACTGTTCTCTCTGGCAAGACCAGCAGCACCTCTGTGTCCAATGATGCTGAATGGCTTTCTAGAGAGAGACTCTAGTATCAAGACCTACACCAGAGCTTCTTCTCTCTTGTCTTCGAGAGCGTGTTGCTATGTTAGCGATGATATGTTCTGATAGATTATGTATATCGCGACTAGTATTAGTATTGCTGAGAAGATCTTTCTTAAAGTCTTTCTCGATATGCCCGACGCTATTCTAGCTCCGAGAAACCCTCCCAAGACTCCTCCCGCTAGGTATAGCAGACTTATAATCACATCTATCTCTCCCGCCAGAGCGTATGTTGTGGCTGTTGCTAGTCCGAATGTCCCTACTGCTATTAGTGATGTTCCTACTGCTTCTAACATGTCTAGACTCGTGCTGAATAGCAGTCCCGGGACTATGAGAAAACCTCCTCCAATGCCGAAGAAGCCTGATGCGAAGCCTACTACGAATCCTGCGGGTACTAGCTTGTGTATCTTGATCTCTCTCTTAACACTCCTGCGAAGAGTACTCTCTCTCAGAGTCTGAGGCCTGTCTCTCCCCCTAAGGATCATCACAGCGATCACTATCATGAGAACACCGAATAACACCAGTAGCAAAGGCCCTCGAGTCCCGAGTCCCGCTCTAGCCCCCACATAAGCCCCTACAACTCCTGGCGCTGAGAATAGAAGTCCTTCGAGAACTCTCACATTACCATGTCTCCAGTGCATGAAAGTGTTTATATAAGCATTGAGACCCACAGACAGAGCCGTAGTCCCTATAACAAGATGATCTATGAAATCAACAGAGACACTAGGATCTCTCAGAGGAATATAAGCAAGCCCAACAAAATAGAGCAGCAGAGGAATAGCAAGAATCGAACCACCACCACCAATAAGACCAAGACTAAAACCAACCAAAAACCCAGACACAACACTCAAGAGATACTGAAGAAACGACAACTCCAACACACCAAACACACCATATTCAAAAAACAACACACACTAAAAAACCTAACACACTTCTCTGCTCTCAATTCTTCTTGTTGTATTCA
>JBEULF010000051.1:0-24435 GCA_041287455.1 Sulfolobales archaeon
GGGGAGGAGGTCAGAGTTGACATAGCAATATTAATAACGTTCTAATGCAAATTTTTACATAGTATGGCGTTAGATAGAGTATATTCTGTGGAAACACTTGTCGGAGTATCATTGATGATTATAGGGGTTCTAATTCTAATAATAGGTCTCATAGTATACTTACTCCCCGAGATACGTAGAGCGGTCGTAGCGATCCCTGAGAATATTAGAGTTCTACTCTACATATCCTTAAAGATAGGCGATCTAGAGATCATAGTTTCACCGATTCTTATACTGATCCTTGTAATAATATACATCTTATTACTCTATAGAGGTGTCGTTTGATCGGTGAGAGAAGTAGAGTAGTAGAATTTTTATTGAAAACTTTCGAGGAGAAACCTGCTTTCATATCTAAGATTCGGAGGATACTTTTAATAATCTTATCATTGCACATATCATCTCTATTCAGAAGAGGATTTGAGAATATTTATATAAGAGATCTCTGGGGATTATTAAGCGGAGGCATAGAATCTCCTTACATAGGCGAAGAGGATCTCAAGAGAGTAATATTAGGAGATGGCGAGCCTCAGATCATGATCTCGACCAGCGAATCTATTAAGAGAAAATTGCTAGCGGGTAGTGAGATAGTAGGTCTATATACTGATGGAGGTGCTTCTATAGCCAGGTCTATGGGTTTCAAACCTGTGATAATTATAAGGAGTAGTATTAAAAGTTATAATTACATACTCCAAGATCTTCTATCGAATCAAATAATATTCTTTAGAGTTAGTGAAAAGGGATTTATACAGGATCTATATTTGCCTCAGAGAACTCTAGACGCTCTCGAAGTGTTGAGCAGAGCTTTTGAAACATACGGATCTTATAGATTCAATGATGCCGTGAGAATATTAATGAGAGAACTAGGATTAGACAGAATTGAAGCACAGAAAGTCCTGAGAGAACTTTATGAGAGGGGGATAATTAGAATAGAGAGGGGAGGCTTTATAACTGTTCACACGGCCTCAGAAATATCGTAAAGATATCCTATCTTATTCTATGGAATAGAAATCTAGGGGTTTTCAGTACTGCCTCGCCTAGCCACATAATATAATCTTTGTCTAGACTTTTCAAAAACTCTTCTCTATCAACAAATCTGTTGAACCTCAAGTTCTCTATATTAGTCAAATTCTCGATCTTCGCTATGAGATCGTTAATACTCTTCTTTCTATAGCCGTAAAGTCTATTATCTCTAATCCAGAAGCCCTCTCCTAAGTCTATCTGTTTTTTAACAAAATTGATACACTCTTCACTATCTACGTAAGGGCCTTCTACAACTCGTGCGAGAGCACTCTTGAGGCAGTATTCAAGCGGTATCTCTAGATACATTATAGGATTATCTCTCTCATTCCAATAAACGTCTACGTATATAGGCTCATAGCCCTCCGTCTCTAGCGTATTATACACTCTTCGTTTGGCTCTGAGTAGCTGGCCCCATATGTTGTCTGGAGAATCTCTCTTGATCATTTTTAATTCGAAGATTATAGAGCATTTATCCTCTAGAGACTTCTTGATAAGATCCGTGGGTGGTAGAGATGGAAAGAAGTACTCTTCTGAAGGTTCTTCTAGAAACATTTTAGACGCTAGAATGAATCTAGAGAGAGTTTCTCTTCTGATCGCTGCTGCAACATTTCTCCTAGGATCCACAGGATCTGGGTATATGAGTACAGCGTCTCTAAATATTCTTTTGAGAACTCTCTCATCCTCTGTTTTATCTAGAGTGACAACCACTCTCCCTCTCCATCTAGAAACTTCTCTTATGACCGAGAGAAAAGACCTGAACTTAGCTATTAACAACTCTGTAAGATAACCTGAGAAACCTCCAACTTTTATTTCAGCACCATATACTCCTACCCCTTTCATAAATCTCTTCAGCAATCTGACTTCATCACGCATCTTATCATCTAGAATCTTCTTAATAAGCTCTGTGTGAAAAGGTGTTCTATCAACAGCTGTAATACTTGCTCTAGCATCGCTCACTCTGAGTGCTGGTACAATGTCTGCTTCAACTCCCTCAAATTTTACTCTGAGATAAGGATGTTCTGCATATCTCTCCTCAGGATCATATTTCTCCAGAGCTCTCTTAGCTCTCATAATGAACTCTCTCTTGATCCAGTCTTTGCCTAGTTCACTCGGGATCAGTATAAATATATCTAGGTCTAGATCTCCTGAAAGAGCTGTTCCCTTCTCGATAGAGCCGTGGAGCTGTATAGAAGCATTGATATCTCTAAAGTAAGGCTCTAACTCTTTTTTTAACATGTCAAATAATTCTCTAGCTCTCTCTATCTCTCTCTCCGAAGGTTTGATCTTTTTTAACACTCTATCTAAGAGACTTTCAATAGCGTCGAACTTGTCTCACCACCATTAGAAAATCTCTTGTTCTAAGTCTAAAGAATAGTTTATAAACTCCTCTCAAAAGATCTTGTTGAACCTCTTTTCCAGAGATTACACGAAACATTTTCTTCGCGTCCTGTGAGAAGCGTGTGATGTTGTCTAGGATAATTCTATGTAATATAAGTCCGAGTATACAGGACCTCTAGGTGTTAGAGTGCTTTTCTTTAGATAAATTTTCGATACAGGTGTTATGCCGAAGTCTTCGTTTGTGTGATCTGCTAGGATTTGAGTAACTTTCGGTGGGAGAGAAGTCTTCACTCTACCAATAGTTATGTGAGGATGAAATTCGTGTTGATCTGGTTGTACTCTTAGTTTTGAAACAAACGAATCAATATATCTTCTTATCTCGCGGAGATTCTCAAAACCTTTCTCAATTCCGATCCATATGACTCGAGGTCTGCCGAGGCTTGGAAAGCCTCCTACACCTCTTATGTGAAGCTCGAATCTTTTGAATGAAGTGAGTTTATCTAGGATCTTTTTAACACTATCTAGTGTTGCTAGATCTATTTCGCCTAAGAATCTGATAGTTAGATGAATATTCTCATCTTCAACAGGCTTGATACTCGATCCAGCTATAGAAGAGATCATATTTTTAAACTCAATTATTCTCCTGCGCACCTCGTGATTCTCTATCTCAACCGCTATAAAAGATCTTATTAACTCGTTCATGTTCTCGTTTATCATTATATTAGAGCTTGTAAATAAGTATTCTTGTTAGGAAGAATGAGTACAGATGATCTCTTAAATAGGATTAAAAAACTATGCAATAAAGAGCTGAGCGGCGAGTGTATAGGTTATATAGATGAATTTATTGAGAAGATGAGCTCAGAGATCAAAGTAGGTAGAAAGAAAGATCAGAAGAGGTACGAGTGGATCGAGAGAGTTATAACTAGAGGGTTGCCCGATGGTAGAAAGAGATTTATTCTCAAGGTATTAACACCATATCTAGTAAACGTGCTAAGCTTGAGCGATGAAGAAGCTTTTAATAGAATAAAAGATTTCATAGACAACTCTTGTAATAATCATGGCAATTGTGAGAAGATATACGATTCTTGGGTTCGAGGCGATATAAAGAGAGTTAGAACAAAAAAACTTAAACCATCTCGGCTAGAGAATCTAGACGAGGATCTAAGAGAGATCGTGAGAAAAGTTTTATCAGAGACAGTTTAACATCTCTCTTCATCAAATTTCTTAAGCATCTCTATATTAATCCTCTCGCTAGCATCTATATCTCTCGTCTCGAGCCATGCTTCAATTATCTCCTTACCCACTTCAGGTGTTGTTAGTCTACCGCTGAGAGCTAGCACATTGGCATCATTCCACAGTCTGGCGCCTCTAGCTGTCTGCGCGTCGAAGACCAGGGCTGCTCTAACCCCCTTAATCTTGTTTGCCGCTATAGATACTCCTGTGCCGGTATAGCATATTACTATTCCGAAATCAACTTCTCTTCTAGCTACTAATGATCCTACTTCAAACCCTACCTGAGGCCACGGCTCTGGTTTTCCCGTCTTTAAAGAGCCTATCAAAACTAGCTCGAACCCCCTCTTGGCTAGGTAGTCTTTCAAGAACAGAGCCACAGGATACAGATCGTCTGAACCTATAGCTATTCTCATACTTGCTCTCCAAAATCTATCCGTAGAAACCTATATAAAGTTCAATTTATCATCTCTAGCACTTCTATAAGTATCTCAAGGAATGATCGGGGGGTATAGAGTTCAAGAACTAGTTTTTAGACTCTCTAAACTGAGAAGAGCCGAACTCTTCAGAAGAAGAGACCTATAAATCTTTATAAACTATCTTAAGTGAGTATCTGAGGAGATTGAATATGGCCACTCAGCCACCTCCATCGGTTAACACAGTGCTAGTAGGAAAGAAGCCTGTGATGAACTATGTATTAGCAGTACTTCAAATGAATAGCCAGGGTCTCACATCAATAGTGTTAAAAGCTAGAGGTAGGGCTATTAAAAAAGCTGTCGATGTAGTTGAAATTTTAAGACACAGATTCTTAAAGGACAGAGTTGAGATAAAGAAGATTGATATAGGAAGTGACCAGGTTAAAACACAAGATGGGAGACTAGTTAGAGTGTCCACAATAGAGATTCATATAGAGATAAAGAGCTGATCTTGTCATCAATAGTTTAGTCTTAAGAGTTTTTAAGATTAAAATAACCGGATGAGAGTCTATGGAGAGAGCTGGTAGCCCCGTTAAGAGTCTTAAGTTAGATGAGAAGAATATTTTGTTTATCACAAGAGAGAAAGACAATGAAGTCTTAAAGAGACTAGAGATAGAGGCTAGAATAGAGCATGTGGGGCAGGGGACGCCTTCTAGAGAGTTTGTAAAAGACGCTTTGTCAAAGATCTATAGCGTGAATAAAGATCTTATCGTTATTCGAAGAATAGACACTAGCTATGGTAGAGGAAGCTCGAGAGTAATAGCTAGAATATATAGGGATATAGAGACTCTTAAAAAATATGAGCCTGAGTATATTCTTGTAAGAGGTGCTCCTGAGAAGAAGAGTAGAGAAAAGAAGTAGGTGAGCACATGTCTGAGAAGAAGAGATTCAGATCCTCTCTCTATATCATAGAGGGTGATAGGATAAGACTGAAGAATAAGATATGTAAGAGATGTGGCTCAGTGATGGGATATTACAAAGATGGCGGTGGCGAGCGCTGGTATTGTGGTAAGTGTCACTATACCGAACCTGTTAAAAGATAAAAGTTGTGGTTAGAACATGTAATAAGGCTTCTGAGATGTGGTGGTGGTATGAGGCTCATGAAGGGTAAGAGTATAATCTCTGCACTAGATCTGAATCTAGAAGAGTTATACACCATATTCGAGACAACCTCTATACTCAAATCTAGATATTATGCAGGAGAGAGAGTGATCAATATTCTACCAGGGAGAATTCTCGGCATGATATTTCAGAAGCCTAGTACGAGAACTAGAGTTAGTTTTGAAGTTGCTATGACACAGCTTGGGGGGAGCGCCATATACATGTCTTGGAACGAACTTCAGCTTGGCAGAGGAGAGACTGTCGCTGATACTGCGAGAGTGTTAAGTAGATATCTAGATGGCATCGTTGCCAGAGTATATAAACAGAGTGTGTTAGAGGAGATGGCCAGATATTCTACTATACCAATCATAAATGGCTTGAGCGACGAAGAACACCCTATCCAGGCAGTATCTGATTTCTTTACAATCTACGAGAAGTTTAGAAGGTTCAGAGGTCTTAAGATAGCTTTCATAGGAGACGGGAGTGATAATGTGCTTAATAGTCTTCTCGCTATAGGTTCGATGTTAGGAGTTGATTTTTGGATCGCGACACCTCCCGGGTATCAGCCTGCTAGGTACATCCTAGATAAAGCTTATAAATATGCTGAAGAGTCAGGTGGTAGTATAAACATAACAGACGACCCCAAAAAGGCGGCTTTAAATGCTGACGTGATATATACAGATGTCTGGGTCTCAATGGGTCAAGAGAGTGAGAGAGAAAAAAGATTAAAGGATCTGGAGCCCTACAGAGTGGATCAGAAGCTGATGAAACTAGCAAAAACAACAGCTGTATTCATGCACTGTCTACCAGCTCACAGAGGAGAAGAAGTTGTAGACGAAGTGATCGATGGATCTCAAAGCATAGTATGGGATCAAGCTGAGAACAGGTTACATACTCAAAAAGCCATATTAGCTCTGATTATTAGATAGAAATGCTCACTTCTCCCTCCTTCTCCTCCTCTTGATCTTTGTCTTTTTCTCGGTCTTTATCTTAGTTTTCACAAGAGATTCTTCTCTCTCTAGAATAAAGATTCTAGTACCTCTATCTGTTTTAAACAAGAGCACACTACAGCTCGCATCTCTAATTCTAAAGTCTCCATCGAATATATAGTACTCTTTGTCAGACAGTTCTATCCACTTGATATAATCACTCTTTATCTCTATCTCTCTTTCACGAGTCTCTGAATCTCTACCTATATCTTCATTGATATTACAAATCATGCCTATTGAGAAGATTCTTGCGGGTATCTCTACAAATCTATAGATAGTCTTCGAAGGCTTTCTAGAAGTGTAGATGTAACTGACCACCCTATTATCTCTTCTAATACTCACTATGGCAAGGGCATAGTGTGTTTTGTTATAGAGTGAGAGAACTTTCTCAACACTCTTCTCTAAGTCTGAGTCTTCTAGTATCTTATCGCCGAGCTCTAGGTCTAGATCCTTGTGAATCTCTAGAGGTGTTAAAAGCTCTATATCCAGCAATTCGTTGGAGAATAAGATTCTATTCATCAAGACTACATCTACTTTAACAGCTTTCTGCGAGATCTAAGTCTACCTCTTATAACCGATTCTTCTCAGAAAGTGTTTTCGCTCGTTAACATCTTCTTCTCTCTCCACATCTAGCGGCGTGTAGCCGTCTACCACACCTATAACTCCGCGTCCTTGATCTGTCTCTGCAACTATGACTTGAAGAGGATTTGCCGTTGCTGCAAATATTCTCACAACTTCCTGAACTTCTTTCAATCTATTCAAAACATTGATTGGCCACGCGTTTCTAATATAGATTATGAAGAAATGCCCTGCACCAACTTTTAGAGCTGTCTCACTGGCTATTTTCATTAGCTCCTCATCATTTCCATCAACTCTAACAAGCCTCTTACCACTAGCTTCGTTAAACGCTATTCCAAATCTTATGTTAGGAACTGAGGTGATCAGCGCTTCATAGAGGTCTTCTACTGTCTTTATAAAGTGTGAGTGGCCAATTATTACATTAACTCCCTCTGGTATGGGTATTTGAATCACTTCAAATCTCTTGATCTCTGGCAATCCAGACCCTATAATACTTGTGTAACACTCTCTATAATCTTTTTCTTGATCTCTCTATTATCTGTTAGAGCGGCTAATTGAAGCTTTATTAATGCTCTCAGTAACTCTTTCACCTCATCTACAGACTGCATGAGATCATCTAAAGATCTAGAGATTCTAGAGCTTCTCTCACTAATCTGAGCCAATTCACTCAATTGATGTTCCATCAAATGCGCTATAGCATCTATCAGCTCAGGAGAGATCCCTGTCGGCATCTCATGATAATGCTCGTGAGCTTCATGGTGGTGATGATGAGCCTCTTCATGCTCGTGAGACTCTTCCACAGCCTCTCTCTCTTGGATCTCTCTCACTATCTCTTGCATGTCTTTCTCGTCTTTAGGTAGCTTCTTTATCCTAAAACTCATCTTTTCCTCACATACTATATTCTTAACGACAAGAATTAAAAAACATTATTAGAAGACAGAGACTTCTCTACTCGAAGTATTTAGAGGGTACTTGAGCTATATTATCTCTAATAGCCTTGACTGATTCTTCGAACAGTTTCCTCTCTTCAGGTGTTAATTCTAGTTCTATTACTTTCTCAACCCCTCCTCTACCTAGTACTGCGGGCACGTTAACGCATATGTCTCTCAATCCATACTCACCCTCGAGACACACGCTAGTTAGGAAGATTCTCTTCTCGTCTCTCTTAATAGCCTTGGCCATCAACATCAAGCCAGCTCCTGGAGCGTAGGAAGAGCTATAGCCTCTCAACTCAATGATCTTGGCTCCAGCTTTTATAGTGTCATTTACCACTTGTTGGATCTCTGATTCGCCTAAGAATCTTCTGAGAGGATTTCCTGCAACAGAACTTAATCTCGGCAGTGGGAGCATCTTCTCTCCATGCTGACCGATGACCACAGCTTCAACGCTTGAAGGAGCTACACCAAGTCTTGACGCTATATAGTATCTCATTCTGCCAGAGTCTAACACGCCGCTGAAACCCATGACTTGGTTTCTCGGAAACTTACTTGCCTTGTAGAACACGTAGACCATTGAATCAAGAGGATTGGTAGTTATTATTACAGGAGCTTTAGGAGCGTACTCAGCCACCTTCTTAGCAATGTCTCTTACAACCTCAGCATTCTTCTCAACCAGCTGTTCTCTCGTCATGCCAGGCCCTCGAGGAAATCCTGCGGTGACGAGAACTATATCTGAGCCACTCATATCTTTAAAATCGTTTGAACCATATACTCTCACATTTTTACCTAGGATAGAGAGTGCGTGAGATAAGTCTAAAGCCTCTCCCTGAGGTCTCCCAGGAATTATGTCTAAGAGTAGTACGTCATCTAATTCTTCATATGTTATATATAGAGCTGCGGCTGTGCCAACTCTACCAGAGCCTATTATGGTTATCAAATTATTCACCAAGGAATTATTATGATAAAGGAATTTATAAACTATGTTTTCATCATAATAAAACACGAACCCAAGATTGATTTCCTGCAGATCATATTTTAAACATTTTAGAGAAGTGCTAGACCTGCTTAAATAATTCTGTTCTATTAAATATGATTCTGATAGATAGGATCACTAAACTGTCTACTGATCAAAGCGTCTAAAACATTTCACTGTTTTAATTAGTCTTTATACTGCTTATAATATAGCCCTCATAGATAGAGAGACGAAAGAATAGAATCGGCTCGAGTAGATTTACAACGTATTATCTAATTAGCTTAGCACTTTAATAGTTAGTCTCTCAACACAACTCTTATTAGATCTTCTAAGACTCTTGAGAGATCTTTGAAGAAGGAGTTGTACTAAGAGACGTTGACTGTATTGATTCTTAATCCTTAAATTCTTAAACAGATAATTAATTATGGTGCCGCCGTAGCTCAGCTGGTAGAGCACCGGACTCATACGGTAGACTGAGAAATCCGGGGGTCGCGGGTTCGAATCCCGCCGGCGGCATTGTGCAATTATACACGTAGCCGGGGATTCACACGATTATTCTACCTCTAATCACTCTTCTCGCACCAGTCAGTTCTAGAGATATAAATTCTAATTCTCTCAAACTCTTAACCTCTTCTACAAGCTCTTCTGATTCTCGTATCATATTTCTTAACATATCAATAGTCTTTGGATCTATGATCTTCATTACTATTATCCTACCCGTGTTATTTATGAGATCTACTATTCTCTCGTCTAATTGTTGAGTTATTAATATAACTCCAAAGCCGTATTTTCTCGATTCTCTGAAAATCTGTAATATGAGATCTTGGGTTTTTCCTCTGAGAATATTGTGAGCCTCATCTACTACTAGTACATATTTTACTCTGTCGCTAAAGCCTTTCTCTCTAATTCTATGCCATATGTATCTTATCACGTAATATGAAGAGATTTCTATGAGGTAAGAGTTAGATCTTATCTTCTCTAGATCTACAATTACCGATTCCTCTAGATCTAATCTCTCTTCTGTACTCTCACCCTGCACATACTCCAAGATCAGTTTAAAATATGGTATCAGACTTCTCAGAACACGTTCATCACCGGAATCTTTACTCTCGCTTATCTTCCTCTCCAAGTAAGAAATTAGATCCTTAGGTTCTCTAGATTGTAGTATAAACTCTTGTAATAACTCTGTGAGTTGTGATACTTGTATAGGTCCTAATCTAAATATACTTTTCATAGCGTCAATGAAATCCTCTAGCGATTCTCTACTGCTAAAAACCTCTCTTATTATGCCACCTAAGATATTCTCTATTCTCACACGTTTGACCCCTAGATCTCTATACTCTCCATTAAGATCTATTACTACAACTCTCATCTTCTCTCGAATCATGCTTAAGAGAATTTTTTTACATAGAAGAGTCTTACCAGCCCCAGTAGAGCCTAGTATGATTATGTGAGGTGAGAAGCCGGTGCTCAGCTCGATATAATAAGGTTTGTTATAGAGAGTAGCGGTAGACTGAACTCTTATTATTAGACCTCTTATCTCTTCAACTTCTCCTCTCTCTAAATATGAGGGCTTAGGAGTTTCATATAGAGTGTAGAGATAATAGGCTAGGGGGAGTGTACTCCAGGAAAATAATGTGATCAGTAAAAAGATTCTTTTTCTAGTAGTAGAGATCATAAGAGACGAGACTATAGTTCCAGAGAAGTACAAGATAACGTTAAAGCGATCTCTACAGAAATTCTGTAAGATCAACGTAATAGGGCATATAGAGAGGTTAATTAGAGAAACTATCGTAAGAGTCAATCCTAGATCTAGCAAGAGATCATATGTATGAGACTTCACATGATCTATAAGGTGAGATATATTACTCCTAGAGATTATTAGAAGAGGAGGTTTAACTTTTGACCTGGTCTTATACAGCGCTGGTGTGACTAGTAACAGAGAGAATAATATGGTGAACAAAGGATCTAGTGTTAGTAGAAGATACTTAGAACCTGCTCTGAGATACATAAGCCACGAGATGATAATTGTGGCAGGAAGACTAGCTACTATAAGATCTAGAGGCATTAAAGTTATATATAAAACATATTCGACTCCTAACAATATAGATACGATGTAGAACATCTCAAGATCATTACGAGAGGTGTATAGGATATAGAGAGCTGTTAAGAGAGCTATGGAAGACGTGAGTGAAGAGATAAAAGCTATATATCTCCTCTTTAGACTCATATTAAATTCTCACTCTCTACCCTCTAGAAACTTTATTACTTCTTTAACAAATACCCCTGTTAACCTACTATTTTTGATCTTAGATAGATACTCACTCCACTCATAATTATCATTTCTCCAAGTCTCATAAGATCTTATTAGATTTTGATAAGCTTTCTCATGAATCTTACAGAAGCCTAGCTCGCTAGAGGGGTCTCTGGCGAATCTACAGATCTTACATTTGTTATCTTCTCTAGGCTCTGAGTAACTCTTAACATAGATCACTTCATTTACAAATCTCTCTATCAATCTATCGATTACCTCTATAGCCTCTTTAACAACCTCTTCTCTCCTCTTCCTACCATAGAGTATCTCGTTTAACTGCCGCTCAAACTCTCTAGTCAACTCTGTTGAGAGTAGCTCTGGAAAATATTTTTCCAATAGATCTACGACTTCTATGCCTAACGATGTCACTTTCAACTCTCTCCCAGAGACGTATTTTCTTCTAAATAGAGTCTCTATTATCTCAGCTCTAGTAGATTCGGTGCCTATATTCTCTCTCTCCATCCATTTGAGCAATGTTGCTCTATTATAAAGTTTCGGAGGCTTAGTATAGCTCTTCACTATCTTAATCTCGCTTATAGGTATTGAGACTCCTCTAGCTACGTAAGGTACTTCTTTCTCGCGAAGACTGTAGAAACTATATATCCTGAGCCATCCCTCGCTAACGATAACTCTGCCACTAGCTCTAAAACATCTCTGCAAAACACAGCCTTCTAGAGTCACTTCTCTAATTACAGCATCATCGCTGAACGTAGCCAAATATCTTCTCACTATAAGATCGTATAATTTTGCATGTTTATCGCTCAACCTCTTTCTAGGCGTCTCTCCCGTCGGATATATAGCTGGGTGTGCAGGATCTTCTTTATCGCCATTATTAGGTTTTAGAGTTTTTTTCTTGAGTAGCTCTTCAGAAAACTCTCTATAATCAGATATTCTAGATAGGTTCTTGATAATCTCTCTATGATCTATTTTGTCAGAGAGTTTCTGACTATTAGTTCGAGGATAGCTTATCAAGCCTTCTAAATATAAGTCTTCTAAAACGCTTAACGCCTCGCTCGGCGAGATCTTATATATATCATAGGCTTCTAACTGTAGATCACCTAAATTAAATGGGTGTGGTGGTCTGAGTCTAAGTTCTTTCTGACTACTCTCTACAATCTCTATAAAACCTTTTTTGAGCGACTCTATTCTAAATCTCTCAGCATCTAGTTTAGTTCTGAAAGGCTCGTTTAGCTCTTCAAAATCTATAACCCTCTCTCTATACACACCTTTTAAACTGATCCTGTACAGAGGTTCTGGCACAAAAGTCTCTCTCTCAATATACTTGTTGAGAGCCTCATACAGAGTAGGTGTCTGTACTCTCCCAGCGCTTAAAACCTTTTTCTCTCCTCTTCTGCTATAGAGATCTGTGAGTGCTCTCGAAATATTAATACCCCAGATCCAGTCTAACTCGTGTCTCGCCAGCCCAGCCTCAACCATGTTAAAGTCTAACGGCTCTAGATTGTAGAAACTCCTTAATATATCTTCTCTAGTCAATGTTGAGAATTTCATTCTCTTAGCCCTAGAAATGTCTCCCCAACTCTTTATTATCATGAAACCGATCACGGACCCCTCTATATCATAATCACACGCGTTAACGTATAATGAGGCTTTCTTAAGAATCTGCGGTAGCACTAGATGATACTTCTTTAAATGCTCATAACCTCTCTCTGCAAGATGTCTGGGAACCCAAGCGTAGTTATACACAGGATAACCTTTATCATTGGTTGAGAGAGTGAAGAGATGCCCGGCTGAGGGGACAATGACAATGTTTTTGCTATCTATGCTAAGCGTGTATATAGGTATGCCGTTGAGCATTATTCTTCTGAAAGAGCCTAGCGCTTGTGCTATCTTGTGAGCAGCTCTAGGCTTCTCCGCTATAATAGCTATACACGGATCTTTACAGAGATCTGAGGGTGTAAGTTTTTTTACGCTACTAATATCTCTCTTACTCATTATCTATAGACCTTATCCTTCTAAAATAGGTCTTTGTAAGTAGAGTATTTGAATTTTACTATACTCAAGTATCACGTTGAATAGATCCTGGATAAAAACTCTATGATTCTCCAATTCTCATCGATCATCTCTTCAATTATTTTTATATCCTCCTCCGTCACACCCCTGAATCTTCCCTGCAACTCTAGATATTGCTTGAGAGGTCTTCTTCTAGACTTATCTATGTAAGGTCTGCTGTTAGGACTTATAGTGAGTCTACCCTCTGCAAACTCGAATAAGATCCAAGCGCCCGTCTCTACAGCTAGTCTAGCTACCTCAACTGTTTTATCATCATCAAATCTCCATCCAGGAGGGCATGGCGAGTGTAAGTGAATGAATCTGAAACCTTTAATCTTTGAAGCTCTCACCAGCTTCTCATAAAGATCTAGCGGAAAGGCAACACTAGCCGTGGCTACGTAAGGTATCTTATGCATTAACATTATCAGATCAATCTCTTTCTTCTTATCTCTCTTACCCAAAACAGGGGTTGTAGTGGTTCTGGCACCATAAGTAGTAGATCCGCTGGCCTGAATACCAGTGTTCATATAAGCCTCGTTATCAGACACTATGTATATTATATTATCATCTCTAACAGCAGAGCCTGAGAGTGTTGCAAAACCTATGTCAAATGTAGCTCCATCTCCAGCCCACACTACCACAGGCCCTAGTTCCTCTCCTCTAATTTTGAAAGCTCTCGAAATACCTCCTGCAACTGCTGCGGCTGACGCGAATGGTACGTGTATAACTCTCATGTCTAACGAGCTATAAGGGTGATAGCCTGGTATTATAGAGGTGCATCCAGCTGGAACTACGAGAGTTAATTCTCCTCTGAACACTTTCCCAAGGATCTTAAGGCCTATGAGATGCGGGCATCCTTGACACGCTGCGTTACCTGGTAGCGAATACTTTTCTTTCGGGATCTGATCAATTCTTATTCTCACACTCATAATTCAAACACCTCATTACCTAGATAAAACACTTGATCTCTTCTAGTGAAGCCGTTCTGCTCCACCTCTGAAACAAATGATTCTATTATATCTGCAAACTCTCTAGACGAGACATCTACACCTCCTAAGCCTGTTATCACCCCCCAGAAAGAAGTAGCCTTATCTATATAAGGATATGTCTCGGTAGCTATAACCCCTCCTCTCCCAAGAGATATATCTCTATCAAAAACAATGACACCTCTGACTCCGGCTAAGTGTTTTGATATTTCGAGAGATGGAAATGGTCTTATGAATCTCAGTCTCAGAAGCCCTACTGGGTAGCCCTCGTCTCTCAGAAGATCTATAGATTTCTTTATAGTGCCAGACCAGCTTCCGGTTGAAATAGCGATGTATTTAGCATCTTCTACTCTATACTTATCTACAAGCCCTCCATACTCTCTGCCAAAGATCTTTTTAAACTCTCTATCCGCCTCTTCTATAACTCTCTCCGCATTGATCATGGCTCTCGCCGCGGCAACTTTAAGCATCATATGATTCTCATCAGATCCTAGGCCTCCTAACGTGAATCTCTCTCCAGGTCTAAATCTGTATGGCTTGTCAGGATCTCTTGTAGGTAGATAAGAATCTACCTCCCACTGCTCTGGTATCTCGATATACTCAGCTGTATGACTTAAGATAAATCCCTCCAACCCTACAGCGACTGGAAGAAGCACTCTCGAGTCTTCGGCAATTCTATACGCTTGAATCACGAGATCAAATGTTTCTTGAACATTCTCAGCCATTGATATGATCCATCCGCTGTCTCTCATAGTCAATATGTCATTGTGATCCACGTGAATATTCCATGGAGGACCTATAGCTCTATTGACTACTGCCATAACAACAGGGACTCGAGCCCCAGCCGTCCACCAGATCATCTCATACATATAGAGTAGCCCGTGAGAAGAGGTGGCTGTGAAAGCTCTCACACCAGCCATCGCCGCTCCCATAGTAGCGCTTAACGCTGCGAATTCTGATTCTACATTTACAAACTCGGCCTCAAGCTCTCTCCTCTCCACCATCTCGGCTAGTCTCTCAACGATTACAGTCTGCGGTGTTATAGGATATGCAGCAATAAACTTAACACGAGCCATTTTAACAGCTTGTGCGACCGCGTGGTTTCCAATCATAGCTGTCTTAATTCTCTTCATCAATCTCACACCTCACTCTCAGGAATCATCTCAATAGCCTTTACAGGGCATACTGAGGCGCAAATACCACATCCCTTACAATAATTGTAATCTATTCTCACTTTAGAACCTCTCTCCCAGTCGATCACGTCTTCTGGACAGTATAAGAAGCATATACCACAGTCGATACACTTATCCAAGTTAACGACTGGTCTTAAGACTCTCCACAAACCAGTTCTACCAGCGGCTCCATAAGACGGTCTTGAAACAAGATATCTAGAAGGATCTATATCTGTATCTGTTTTCTTAACAACGCGTAGAGTTGTCACTCACTTCACCTCAATAGTATTCTCGTAGGCTAGTCTAGCCGCCTCTATATTCTTGCTCAGATAGTCTCCTTTGAAATAATTTCTCAGAGTATCTTTAAGTGTCTCTATTCTATATAGACCTGTTATCCTAGACAAAGATCCTAGGATAGCCGTATTCACAACAGGCCACCCAGCTATGACAAGACCTGTTTTCAAAGCTATGCCTGTCGCGTCTACGATAAAAGTTCTTCTCCCCAGTCTCTCCGGCGTGGTAGAGTTGATAAGAACATCAGTATCGATAGTGATATAGCTCTTAGGATCTATGTTGTGGAGTATCCCCTTGGAGAATATAACTACAAGTCCGGGATTTCTAATCATCTCGTGAGTTTTTATAGGATTATTTGAAACTCTGATATAAGTTCTCACTATAGAACCTCTCCTCTCAGGACCAAACTCAGGTATAGCCTGCGCATAGAATCCCTCGTAGATTAGCGTCTCGGCGAGAATCCTAGAAGCGGTGACAGCTCCCTGCCCTCCACGACTTAGAAACAGAATTTCAAATTCCACTAAGCCCACCTACACCAATTACACTTATCCATAGTATCATAGTGTTTTAATAGCTTATATCTCTATTATACGTCACCACACCTTCCTTCTATCTAGCACAGATATCTCTCTAGGAATCGCTGGATCAGAGAGTAATATTTATAAGCTTTTTAAGATCTGATTCTATATGGTGATCATATGAGTAGCACGCAGAAAATTCTAGACGCTTTAAAAGGAAAGAATAGAATGACACCGAAAGAGATTAGCAAAGTGACAGGATTAAACTATAACACCGTGAGAGGAGCTTTAAATAGACTTCTTAAGAAGGGTTTAGTAAAGAGAGTTGAAAGAGGAGTATACACACTCGCTTAGAGACAGAGAGATCTTTGGTAAATAATCTTTTTTCAAATAGGTTTCATAAGCATCTTCTCTTCATCTATAATATATGTAGATATAAGAATCAAGATTGCTGAGAATATTATCATTATAAGCAGAGCTATGGTAGAAGCTAATAGGTCGCCGAAAGAATACATCTGAATCGCTATTATGCTAGCAGTGTAAGGAACCAGTAGTAAGAGGTAGAGAAAGTTTCTAGGTAGAGAGTAGTAGTCTAAGAATAGCGTTGACAAATAGATCAGGCTTGATAGTATGGTGATAATTGAAGAGGCTATCTGAGCAGTTCTAATAGTAGACGATCTCACAATGATAGGAAGAGATAGTGATAGAGTGGATAGAACTATTAGATACACAACAAGACCTGTCACCACCAACAGATCTACACCTAGTATGAGTGTTGCTCCTCCTAGACTCTGTGATAGTATCATGAAAAATATTATCACAGCTATTACATCCATTATAGCAGCTATTAGCCCGACTAATGAACTAGCGAATAGTTTGCCAAGGATCATATGAGATCTCTTTATAGGTGTTGAGAGTAGGATCTCTAGTGTCTTCCTCTCTTTCTCTCCTAGAATAGAGTCTATAACATATGTAGTGGCTGGTGTGGCGACAAAAATAAGTGAAAATGCCAGCATTCTAGCGATAAATATTCTCCAAGCTTCCAGAGGGCTTATCTCAACCCCCGAAGGAGCTATGTAGCCTACTGATAGTATGGTCACAGGATTCTTGATAGCTTGAATATTTATCTCTCTAACACCGGCTAGATCACTTATATACTTGATTTTGAGATCTGAGAAATAGTTAGAGAGCTCCTGAATCATAGAATAGATCTCGTTTAGAGCTTTATTAGCGTTAGAAGAGCCTGGAACTTGATACATCTCTAATATTGCCTGTCTATTTAGTGAGGTGAGATTCTCTAAGAATTTATCTGGGATTATTAACATTAGGTCTATCGGCTTATTCACAGAAGTATTTATATATACTCTCGCACCCCTACCTTCCAGAAAAGATCTCATGAAATCTGTCAGCCAGCTTACGTTATATGTGTTGTTTCCTAAGGTTCCATGACTATGATCTAGTATTACTATCTCTATGCTAGGAACTCCCAGCTGTTGAAAAGATATCATCATAAAACCTATCAGAGGCATTGATATCACCGGCATGAAGATGAGCATTAGAAGAGTTCTATAGTCTCTCACTAACTCTAAGAACTCTTTCTTAAACACAGCTCTAAGAGGTCTTAGCACTACTACTCACCTTAACCAGCTTTACAAAAGCCTCCTCGAGATTCTCTGAAGAAGTTTTTGTAATTATCTCAACAGGAGTTCCGCTGAAAATTATTCTTCCCTCATTTAACAAAGCTATATGATGGCACAGATCCTCTGCTTCCAACATATTATGTGTTGAAAGAATAATAGTTCTACCTAGAGTAGAAGAGAAGTGCTTTATTACTTCTCTTAGACCTACTGCGGAAAAAACATCTAGCCCTGAGGTAGGCTCGTCTAATATGGCTATCTGCGGTTTTATCATTAGAGTTCTAGCTAACATTAATCTTCTTCTCATACCCTTGCTATATGTGCCAGTCTTCTTATTCAGCACCTCTCTAGACAATCCTGAGAGTCTCACTCCAAACTCCACCTCCTCCTCCTTCACATTGTGGATCTCCGCGAAAAATCTAAGATATTCTAATCCTGTCAATCTCGAGTAAGTATCAGCTTCTTCGGGTAAGTAAGAGATCATCTTTCTAATCTCTATAAGACTGCTAATATTGCTATAATCTACTCTCAGATCGCGTATGTACACTTCTCCTCTGCTCGGTCTCATTAATGTTGATATGATTCTCAGCATTGTAGTCTTGCCAGCTCCATTAGGTCCCACGATACAAAATATAGTTCCTCTAGGGATTCTTAGAGAGATATTATCTAGCACAATCCTAGATCCGAATAGTTTGTGAACATTTTCAAGTCTTACATCATACAATCTTCAAACACCTAATTTTCAAAATCCTCTATTAAGATAAAAATCTCTCTCAATACTACTCTTCGGTGAGAGATTTTAAAACAGATAAACTCTTAGAAGGAATCATAAGCTCCCTAGAGAGAATAGCCAGCGTGTATGACAGAATGAGTAGAGCTGTAACTCTTAGAATGGATAGAATCTTCAGATCTTATGTGAGAGATAGAGCTATAGGGCTGAAGATCATTGATATAGGAGCGGGTACGGGTATAATGTATTCTTATCTAGAAAAAGCATTAGCGGTGATCCATAGGAAGACTGGTAGAGTGCCTATATATGTTTTTGTAGAACCACTAGATTCTTATCTAAATATCTTGTGGAAGAGATATAGAGGCTCACTCTATACAGACATAGTTCAGGGATTTGCTGAGCACATGCCTTTTAGAGATGATTCGATTGATACTGTTATATCAGCATTCATGCTAAGAGATGTAAGAGATCTTGTGAGTACTCTTATTAATTTTAGAAGAGTGTCTAAAAAAATAGTCGTACTAGACTTTTACAAGCCTAATAACATGTTCTCGTATGTTATCGAGTTATTCTACATGAGCACTGTAGTACCAATTATGTCTCTACTATACGCTCCAAGACATGTGAAAGATTACATGTATATTAGAGAGAGTGTGTTAACACAGATCAGATTAAAAGATCTTTTAAAGATCTTGTCAAGAATATTCGTATTCTCTCCAAGAGATCTTAAGTGTTGGTTTTCATGTATCATATACGCGATTAGACTTGAAAAACGTTAAAAAGACTCCCTGTAGAGGCTAAGCATTCTTTCAAACCTAGATCCAGTTCTTTATAGTAGAGAAGAAGTCGAGTTATCTGCCGAGAGACGGTCGCTACGTAGCAAGCTTATATACCTGCTTCTTCTAAAATGATTTGAGTGCTGTCTAGAATGCCTCTGAGACCAGCTAGATGTTATACTAAGAGAAAGAAGCCAGCTTATACTAGGAGAGAGTATATAGACGGTATCCCACCTCCGAAGATAACAAAGTTTACAATGGGTAATCCTCGTAATAAGTATCTCTACGCGATTAGACTTGTAGCTGAGAAAAACATACTTATAAGACATAACGCTCTAGAAGCCGCTAGAACAGCAGCACATAGATATCTTAGCAAGTATATCGGCGAGGACAAGTATTTCTTTGTCATAAGAAAGTATCCTCACCAGGTGATTAGAGAGAATAAGATGCTTGCTTTCGCAGGAGCTGATAGACTTCAAGAAGGTATGAGAAGAGCTTTTGGCAAGCCTATCGGCACAGGTTCTTACGTGTATCCAGGAGACATAATAATAGATGTCTACGTGCTAGATAAAACACACATTGATATTGCGATAGAAGCGTTGAGAAGAGCCAGAGCTAAGCTTCCTGAGAGTTATAGGATAGTTGTTGAGGAATTAAACGCGAGACAATAGTTTTGGTCTTTTATGAGAGTTTTAGTTTCTTGGAGTTCTGGAAAAGATTCAGCTCTAGCATTTTACATGGTTAAACACGTGCTTAAACTTGATGTAAGAGGATTCATAACAACTATAGATCTCTCTACTAATACTGTTTCAGGACATGGAATCTCTTTACATATCCTGAGAGAGCAGATCAGAAGAATTCGAGAACCTCTATATGAGATAGGTCTGCCAAAAGATCTTCCTCCTACCAGGATCTACGAAGAGATCATGATCAGAGAGTTGAGTAGGCTCAAAGAGTTGCTTAAGGTAGAAGGTGTTGTTTTTGGCGATATTCATATAGAAGATATGATAGAATTCAAGAGAAAACTATTAGCTAAAATAGATCTAGAGGCGGTTTTTCCTCTGATAAGTATGAGTAGCGCGGAGGTGGTGAACAGATTCATCGATCTAGGATTTAAAGCTCTGGTCGTAGCTGTCGATTCGAGTAAGCTAGATAGGAGTTATATATGTAGAGAGTTGAACCATGATCTAGTAAGATCTCTGCCTAGAGATGTGGATATCGCTGGTGAGTATGGCGAGTATCACACTCTAGTATTTGATGGACCTATATTTGAGAAACCTCTCGAGCTGGTTGTGAGAGGTGTTAGAGAGTCTGAGAATAAGAAGATTTTATGCGATCTAGACGTGGAGAAGCGTTGAGCGGTCAGAGGGATCGAGGTTACTCACCATTCGTTAATTGCGAGCTACTCTCATCATCAATTATAATACTAGATTTCTGCTTATAAGCTACTTATCTATAGCATTAAATTAGAAGTCACGGTGTCTTGATGGGCAGATCCGTGTATAGTTACATGGCTGAGATGTGGAAGAATAGAGATGAGAATGAGCTTAAGAGCTTGTATAGAGAGAGACTAATTGAGTGGAGAAGAGATCCTGTTGTTAAGAGAATAGAACATCCTACAAGACTTGATAGAGCTAGAGCTATCGGCTACAAAGCTAAACAGGGTTTTGTGATAGTTAGAGTGAGAGTGTCTAAGGGAGGTAGAGAGAGACCGAGACCTAATAAAGGTAGGAGGCCTAAGAGAATGGGTGTGTACGGGTATGCTCCAGAAAAGAGTCTTCAATTAATAGCTGAGGAGACGGCGGCGAGAAGATATAAAAATCTAGAGGTCTTAGGAAGCTATTATGTAGCTGAAGATGGCCAGTACAAATGGTATGAAGTCATACTAGTAGACCCTCATCATCCCGCTATTAAGTCTGATCCTGATATCAAATGGATCACACATCCATCGCAGAGAGGTAGAGTGTTTAGAGGTAAGACTATGGCCGGCAGAAGAATGAGAGGTTTGCTAACTAGCAGAGGTCTGAGAGATACACATCATTACAAGTGGAAGAAGAAACAGAGGGAGAGAGAAGAGAAGAAGAGACACGAGGCCTCTAGAGGCGCGAGAGTTATATTGCCTAAAGAGAAGTATGAAGAGGTATTCGGAGAGAAGTAATGATATCATTGGTGTCTTTGTTTCTCGAGCTCTCAGATTAGAGGCTAGAGATAGAGTCTGCCAGCTAGATAACTTTTTAGGACTAAGTAATATTTTTAAGAGTTTATCACGATAGCAGTTAAATAAGAATATGTATAGTGGTAGAAATAGACTTAAGATTGCCAGAGCTTTGGTCGAGCTAAATAAGAGTCTAGTTAGACTCAGAATCTTAAGAGAGAGATTGATCAGAAGAATCTATATGAGCGGAGGCGAGGAGAGAAACTTACAAACAATTCTAAGACTAGTAGAGAGATACATAGCCTATATGGAGGTTTTATCGGATAGACTTTCAAGACTCATGGAGAGAGAATCTTTAGAAGAGTTGCTAGAGATTAGTAGAGAGCTTAAGAATATTAATAATGAGATAAAAAAGATCGATTCATCGATCTCTATAGGTGTTAGCGGTGCTATAGAGCTAATCAACGAGATAATAGACCGTTATTGAGTTATTTAACAAACTCTCTGATCCTAGTTATCGGGTTAGCCTTATTACGTCTATCTATAAATTATTCTATGGAAGGGTGGGTTTCATACTAAAGGAAACAATTAACTTAAGAGATGTAGAAGTTCTCATGTTGGGCAACGAGGCTATTGCTAGAGGAGCTATAGAGGCTGGCGTGAGTGTTGCTACAGCATATCCCGGAACCCCCTCCTCCGAGATCATAGGATCTATAGAGGAGGTTGCAGAGGATCTGGGTATATATGTTGAGTGGTCTATCAATGAGAAAGTTGCTATGGAACTAGCTTGGGCAGCGGCTATATCAGGTGTTAGAGCTCTGACAGCTATGAAACATGTGGGATTGAATGTTGCCGCAGACGCTCTCATGAGTAGTGCTTACACGGGCGTGGAAGAGGGGCTTGTAATAGTTAGCGCTGATGATCCTTCTATGTGGAGTAGTCAAAACGAGCAAGACAACAGAATCTATGGTATGATCTCTTATATACCTGTGTTCGAGCCGGAGAACCCTTCAGAAGCTAAAGAACTTGTAATTCGTTTGTTTGATCTAAGTTCTGAAGTCAAGCATCCGGTCATACTGAGAACCACTACTAGAGTAAGCCATGTGAGAGCACCGGTTAGACTAGGTGTTGTGAAGAAAGGTTCTAGAAAAGGATCTTTTAGTCGCGACTCTAGATATGTATTGGTACCTAGTAATGCGAGAAGAAATAGAATCGAACTTTTAAAAAGATGGGAGAGAATCAAAGGCTTGGTAGAGACTCTAGAATTTAACAGAGTATATGGAGATGGTAGAACTCTAATCATAACCCCAGCTACCACGTTCCCCTACGTATATGAAGTTATCTTACATAACTCATTAGAGAGTAGATATAGAATACTAAAACTATCATCTGTATACCCGATTCCCGAAAAGATGATTCTTAACGAAGTCCTTCGATCTGATAGAGTTATAGTTTTAGAAGAGTTAGAGCCTTTCGTAGAGATGCAAGTGAGATCTCTTTTGAACAGAGAGAAGGTGAGTATTGATGTGATAAGCAAGGATTACTTAGATAGAGCATACGAGATGACTGTAGATCGTGTTGCCAGGATATTAAGTAAGATAGTTGGAGAAAAGATCCCTGTACCCACCCCGGAGATTAAGAGAGATCTAGAGTTGCCGTCTAGACCTCCTGTTCTCTGTAGCGGATGTCCCTATAGACCTCTGTTCTTTGAGCTTAGAAAGCTGATAGCTAGAGAGAGAGTTAAGGTTGTGTATAGCGGGGATATAGGGTGTTACTCTCTGGGATATTATAAGCCTTTCGAAGTGCAAGATACGATAGTTGAGATGGGAGGAAGCATCGGTCTTGGAAACGGGTTTAGCACTGTTCTCGAAGACGTCGTAGTTATATCGATAATAGGAGACTCTACATTCTTTCACGCAGGAATACCAGCTCTAATCAACTCAGTATACAATATGCATCCTCAGATCATCTTAGTATTAGATAATATGTCAACTGCTATGACAGGCCACCAGCCTACTCCAACAAATCCGCTCCGTGAGAGGAGAATCTCGATAGAAGAGTTGGCCAGAGGAATTGGAGTGAGATATGTTAAGACAATAGATCCTTTTGACGCTGATAGTGTAAGAAGAGTGCTGAGTGAGGCTATCAGAGTTGTCAGAGAAGAGAGAGATGTCGCTCTTATAGTAGCTAGAAGAAAATGCGCGTTGCTAGCTTATAGCGAGATGCTCAGAGCGGGAGAGGAGATAGTGCCTTACTACGTAGATCCTATGCTCTGTGTTGGCTGTGGCATTTGTTATAATCTCTTTGCATGCCCAGCTATTATTCCTCTGAGTAATAGAAAGGCTAGCATTGATCCTGAGTTTTGCATTGGTTGCGGGTCTTGTGTTATGTCTTGTCCTTTCAACGCTATAAAACCTGTCAAACCCGTGGATCAAGAGAGACTGAAGAAGTACTGGATGTGAGGGGGTTTTTTGAGAGAGATAAGAGAGCTAAATATTCTCGTGACAGGGATAGGTGGTCAAGGACAGCTTTTCTTATCTAGACTCATCGGAGAAATCTTTGTAAGGGCGAAGACAAATGTCTACATAGCAGAGACACACGGGCTTAGTCAGAGAGGTGGTAGTGTTGTTGTTCATATAAGAATAGGCAGAATGGTCAGAGCTCCTCTCATCCCTCTCGGTCGCGGGCATATAATGGTTAGTCTAGAGCTGATAGAGGCTGCGAGAAATATAGAGTATCTTAACTCAGATAGTGTGATCTTAGCAAATATGAAGTTGATAAGACCTCCTGGTCAGAGAGTAGAGATATCTGAAGATAGAATAATAGAGTTCTTAAGATCTAGAGTTAGGAGACTTTATCTCTTGAGAGCCTCTGAAAAAGCTGTAGAGCTAAAGATGCCTATATCAGCTAATATATACATGATAGGTTCTCTAGTAAAACTACTTGATTCTGTAGAGATATTAAATGAATATGTCTCTGATATGATTGTAGAAGAGCTTCTTCCCAAGAAGAATAGAGAGGTCAACATAGAGATCTATAATGCTGGGAAGAGAGAAATCGAGAAACTAATCCAAGAAGACGACATAGCTTTTCTGAAGAAACTATTCTTTACAAGTTAAAGCCTCGCTTTTTAAGGCGGAGGTGTGGGCGGTGAGGATTT
>JBEULF010000052.1:0-3045 GCA_041287455.1 Sulfolobales archaeon
AAGCTAGGGAGTAGAGCTATTCTATCTCTCCTCAATAGAGAGTAAGGCCTTCTAACATTTAAAGCCTGAGAGAGTTGTTTCTAGACTTTATATAGGTTTAAAGATTGTTGTCGAGGTTTGTTATTGAGATTTCACACCGCGATGCGGGTTTCGAAGACCTTGGCGAGGCTGAGAAATCTCGAGACACGGGATCCCACATCAATGATCAGAGGAGATGAGCGAGATGCGAGCCGGGTCGCTCTGAGCAGGCGGAGGTCTATGAAGCCACGGGCTGGGCGTGTTAAAATAAAACATCACAACACGCTACAAAGCTCGAACCCCATCTAAGGTATTCTAAAACACTATTCAGCTAAACAATAGCTCTACTTATCGCACACGACAGAAAATGTGGCCGGACTACCTATCCTCTCTAAGACTTCTGCGTATCTTAAGATATCTCTTAGAGAAATTCTTTTCAAAGGATCTCTCATGGCTTCTCTTAAGTATCTATACTTTCTATACTCTATCGAGATATTCTTTCTGAGAGAAGCCTCTAAATCAAATATTCTAAATAAGATCTTTCTCAAAGAAGTGTTTTTTAAGATACTACGCCAATAGGGATCATCGACAACTCTAGGAATAGCAAAACATCTATCAAATCCACTGTCTAATAACCTCTTAATACTACTACTAAGTCCTTTAGCAGGATGAATCTCGACATAAAGCAGTCTGAGATCTCTTATAAGTGGCTTTATATTAATATCTCTTAGTAAAGTGTGTTCAAAGCCTTCTATATCCATTCTCAATACACTAGGTCTCTCATTAAGCACTTTAGTAAGCTCCTTTAGAGATAAAGCCTTAACCTTTTCTACTCTCTCGCAATCTCTAAGATCTTCGGCGAGCAATATTATGTGTGAAGTATTCTTCTCGCGAGAAACACACATGTTTAAAAACCCGCTTGAGCTAGATATAGCGTAGTCATACACTATCACATTGTTCAGATCGTTTATTCTAATGTTCTTGTGAAGAAATACTCTATTCTCTTCTACAGGCTCGAAAGCATATACTAAGCCTCTCTCGACTACTACTGCCTCTTGAATCGCGTAATAGCCTATATTGCTACCTATGTCGAGAACAATATCATCAGATCTGAGATTCTCTATAAATAGTCTCCCTGACAAAGGCTCTCTAAAGCCCCATAAAGCTAGTTCTAATGATAATCCTCTATCTTTAGGATTCAATAGAATCTTAACTTTTCTATCTCTAACTCTAAGTTCTCTCAGCCACTTAGCTTCTCTGAGTTTTCTAATCATTATCACTCTTTTTAACAAACCATCGATCACGTAGAGCGATACCAATTATGAGAACCCTTGAGAGCACTGTGATTGTCTTAATAATAATAACTCACTTTAAGTGAGTTGAGATCCTCGATCGGAGAGCTTAACCTGTCATAACACTCTTATCACAGCAAGATTTGAAAATCTCTCTGCAGAAGATCTATTGTCTTAGTAGATTTCTTAAACCTCCTCTCAGACTAAACACGTTATAACCCTCTCTTCTAAGTTCTCTGGCCAGTGTATAGCTGATCTCTCCTTTTTCGCACACTAAGACTATAGGCTTATCTCGATGTCTGTAGATCTCTCTCAGATCCTGTATTCTGAAACCGCTGATCTCTCTGCCAACGTTTCTGCCTGTGACATCTACTACAATTGCGTCTTCTGGTATTCTTTCTATCTCAATCTCTCTCTCAAATAATCTCTCTATAGCAGCTCTCCAGTCTTCGTATATATTTATTTCTACGATTCTCTCTGCCGCTCTCCTAAATATCCCTTGATCTAGTTTGTTAAATTCTCTGAGAAATCTCTCTTCGTCTACCTTTACAGGGGCGTATGAGCCGAGCCAGCAAGTCTCTATGACTCTCTCGCACTTGCTGTATAATCCTATCTCTCTTGATAGATTGATTATATCCTCTTTACTTAATCCTATGACAGGTCTTATTATTGTGAAATCTATACCCTTTGAGCATATTGTGATATTTGATATAGTCTGAGTATTAGCCTCCCAAATACTCTCACCTGTAGCTATGGCTGTGTAGCCTTGTCTCAGAGCTATATCTCTAGCGATTAAATACATAGATCTTCTTAATGAGATCTGCCAATATCTAGGATTGATCTTTTCTCTAATCTCTTTCACAATTTCGCCAAAATCTACTACATATACGCGCGCTCTGTGATTAATAGACCATCTTCTTAAAAGTTCTTCAGCTACTTCTAACGCTGATCTCATAGCGTTAATACTGCCCATGTTAATATACAAGAGGTCTGTCGGCGAGCCTTTTCTCATGAGAAGCCACGTAGCTACAGTAGAATCAAATCCTCCTGAGAATAATACTAAGACTCTCTCCGAGGAACCCAGGGGAAGCCCTCCATACCCTCTGACTCTTCTACTATTGTCCGTAACATAAGCCTTCTCTCCCCGGATCTCTATGTATATTTCGATCTCAGGATTCTCAAGATCTACTCTTCCATTACATTCTCTCAATTTGTCGCCAACAACTTTTGCAACATCAATTGACGTGAAAGTATGACTGCCTACTCTTCTAGCTCTTACCGCGAAAGTTCTCTCGGAGATCTTCTCACAATACTTTTCTTTGACGAACTCCGAGAGATCATTCAGATCTTTAAAGAAAATCTCTTCAACTTTGAGAACTTCGTGAACTCCAAAAATTCTTGCGAGAGTCTCTGAGATCTCTGAATAACTCTCAACAACAAATCTACCACCATCAATTCTCTCTACACGATCACGCTCGCTAAGAATACTCCTAATATTATCTTCTAAAATCCTCTCTAGCAATCTCCTTCTAGAACCTTTCAGAGCAATCTCTCCAGATACTCTGATAAGATACTTGTTCATCTATCCTCAAGTATTAAAATATACCATAACACGTATAAGATATAAAGGTAGTATTATAGTAAATCTCTAATGGATTAGGGGCCGTAGTCTAGCTTGGCAGGATGCGAGGCTTGGGCCCTCGTGGTCCGGGGTTCAAATCCCCGCGGCCCCATC
>JBEULF010000053.1:0-1047 GCA_041287455.1 Sulfolobales archaeon
AGTGTTGAGAATCACTACTCTTCATCTCTAGATCTCTAGATACAAACGCTAGCAAACCTCTCTTTCTCTCTCTCTTCTCACTATTCTTTAAACTCACTATAGCCACCGACACTGTGTAGAATACTCTTCTAAGAAAATAATCTGTTTGAGAGATATTATTACACCACGCCACGATCACTGCGATCGCTCGTAGAAATCGTATTACCATAATAATATGATCGTGAGAAGATTTCGAAGTACCTAAAATTTTTATTGTCTCTTGAAGATTTTGAATTAGAAGTTTCATGATTACAAACAAGAAGTATATAATAGATCTGCACGCGCCCGCAAGTCCTTATCTAGTTGTAGAGTTTATAAAAGTGATAGCTTCAAGTGTGTGTAGAGACTTGATATACCCAGTGATAACCAGGCCGACAGGACTGGCAGCTCAATCAGGAGTCCCAGAAGCTTGGAGAATAGCGTTTAAAAATAATATACCAATGATAGTTCTACCAGAGATAAGAGATGTTATAGAGATATACAGACCGGCAGAAGTGCTGATAATTCAGAGAACAAACGAATCAAAAGCTATAGAGGAGGAGCCAGAGATACTAGAAAAAACACCACTACTAATAGTAATACCATCAGGAGAACAAACCTTGACTAAAGAAGAACAAACACTAGGAAGAAAAATACACAGCAAAATACTCGCAAAAGACACAAATCCTCTAACAGTCTTAGGAATAATACTAACAAAACTCATACAATAAGAAGAAACATAGAGACTAAGAGAGAAAAATAGATTGTTATAAAATAAGAGACAGAGAAACTAGAGATAATGCGAGAAGAAGTATTATACTCTGATCTACATTATCGCGAGGAGAAGTCGAGATACATATCATGAGTCTTCTTAGAAAATATTTGAGCTAGCGATTTATTCAAGTGTGATAGCCTTGAAGAACACACAAAAAGTAAGATTAATTAAAACAGCTCAAGTAGCAGTAAAAATACTACCAGCAGTCATGGTCGCAGCCGCTGTGTCAACAAAAATACAGCCTCTCGGTTTCC
>JBEULF010000053.1:1147-2964 GCA_041287455.1 Sulfolobales archaeon
AATATTCTTTATGATATTTTCTTCGGCTTCTTTAAGAGTATACCATCTCCTACCTTTAATAGCATAACAATGAGCTGGAAATCCTACTCTGAGAGATCTTATGATCCTCCCCTCCGCCTCTTCTCTGAGAACTACTCTCTGTGCTTGTTTTACTATTCTAACGTTGTAACTATTCATAAATTCTTCTACGAGTTTCAAATCTTCAGATCTGATCCAGAAGTTGATCAGACAGACATTAAGAGGATCGCATAACACGTATGCGTAGGGGGTTCTCGAGAGTGTGTAGCCTAGTTTTAGAGTTTCACCTCCTCTTATGATGTAAGAGTACGATAGATCTGCATTAGGATCTAGCGGTCTCTTCACATAGGCTCCTAAAACATACTTATCTCTAATATGTCTGAAGTAGTGATATCTAGCGCTCTTGATACCTATTCTTAGAGGTCCTCCTTTACTAAGCCATTTAGGAGAGAAGACATATTTAACTTCTAGTAGAGACATGAGCATTACGTCTATAAAATCTGGCGGTGGTTTTGGTTCCATATCTTCTAACTCACTCATATCCGGTTCTAGCAACTCCTCTTTCTCTATGATACTTAATACTTCTTTGAGACTCATAGGACCTTTTCTCTGATCACTGTAGAATTTATCTAGATCTAGTACTTGATAATATGTTAAGTTCATTTTATAAACAGATATCTTCTCATCTTTGTCTACAAGATCTGTGTAATAAATCTTCTCCACGATCTTGTTTATATCCTCTCCTATAGGAATTAGATAGAATATTCTCACCTCACCCATAGGATTTGTATTTATAGTTATACTCTTAACCCAGTGATTATGAGGTAGGTTCATAGCTACTTCGAGAGCGCTCTTCTTCTCTGAACCTTCTTTTAGTCTAAATATGACTAAATAACGATCTAGTCCTGCTCTGTAAGGACTTATTCTAAGACCTAGATAGTCTCTTCCTAACACTAGAGATCTTGCTGATCTTACTAGTGATATGTAGTTTTTATCTAGTTGAGATGCTAGTTCTTTCATTAACATGAACCCTGGCTCGCTCAGAGCTGCTTTTATCAGCATATACTGATTTCTAGTTAGCTTTCTATGTCGATACTTCTTTTTCTCAGAGATAGGTGTTTGAGAAGCTTCTCTACTCATAATTCTCAGTTACACTACTACCTCTTCAGACTAATATTAATTAGGTCTTTATAGAGTTAGAATGTGATCTAGATGCGAGTCTATTGCAGATTCAGTTTAAGGTTTTTAACTATACTATGTATAGTCTTATGATTGGGGTTGTTAGTGTCTGATAATGATGAGAAGATTGATATTGAGGAGATTATAGATCGTGATCTCAGTTCTTATATATCTTATCTTGAGAGCGAGTTGAAGAATCTTAAGAAAGAATATTTCAAACTTAGAGAAGAGCTTGAAGTTTGTAGAAGTGAGTTAGAGAAGTTATTACAACCTCCATTAATCGAGGCTGTTTTTCTAGAGATGCTTCCTGATGGGAGAGCTCTTGTTAGAAGTTCTACAGGTCCTAATCTCGTTGTTCAAATCAGTGATAGAGTTGATATAAGCAAGCTCAAGCCTATGGTCTCTGTACTACTTAATAATCGAGGTTCTGAGATCGTTGAAATTCTAGGTTTTAGAGAAGATCCTATTGTCAAGGCTATGGAGATCGAGGAGAGACCTTCAGTGAGGTATAGCGATATTGGTGGTCTAGAAGAACAGATCCGAGAGATAAGAGAAGTAGTAGAGCTACCGCTCAAAAACCCCGAGCTTTTTAGAAGACTGGGTATTGAGCCTCCTAAAGG
>JBEULF010000054.1:0-2930 GCA_041287455.1 Sulfolobales archaeon
CCGCCGCTCATATACCTCGTCAGCTTCAACTACTCGCACATGGCCGTGGGGGCCATGGCGCTGTCCGTTGCTGCTAACACCTTCGTCGACATAATACCCCACGCTAGAAGAGACTTCGACTTGAAGACGTGGTTGGTCTTCAGCTCCGTAGGGGGTGGGCGGGGTGTTGCTAGGCAATCGTCTGGGTATACATGTTTTTTGCTGGGAGGCACATTGTTATTCGTAGCAGTGTTTCCTGTCAATATCTGGGGTTAGAGAGCTTTGACTAATCTCTCTAATATACATTCTACCCCGCTCTGCGTGTTGTTAGACCTAGGATCTAGGTTGCACGCTTTGAGAGTTATTACTACGCCCTCGAGAGATCTTTCGCCCGGCTCTCGCGTGTTTCTCCCCATGTATGCGAACACGCCTTCTAGCACTCGCCTATCGCCCAGTTCTATAGGTTCTGCTAGTTCAGCCACGTAAGTGATCATTCTATGAACGTCTTCTCTCTCTATCTCCTCCTTATACTTGGCGTCTACCACCAAGACTCCTCTACCTGCTACTCTCACCACTATATCCGGTCTTATCGTAAAGTTGAATGCCTTCGCTATCCTACCTTCTGTCTCGATGTTATATTCGATAGTCACTCTGTCTGCGTATACTTTAAAACTCATGTGATCTTGGCCGGGCTCGTATGTAAAGCCTGTGGCAAGTCCTCTACTAGTAATATAATCTATTATTCTCGAGAGAACCCACAGCTCATAGAGCTTACTAGAAGACACTGGCATAACCATACCTCTCCTCCCCCTCTCCACAGCCTTCTCATATAGGGATCTCGAGGCTAGGTATCCCTCGTATAACTCCGCCACCACTCCGAGCAGCGGGTTAAACCTGCTATAACCTCTAACCTCTTCTATCAACTCTTCATCCGGGATCTTAAGTCTGAGGTCGTATTGATACGCGTCTCTGAGCGTGGGCACCGCTAAGAGAGACCAGTGACTATCTGCAAATTCTCTGATCTTATCCGCGACGCTACTCATAGTCTTACTAATATTGCTTGCAAGCTCCTCTAGATCTCTTGCTATCATAACATTGAATCTAGCGATAAGAATCAGAGGATAGAGAGCTAGCCCGATTCTAGGTTTTTTATAATACGCTAGAGGTATACCTCGAGCTTGAAACTTGATCGTGGCCGGTATCACAGGCCTGGCGGAGGAGCCTTCTGATACTATCACCTCTTCTAACAGCATAGGTGGTAGTGGAGAGTGTAATACACTGCTAGTAAGCTCGAGCAAGAGAGAACTATAGAACATAGAAGACTGTTTAAACAGTGTCACAGTCGAGAGCACGCTACTCAAAAAACCCTTCGCAGGAGTGACATAGCTTAGCATCTTTAGAACCTCTCTAATCATCTTATCATAAGCCTCCCAGCCTATCTTAGGTTCAATCCTTATCCTCACACCCTCTTCACCATAGTCGTACTCTCCCACAAGCTCCCCTACGAAAAATCCGTCTTCATAGAATCTTGGCAGCGGAATATCTAGTTTTTCAAGCTTCAGCCCCGAGGCTCTGAGCCACGACTTAAACTCTTTTGCAAAACTCTTAAACCCATCTAAGATCTTATCGGCGCTAACTTTCTCTTCTCCTACGCTCTTCAGAGCCTCCTCTATTTGGCTTCTGCTATATCTTCTATCCTCTCTCAACGAGATCAGGATAGTTTTATCAAGTCTTCTTAAACATAGATCTCTCTTCTCATCACACCAGCTGTATCCAGACTCCTCAGAATGTGTGGAAACCACGTTTTATCCTCTCCACCAGTTCGACCGAGATCTTCAGACCACGGTTTTCAATCTCTCTCTCAACACTGTCAAGCAGATCGGCTAATCGCTTACCGCTGCCTCCGGCAGCTCTGTACTTCTCCATCTTAACGTAGTCTGCTAACACATCTAACTGTGGCAGTATGTAGAGAGCTAGAGCCAGGTCTAGAAGTAGAGATGGTAGTTTGCTCCGCTCTACAACTCTCTTAACACCTATCCCCTCCGGTATCATATCGTAGAGAGCCTTGGCAACCGCAACGAATCTTAGCGCGTCAGCTACAACTCCTGGGGTGATGGTGACTGGGCAAGCCTCGCACTCGGTGTAGTCTCTCAGACTCTCGTTGATCTTGTTAACTATACATGTTAATACACCGCCTAGATCGGTGTTCTCTAGCCTGAGAAGAGATTCCAACGCGTCCAGCCTGTCATAGACATCCTCTAGAATCACAGCGTAGTCTTTAATCTCGTCTTTTTTCAAACGCAACACTTTCTTAATCTTATCCATATCCAACTCCTCAAGAGCGCATGTCTCTCTGTAAGACTCTAGTCTGCTCTCGTAGAGTTCATCTGGCTTGTTCAGCCTCTTGAGCTGGTTGTGATTTATAATAGCAAATCTTCTTGTGAGAGCGTAGCCTAGCTTATAGAGTAATGCTCTGTCAACACTATTCATCGTGGCCAGGACTCTGAAGGAGTATGGCACATAGACCTCTTCTTTTTTTGACATCTCTTTCGATATTAGAGACTCTTTCTCTCTATACTCTACATCCATTAGAGTGAAGAACTTGCCAAAAGCTAAGTCTACGTTAGCACGATTGATCTCGTCGATTATAAGCCAGTGTGGCAGACCTTTTTCCGAGAGTCTAGAAACACATTCTCTAACAGCTCTCGTGATGAAACCCTCGCGAAATTCACCTCTAATATCAGAACCGCCAATAGTATCGTAAGGAGTCCACTCAGGATTACCAGTCTCAATACTATAGCTCACGCCGAGCTTATCAAGCAGATCTCTTATAAAACCAGTCTTACCAGAGCCGGGGGGTCCGACGAGTAGAATATTCTTGCCCGAGATCAAAGCAGCCAAAACTATGAACTCTGGCACGCTGAGTTTTTCTAACCTCTCTAATATCGCAG
>JBEULF010000055.1:0-2891 GCA_041287455.1 Sulfolobales archaeon
GATCCAGTGGATCTTCCCTGGATCTTTGGTGGTTTTGTTTTTGTGAGTGTTTTTGTCTTTGGTTTCTCAGGTTTTCTAGGTGTTTTATTAGTCTCTCTATGTCTCTTTTCTCTATTGCTTCTCTGAGTCTTTTCTTCTCTTCTCTGTCTAGCTCTAGTATTGGGAATGTCTCTATTAGTTTTCTGACTTGTGTTAGTCCTAGGTATTTTCTTGTGAATGTTGTGTCTGCGTATTTGTATGTTGTCATAAACTCGCTGTCGGTGGTTTCTCTGAGATATTCTAGCACTAGGTTGAAGTATTCTTTTAGTAGCAGCTGGTCTTCTATTGCTAGCTGTGGTTTGAAGAATAGTTGGATCGGGTGTGTTCTGTATGGAGCTCTCGAGACTACTATACAGTCGGCGTTGTAGACTTCTCTCACGACATAGAGACCTGCTCTCTCGCTCTCGCTAACTCCGTCTAGAGTCTTTACGAATAGAATATTGTTTCTTATCTTCTCGTAGAGCTCTCTGTTAACGTAGAACACTCTCTTCTCATACTCTCTACCATTATACTTGTTAGAATCCACCGCCACTACCCTGTACTCACCCGGGTTTCTATAGATCTCGTCTACGTATAGATAGAACTCTACTCTCACAGGCTTGCTAGACTTGTATCTCTCTACAAACTCTTCAAACCCGGTCCCAGCTCTATAGCGGTTCTTAGGCTCTATCACCACATCTCTCACAATACTCTTCGAACCAATCTTCACCAGTCTAAATCTCTGAGTCTCGTGCCCGGGCTCGCTCTTTCTCTCGAAGAAGAATACTCCTACGTGCTGTCCTGTGAACTCGAATAGTTTTCTCTCGAAGACTATTGCTTCTCTGATAAAGTAGTGTTTGAGAAGATCCTCTCTGATCTTATTTGACACAGAGGCTCCGTAGAGAAAATTAGTAGGGATCACATAGATCATCTTTTCAACACCGTGCCTAAGATCATTTGCTAGAGCCAGTTGATATAGATCTTGATAACCTTCATTGTCACCTTCGAAATACTCTAGCCAGAAGTGAAGCCATCTATTCTTCTTTATATACCCGAGATACATGTAGGGAGGGTTGGTAATGTGGAAAACAGGCTTGCCCAGTCTAAAGATCTCTGTGGGATAGTCTTTCAGAGAATCTCTGACCCTAATATTCTTAGAAGCAGTCTCTCTAGAAACACCATATCTCACAGCATTTTCAACACTCTTCTCAACCATCTCGGGGATTATGTCATACATGAAGATGTGTTTTCTAAAGAAATCATCTCTCTCCCCAGCCGGCACCATTTCTAGCATAGGTAGTATTAGATTGCCACTCCCACAGAACATGTCAACCCACACAAAGTCGTAGAGATAATCTCTTATTCTAGGAGCGATATACTCTCTGAAAACCCATACAGGAGTCTCGAAAACACCGTAGCGTCTTCTATCTAACTCGCCCAGACCTGTCGAGCTCATTATAACTCCAATAAACTTTCTATCCGCCCCACATAAATTCTCTGAGACACGAGAATACGGAGCTGATTATGGAGCTGGTTATTTGTTAATTAACTAGATAGAATATCTTAGAGCTGGTGTTGAGCATGACTACTCCCCCAACAATAGATCTTCACGAAGACGTTTCAGCATACTATTTCTACCACGGGGCTGGTCTGCCTCTCGGGGATTTTGCAGAGGATCTGCCGGGGCGTGAGGCTGATATTCCTAAGTATCAGAGAGCTAATGTGAGACTTGTCTTTGCAGCAATATTCCCAGGGATTGAGAGTTTCAGTCTTGAGGAGTCTAGAGTTCTCCAAGATCTCTATGGTAGATGGCTTCCAGCGACTAAGTATCGTGCTCCACAATCTATTGTCTGGGAGCATCTCTCGATATACTATAAGATGAGTGAGAGATACAAGATCAGATTGGTAGAGAGTTATAGTGATGTTGAGAAATGCGTGTTTGGGGGAGAGCTTTGTTTCTTACTACATCTAGAGGGTGCTGAGGCTATAGAGGATCCTTATGACCTCGTGTTGTGGAGAAGACTTGGTCTGAGAAGCGTTGGTCTCACGTGGAATTACGTGAATAAGTATGCTACTGGCTGTGCCGCTAAGAAAGATCTGGGGTTGAGTAGCGAGGGTGAGGCTCTCGTAGAGACAGCTAGCAGACTCAGACTAATCATAGATCTGGCTCACGCTAGTAAGAATACAATGATAGATGTTTTGAACATTGTGAGAAGACCTGTGATAATAAGTCATGCTAATGTGCGTAGAATAGTTGACAACCCGCGCAATGTTGATGATGAAGTGTTAGAACTACTGTATAGAAATAGAGGAGTCATAGGTCTGTCAGCTATAAGCCCGCTCATATCTAGAAAACCCAGAGCCTCGATAGATGATCTTGTCGAGCACTTTGTATATATCAGAGAATCATACGGTGTAGACATGATCGCTGTAGGAACAGATTTTCTAGGACTCCTAGGAATCCCAGCGCCCGAAGGTTTTGAGAGTATAGACAAGATACCAGCTCTATATCAGAGGCTTCTTGAGAGAGGCTTTGGAGAAGATGATATAGAAAAGATCGCTTATAAGAATGTCCTGAGAATCCTCAGAGAGAATCTAGAGTAAGACTATCACTATCTCGCTAGAGATAGAGTGTAGAGACCTCTCTAAACCTATACTTTTTAAGTTTTTCTAAGCCTAGCAAATCTAACGACCGGGTGGTCTTTATAGGCGCGCTCTCAAGAATAGCCAGACAACTTCTAGGGCGCGAAAAGCCTCCCGAGAAGGCGGATATAGAGAGAGAAGAGAGGATCGAGACAAGCGACAATCCGAGAGAGAAGAGAGAGAATCGCTCTAAACATACTGAGAGTAAGAATGTCTAGCACTCGCGAGAG
>JBEULF010000056.1:0-22809 GCA_041287455.1 Sulfolobales archaeon
TCCCATCTCGTATATATCCCAGAACCGTTTGTCCCTGGATATTCATGGGACTTCCACCTCGCCCACAGGGGTTTGCTTATCCCCATGGGTTCGTGGGCGGCTGTCGAGCCTAACGGAATGAGGCTCCCATCTAATCATAGCCCGTCTAGGCTTGGAGCATTGCTCCCATCACCTAGACGAGCTCGCAAACAATTGTTTACAAGTCTTATAAACATTACCTCGAACATCAAAAAGAAACAGCCCGGCGGGGATCTTCATCCTCAGTCTCAAGGTTCCCACCAGGATAAAGCTACTCTCACGAGCAGCTCGCTCTGAGAGAAACAGACTCGTCACCGAGATCTACAAGATAGAAATCTTAATAAAACTGTAATAGACCAACTCCTTCTAGACTTCTGAGGCGTAGTTTGCTAAGATAATTTATTTGGCTAGCACTATAATTATCATGACTAAAGAGATATGAAAAGTCTAGATGTAGCTCGTGTAAGAGAATTATTATTTAGTTTAATATCTAGGGGTGAGAGTGAGATTAATAGTATTATCAGAGATCTTAAGCTCTCGAGAGAAGATATTGAAAAGATTTTTGATAAGTTAAACTTAGATTTGGGTAAAGCCAGTAAAATAGATCTTGCTATAAAGTACATAGAGTTAGGAGGAGACCCCGAAAAAGTAGGAGGTTTTCTCGATTGGAGAGATTTTGAGTCTTTTGTATCGGAGCTACTAAAATTCTATGGCTATATAGTTTTTAAAAATATAAGAGCTCCACCTCCTAGAGGTTTCGAGATCGATGTTATAGGAATCGATCCTTCTAAGAGAAGAGTTATCGTCATCGATTGCAAACATTGGAAGAGAAGTAGAGAGAGTGCTTTAAGAGAGGTAGCCAAGGAGCTCATAGTCAAGATCGATAGACTGTTCTCTAGATGCATGTATATGTTGAGACTCTACAACGAGTTTAGAGGAGTCTATAGTGTTATACCACTTATAGTGACGTTGAGAGAGACTATCTCGCGAAAGATAGATAACCACGTGATCATATCACCTGTGATATATCTCAGAGATCTAATGAATAATCTCGACCTATATATAGAGCTGCTCGAGATAAAGCCTCTGATAAAGACCTGCCTATAATCTGGAGAATTGCGCGAGAAAGCTCTTTAACTCAGATACGTATAAGATTATTAGGGCGGGGGTGCCCGAGCCAGGTCAAAGGGGTCGGGCTCAGGACCCGATGGCGTAGGCCTGCGTGGGTTCAAATCCCACCCCCCGCATCCTGCAAAGATCTCTAGGTAGTAATATTTAGGTTTTTAAGCGCGTCTCTTCATCAATTCTTCCATCCTTAATTGTTATTACTCTATCGGGTTGTATGCGCGGTATTAATGATTCTTCGTGGAGAGATATTATATATCTTACTCTCTTGTTCTCTTTGTACTCTCTAAGAATTTTTATTAGAAGAGTTCTCTTATCTTTGTCTAGATACGCAAAAGGCTCGTCTAGAAGTAGTAAGGCAGGCTCTATTATGAGTGCTCTGACAATACTCACGATCTGAGATTGTCCAGCTGAAAGCTCGCTGACTCTTCTCTTAGCTAGATCTTCTAATCCCACCAATCTTAATAATTCTATGGCTTTCTCTCTACCTGTCTTATCATCTATCCCACGTATTCTCAAACCGTATAATATATTGTCTAGTACTGTGCCGCTGAATAGAATAGGTTTTTCATGCACATACACTACGCGTCTCTTTATCTCGATTCTATCGCTCGGACTTAATCTCCAGTAGTATGACTTGTTTACTAACACCTCTCCTTTTGTAGGTCTGTATAGCAGAGCCACTATTTTCATGAGAGTTGATTTTCCAGCTCCGTTAGGTCCTAAGACAATTATTGAGCTGTCATTACTCAGATCTATAGATACATCTCTGAGAACCCAGTTTCTAGAGCTGGGGTATCTATACCATACGTTTTTGAGCTCTAGCGATATCAAGATCTAAAATACCTCCCCAAGATCTTTAGCAAGATAGCTATTACTATCATTATCAGTAGTAAGATGAATCCTAAAACTACTGATGATTCGAATTCACCGCGTGAGACACCTAAGGCTATAGCCGTTGTCATCACTCTAGTAAACCCTTTTATATTACCACCCACCATTAAAGCTATGCCTAGCTCTCCTATAGCTCTTGAGAAACCCATTATAATTGATGCTAGAATCCCTAGGAAACTCTCTCTCAATACAACATTCATAACCTGTACCTGGGTAGCACCTAGACTACGAGCTACTTCGCCGTACACGTTATATGTCTGTCTGAAGAGTCTGAAAGTAGTCGATATTATGAGAGGTGTTATAAGTATTGCCTCTCCTATTATCATAGCCGTAGGGGTGTAGAGTAGTTGTAGGAATCCTAGAGGACCTGAGCTGCTGAAGAGAAAATAGAGTAGTAAGCCTAGCAGTACTGTTGGCATTCCTACGAGAGATTCTATTACTGAAGCTGTTATCTCGACTCTTCTAGACAATGCCATTACGTAGGATAGGGGTATGCTCCAAGTAGAGGCCAGGAGAGTAGCTGAGCCAGATACATAGATAGATCTTAGTATTGTATCTAGAATCTCGTTGTCCAACATCATCCTTCTCTAGATAGTTTATCCCATGTACTTTTTAACTCATTCTCTACCCCTCTAGCAGGATAGAATAATGGTGCTCCGTATCTGTCTACACCATATCTACCTATCAGATCTTGATTCTCGTATACAAAGTCTAGAAATAGTTTTGCGTACTGTTTTATATCTTCTGGACATTTCTTGACTAGATACATGCTGTATATATTTATAAGATCACTATCGTTGTAGTATAGCAGCTCTAGATTAGGTATTCTATTCTCTTTTTTGAACTGTAAGTAGGTTCCTATATCGCTAAGCGTATAAGCTTTCAACTCATTCGACATTATCAAGACTTGATCCATTCCAGCCCCCGCCTCCTTATACCAAGACTTACCGTGAGGATCTAGACCTGTCTTATTCCATATAGACAGTTCTTTTACGTGAGTACCCGAATTGTCTCCTCTACTGACGAATATCGCTTCTCCTCTCTCCCCTGCGAGATATATTCTCTTAAAAGCTTCGACAACACTTGAAGCATTCCTGATCTGGGCAGGATCAGTGCTAGGACCTACTACGACGAAGAAGTTATAAGCAAAGATTCTCCCGTACTCTATCACACCTTTATCTATGTATTGTTTCTCGAGACTCGGCGCGTGAACCATTACGGCGCAAGAGTCTCCTTTCTCCGCTATCTTCAGAGCAGCTCCAGTTCCTACTGCTACGAACATTATATTTATATTGGGATACACTCTGTTAAATTCTTGCGCTAGATAATCTAATAAACCTGTCGCGTATAGAGAGGTTGTGGTACTTATCACCACTCTTATACTGCTAGGAGAGGTGAGCGAAGTAGTTGTTTGAGTAGTATAACTCGTTGCTAACGTCCGAGATGTTAGTGGGGTAGAAAGAGGTGACTTTTGATACAATATTGGATAGTACACATATGCTACTGTAGCAGCTATAGCTACGAGAAGAACTGCTATAGCCAGATAAAGTTTTAACCTATTCATTCGCATCACCGAAATATCATATATTCAATAAAAGATAATAAATATTTCTATAAATTGCGATGACAAGATTAGTACTCGGACACGTTATGTCAGATAGAGAGTATATTATAAGATTTGGTGTTTATATCGAGTATAAAGGCTCTGTAATAATAGATCCTTATATAGCGATGATTCTTAGTGAGATAAACAAGAAAGGATCTATGATAAGAGCAGCAAGATCTTTAGGCATACCTTATTCTAGAGTATGGGATGCTCTCTCGCGCATAGAGAGAGTTATAGGAGAGAGTATTATAGAAGCTTTTAAGGGGGCTAAGGGAGGCACTAAACTCACTAGAGAAGGTATGAAGCTTCTGGAGATGTATTATGAGGCTGAGAGGATTCTTAAGAGAAGACTAGGTTCTATGACGATCATGAGAAAAACTTCTCTGAGACCAGACCTTGCTGTAGCTTATAGCGATGATATCATCATAGATCGTGTCTTGGAAAGACTTTCTTCAGAGATGAATATTCAGAGTTCTTGCATAGGATCTGGCTTGTCTCTAGCATTATTATCATTAGAAGAGATAGACATAGCATGTATTCACTTATTTGATCCTGAAACCGGGGATTATAACACGCCGTATATAGAGAGATTCTGGCTCAGAGACAGAGTGATTAGACTCGGAGGTTTTTTAAGAGAACAAGTCTTAGCCTTTAGAAGAGAGATAGAGATAAAGAATCTAGATGAGCTTTTCGAGAGAATTTTAAAGGGAGAGCTGAGATTGGCCTCGAGGAATAGAGGCTCGGGAACTCGAGTGTATCTCGAGTATCTTCTGAGAGATTATTCTCGCAAACTAAATATGTCTCTAGATAGTGTGAGCGGTCTAGATAGAGAATATTACACGCACGATGAAGCTGTTAGAGCTGTTATTAAGAGAGAAGCTGATGTCACTTTAGTGCCTCGTATCTATGTAGAAGGTCTTGATTTGAATATGTTCTCAGCGGCTTGGGAGAAGTATGAGTGTTTTACACTTAGATCAAGAGTTAATAGAGAGCCTATTAAACGATTTAGAGAAATATTTGGATCTGACGAAATAAATAAGCTGATCAGTAGTTTGAGAGGTTATAAGTTGCTTGAGCAAGATTAATAGTGTGCTAGATAAAAGTATAGAAAAACCAGAGATGCTATTGAAAATCTATGATTTGATAGATCCAGAATGGTGTGCTAATAATAATTTTGATGCTGCGGTAGCGTTAGTATATGATTATCGTGATAGAGAGATCATACTAGTAGAGAGAAGAGAAGTCGAAGGAGATCCTTGGTCAGGTCACATAGCTCTTCCCGGCGGGAGGAGAGAGATTAGCGATCTGAATAGTTATACTACGAGTTTAAGAGAGCTAGTTGAAGAAATAAGTATTGATGTGAGAAAGATCCTACACGTAGGAGGTATGAAGATTTATATAACTAGAAAATCTGTCAGAGTCGTGCCTCACATATATCTCTTTCTCTCTGATGATAAGAGTATCTATTGGAATGAGAGTGAGATAAAAGTGGCTAAATGGGTTTCTATAGAAGATCTTGTGGAGATAGAGTGTCCTAACAATTATACGCCTAGATGTTTTAAGACTTCTTATTTTAATAAGATAGTGTGGGGATTGACAGGGAGGATTATAGGAGATTTTATTGATATGATGAGACATGAGCGTTCTGAGAGATGAAGAATTTCTGTCATCTGACTTCTCTCTTGATCTTCTCTTCTACTCTTATAAATTCTATGCGTGTATCTGGGTAATTTCCCTCAGAGTCCTTTTCGTATTTCTTAACCATATCCCAGATGGTTACTAAAGCTACAGCTACAGAGACTAATGCCTCTATCTCTACACCTGTCTTATAGACTGTTATCACTCTACTTCTCACCTCTATATAATCCTCGCCTATGTTGAAATCTATAGATACTGATGTGAGAGGTATAGGATGAGTCAGTGGTATTATCTCAGGTGTTCTCTTTGCCGCCATAATACCTGCTACTCTAGCTATCTCTATCACATCTCCTTTCTCCACGGATCTTTCCACTATCTTTTTGATAGTCTCTCTCTTGAGCTTAATTCTTCCTACAGCGACTGCTTCTCTATAACTCTCCTCTTTGAAAGTTATATCGATCATACTCATCTAAGCTCTCCTCTCTTGACTTTCAATCAGGTCTTTTATAAGTCTCACTCTAACATCACTCCATACGGGGATAAAATATCGAGTTCTTCCTATTCTTATCTCTTCAACTAAACCTATCTCTTTCATCTCTTCTAAGTATTTTTTCACTAGATTATGTGATAAGTTTATCTCTCTAGATATTCTAGTTATATTGCCTCCTCCCTTCGCTAAGAGATACTTTAACACTCTGTATCTGCCAGGAGATCTGAATATGTTCTGTAGAGGATCTCTATCCATACTACTAATGACTACCCCTATCGCTAGTTCTCTTAATCTCAACAACTATTAACTTCTCTACTAATTCATTTATCTTATCTGCAAGAGGTTTTAGAGGAACACCTCCAATACCTATCATTGTTGTTCTACCTCTTCTCCCCTTACTACTCAACTTAGCCTCTATAATACCCATCTTCTTGAGATTATTAACGTACTCGTATACTTGTGTGTGTTTACGAGGTTCTAAGGAGTACATATTCGCTAATCTTCTATACTCCTCTTCAACTCTACCCATAGATACGTAGGGAGAACCCTCTCTATTCAAGATCTCTACAACAGCTTTTAGTAATAATAGCTCGTGTAGATTTAGATATTGGAGTGCTTCAGAGATTACAACTATATCTGAGTTTATATAGCTCCTAGCTTTTCTAACATGATCTATTTTCACAACTGGAGAGTTCTCTTGATCTGCTGCCTCACCTGCTAGTAGCAGTGTCTCTATAGCTGCTCTCGCATTACCACTACCACCCGTATCGTAACCTTCTAACTCTGCTATGTATGATACTATCTCATCGCTGACAGTCCCTCTGTGAAAAGCCTCTTCTCTTCTAGCAATTAGTATGTCTCTAAGCTCAGATGCTCTGTAGGGGTTGAACTTCACTATATTCTTCATAACATAATCATAGGTTGCCAGATCTATTTTATGCAAGACAGAGTAATCTCTAGAGATGAGAATATAGTTGAGTCTCTTAGACCAGTCAGGATATTCGTCATATACTCTCATGAGAAAATAGACTGCGTCAGGACCTGATGTCTCAACAAAATAGTTAAATTCGTCAAGAGTCACTATTACATATAGATCTGTTCTCTCTACATACTCGTGAAGGTATTTCAATAACTCTCTAGCTGAGAAACCTCTAGTAGGTATAGGAGCGTTAAGCTCTTTGATTAACTCTGTCAAGATCTCATAAAGTGTTCTGCTCCGATGACAATTTATATGAACATATCTCACGTCGAGCCCTTTCTCTAGTGCTAACTCTCGAAATTCTTTGCCAAAGAATCTCGTGGTCACAGTCTTGCCCGTGCCAACACCTCCTACGACTAGAACTTTTGTACTAGAGCTCCCAGGACTTGCTAAGATATTTCTAAAGTATCTCGCCAGTTGTGTCATTTGATTCTCTCTGTGAGGAAGTACTCTTGGAATATACTCTGGGTACAGAGCTTCTTTCTTTATAAACACGCTCGGTTTTGACACAGCTTCTTCAATTATCCTCCTAGGATCAATCACATATGCCTCCCATAAAATATTTCTCTATAAATTTAAAATGAAAATCATGACTTATTCACATATTCTCTTTGATATGATCTGTTCATATAACTCTTTTCCTCAGACGATCCTCCTCAGGCTTTATTATTGAAATCAATACAATCCTATTTATAACCTCGATCTTTATTAACACGTCAGGATTCTTGTAATCCACAAATCCGTGCCCACTGATACTTATCCGAGACCCTATCTCGGCTTCGATCGGATGACATTTGTCAATGAATCTTCCTCTCTTAACACAGTCTACGTAGAATCTAGAGCCTCTGTGCTTAGATATGAAGAGCTCTACACTCGAATCTATGATCTTGGCTATATCTTTTTCATCCTCTAGAATAATACAGAGATCTGCTATAAATAAACGTGCTACAGATGAAGGTTTTAACTTAACAAAAACTCTCTTAAGCTCTTCTCTCGATAGTCTGGTGTATATGAGCAAGACATCTCTAAACTCTGTTTTTACAACCTTGGCCTCAGGATCTAACGGGAAGAGTATGTCTCTTAACTCTCTAACTCCTCTACTCTCTTTACTTACAAATGTTGTTGCTAGAGCTGCGGGACACTTCTCTTCATATTCTACTTTTTCCACCATCTATCTAGACCTGGCGAAGGTGTTGTACTTCGTTTCTTCTCAATCTTTCTCTCTCTCTTCTCTTCTATCTTCTCTTTGGCAACTTCTTTTTGCGCAGTCTCTTTCTTCTCTACTTCTTTGGCTCTCTCCTCGCGTTGCTCATAGATCTTCTTTTGATATTCTTTTACTCTCTTTAGAATCTCTCCACTCCTCTCTCCTGCTAAAAACTTCACCATATTATCTGTTAGTCCGAGTCCTAACACTAGTCTAGCTGCTTGATCTGTGTTGTGTTGGAATATGATTCTTAGGTAGGGGACTATGTCTGATTTCACTTTATTTCTAGAGACATGTTCTCTAGATCCTATTAGCGAGGCTATTGAATTGAGTGTTTCTCTACTCTCTCTAGTTCTGCTAAGCTCACGTATTCTCTCAGGAAAGCTGTACTTAACCCACCTCCACTTATCCTTTTCATTATTCTTTATAGAAAATGCCACTCCAGGCCCCATCAGATCCGTTGCATATGATAGTAGATCCCAGTCTCCGGTTCTTATTATTCTAGCTAGGTAGAGCGTTGCTTTAGAGAGAGCTTCATATGCTCTCCAGAGATCCTCGGGATCCTGTATTTGATACGGTAGATTCTCATTAAGCCACTCAATTAGCATATCTCGATCTAGATTTGTCTGCGATACAGCTGTTCTAGCCTGCCAGGCATACTTAGAGCCAAATATAGATCTCAGTGTTTCAAAGGGATCCAGCTCTCTATCTCTTCTCCTAAGAATAGTCTTTGCCAGCTCTAGATCTACTCTTCCAAAGCCCTCTGCAACTGCTTGAAGATCATTTATAGCAGACCTAAGATCTCCCTGAGAGAGATTATAGATATACTCTAAGGCGTCTTCTTCGCACACTATTTTTTCAGAGGAGCATATTCTCTTCATAAGTTCTAACACGATCTTCTTGTTTAATCTTTTTAACTCAACCATTAACACATTTTCTCTCAGACTTCTAAGCTGAGGTGCCCAGGGGTCGTTTGCAGTCATTATCACGGGGAATCTTGTGTTCTCTACGAGTTTTAGTATAGCATCAATAGCTCCTGCGTCAACTCTCTCATATATACCATCTACTTCGTCTAGTAGTATTATCTTCCCTCTACCTGTGAGACCTAATTTATCTGCTGCTCTAATAGCTACTCTATCAATATCCTTGCTTCTTCTAAAGTCACTAGCGTTCATCTCTATGAGCTCGTAATTAAAATCATGAGCTAAGCATTCTACGAGAGTTGTCTTTCCCACACCTGGAGGCCCGTGTAGGAGTACTGCTTTTGTTTTCTCATTAGCAAAGTTCTTCAGCCATTTGATAAGTGTCTCTTTAGCTTCTTCTTGATCCATGTACTCTTTAAGAGTCTTAGGCCTATATTTTATGATCCATGGGAGTCTAGTGCTTACGTGTTGTCACCCCACTAGCTCTTCCTCCCAGCAACGCCAGTCTTGCGAGTAAAGCGTTGAGTTGAATCTCTTCATCAGCTCCTTCGGCTAATCTAAAGTTTATCTCTCCTATATAATCAGCTATCGCGACTCTGAGATCCTCTGGTAGAGATATGTCGCTTGAGAATATCTCTTTGTGCAACTGTTTCACCACGTCTATTCCAGACAAGCCATATTCTATCATAAGTTTTCTCAGCCTAGCTCTAGCCTCAGCGAATTTTCCTGCTAAGGCTAGTTGAAGCATTTCTCTGACTTCTTTCGGGTGGGCTAGCCCTACTACTTTGTACACTGTCTCGACCGTGACTTTTCCCAGAGCTGCTGATGCTTGAAGTATGTTTATAGCTTTTCTCATATCCCCTTCTGAAATCTCGTATATAGTTTCTAGAGCGTTCTCATCATAATCCACACTCTCTCTCTTAGCAATATACTTTAATCTCTCTACAACATCTTCTTTTGATAGTGGCATGAATCTGAATACAGCACATCTACTCTGTATAGGCTCTATTATCTTCGATGGAAAGTTTGCTAATAATATAAATCTCGTTGTATCGACATACATTTCCATAAGTCTTCTCAGAGCCTGCTGAGCGTCTGCTGTCATGTTGTCTGCTTCGTCTAGTATAACTATTTTAAAGGGTACCCCGGGCGCGACCGCTGTTCTAGCGAATTCTTTGATCTTTGTTCTAATAACTTCAATACCTCTTTCGTCTGAAGCGTTCGTCTCTAATACATATCTCTGATAGTTATCTCCATAGAGATCTCTGGCCAGCGCAAGTGCAACAGTAGTCTTACCAACTCCTGGAGGACCTGCGAAGAGTAGATGAGGCATATTCTTCTCTTCCACGAATTTCATTAATCGTGCAATAATCTCTCTCTGATTAACAACTTCCTTAAGAGATCTAGGTCTATACTTCTCAGTCCATAGAAGCTGAGACAAAACCTCTGAACTCACTATATTCACACCAAATAGAATATGTTATAAAACACGATAAAAAGAAAAACACAAGATCAGACGGGGTTCTACACAACATCATCAATCAAAGGATAGAGCGCTCATCACACTAAGTATTATTGTAACAAAAGTAATAAGTCTTCATCATACATAGATAGTAGTAGGGCCCGTAGCCCAGCCAGGACAGGGCGCCGGCCTTCGGAGCCGGAGGTCCCGGGTTCAAATCCCGGCGGGCCCGCAAATGATCATAATTCTGATCAGCTATTAGACGCGGATTTACACACGTTACATTACATACATTATCAAAATTAGTGGTATTTCAATGCGTGCGCTCAGGCTTTAAGTTCTGTTAGTGTTTTGAATGATATTAGTATCTTCATTTCTTGAAGGTGTGGGGAGAGTGAGAAGAGATAGAGAGATTTCAGTAAGTGGAGAGCAAAACCTGTAAACAGCTATACGATCATCAGAGGACTTCAAACTGCGTGGTCGTGAAGATCTTTGCAGAGTTAGAGGATTCAACTCTTAGAGAGCCGCCTAGAAAAAGCTCTATCTTTCTAAGAAGAGAAGAAGAATCGTGATATATTGATAGATGAGAATAGGTATTACAAAACTTCTTGCTACAATATTGTCCGAAGTCTATATATTGGCAAAATGTCAAGCCTCCCCTTTAGAACGAGGTGAAATATGGTTTTTAAGATTTTTATCCTTATGTTATGTGTATTGGTATCAAACACTCAATCCCTCACCAGAAGACTAACACTCAAGACTCTCAAGTGGAAAATCCTGCTCTTTAAGGTAGTTATAACTAATGCTATATCGCTAAAGAATTCTCATTAATATCAGATTCTAACGAATCTATAGGTGCTTTTTAACATAATTTATAGCTATTGAACCGCGAGAGACGATGAAAGGATCACCTAGATCAACAAAGACTTTATCATATTTAGAGATCTCTTTATCTCAAAGACCTCTCTCACAAAGCTGCTTATTTTAGCTAGCTTTGCATATCTTCTTTTAAGCTTGAGACTATAGTAAAACGCTTAAAGTTCTTTATATCTATTTCTCACGCTAATAACCTCTCACTAGTCTCTCTGACCTCCTCACGCCCTGAATAATGAGGTTCTCTTTGGACGGTTAATTGGTTCTCCGCATCTATTCGAGGCTATATATTTCATCTGCGAGATACTCAAAGGATTAGAGATCTCCTTATCTGGTTTTTCGCTTCTCCATATGAGTGTCAAGATATGAAGCTTGTAAGCCTTTCTACTTACCTCCACTATAAACGGCGAGACTTTCAGCTGTAAATAGTTATGCCACAGCCGTTATCCTGTTAAATGATGTAGATTTTCTCGTCTCTAGCTTTAACTAGAATCTCAAGACCTCGAAGAGATTTTAGTGATAATTTATAGTAGCGTATACTGGCGTTGTTCTCGAGCCTCTCAGTATAGAGCCTAAGAGTATTAATAACACAAACGCTGCCGCTAAGAGAATTGCTATAGTGATGTTTGTGAGAATAGATTCTCTGGGTGTATTTGGAGGTGTGGCGATGAGAGGCACTACTTTGAGGAATGCAAACTCTAAGTTGACTTCTCTCACAGGATAGTTGATCTCTCTTAAAGTTTCTGACACATTTCGAGCGAGACTATACGCATATGAGTAGAGTATTCTGTCTTTCTCTGTATTATTACTATACTTTCTTATCTCGAGATCTATAGTTGAATTTATAAGGATCGTAGGTCTCCCTGTAATGAGATCTACGTGAAACAGATCAGGATCGTAGCCTTTCTCTTTTAACGCTTTAAAGAGAGTTTTTTGGAGATTCTCGGCGTAATATGTAGAGATGTCTATATCTATTTTGTACACAACGAGTTTGTAGTTATATCTAGCCAAACCTTCTGCAACATATAGCAGATCTCTTGATATCTCTGAGATGTTACTCGTGCCAATAAAGAGTATTCTAGCTGAGTCGCATAAGAAGATAGCATATCTCTCATACAGACGTAATCTTCTCACCACAACATCATTATGAAACTGCGCTACATCTTCAGGTATTAAATTAACTCTTCTCCCTTCAAACTCTGATCTAAGCATTGAGTTAAGAATATCTGGATACTTACTCACATAGTTACCGTCTCGACATATTTTATCCATAAGGTGATAGATTAGACTAGGGTAGGATCGCACCCAAGCTAAAAGATTCTCGAAAGAACCTTCTGACGTCCTATTAAGAACCTCCATATCGCTAGAATCATGGAAATACACATAGATTCTATACCCTGCATGCTCAACCACTAGCTTAGGTCTAGGAGCTATCTCAATTGGAGGTCTGTCTAACACTAATATAGATGAAGAGATCGACTCAGCCGACACAATGGTCAGAGAGATCAGAAGCACAACTACAGCTATGAGCGAGATTATACTCGATCTACGACTAAGGACCAACACGATCACCTCCCCCACCGTCCCATAGATACAGATTGACTCCTAGATCCTCAATTATATATCCTATGTGATGTGCTATAGAATAAAGAAATAGGCAAGAACCACCTTGACATGAGTACACAACCCCTACTACGATTCCTATAGCTATAGCTCTGTCACCTCCTTTCTCAATTAATACACCTCCACTATCACCTCCTCTAGCCTCAATTCTAAATTTTATGATCCAAGGAGGGTCATTAGAAGAGTCAATTGCATATGGATACCCAGACATGCATCCTGAGGTAGCCGCTATCAGATGTACCTCAGTACTCGACCCAGGCTTAAACTCTTTTGGGTATGAACCAGCTACATCTAGATAATAGGGGTATTCACACCAAAATACTCTATAAGACACGTTCACTCCAAAATTAGAAGTGGGTATGAAAGCTGAATCTGTATAATTTCCTAATCTAGATGCGAAACCTATATAATTCTCTGAAGCTATAGTTGGCTGATAGATGCTCTCAACACCTGCTTGATATCGTGCTGTTACACAATGAGCGCATGTAAGAACTCCATAAACCTGCTGATTATTAACGATAACGTACACGGGGAAACCTAACGAACACATTCTATCATCATAGCCTATGATCAACGGTACTCTTATAGTTATTCTTAGACCGCCTAATAGAGGTCTACATCTATCAGCAACACTGCTACATGTACTCTGAGAAACGACCTCAGAGAGAATTAAGGAGAAGATCAGAGCAGTACATAGCATTAGTATCAGTGTTATTCCTAATCTTGTTTTCAACATCAGAAACCTCATACTCTATGCCATGTATAACAGAATATTACAAAATATTTAAACTTAATTTACAGTTAGTTTACAAATTTTAATTTTTAATTTTAAATATAGTGAAGAAGCGGAGTCCTTTTGAGCGTATTAGAAGAGTCTTGCAGGCTGTGATTATCGATATATCATGAATCTTAGAGTATTCTGAACAAATTTTTCTTGGGATAGTCTTTGAGAGCTATTGATGCTGCTCCTATGAGAACTATGTCTTCTTCGAATCTTGTGATCTCTATCTTGGGTGCTCTGTTTATCAGATATTTATCTATTCTCTTCTCTATTTCTTCTACGATCCATTTGTTGTTTAGCACGACAGACCCTCCTAACACTAAGATCTCGGGGTCATACGCGTTTACTACAGATGCCACTCCTGCGGCATTGATCTCTAGACACTCTTCCACAACATCTATTGCTAAGGGGTCTCTGGCGTGGTAGAGGTTAAATATGTCTCTGGCATCTACGCTCTCTCTTTCTATTTTCTCTCTCAGTCTTGAATCTCTATACTCTCTCTTTCTAGCTAGATACTCAGCTAGTCTAGGCATTCCAGAGCCGCTGCACATACCCTCCCAGTGACCTATGCCTCCGCAACCACATTTTATCCCCATTGATCTGTCTATTACGAGATGACCTATCTCGTGAGCATTACCATCTTTACCTATTAGAGGCTCTCCATCGACTATCACACCAGCCCCAATACCAGTGCTTATGGTTATATAGACAATGTTATTATAGCCTCTCCCCACGCCGTAGAAATACTCTCCTATCACTGCGGCAACACAATCATTAGCTAGATAGACAGGTATTCCACCAGAGATCTTCTTAAATATAACTTTCAGATCTATATTCTTAGCTCTTATATTAGGAGGATTAAGTATTGCTCTCTTGAGGTCTAGAGGACCTATACTACCTATGCCGATACTCACAGTCTCTCTAACCAGATCCTGGGGGAGCTGGTCTAACGCTTCTCTTAAACTCTCCTCAAAATCTACTACACTATCACCTCTTGTCCTAACTTTACTTCTGGCTATCATCTCCAGTCTCTCTTCTCTCTCGATAAAAAGTCCAGCTCTGATCCACGTGGCTCCTACGTCGTATGCCAGCACAACTTTTGGTTCTCTCAATCTGGAGACCTCGAGCTAGTACAAGTCTACGATTATCAAACCCTCGCCACCGCCTTCATGGAGTTTGAATGAGACTATATGTCTGTATCCGCCCAGATCTATCACTTCTCTGCCAGCTTTCACGCGCACATACTCTCTCCCATAGAACTGGGGTGGTAGTCCTACATCGTATTCATTGATCTGTAAGACCAGATCTTTATTCGAGTATATGGTGAGATACTTCTCGCGATAGCCGTAGAGAGGCACTCCTCCAAATGTTCTATCTAATATCTCTCTTATAGGTATTCTAGCTGAGTATGGAGGACTTTGTCGTGTTATTATACTCTCATCTAGCATAGTGATACCTCTTACACCGGCATCTACCAAGGCCGCGTCTCTACCTCCCAGATTCGCTGTAGTAGAATATCCCACAAGAATCTTATCTCCTACCCTCTCTAGGGACGTCACTCGAGCACCTAATACTCCCACTATTCTAGCTACTGGTGGCGAGATATAGACTAGCACTGTTGGAGATGTTATGTAGTTTAATCTTCTTGTCAACTCTAAATTGTCTACGTGATAAGCTGACTCCACGTAAGCACTATACGCTACTAGAATACCCCCTCCCACTGTTATAGAATTAGATCTTCTGGGACTTAAACCTGATATTCCATAGTCGAACAATCTCACAAAATACATCCCATCGTAGATAGGTTCCACGGGATTACCTACTATCAATCCCGACCTTATAAACGCGAAGTATCTGCCATAGCCTTCTATAGCTGAGCCCATAGAGTATATAGGCGAGCCATCTCCATCTATTGATATTCTATTTAGATCTTCTATTTCGTAGTAGTATAATTTTTTGGATGTTATGTCAAGACATTGAAATCCTTCTATACCATCAAATTTTGATATATCAAAACATGCGTAGTCGAGATAAATACTCCCTTTGAGAGCTGGTCTAGAGCTTAGTCTATTAATCTCTCCTGATCTTGGGTCTAACATGTATATCCCTAGATTCTCATGTCCGTCGGCTCTGGCCAGGAGAAGCTGTGTTGAAACAGGATCGTATATTATCTCTGAGATCTCTCCAACCCATCTCTCCGGATCTCTTAAACTCTCTTTCCATAATAGTCTAACTCTTCTATCTCTTAAATCGTATTCGTGAACATGACTAAATTTATTGTTAAATAATATCGTAGAACCCGATGCACCGCGTTCTCCATAGATCGCTGGCGCGTGAACCCATCCTCCGAAATATATCTTGTCATCTACCGTCTCTACAGCTCCATAAGTATCACCCCCAGAGACCGGTTGAGGACCTACGAGATCGAATTTATACTTCTGTATACACTCTCTCTCTACAAAAAAACTCTCAGCTTCGAATGCCAGAGTGAAATAGAGTACACCTTTATAATATTTTAATCCAAAGATCCCTCCAGAACCCCACTCAGGCCCGTATTTAGGTGTGAAGGTTTTAGGCACTAGCTCGAGTATGCTGATATTCGCCACCGTATACTCATGAGATTATTTAATTTATATTGATTAATCTGTTAAGAGGATTGGGAGAGTCTCTCAATGAAAATCTCTATTCTAGTACTAAGAGAGGTGTTGAGAGGAAGTTGAGACTGAGATCTGGGATTATTATTCGTCTTATGATTATTCTTATGTTTCTAGTGTCGTTATACTCTCACTCAATTACTTCTTCAAGCGAAGATCTGTGTGAGTACTATCAGTTGTATATTCCAGCTGTGTCGGATAGAGGTGAGGGTGAGGTTGTCAGAGTTCTCATTTATGTCTTGAGAGGTTCGTCTGGCTTCTACGTTGTAGGACTGTCTTCGATTTCACAAGACACTCTGATTAGTATGATTCTCTCTCTCATACTCTCTTCTGTTATAGCCTATGATAATTTCTACAAAGAACACGCGATCTATATAGTCTTCCCTCAAGAGATAACTATGGCTAGAGGGCCTTCTGCGGGTGCTCTGCTAACTTATAGTCTGATAAGAATTGGTTTAAGTAGAGGTATTAATTCGAGTATCTCGGGTACTGGAGCGATTAATCTAGATGGCTCTATAGAGATCGTTGGGAGTGTGAGAAGTAAATTAGATGCTCTAGCAAGCGTTGGCTCGCTAAAGATAGTTTTTGTTCCTTTCTCATCTTATGTGTATGAAAGACTTAGTAGCAGTTATAAAGGTTTAATTGTGATTCCCACTACTAATATCTTAGATCTATTCTACTATAGCGGTGACCTACCTGGCGATGTGAGCGTAGAGATTAGAAAGAGAATATCAGATCTACTGTACTCGGTTGGTAGCATAGTTGAGTTCGGAGAATCACAACAAGAATCAATAGATCTTATGTTCAAGGCGTACGAGAGAGCTATTGAGAGAGCTTATGAGAGAGCTATTGAATTAAGCGCTACTCTCAATATTACACTTGATCATGATCTTCAGATCATGAGAGATATTCTAAAGAATTATCCAGATGATAAGGACTACTTCTATCTGAGAACAAATATTCTCTATCTACTGACAGCTGCGTTGTATCAGAAAGAGCTTACCGTAGCATATTATACTCGTAGAGATCTGTATGAGAGTTTATATAACGAATTTGTAGAAAGTATTAATCAATCTTTCTCTTTTTCGAGAGAGATCTTCTATGAGTTAAGTGAGAAAGACCTATACTCTTCCAGAGAGCTGGTGCTGCTTATAAATCTACTTGACAGACTCTTTGACTTAGTTAATATTTACAATAAGAATAATCATTTCTCACCGCAAAGCTCTTATTCTATACCGGATCTCGCGTTGGCTTATCTAAGATCTATATCAATCAGATTCTGGCTAGATCTGTTTAACTACTATCGAGCAAGAGATTTTTCAAACACATCGTATTATAATGATTCTTTAAATCTCTCTCTTATATACTCTAGGATCAGTAAAATGATTAGATTGTTTAATGTTTCCCATGAAGAAATAGATTATACTCTGAGAAAAACGATAGACACGCTTAAACTCAGCGATCTTTCATATGATAAGAGAAATCTGTTAACGACTCTCTTTTCTATTCTAGTCTTGTTCAGAGTTTTGGACGAGTATTCTTTTAATCTTAAATACTCTACTACTCTGGGAGTAGCAGAATCTTTGAATAACGTGGAGGTGTATAGATATTATAGCAGCTATATCAACTATACTTTGTCTCTCATTTCAAACTTAACTCGTAGAGAAGATTGGGATCTATCTAAATCTATGTATCTTTACACAATTATCACTCTCAGCAATATAAGCCTGATCAATACTACTCTCTACGTGTCAGCTATTCGAGTTCTCTCTTCTCTCTTATCTCAGTCTCTTTTAATAAGTCTCGTATATGGCCTGGTAGATATTCCAGAGATAGTCTTTGTGCAGAGCGTACCCATCTATTCTCTATGTCTGAAGAATCGCTCTGAAACACTCTCTCAGACACGCTCTGCCAACGGATACTATTATAGCGAGACTAGCTATGCTATTCTTAAGAGAGTTGTAGCGATTCTGATCATTATAGTCTCTCTCACTCTATTACTATGTTTCTATAGATCTATTAGAAGAGTGAGATTGTATGAAGTCGTATAGAGTTTTTCTCCTACTAGTCTCCACTATTTCTCTCTTGGCTTCTGCGATAGCTTTGAGAAGATCCTCTTTTATAGTGTCAGAACTCACAGAACCTCTGACAGCGGCTGAAGGGTGGAATGTTGGTATTAGTTTGAACTTGTGACCTGATACTCGCATCTCATATATCTTTCCGCGTTGTCTCGTTATACCTTGCCACTTTATATTATTCTCGTTGAAAAACCACTCGCCAGCAACGTTTCCTAGGGCGACTATTATCTTTGGTTTGATCAATCTTATCTGTCTTCTTAAATAGTCGCTACAAGCTGCAATCTCTTCTTTCTCAGGCGTTCTATTTCTAGGAGGTCTGCACTTCACCACATTAGTTATGTACACTTCCTCTTCTCTTAATCCTATCTCTCTCATTATTCTTCTCAGCAAACTACCCGCCACCCCCACGAAAGGTCTTCCTGTCTCATCCTCTGTCTCTCCAGGCGCCTCTCCTACTAGCATTATCTCTGCCCTAACACTCCCCTCTCCTGGCACTGCGTTAGTTCTACTCTTAGACAGTGGACATTTGCTACAATTTTTTATCTCGTTGATCAGTCTATTCCACTCTTCTATCTCAGCGTTCATGTCTCTCATGTCTTCTCTCTCGCTCATCCCATCCCTTTAAACTTTTCTTCAGGGTAACTATTTTAATCAATTTCGTAATAAGTATAATATGGTGAATTAATGTCTCAGCAATCTTCAAAGTCGAAAGAATTGAAAATAGTTGCGAGACCTGTGGTGACGATAGATCAGATTAAGAATAATCAGAGAGCGCTAAGACTTCTTCATCTGATCAGTTTGTTAGGAAGAGTTTCTGAGAGAAATCTTCTCTCTATATTAAAAGAATTAAAAGATTCAGGTCTAGACTTGGGCTATAGCATAGTTAATGTCGCTGGGAGTCCTGTCTCGAAAGATTTTAGAGAAGATATAACATCTCTACTCTACGTCGGCTTACTAGAAGCCTCACAGCAGAACAGGGTTATTAGTCTAACAAGTTTGGGGAGAGAATTTCTCAATAATAATCTCGATAACGAGTTTTTAGAGAGAGCTAGAGCAAAGATAGAGGAGTTGAAGCCTAAGATCTCTATGCTTATTGCAGAGAGTGATGTTAAGAGAAGATAAGATCTGTGACTCTTTTCTACTTGTAATATAGCAACCTATCGGTATAAGAGATCCATTCTCTCAACACTCCTAGTGTTCTTAAGAAATCTCTGTTATTAACCCAGAGAAGACCGTAGAGAGCCGCTCCCTCCACAGATCTCTTTATCTCTGAGTGACTCTTTGTATTCTTAAAGTAGCTTGGCAGAGTTTCTGCGATGTAGTTATACTCTTCTAGAGATTCTATGATCAGCTTATCGGCGCCTCTGCCCGATAGATAGATCTTGATTCTCTCCGAAGATCTCTTTCTTATTGAGACTTCTAGCATAGCTATTGTCTTCGCTATATCTTCTACATATCTATCAAATGCTTCTCGACACCTCTCGTATACGTCTCTCAGATCAGTACTTCTGCAAATATCTCTTAAGCCTCCTCTAAATAGATCTTTTTTAAAAATTCTTCTAGCAATATAGACTGTGACTTCTCCATCCCAGCCTCCGCCTGACACCAAGCCTATGGGGTAGAGAGTTCCTCCAATCCCATCTATTATCTCGCCTCTACTTATAGCAACTCCCGCTGTAAATGCTCCTAGTTCTAAGACTATTATATTACTATTTTTGAGTCTCTCGATATCTCCCTCTGTGTATATATATGCTGCTAAGATGGCTGTGGCGACTTTATCTGCTGTCCCAAGATCGATTCTATTGATCCTCTTGGAATTGCTTATGGTTGCAAGGTTGTAGACTCCTGGCAAGCCTATTACCGGGACTTTTACTCTACTTACGTTTCTCAAGAAGAACGAGATGTATTTAAGATCCTCTACCCCTGGATCGTCTTCTCTGATCAAAAGACTCTTTAGTCTCTCTTCGAGACTTAAATCTCTTATATCTACCGGTGGCAAGCCGTATCCCGATGGCGCTACTACTATGTCTGGTTCTTTTCGTTCTATTACTTCGAATAATGTCTCTGGTTTTCTGCTCAACTCTCTCGATGTTATCTCTATATATTCCTCTACTCTATTCTCCTCGACTAGTAGAATAGCTGTAGACATAGTTCCGGGGTCTATTGCTAAGACTCTCATAAAACCCCCTAATATAGATTCTGATACTCTTTAAGATTTCTATCTGGTTATGCTCTACTAAGTCTTCGTGAGGGTTTTATATTTTTATTCTTTTAAAATTATTTATTATTGGTTGTTTTATGGGTCGCGTTGGAATTATTGGTGTAGGTTTCTATGGTTTTCGTCCTACTTCGTCTGAAGTCTCTTTTAGAGAGATGATCTTTAGAGCTGCTCAGAGAGCTTATGAGAACGCTGGAGGGATCGATCCTAGGTCAGATGTTGATGCCTTCATATCTTGTCAAGAAGATTTTTGGGAGGGAATAGCTATAGCCAATGAGTTTATGCCCGATCAACTGGGCGGGGTTTTAAAGCCTGGTTTCACCGTAGCTGGCGACAGTCTTCAGTGTCTTCTCAACGCTTATGCTATGATTAAGACTGGCGCGTTTGATGTTGTTGTGATCGAGTCTCACGGCAAGCCTAGCGAGATTTTGAGTATGAGAGATATTATCTTGTTCTCCTATGATCCTATTTATATCAGGCCTATCGAGCCTAGGAATATTCATTTTCTCGCAGCTCTTGAGGCTAGAAGTTTTATGAATCGTGAGAATCTGGATAGAGAGGATCTGGGAGAATATGTGGTGAGAAGTCTAAGAAGAGGGCTAGATAGTTCTAGAGGCGCTTATTCTACTAGTATAACTCTCGATGATTATATTCGCGAGCAGATTATTATAGATCCTTTCACTAGATTTGACATAGCTTCTTTCATCGATAGTGCTGTAGTAGTGGTTTTAGCATCTGAGAATATTGCGAGAAAGTTTGTAGATACTCCTGTGTGGATTCTTGGCGTTTGGAGTGTTTCGGGTAGCCCTACTCATGTGTATGATGATCTATCTGTTGACAGTGTTGCTAGAGAGGCTGCGGATAGAGTGTTTAGATTGAGTGGTCTTAGAAATCCTTTGAGAGAGATCGACGTGTTAGAACTTGATGAGAGATATAGTCATACGCCTCTCATGGTCTTGAAATCAATAGGTTTTAGTAGTGATCTGAAGAGAGATCTGGCTTCAGGTCGCTTTGATAGAGATGGAGAGCTGCCTGTTAATCCCTCAGGAGGAGCTTTGAGCGAGGGGAACCCTCTCGAGGTTCACGGTCTTGCTAGAGTTGTTGCGGCTTACGAACAGTTGATGGTTAGAGCTGGATCTTCGCAGATTGAAGGTGTTGAGAGAGTTCTTATTCATAGTAGAAGATGGCCTAGTTCGAGAACTACTACTATAGCTGTTTTGTCCAGGTGATCTTATGAAGATGAATATTTATGTTAAGAAGAGAGTTGCTGTTATTGGTGCTGGGCTGACGCTCTTTAGGAGAAGACTTTTAGAAACTCCTCAAGAGCTTGTCTGGATTGCCGCTCGAAAAGCCTTGGATCAGGCTGGTCTTGATTTTAAAGATATTGACTGTGTTGTTAGTGGGAGTGCTCCTGACACTTTTGACGGGGTTCATATGAAGGGTGAGTACTACTCTGAGGGTGCTGGAGCTTTTGGCAAGCTTCACTACAGAGTCTTTGTGGGTGGGGGTACTGGTGTGTTTGTCCCTATATCCGGCTGGTGGATGGTCGCCTCCGGGCTTTGTAAGAGGGCTCTGATTGTGGCTGAGGAGAAGATGAGTTGTGCCGCTGATCCTCATCCTCAGGCTGTCTTTAGACACATATGGGATCCTCTGACTGAGAAGCCTTTGAATCCTAATCTCGTATGGATCTTTGCTCTCGAGATGCACAGGTATATGCATGTCTGCAACGTTTCAAAAGAGGATATAGCGCTTGTGGCTGTTAAGAATAAGGCTAACGCTCTAGACCACCCGTCCGCTCAAGCTGCTGCCAAGATCACTGTTGACGATGTTCTTAAGAGTGAAGTTCTCGTGTATCCTGTTAATAGACTTGACATATCTCCGGTGAGTGATGGGGCTGGTGCTCTTGTCATGGTTTCTGAAGAGATTGCTAGGAGGTATACTGACGCACCCGTCTGGGTTGAGGGTGTGGGTTTTGTTCTGGACACTACTTCTTGGACTAATAGAGAGCTTGCCTTCCCTGTATATGTCAAGGCTGCTGCAGAGATGGCTTATAGAATGGCTGGTATTGAGAATCCTATGAAGCAGATTGACATCGCCGAACCTTATGATCCTTTTGATTATAAAGAGCTACACCACATGGAGGGTTTAGGACTTGCTCCTCGTTGTAAAGCTGCTGAGATGACTAGAGAGGGTGTCACTCAGAGAGACGGGGATCTTCCTGTGAATCCTAGCGGCGGTCTTCT
>JBEULF010000057.1:0-21694 GCA_041287455.1 Sulfolobales archaeon
AAAGATGAGAGGAGTTCTGATTCTCTCAACCGCCTCGCAGATGAAACATGTAATTGAATAGATATGGAGAACCTCTCCACCCTAGGAGAACCCACGCCCTTTAGGGCGGGGAGCGGGTCATGCGAGTGCTCAGTTCCGGTTTTGTTTCAAACTCTTTTACAGGCACTCCTAGATCTTGGTCAGGTCCCAAGAGCCCCCTCTCTCTCAGTACTTGTCTTGTTAGAAGGTAGTATAGTAGTGCAAGAGATTTTCTACCCTTATTATTGCCTGGTATAATCAGATCTATCCCGCCGAGTTTAGCGTCAGTGCTAGCAAAAGCCACTACAGGGATACCTGTCTCGATAGCTTCTGACAATGCTTGCGTGTCTACTCTAGGATCTGATATGATCACTATGTCAGGCTCTATATAGATTGGGAGGTGAGGATTGGTGAAAGTGCCCGGGATAAAACGACCTAAGATCGCTTTTCCACCTGTTAGCTTAGCAAACATCTCTACAGGTTTGAAACTATATTGTCTCCCTCCAACTGCTACTACTCCCTGAGGATCGTATCTCGCTATGAACTTAGCCGCTAGTCTTATTCTCTCATCGATCTTTCTTACGTCGAATATGTAGAGCCCGTCATTTCTCACTCTGAATATAAATCTCTCAAGATACTTGTTAGCCGTGTAAGTTCCTATATGAACACCAGCAGATAGATAGACTTCAACAGGTACTAAGAGCTCTACTGTAGCATATCTTGCGGCCATCGTGCTTTCTTGTTTCACTTCTTCAGAACTCTCATAATCATAGGAGCTCATACCCACACCTCACGTAGGTTTCTTATAATAAGCCATCTCGTAGATGAGTGGTACGTGAGATAATAAAATTCTCCTACAACAATACCTCCTGATACCCAGATCATCTAGAACCTTCTTAGGATCCTCTCCCGACTCTACTCTTCTCTTAAACTCGTCCCAATGCCTGGCTATAGGGTAGCCGCAAGTGTAGCATCTCACAGGTATGATCATGGTCTCACCTGTAGGACTTCTGCCTGAATCTTCTAGCAGAATATCTCATCCACTTCTCAGGCTCTGTCTGCCTAGGATCTCCTGTTAACATAGATCTATCATATTCTATGTATAGAGATTTTATTAACTCGCTATTCTCAAAGTATCTCAAAACACCTCTCGCCACAGCTGTTCTAACAGCCTTAGCCTGCGAGACATAGCCGCCTCCAGATACTGATACCTCTATATCTATAAGAGACCTCAGCTTCTCTCCTATTAGTAGAACAGGTTCTAACATTATTAACCTAGCCATCTCATTAGGCCATATCTCTATAGGGATACCATTAACTCTATACTTACCGTTGCCAGGCTTGATAACTGCTCTAGCAATAGAAGTCTTTCTAGACCCCGACGCTATAATTATCTTCTGCGCAGAAGTCTCGCTCAATCTAGTCACCTCTCCAACCCAGAGCCTTAGCTATTTCAGCGACTGACACCGCGGAATAGTGTAGCTTTGAAGAATCTGCGAAAGGTATCTTGATCCTTTGTCTATCAGCTAGCTCCTCAGGCACTCCATAGAAGACTCTTAATCTCTTCAAAGCCTTGAACCCTCTATCACTCTCTTTAGGTAGCATTCCTCTAATAGTTCTCTTGACAATATTGACAGGATTTCTAGGTCTCTTAGGACCTTTATAAGGGTTCTTGTGAGTCTCTAACTCTAGAAGCAGTTTGTATCCATTAATAACTCTATTTCTATCTCCTGACACAACAGCCTTCTCCGCGTTAACAATATAAACTCTATAGCCTTCTAAGAGTAGTTTTGCAACCACGCTAGCCATACGACCCAAGATCATGTTCTCAGCATCTATTATCAAGATACTATTCTTATCATAGGATCTCTTTATCTCCTCCAGAAATGCGCGAAGCTTCATATTATTATCCTCACCCCACTACCCTTAGGATTCTCATTCAAGAGATCTCTGATAGTCATAGCTCTACCACCTGACGCTCTGATCTTCTCTAAAGCATTCTTTGAGTAAGAGAATGCTGCCACAATCACTCTCTTTCTCAGAGAACCCGAACCCAAGACTTTTCCAGGCACGACTATGATCTCGTTTTCTTTCGCGTATCTCGAGATCTTAGATATGTTGACTACTACACGTCTTCTAGAACTTCTCTCCAGCAGATCTGCTACAGCATCCCATATAGGAGCTCTATTCTTGTTAGCCTCTCTCCTCAGATCTGATATTAACTTTCTTAAGACTATATTAGTAGGTCCTGTTCTCTTCATAGAGTCACCTGATACTCTCAACCTGCTTTATTAAGTAATTAATCTTGCTAATAAGTATATCTATAGCTGTCAGTATGATAGTTCTAATACTCAGCTGACCTACGCTCTCTAAGAATAATATGTACTGATCGTCTCTATAGCCTATCTTGATAGAGTTCTCTGGACAGTATTTGACACACTGATTACACAGAATACACTTATACACGTCTTTCACAACGATTCTACTCTCCTCTCTGGATACCTCGAGAATGTTAACAGGGCAATACTTGACACACTCCTCAGCCTTGGCCAAGAGATCTCTCTCTAAAAAGCTTGTCTTTATCTCGGCAACATACCTAGTGCCGGCAACAGACACGGGACTCCATTTAACATGTTCTATCCCGCGACCCAGCCTGGCCTTGGCATCAAAAGATATTCTCTGACCCGGACCTAACACTACGATAGGAATCTCCTCATACACAGGTCTCACATCGGGATCGTCCGATCGCAGGTCTCTCGAGTATAGTGTCACAAGATCTTTGTCACTCTTATTCTCTAGAGAAGCTCTAATATACGTGAAACAATTCTCACACTCCTCACGAGAAGGTCTAGGTCTTGTCTCTTCTGAAATCTCCGAGTAATAACTCTCCATACACTTAACACACTCTTCAGGAGATCTATACTTGCTTATAGCCTCCTCTGATCTCAGAGGGATTAGTCCGAGTCTGTGAGATATAACCTCATCGTAGAGAGGTGAAGAGTTCTCATAGAATATAACCTCATCTACAGCCATGGTAGGAACCTCTAGCTGTATGATTCTTCGCAGAGCGTTTAAGACAGGTAGCGGCACTCCCTCCACTAAGAGCTCCACGTAACCCTCGGCTCTGGAGAGGATCTTCACATCTATGTTACTACTCATAAAAAACCTCTCTACACTCTTCTACCTCTTCTACCGCCAGGTCTTCGCGTGGTATCGTGTGGAATAGGCGTCACATCCTCGATCCTACCTATAATAAAGCCTACTCTAGCAAGAGCTCTTATAGCAGGCTGAGCGCCCGGACCAGGTATCTTAGGACCATGCCCGCCAGGAGCTCTCACTCTTATATGTATAGCTGAAACCCCCTTCTCGAGAGCTTCTTGAGCCACTTTATAAGCGACCATCATGGCTGCGTATGGAGAAGGTTTCTCTCTATCAGCCTTGACCACGTGACCTCCCGAGGCTCTTGATATAGTCTCGGCACCTGAGAGATCTGTTATGTGAACATGTGTGTTGTTATAAGAAGCGTATATGTGAGCAATACCCCATCTAAGCTCTCGGGACTGAAGACTCATCAAGATCACCCACTCTGAAGCTTATAATAAGGTGAGATGGGGTAGAAACCTATTAGGTTCTCTTCTTCTCGCGACACTAGATAACCTGGAGAAGTGACTCTTCTCCCCCCAATAGCTATGTGGCCGTGAACTATTAGCTGTCTAGCTTGATGAATACTTTTAGCCAGACCTTTTCTATATACTAGAGTTTGTAATCTTCTCTCTAACACGTCGCTCACGGTCAGATTAAGAATATCATCGAGAGTAGCGGACGTGGTCTTTAGAAGACCCATGTTATATAGTCTCTCGATAAGTCTCTTCTCTTCAGCGCTTCTGAGATCTTGGGGAAGAGATAGAAGTGCTCTAGCTCTATGTCTGATCTTCCTGAGATATGTCTGAGCTATCCACAGTTCTCTCTTATTTCTAAGCCCGTACATGCCGACTATTCTCATCTCCTCCTCCAGCCTAGCTTTAATCCACGGGTGGCCCGGTCTCTCCCACTTCTTCCTAGGCTTTCTAGGGTCTCCTATACAGATCACCTCATCTAGCTCTTCTTACCTCCAGCAGCACTCTCTCTCTTCTTTCTAACACCAACAGTCACTCCTGTCCTTCCAGTAGTAGCTGTTCTCTGACCTCTAACCTTTAAGCCTAGTGAGTGTCTAAAACCTCTCCAACTCTTTGTTCTCATTTCTCTCTCTATATCTCCTCTGACCACGAGTATAAGCTCGGACCCTACTAGATGCTCGTCTACTCCTGTCTCTAGAGCTTTTCTTCTATTAAAATACCACGAGGGAATCTTGAAACTAGAAGGATCTCTGATAATCTCCTCAATTCTCTTGATAGTCTCTTCATCTAGATAACCCAGTCTTAAATTAGGATCTATGCCTAACACTCTACAGATCGCCAGAGCAAAGTTGTACCCGACACCCTTGATCTTTGATAACGCGTATGGGGCAAGCTGCGATCCGTCCAGATCTGTGTTGGCTATTCTGATTATATGCTTGAAAGCTCTCTCACTCGACACTCAGATCCACCAAGACCTCTTTCAACCACTATATATCACTATGCTTTTGAGAGTAATATAAGCTTTAAGACTAGCCATTCAATAATATCCCTGAGGATATATATGAGTCAAGAGAGTAGAGAAAAAATCTTAGAAATAGATCTTTCAGAACTCAGAAAGTATAGTGGCTGTATAGCTGTAGTGTCCTTAGACACTTTAAAACGACTAGAACTATTTAGAGAGCTTCATAGAATCGCTAGACTAGCTGGGAAGAAGTTATATCTGCTGATAGTTGGGGCTACAGAGCCTGTTAAATGGGTTGAGCTAGTGAGAGATCATCTCGCATATAATCTCGATGTCTCTATACAGATATATGAGATAGAAAGCCACCAGAAAATCGAATCTTTACTAGACAAACTCTGCTACGAAAACATGATCCTAATCGTAGAGAGAGAGAAGAGCTTGCTAGAGATAGTAGAGAAGACACTTACTTCGAGCAGATGCAAAACTCTTTTTATTTAATTTGTTAGCCGATGATTAAATGGTGTAGATATTGAGTTGTGAGAGTAGAAGACCAAATGTTATAAGAATCAGTCTTGAAACATTTGAAGACATAGCCTACTACATAATCTCTAGAGCTACTGGGATAGTGACACTTGTGACAGTTCTATGTAGCTCTAGCGAGTGTTTCACAATAGCGCCTCTAGGAGATGGTGCATATGTACATATATCATCACCACCACCTGAGAAAGAGAAGATCTGTAAGTATTATTACATCGACGACTCTGGAAATCTGATATGCTCGCAAAAGCCAGCCCCCGCTAGAACCAATCTACTCATTGTGAGAGTTAAAGAATTGAGAGAGAATTAAAGAAATTTTTATAGTTCTCAAGAGAAGTGTGATATGTGATTATATGAGGAGAAAGGAGAAGGCCCAACCTAATAAATGTCCCAGGTGTGGGTATTTAGTCGAAAGGCCAGAGAAGACATGGCATCTAGTGTCACCTATACCAGATAGCTATGGCAGAGTGACGATCACTATCATGGGCTCTTTTAAATGTCCTAAATGTGGGTATAGCTGGAGAGCTGTTATTAGCAAGTTAAAAGCTGGTGAAGACGTAGAGTTTGTAGAGAGAGAGGAGAGAGAGACTGAGTATAAGCCTAGAGAGGGGAAAGTAATAGAGATCGATCTTAGTGAGATATATGAGGAAGAGTAGATTTCTCGAGAGAGATGTTATCACAACTCTTATCATAGTACTACTCTTAATCGTAGCATTATACACTCGCATCGTCGGAATTCATGTCATAGCCGTGGTGGAGGGGCATAGTATGGAGCCTACTTTAAATACTGGAGACGTAGTCTTCATAATACCAGTATCGAGTCCGAGAGATATAACCGCTGGGGATGTGATAGTGTTTAAAAGACTTTCGGGAGAGCTTGTTATCCATAGAGTTATAGGTGTGAGAGTCGTCGATGGTGTGTACTATTATATCACCAAAGGAGACAACAATCCTCTGCCAGACCCTCCTAATATAAGTGGCGAGCCGGGCATTAGATACGATTATGTTGTAGGAAAGATCTATAGTATTGGAAATGGGAGAGTCTTTAAGATCCCTTACATAGGGGTTATACCTCTCATAATATATAATTACCTCTAGCTCTGAAAATTAGTCCAGGGTCTGCAATTATGTATAGAATCTCTTTCGCGGCTCACAGCGAAGAGCCTAGCCAAGAGCTTGCTGAAGCAATAAGAGTCTTGGTGAGAAGATTATATGAAAGACTAGGCGACAAAATAATCTTTTATATGGGAGGGTATTATGGCACTATGAAATATATAGCCGATGAAGCTTGTAAATATAACATTCAAAGCATCTTTATACTACCTTACTCAAGCTATGATGTACCACGACACAGATGTTTTATTCCTATCAAGACTGGCATGGAGATGAGAGAGAGATCTGAGATAATAATTCTTTCAGGAGATGTACTGATCGCTGTGGGAGGATATGCGGGCACGATAATCGAGATATTAATGGCTTATTCTAACAATAGAAACTCGTATGTGTTAACAGGTTATTCTATGCCCAGCGACCTGATCGAGAAGATATACTCGCCTCACGTAGATCCTAGGAAGAACGCTTTGATAAAATACTTCTATAGAGACCCTATAAGACTCGCAGACGAGGTCTCCAGAGAGCTTATAGAAAAAATAAGGATAGCTACTTCATAGCCACAAAGAGACTACTCCTAGTAGCCTTAAGCCCTGGTTCTCCGTGCTCTACTTTCTTTGTGGTTATAGAGTACTCCCCTAGATAATGCCCGATCATCTCTGGAGTCACTATGAACTGAACATACTCTTTCCCATTATACACTGCGAATGTCAGCCCAACCATTACTGGTAATATAATCATGTCTCTCACGTGGGTTTTTATCACTACTTTCTTGCCTTGTTCAAGCAGTCTTCTAGCCTCAATAACTTTCTCTAACAATCTCCTCTTCTCCTCAGATAAACCTCTCTTAAGACTTCTTCTAGCTCTCGAGGGCAGTAGCTTTATCAGCTCATCCATCGGCATATCTAGTAGTTCTAGAATATTCTTACCTCTATACCTGATCTTAAGCCACTCGGGAGGCATCCAATCAGGTATCTTTTCTCCCAATCTCTCGAAACCCTAAATTAAGGTATCGTTTAAAAGCTATTAAGCTATTACTATCTACACTGCTCATAGACATAGCGAATCTAGCTAAGAATCATTTAGAATAGCATGCTACATTTAAAATATAATCATAATTCTATATTGGGAGAATGCTTCCGAAGACGTATGACATAGCGTATACTCTGGCAGATAGAATATTAGGTAAGCTAGACACAGCAATGTCTCTCGAGATCTTAGAGAAAGTGCAGGAGAAATGGATCAGATATATACCACGTGATAAGAGTCATTATAAGTGTATAGCGGGAGTTGACAGTGGCTATAACTGGGCGGAGTTGAGAGGCTTCTTCATATATGTGATCAACGCTGGATATATGGACACGTGCTCTGAGAGAGATGAAGAAATAGAAATAGATATAAAAACACTAGTCTCTCAACCACACGAATACCTAGATCTCAGATCAATATTTCTAGAGTTAAAAATACTTAATAGAACTCTCGAAAAGAGAGATGCGAGAGACACATTAATACTTGTAGACGGATCTTTGATAAGTAAATTATTTGCGGTTATGAGAAGTGTCAATACTCCTAGAGAGATAGAGTTCGTGAGAGAATTATTAGAAGAGATAAATAGACTTCTATCTAGAGATCTCTCTAACACAGTATTTGTCTCTAAGAATAGCGGTTCTCAAGAGCTTGTTAAGCGTGTTATTAATCAGAGTGATATTCCTGATCTGTATCTGCTAGAAGAGTTCACCTCAGGAATAGGTTTCACAGAGCCTTACACGACTACTATTAGATTCTTTGACAGAGAGATAAATATAAACATATCGTATGTCAGATCAGATGTTAGAGGACCTGTTATCAGAGTAGAGTATATGAACGAGAACAAGAGCTTTATAAAGACTTTTATAGATTCTTTACATGAAATAAGTGTTGGAGGCTATCCAAGTATCCTCCTAGTTATAGATAGAAGTGTGAGAGTTGAAAAAGAAGATCTAGAGAAAGTATTGAGCTTACTAGAGATCAGTAGAAGAAAGCCTGAGACAAAGGTTAGAATAGGATGATCAAAATGTCTCATCGTAGAGAGAGCGATAATGAATTAATAGGCTATGTGATAGGAGAGAGCAAACCTCACGGAGGCGTCTTCCTAGCTATAAGACCGCCTATGTTAGGAGAGTATGTAGAGATTAGATACGATAAGTATCAAGTGATAGGTCTGATTCAGGGTAGTATATCAGGCTCTCTAATAATAGATGAAGAGATCCCAGCGTCTGACATAGGTAAGATAGCAAGTATTCTCAGGATAGACAACAGATCTGTTTATCACAAAGGTTTCTTCAGAATCCTTGGAGACATAGAGAGTCTAAAGATCCCCCCGATAGCCCCTCCGCCGGGGACTGAGGTTTATAGAGCTTCTTCAAAGACTCTCGCTAAGATATTCTCTCCAGAAGATCCTCGTTGGTGTAGAGTTGGAACTCTGCTTAGAAACCCTGAAGTAGAGGTGAGAGTAGATCTTAGCAAGATGCTCCAGAGACATCTCGCCATAATAGCTATGACTGGTATGGGTAAGAGCAATCTAGTAGCTCTGCTAAGTAGAGAGATTACTAGGAGAAGAGGTACTGTGATAATATTCGATTATCACGGTGAGTATAAAGATCTCAGGTTTAACGGAGAGTACCCTAATCTCTTAGAAGTACAGCTAAACCCACGTTATCTCAGCTGGCAAGAGCTTTCGAGGATACTGGGTGTTAGACCTGGTGCTAAGAATCAAGAGTTGATTGTGAGACTTTGTAAATCTAAGGCTGAGGAGAGTAGAGACAAGCTATTCTTAGAACAGTTCTTGAGCTGTGTTAAGGCAGAGAGCGTCAGGGCCTCGAGAAGCGAGATGAGAGATGCTGCACAAGCAATACTAGATCTTATCGAGGCAAACAAATTCTTTCTAAAGAATCTCTTAAGTGACAGTATAAGAGACGTGATAGATCAGATAGTTCTCTCGAAAATAAACGTGTTAGACCTGACTGGGCTGACAATGAGTCAGATAGATGCCGTGGTGTCTCACTGGCTACATAGAGTGTTAGAAGAGAGAAAGAGAGTGACATGGCTGAAGAGAAGCGGTGAGAAGCCTTCGAAGGGGTTGGTACACCCAGTCATGATCTTTTTAGAGGAGGCTCATATATACTTGTCTACAGACAGAGAGACTCTGAGTAGATACAGAGCTGAGCTTATAGTTAGGGAGGGTAGAAAGTTTGGAGTAGGTCTAGGAGTAGTGTCTCAGAGACCTAGAGGACTTGACCCCGATGTTATTAGTCAGATAGGCTCTTGGGCTTTAATGAGAATCATACAGCCAGAGGATCAAGTATTTGTCTCTAGAGTGTCTGAGTATATGACTAATGAATTAATAGAACAGCTACCCAGCCTAAACATAGGAGAAGCTATCCTAGTAGGACAGTGGATCAGAGTTCCAGCTATAGTTAAGATAGATCATGTTGCAGAGAAAGTATCTGGGGTAGACATAGATCCTGTTAGAGAGTGGCTTGAGAACTCTAACACTCTCTCGCCGTAGACAAGATCTCTGATCATGAGATCTGGGCAGAAAGGCTAGTCTATAATATATCTCTCGCTCGAGGCTTTTCTAACTCTATTCATTATAGCCAGTCCTACACCCACGTCTCGAACCCCCTCTATAAGAGCTATATCAAGCTTCTCTCTGTCTAGTTTTCTCAGATAGTCAAATAACTTCTTAGCTATTTCAAAGAGATTACTTCTACTCCCTATCTCGAGTATTTTAACACTATACTTATCTAATTGATGTGCCACCCTCTCTAGAGTCTCTCGAGTCACTATCACGCCTATGCTCTTGTATCTCTCTGAATACTTTTTTACTAGTCTAACTATCTCCTCTGCTACACGATCTAGTTTTTCTTCATCATAGCTCTTAGCTTCTACTAGAACAAGTGGCGTTTTAGGAGCGTAGTGCCTGTACTTCATGCCCGGGGCCAGAGCTTTATCAGCTTCACCCAAGCCTCTAGCAAACGATGGTATAAGAATCTTCTCTCCTAAGATCTCTTCTATCAGCTCTATAGGATAAGCGCCGGGTCTGAGGAGTGTGGGAGGGTCTGTCAATATATTTATAATCGTTGATTCTAGTCCGTATATTGTCTCGCCACCATCTATTATCACTTCTACTAAACCATACAGATCCTCTATAACATGTTCAGCTCTCGTAGGACTCGGTCTCCCAGATATATTAGCGCTTGGAGCAGCTATAGGTGTCTTGGATAACTCTATAAGCTTAAGAGCGATCGGGTGTGCAGGGTTTCTAACAGCTACAGTGTCTAACCCTCCTGTAGTTTCTAAGGGAACTCTAGCATTTCTAGGCAAGATCAAGGTTAGAGGTCCTGGCCATAGTCTCTCTATAAGTTTAAAAGCTTTCTCAGGAATCTCTCTCGCAACTTTCTCGAGATCAAATAGATCTCTTATGTGGATTATTAGAGGATTATCCATAGGTCTTCTCTTAACTTCAAAGATTCTTTTCACAGCATCTCTATTAAAAGCATCTGCTCCTAAGCCGTAGACTGTCTCTGTGGGAAAAGCCACGATCCCTCCTCTTCTGATAACATCAGCTGCTTCTCTAATCAAGATCTCATCGATCTTATAAGAGTCTACTTTTAATATTCTTGTTATTCTTATCGCCATATATGAATTGATGTGTCTGAATAATAATGTTTCTCATCATATGTCTAGAATCTACGTCTTTATTCTCTATCTATGCAATTATTATTAGATGCTAGAAGTACACATAGGGTTAGACGATTCAGACGATTTTGCCTGGGGTTGTACTACTAATCTCCTTAGAGAGATCGTTAGAGAGATCTGGCGTTCTCCACTTGCTAATAAAATTGTTTTCATAGACTACCCTCTTCTAACAAGACTAAATCCGGCAATACCACATAAGACAAGAGGAAATGGAGCGGTCTCTCTTCACATAAGAGTATCTTCTGAAGATGTTGTAAGAGAGATCAGAGATCTAATACTCCAATTAATTGATCCAGAGAGGCGTTTGAGCGGCAGAGAGCCTGGAGCGATTATTCTCCAAGACACAATGAGCTTTGAGCTCGCCAAGTTCTTATACGAAAAGACGCTGACAGACTACACCACACTAGATCTAGTCTATAGAGTATTAGACAAAACCAAGTCTCAAGCTATTGTTAGAGGCAGAGGTTTGATAGGTTCTCTAGCTTCTATCGCTCATCATTTTATCGAGAATGATTGTACTTATGAGTTGATAGGCTACACCATTAGATCCAGTGATCTCTTCATATCTCCAGCTAGAGTTTATGAGATGGATAGAGAGACATATCCTCACACTTTTAATAACATAGACGAAGAGACAAGAAAAATATTGTTGACACCCTCTATAGGCAGACCTGTCTCGATAGGTATTAGAGGTGAGAGTCCCAGAGTATTGCTAAAAGCTTTTAACATAATCAGACCTGAAGGGATTGACGAGATACTTATCTTTAGAAGCAATCAAGGAACAGATCAACATTTGATCCCTAGGAAATTGAGTGATGCTAGAGTCTATCAATCAGGATTATTTGAAGGTTTCATAGCTAGAGATCCAGAGATTCATGTGGGGGGAGACGTGTTTATAGAGTTGAGAGAAGAATCAGATCCTAACGCGAGTGTTAGAGTAGCATTCTACAAAGAGTTCAAAGAAGGAAACATAGTTGCTAGAAGACTGAGAAGAGGAGATAGAGTATTGGTTGGAGGAACAGTAAAACCTCTAGCATCATCAGACGGCGCGCGCGAGTATATTATCAACGCTGAGTATCTAAAGATCCTTAGTCTAGCCAGAGTGCTAAGAGAAGAGAACCCTAAGTGTCCTAGATGTGGTCATACGATGAAGAGCTTGGGCGTGGGTAAGGGGTTTAAATGTCCTAAATGTGGTTATAGAGATAGATCGGCGAGAAAAATACTAGTTGAAATAGCCAGAGATTCTAGCATTCTAAACAGAGTATTCAAACCACCTCCTAGAAACATGAAGCATCTGACAAAGCCTCTTCAGAGATTCGGTCTAGAGAAGATATGTAAGAGAAACATACATAGAGTAATAGATATAGGAGAGTTTTACAAGATTATAAAGTGAATTAATCTTAATAACATGTTTAGACTAGATCTATCCTAGTATGGAATACTTAAAAATCCTAAAACAATATTATATCTCGTGAATAATATGGCTAAGGCTCTAGTCTTAATCAACACTGAGGTAGGCGGTGAGAACGAGACGCTGGATATTCTGAAGAGTTTAGACGAGATTAAAGAGCTATACTTGGTATACGGAGTATACGATATAGTTGCTCTGATCGAGGCTGAAACGATTGAGAAATTAAAAGATATTATCACTAATAAGATTCGAAGACTTCCTAAGATAAGATCCACATTAACCATGGTGATAGTAGAGTCTCTAGAAAGATCCTAGCTGTCTACTGTATCTATTGTTAATAGAAATCATATTCTTCCAGACGAGAGTACTCTCGATAGAGCGTTTGAAGCCATTATTATCAGCGTTAGATATATTGCGGGGAAGACAGTTGACACTATGAAAGCTACTATTATGTTTGACAAGAGATTTTCAAGAGTTTCTTGATTGAGTTGTTGAGAGTTATATAGCTTATTCTCAGCTCTAGGTATGGGAGGCTCTGAATATGTGTAGTGTATCTCGACAATGTTAAGACTCTCCTCCAAAGGGATCTTATAAGAGTATCCTGAGACTCCATTCCACTCCCATGCGTAAACATCATATGTATCTACCGAGAGATTATTTAGAGTTATCGACACTATACGAGTAGTGTATGGAAGAGTTATTATAAGCTCGTCTCTAGCGGTTGTATAGAGATAGAGCTTTATATACCCCTCTCCAGCTCTCAGATTCTTCTCGTAGCTATACTCTACAAGATATCTCGTATTATGAACCAATATATACGGCGATTCTGAGACTATTATATTAGGAGTTCTTACAAAAATCTCACACTGAGTATAGAGACAATTATCGCTCAACTCTATATTGCTTAGAGATGTGAGAGACCAGCCATAGAGTTCTAGAGATACTGTAACTCTCTTGTTCACGGGGAGTCCAGATCCTATGTTTCTCGTATCTATAACACCATTTCTATCGGCTTGATACGCTGCGATCATCTCGTCAGAATTCTCTGAATAGAATTTAACATAGGCGTAAGACAGAGATTCGTTAGAATAGTCTCTCACATAGATCTTTGGGTATGCTACTAGTTCCACATTCTGATAATAAGTCTGAGTATTGTCTGAATACCCTAGATTAGTGTATAGAAGAGAGATGAAATTAGGCATTGCCGGAAGCGCTATTAGAGATATCACTATGAATGATATGAGTAGAGAGCCTGCCCTCTTAAAAACCCCTAGAGGTAGATTATATAATAGTATACCCAGGGCTATTAGAACACCGCCTTTCTGAGATACTAGAGAATAGAGTAGTCTCAGAATGATCAGGCTGGTGAAAGCTGTTGTCAGAATTGATGAGGCGGCCGAGACTATAGGGTCGATAATAGATCTTAGTATAGGGTTAGATGATAGGATTAATATTCTCAAAAGAGCCAGTTTCTGAGATATGCTAATAAACTGTACTGTAAACCACATCTCAAGATCTTTTGGATCAGCCCCAACTATTCTCTGTATAAAGCCTACTAGAGATAGTATGATCCAGAAGCTAGTTATCAGAATAAATCCGGCCACAGAATCTTTCATCAGCGATACTCCGAATCTCTTGAGAGCGGCGAAGGGTAGAGGAGAGCCTAGTAGGAGAGCTCCTAAAACATAGTTTAGAAAAGCTAGATAGTATGATAACTCTAAAAATTCACTTGCGCCAGAGTACACCTAGTAAGCACCGTGTCAAGGAGTAGTAGAAGTGTTTCCAATTATATAGCTCGGCGGCGGAGGCACTGGTGCTCCGATAGAGTTGACTATATAGATTATCAATGAGAACACAGTGCCTCCCATAGCAAGCCAGAAAGCCGCCCAGACAGCGTCCTCGATCAGTGAGTGACCTGTCTTCTTTAATCTAGTCATAGGTATAGGAGCTCCTCGAAGAGCCCATCCAATCATCCAAGTTATCACAAAGATAACCCATGCTATTATCATGATCTCTAGAGCTATACCTCTTATGAAACTCACTATGTCAGTCATTACCAGCACCCCATATAAACCTAGCACCCTTATAAAATGTTGGTGACATTCATGATCTCTAGAAAGGCTGTTATTAAGACGCCTTATGTGTCTCAGAGATCTAATATATATGGTAGGAGTGTTGTTTCTGAGAATGTGCTAATACTTGACTTCGTCGAGATAGGTTTTCCAACTAGAGATTCTATAGAAAGATTTCTCTTAGACTATAAAAATAGATCTGTTTCCACTATAGAAGATCTCATAGAGTATGGCGATGGTGCTTTTATTGGTGAAAATAGTATAATAAGATCTCATGTTGTGATCTATGAGAAGACTAGGCTGGGGAAAAACATTAGAACAGGGCATAATGTTATGATCAGAGAGAACTGTGTTATAGGTGATAATACTCTGATTGGCAGTGGGAGTGTGATAGACGGTGATGTGATAATAGGTAGAAATGTCAGCATACAATCAGGCGTCTATATACCTCCGAAAGTTCGTATAGGAGATAATGTGTTCGTAGGACCTAGAGCGGTCTTTACAAATGATAGATATCCTCCTAGTCGTAGACTTATAGAGACACATGTCGAAGACAACGTGATCATAGGAGCTAACGCCACTATAGTAGCGGGCGTTAGAATAGGTAGTGGAGCTGTAATCGCTGCAGGAGCGGTGGTGACTAGAGACGTGCCCAAAAACACCGTCGTGGCAGGCGTGCCTGCAAAACCTCTTATGAGTAGAGAAGATTATGAGAGTAAGAAAAAGGTCTACGAACAGATATGAAGATCATTTGAAGAGTTGCTGACCCCCGCTCTTTAGGGCGGGGAGGTTCTCCGCATCTATTCATTGTCACATCTATCATCTGCGAGGCGGTCGAGAGAGTCAGAACTCCTCTCATCTTTCCTAGGATTTTTTTAACATTGTCTCGAGTTCGAGGCCAGCCCTCATCCCGATAGTCAGAGTTAGAAAACCCTCACCGCCCGTAAAAAACGTCTACCATGTACACAATGGAACAAAGCTTAGAAAATCCCTCCTCATCCCCGCCTTAAAAAAGCGAGGCTTACAGTTGTAAAGATATAAGATACTGGTTTTAAGACACTACTGGAGCTGATTATATTGAGAAGAATAGTTCTTAAAATAAGCGGAAAGATCATAGATCACCAGAAAACAGATCTCATCAAAAGATATGGTGAGGTTATCAGAAGAATATATGAGAGTGGAGACAAGATAGCCGTGGTGACAGGCGGGGGAGAGATCGCTAGAAGTTATATTAGGGCTTGTAGAGAGCTCACCAGTAACGAGAGTTTCTGCGACCTTATGGGCATTGAGATCTCCAGGATCAACGCGCTACTCCTGGCTGGAGTGTTAGAAGATCTAGCGTATGGAAGAATACCCAGAGACATAGATCAATTCTTAGAAGCTTGGTCGACGGGGAGAGTAGTAGTTTTGGGAGGTATTCAGCCAGGACAGTCAACTAGTGCTGTCGCCGCGGCAATAGCTGAGCTGATCCGTGCGGACTTTCTAATATATCTCACTATAGTCAGAGGCGTGTATGATCGAGATCCTTCTCAGCCCGATGCAGTGCTACTTAGAGAGGTAGATATAGATATGTTAGAAAACATATTGAGTAAACAGAGTTTTGTTGCTGGAGGCTACGAATTGATAGATCCTGTGGCGATAAAGATTATTAAGAGAAGCAGAATCAATACTTTTGTCACCTACGGCTACGACCCGGAGAATATAATGAGAATACTATCAGGAGAGATTATTGGTACTAGAATCACCTATCGTCTATAGTCTCTGGTATGGATAGTGTTGCGAGATCTTCCCATTAACCGAGATCCATACTTCAATCTGGTCTTCTAAAGAGCTTGATAATATTTTAGGCATTAAGACTTCTTCGATCTGAAAAAGCCCCGCGTAATCATTCATCTCTACTAGTATTTTCAAAGGTCTCGCCGCTCCTCTATCAAGATCAACGCTTTTTATAGAGAGCGCTGACATAGCGTGCATATCGACTTTACCCATTTTATAAGGGATTCTAGCTCTGCCCATTGACATATCGGTTCCATCAGCTATCTTAACTATGCCTGCTTCAACTGTTAGACATTTTACCGAGTAATCAGTGGCATATATAGCGTGTAGAATCTCCTGTCTCATAGCTATAGATCTTCTCCCTCTAAATCCTAGAGAGTTTAATACTCTATCTACTATATCTTTTGATATGAGAGCTCCTATTAACTCGTGATTTGTTCTATGAACAGCGTTTCCAATATCGTGTAGATAAGCTCCTAGAAAAACTATTAGACGAGCTTCGTCGAGAGACGTGGTGGTCTTATCTCTTACAGAGGTCATCTGAACACCTTTATCTGATAAAAGATCGAATATTTCGAGAGCAGCGCCAGAGACTATCCTGGCGTGAACCGGACCGTGATCATTGTATTTTAATCTTGTCACAGCGAACACGTTACTCATTCTCAGCATCTCTTGTACCTCATCGTCTTTCTCTAGAATCTTACTTGCTTCGAGTATCAGATCATGCTCTCTGATCTTTTTTTCGTATAGATTAATATCTACCCTAACCATACTCATACACCACCAAGGCTAGACCTAAAGAAATAATTTGTCTAATCAGCTTTATATGCGTAAGATTTAGATAATAGATAAGAGATGAGTTTAATGAGTGAGAGAGAGACTAAAGATCTTCTCTATGCAGACGCTCATTTTCACAGTAATCCTCTCAGAGGCTACGGAGCCGAGTATATAGGTCGTAAGTTTAAAGAGAGCGGTGGCTGGTTCATGGCTTTAGTAGGTCTTCCACCCACATCACTCGGATTAAAACCTGATCTAGAGGGATTTAAGAAGGCTCTAGAGCTGTTGCTCAGTGAGTGTAAGAGACTTAGAGAGACTGGATTGAAAGTAGCTTGTTTAGGAGGCTACCATCCAGCTATGATCGATAAGATGATCGATCATTACAAGATAGATGCTGAGAGAGTCTTTGAAATATCTCTAGAGGTTCTAAGACTTGTCGAAAAGATGATCAGAGAGGGTCTTCTAGACGGAGTAGCCGAGATCGGAAGACCTCATTACAAGACGTCTCCAGAGTATGTAGTTTTAGCTGATATGATCCTTGAGAAGGCTCTCGAGATAGTCAAAGACTTTAACACTATAGCACATCTACACTTAGAAGAAGGTGGGTGGGTGACAGCCCAAAGCATATATGTAAAGATCAGCAGATTGAACATAGATCCTTGGAAAACATTGCTTCATCACGCGAGGCCAAAAAATTTAAAACCATCAATAAGACTAGGACTAGTCTCGTCAGTCCCCGCTATAGTACAGCTTATTGAGAGTATAAGAGAACTCGAGAAGAGATATGTTTTAGAAAGTGACTATCTAGACGATCCAGAGAGACCTGGTAAACCTCTATACCCGTGGGATTTGATCAGCGCGAGTAAAATCTTACTAAAGAAGGGCATCTTAGACTCTGAAGATCTGTATATCATACACATAGATAATATATCGAGGATATATGGTGTTAGCCCGCCGTAAGATGAGTATAGAATCTCTATATATAGAATATAGAGTTGAGAAAGCCGCCGGCGGGATTTGAACCCGCGACTTCCGGCTTTCCAGAGATCCATGGCCGTACGAGGCCGGCGCTCTACCAGCTGAGCTACGGCGGCTACCATAAAATATACTTCAAAAAACCTTTTAAACTATGCTCTTCGGATCTTTATAAAAATATTTTTATTTCTACCTAAATCAAGCATGTGACACAGGTTTGATTTATGTTCTCTTCTGAATCTCTTGTCTCGCAAAATGATGTGAACTTAAGCCTCGACTTAGATCTAGTGTCTAATCTCTCTGTTAAATCACTTCTTTTAGAGAGAGAAGATCTGTTTGTCGACAGATTGAGCGAGAGAGTAAAGAAAATCTTTACAATAAAGGAGTTTCTGACACTTGCGAACGCAAAGGATCTCTATGTAGATATTTTTATAAGAGAGTTACTACAAGAATGGATCTATAGAATAGGATTCCCTCCTTATAAACCAGGTTTTATAGAGAGAGTACTATCGCAAAAAACAGAGTTATTCAGAGATCATGATAAGATACTCTCCGTGGAGAATTTAATCGAGATACTGTCTCTCTATTTCTCTAACAAAAATGAGTTCTCTTCTGATGACATAGATTCTCTATTAAAATATGTAGAGGAAGAGTTAGAATATCTAGACATGCTAAAGATCATTAAAGAATTAGATATAAAAGATCCTGTTCTATTCCTCAAGTACACAGCCTACGCATTATATATCACAGTAGTATCGAGCTTAGATCTCTGATTCTGTTAAGAGTCTAGTTTCTCTACAGAATATCTGAAAGCTCTTCGATCTAGTTCAAGCCATTCTCTGGGAACCTCCTCTATAATAACTCTCTCTACAGCCTCGGGATCTACTATTCTCGTCGTCTTAATCATATGTCCTAGAGCTATTATATTAGCGATTCTGCCAGTTCCAAAAACTCTCTCTGCAATTTCTGTATAGGGTCTCAGATAAACTTTAGAGCTACTGATCTCTCTCATAACACTATGGTCTATTATATTCGTCTGATCTATGAATATTGTAGCGTTCTCTTTGACCAGTCTCAGATACGCCTCCAGCTGAGACTGATGCATAAATAGAGCTATATCAGCACTACGCACTTTTATAAAATCGGCTTCGTCATAAGTGTCTGCTATAATGAGATCTACTCTCGAATCTCCTCCTCTGACCTCTGCTGAATAGGATTCGCTCGCTAGAATATAATAGTTAGTGTACTTAGCAATAGCCTTACCCAGGATACGGCCTATCAAAAGTATTCCTTGACCTCCTCTACCGGCTATAAGTATCTCAAGTCTCAGCGATCTCACCTCACAATCTTTCGTAAAACAGATCTATGAAACTCTTCTCGTCTCTATCAACATAGATCCCTATCACAAATCCTTTATTCCAGTCATAATCACTCCTATCTATAGAAGGATTCCTGTCTATAACTATTTTCTCTCTAAGAACTCTAAATAGCTCTACAGCATCTCTCAAACCAATATGTCTCCCAAACACCTCAGTACACGTTGACAAAACCTCTACCAATACTAATCCTCTCTTCTCCAGAGCCTTATAGAAGATCTGTTCTAAGAGATGAGGATGAGTTACAGAACCTCTCGCAACAAAATTAGCTCCTAGAGCCCATGCAAGTTTAATTATGTTCAGAGGTTTCTCAAAATTACCTTTTGGAGTAGTCGTGGTGTATAGTCCTGGAGGTGTTAGTGGAGATTGCTGACCTCCGGTCATACCATAGATCATATTATTAATCATAATAATCATTATATCCATGTTTCTTCTCAATGCGTGAAGCAGATGATTGCCTCCTATAGCAGCTATGTCACCATCTCCACCAACCACGATCAATTTTTTGTCTGGTTTTAAGATCTTTATCGCTGTAGCTAGTGGTATGGTTCTTCCATGAGCTGTTCTTATAGAGTCGAACTTAACATACATGGCTACTCTCGCAGAACAGCCTATGCCTCCTACAAAGACAATCTGATCTCTTCTCAGAAAACCTTCTCTAATTCTTCTATCAATAGCTCTTAGAAGAACGTTCATAGCAATACCAATACCGCATCCAGGGCACCATAGCGTTGGCAGTTTCTCTACTCTAAGATACTTATCTAATGGATTAACTAGCTCTTGACCCATTTTCTTATCTCCTCCTTAATCTCTATAGGATCTGGGGTCTCTAGGTCTATTATAGGTATACTTATCACAGGTCTGTCTCTAATTACACCTCTCAACTCTCTATAGTACAAGCCTATATTATTCTCCACAACAAAGATCATGGTGCTCTCTTCTGAAAATTTTCTCAGAACATGCTCTTCTATTGGATAGAGTGTCTTGAGTTTTAATAAACACGTTCTTATGTTCTCCTCGTTGAGAAGCTTAACAGCCACACTAGACGAGAGAGCTGTTGAGCCATATGCTATCACTAGATAGTCACATGGATCCCTTGTTCTTAGCATAGAATATTCGAATATTTCGTGAGTGTGATCTACGATCTTTCTGTACAATCTATTCATAAGTTTTCTCTGTGTAGCAGTGGTGGGAGAGTACACACCTCTTTCATCATGTGTTAGAGTTTCTACGTAGACATCATATCCATCACCAATACAAGCCATAGGAGGGACCAGATCCTCTTCCGGCTCGTAAGGTCTATATACTTCTGGGGGTACTCTAGGCTTCTTTCTATCTATAATCTCAATCTCATTTGATTCTCTCAAGATCACTTTACCAAAGGTATTAGCTAGTGTAGCGTCAGATAACAGTATAACGGGAGTTCTAAGTCTCTCTGAAATATTAAAAGCTTTAACAGTCAAGTCATACGCCTCTTGAGGAGTTGAAGGAGCTAAAACAGGTATTATAAGACCTCCGTGAAAACCGTATGTGGCTTGAAGCACGTCGTACTGCCCTGTTTTAGTAGGCACACCCGTGGCAGGTCCTGTTCTCATTATATATGCTACTACTAGAGGAGTCTCTGTCATCACAGCAATACTGAGACCTTCTAACATGAGAGAAAAACCTGGACCGCTCGTAGCTGTCATAGATTTAACACAGCACCACGAGGCACCTATAACCGCTGTTATAGAAGCGATCTCGTCTTCAAATTGTAAGACTACGCCTCCAAGCTCAGGTAGTCTTTTAGCAAGATACTCAAAGATATCTGATGAAGGCGTTATAGGGTATCCTGCGTAGAATCTAAGACCGGCTGTGATAGCTCCCTCAGCTATCGCTATATTGCCAGTTAGATACTCTATTCTCATACTCTCTCCTCTGTGACAAATATCGCTATATCTGGACACACATATTCACACATCTTACAACCAATACATCTCTCAACATATCTCGCTACGGGATATCTGAAACCTCTATTATTTCTCACAGAGCCTCTCTCCAAGACTCTAGTAGGACACATAGCAATACACAATCCACACTCTTTACATCTATAATCTATCACATTAACTTTGAACCTTTTGCCATTCAAAAGGATCCCTCCACGAGAGATCTGTTTAGATCTCGAGTTAACGAGAGTTATTACTCCATCTGAAAATTATGCTATCCAACTATTATTTTTGACAGTCCTATGAGGCATGCCTCGCCTCTCTAGTACGGGGTAAGTTTATAAGTGTTATTATTAGTAGTAATGATGCGATAAACATTCTACATATCTCCGAGTCTCT
>JBEULF010000058.1:0-21467 GCA_041287455.1 Sulfolobales archaeon
GAACTCCTCTTTTTCCCCAGGCTTTTCTCTCGATGTATACAATAGGTCGCGAAGCTTGTAAACATCTCTACTCACCCCCCACTATAAATGAGAGGCCTTTACTTGTAAACTAGAATCGATGGAAAGCTGATTAACCGTCCAAAGAGAACCCGCGCCTCTTAGAGTGGGGAGAAGTTAGTTAATTACTACTCGTTTAGCTCTCTAAGAGCACTTCTTCTACGTCTAGACTCGTATTCCTCGAATGTGTCTTTAACTATTATCTCGTACAAGACAGCTTCTTTGCCTTCCATCGGTCTCAGCAGTCTGCCTAGTCTCTGTATGAACTGTCTTCTGGAGCCTGTGCCAGCAACTATTATGCCTACATTTGCATCAGGAATATCTATACCCTCGTCCCCCACGCTAGTTATAACAAGAAATCTATACTCGCCCGATCTAAACATTTCAAAATTTCTTTTTCTCACCAGAGGCTCTGTCTCTCCTGTTATAACTGGTGCTCCTAAGATTCTACCTATCTCCTCAGCCTGATCTATGTACTGCGTGAAAATTATTATCTTCGAACCTTTTCTAAGCTCTTCAGAAACTATTCTTCTCAAAGCCTCTATCTTCTCTCGAGCCATGTGAACTAGCATTCTAAACTGACTTCTAATCTTCAAAGCTTCTATAGCGTTTTGATCCCCTTTCTTAGCTCTTGCAACAAGTTCTTGAAAGCTAAGATTGTCAGAGAGAATCTCGTATTTCTTCTTAAGCTCTTTATATAGTTTCATTTCTTCGGGGGTTAAGCCAACCTTAACTATCTTAATAGTGAATGGCGCTAGATAGCCGCTCTCAGCGAGCTCTTTAGCACTCTTACTATACACAACTCCTCCTAACAATGGGAATAGCTCCTCATGTCTCCCATCCTCTCTATAAGGTGTTGCCGAGAGACCCAGTCTATAGGGTGAGAACATGTGCAAGGCTATTTTTCTAAATTTATCTGCAGGCAGATGATGACACTCGTCAACTATGAGTAGAGGGAAGTAGGGCGAGAGTTTCTCGACATGTCTAAAAGCTGTTTGATATGTTGTTATAGTTATTGGGGATATTATCTTCTCCTCGCCGTAAAACACTCCTACCTCAGATCTGGTTAAGCCCATGTTTTTTATAAAATGATCTCTCCATTGTTTCAACTGCTCTCTCGTAAAAGCCACTATCAAAGTCCATCTCCCAAGCTCGGCTACGCTGGCCAACCCTATGATCGTCTTCCCCGAGCCTGTCGGTAGAGCTATTATACCTCTATAAGAGCTTTCAATCCATTTCTCTAGCGCCTCTCTCTGATAGTCTCTCAAGCTAACTCTCAGCCTAGGTTTTACTGGAAGTATTCTATCTTGAAAACCTGTCTTATCCTCAACTCTAAGACCTATCGACTTCATATGAGACAAGATCTTGGGGTAGTGTATGGGGTATGTTTTAAAGACTTTGCTATTCTTATCATACATAACGAGATCTCTTATACTCTCAAGCTCGTTTCGTATATATCTATCAGGCTTCAACACGATCATACCATTAGAGTAGCTCAACTCTATCTTTGCAACACTCTTCTCAATCTCTCTCTGCAGACTCTCTCTTATAGAATGAGACTCTCTCTCCGAGATCTCTATATTTAACTCTCTTAACAAATCAAAGATCATATCTTCAGTATAACCATTTTTCAAAGCTTTCGCAGGGTTGAATTGAAACTCTGCAACTCCACTACTCCATCCTATATAATCACTTATCTTGAGAAGCTCTCTAAACTCCTCGTCTTCGAGCCATCTGTTTATTCTGAAGATAATGCTAGACATATTATTTCACAGATCTATACGCTTCTTCACTATCACATTGGTAACTTTTCAATTTCATCTAATAAATCATATGAATAATCAATTACTCTGATCTTTGCTAGACTCGTATTGTTAGTCAACGTTCTTAAGACTCCTAAGAGCTGATCTTTTAAGTTCTTACTCTCTTCAGGCTCTTTAAAGATCAGCGAGCAATTATAAAAACTAACTACATACCCTCCTATTCTAGCAGATAATTCTCTGATCTCCTCTATAGAAGCGCTCTCCACCGGATCAGAGGAACACTTAATAGGTATCATAAGACCAAGCCCGTAGATCTCTTCTGTGTACGGGTTTAAAGTGATAAAGAGTATTAGAGAGACTCTCAGATCACTCTCCGAAGAGGATAAGAGGAGATAGAGCGTGTTAAATCCTGCTAGTCTCAACTCCTCTAGCGCCACATACATTTCTTCTAGATTCTCTATCACTTCTCTCAACTCCTCTAATAGCTCAGTATACGTGAGAATCTGACGTCCCCAATTTATTATATCTGGTCTCATCCCCACTATAAATAGCGAGGCTTTCAAATGTAAAAAACTATCTTCTCATACCCTTTAACTCTAGTTCCTCTACTAACATATATAATTATATTCTCTCTCTCAACCTCCCATACTCCGTCCATGATTACTTCATGAACTTTAGCTTCTCTAGGTAAGGACCAGTATGACACATAGTCATAGGCGGTCACAGTACTCTCGTATATATTCTCATACTCATTTCTACCAGCGACTAAGCTTATCTTACTCGATATTTTGAAGAGTATGTAGGGTTTCTTATATCTCTCTTTGAAGCCTATGTCAACTAATCTCACTTCGGGCTTGACAATCTCTTTGTTAAATCTAACTATCTCTTGATCTAATAGTGTTTGCATGTTATCTGCTAGCATTTCTAATTCTCTCTCGTAGAGGTCTTTATCGCTGATAACCTCTCTATAATACTCCATCGGATCCTCGTACTCGAAGACTATGTAGTAATCTAAAGATCTCGGCGATATGTTGAAAAAAGCCATTGCATACACAGGTTTAACAGCTCTACTCCTCTCTAAAAGCTCTTCTTCACCCATATATCATGCACCACTTGATACCTCCTAGGACCCACGCTTCTCACAATCCTGCTATTCGCAAAGCTAAATTCTCTCACACTGCTAATACTGTTAAGTCTCTCGCTATATATTCTCCTAGAGACTTCTAGAGCATCATTTTTACTTCTAGCTCTTATAAAATCATACGGATGTATATACCCCTCTCCTCTTAGAGCTTCTACAGCTAGCTCTATAGATCTTAGAGCTAGCGCTGGTAGAGGAAGTAGTACTCTGTCAGCCGAGTCTCTATACCTCTTAACAATCTCTAGAGAGTCTCCAAGGACAGGCTCTACCACGCTCTCCACTTTGTTCAATCTAATATTCTCCACCATATATCTATAAGCTTCTTTACTAATATCTATCGAGACAACTTTTCGAGGTCTGGCATGTTTAGCTATTATAATAGAGAAGCTTCCAACCCCAGCGAACATGTTGATTATAAACTCGTTCTCTCTAACGAGTCTCGCGATTCTAATATGCTCATAGCTTAGTCTAGGAGACACATAGACTTTGGTTATATCTAGTTTAAATACGCACCCATGCTCTCTGTACAGAGTCTCTGATCTTCTCTCTCCAGCCAGCCACATAAGTTTTCTCAGTCTCTCCACACCCTCAACCCCCCCTAGATCAAGCCAGACAGACTTTATGTAACTAATTCTCTCTAACAGTCTCTCAGCTACAGGTCTCAAATACTCTACTTCTAGCTCGAAGGGCTTTCTTATCACAGCAATATCTCCGATTATATCAATCCGCTTCCAAACCTTCCTACCCAGCTCTTCACCCAATATCTCTACTGCGGTATTTCTCAAAAGCTTCGAATTCATATTATTCAATCTCTTAGAATTGCAAAGGAAAATTAAACATTTAATTGAGACTCTATCTCTAGAAGCTAGAGACAGACTCTGCTCCGAGCTAGAGATTGTGAAAGATTCAAAGAGACTATAGCTGGCTTCGCTATGGTAGTGTTATTTTAGTCTCTCAAGAGAATAGTATTTAGAAGAGTGAGAATATTATGAGTAGTGAGCGAGATTCCAAGAAGATATTTGACGAAGTTCACGGATATATAAACTTAGATCCTTTAGCGCTCAAGATCATATCACTACCCATATTTCAGAGGCTGAGAAGAATAAAACAACTAGGCGTGGCGGAGTATGTATATCCAGGAGCTACACATACTAGATTTAGTCATAGTCTCGGAGTCTATCATTTGATGAAGAGTATCGTGAATATGTTTAGAGATTATATAGAGCCTGATAAAATACCATTACTACATGTTGCAGCACTACTACACGACATAGGCCACCTACCCTATAGTCACGCGCTTGAGACATTCTATATGAATATACAGCTAGCATCAGGAGAGAGATTAGATCACGAGAGACTTTCTTCAATGGTTATAAGAGAGGATCCTGAGTTAAAAGATCTTTTGAAGAGCGAGGGGTTAGACCCAGATGAGATAGCGAGAATAGTAGAGGGTAAGCATAGAGACCCGCTGATTAATATGTTATTATCATCAGATCTAGACGTTGACAGACTTGATTATCTTGTTAGAGACTCTCTACACACAGGAGTCACATATGGGAGCATAGATCTTAGGAGAATATTAACTACGCTTAGAATAGATCGAAATAGAAGACTGGCTATAAGCGAGAAAGGACTTATAGCCTTAGAGAACTTCTATCTAGCCAGACTTCACATGTATAGAGCCGTATATTATCATAAGACAGTACATGGATATGAGCTAATGTTGGTTAAGCTATGGGAGAGAATAGTTAGAGAGAGACCGGATATGAGCAGCTATAGAGATCTAGGTTTCGTTAGAAAAATGATCTCAGAGGGCTACTATAAATATTTCGATGATCACACGCTAATATCTGAGATTATAGATGTTGCCAGAGACCTTGAGGTGAGTAGAGAGACGAGAGAGTTAGCAGAGATGTTTTTATTCAGAAAAGGATATAAAGTCGTGTACGACAAGATCATATTATCTGACGAACCTTTAAGCGATAGTGAGGAGGGAGAGGAGGAGATCACAAAGATCAAAGAAGCGTATTATAGTCTTAGCAGGAGTGGTGTGAGTTCTATATACTATCTACCCGTGATAGAGAGTATAGCTATATACAGAAGAGATGATTCGATAACTATAATCTCTAAAGACGGCTCAGAGAAGAAAATACACGAATATGAAGGAGGGGTGATCAAGGAATTGCCTAGATATATGAATATAATCAGATTCTACATACACCCACTAGCTCTAAAGATAAGAGGCGTAGTAGATATCATCGAGAAAAACTTTGGCAAGATTGTCTAGATGTGGCGGGCCCGCCGGGATTTGAACCCGGGACTTCCGCCCAACACCTGGCCTACGGGTTAAAAGCCCGCCGCTCTACCTAGCTGAGCTACGGGCCCTGCCAATCAAAGATATAAATGAGAAAGCTTAAATTCTTAATCTTTTAATGCTGTGACTCCTCTAACTCGATACATATGAGCGTGTACGGTGAAGATTTTACTCTTTTATTCTCAAATTTAAAATTATTGTAGGGTCTCTAATGGGTAGTAAGCATGAGAAGTACGGGTATGTGAGAGTGGGTAAGAATCTATATGCTAAGATAAGAATCTTAAAGAATAGAGATCCTAAGAGTGTAGATGGATATTACTTCACAGGTGTGTTTGTTAAGAGAAAACCTAGAAAAGCTAAGATTCTATTAGAAACAGATCTTCCTGAAGAACTTGTTTTAAAGATCAGAAGTTCTTTACTCTCTATCTCAGTCTCTTAAGGAGAGTCTTTCTTAATTTTATTAACTTCAACATCATTAAAATAGTGATGTAAAGAGGTATTACTTATGAGATTATATGAAATCGAGAGAAATCTAAAGATCGTGCCTGGCTATCCGTTTCTATATTTAGATTCAGAGAAAGCATTAATCTTCGCAGATCTTCATTTAGGGTATGAGACTGCTATGGCTGAAGAGGGTGTGTATCTCCCTAGAGCTCAGATTAATAATATAATAGATGATCTGAGGAGTGTTATGTCTTCTCTTAAAGTCGAGAAGATCTTTATTGTCGGAGATCTGAAGCATAGATTTGATAGATTAAGCAGACAAGAGAGAGAAGAGACAGAGATATTGATAAGTTTTCTAAGAAGTCAAGGAGTAGATAGAATAGTTCTTGTGAAAGGCAATCATGACAACTATATCTCCACAGTGCTCAAGAGGCTGGATGTGGAGGTGACAGACAAGCTGATACTAGATAACATACTTTTGATTCATGGACACTTAGATCCTTTCGAAGAAGAGTTGGATCTAGATAGAATTAGGATAGTTATCTATGGACATGAACACCCATCAATTGTGCTTCGAGATAGACTAGGCAAAATAGCCAAGCTACCTGTTTTTCTAGAAACACCTATAAAAATAAGATCAAATCTTATTTTAAAAGGTCTGATCCTGCCCGCCTCAGGCTATTATCAGATGGGATCTCCGGTAACCTTAGATTCAGATAAATACTTATCTCCTATAACCAGGAAATACGCAGAGATCACTGATATAAAGCCTTACGCGGTTATAAAAAACGAAATGATACTTGAGATGCCTACACTAAGTATGCTTTTAGAATTTATAGAAGTATAAGAAGACTAGATCAAAGATCTTATTCTTCTGATCTCGTCTACCACGTCTCTAGGCCATGCCACGCGATCTTCGTTTGAGTAGAACACTTCAAAGACTAAAAATGCTATATTATTATATTTCTTCAACACTTCTACTAGAGAGACCTCGCCTAGAGGAATATGTGTGAAGGTTCTATGAGTTCTGAATCTAGAGCCTTCTCTCACTAGACCGTGTAGATGTATAACTATACTTCTCTTGAGTATCTTACTAGATATTATCTCTATAACGTCTGAGAGAGTTTTAAAACTCTTCAGTTTATAATACTCGCTATATAGATGCGCAAGATCTATGCATACATTAGCCTCTGGTATTCTATCTACGACATACTCTATATGATCTAGTCTACCACAACATTTACCTTGAATAGTCTCTATACATATCTTCTTACTGCCACCTCTCAGCATTTCTTCGAGAGATCTGACTAGAGAATCTAGGCATACACTAGTATTCTCACTACATATAGGCTGTTCCGACGACCCGTGAAGCACTATGTATTTGTAGTCTATGTCTAGAGAATCTAATCTCTCCGTCACCTCTCTAATGATCTCTGTAGAGGTTCTTCTAATACTCTCAACCGGAGACGCTATATAGAGTTCTCTCCACGGAGCGTGAAAACCTATAGACAGATTATAGTCTCTCAATAATCTCACAAAAGACTTTAGCCATGAAACATCGTTTAGCTCGACTATGCTATCAATATCTATCTCAACATGATCTATGCCTGTCTCTATGAAGTCTCTGATCAGATCTTTTATTCTGTCACTATCTTTCCTCCAGATAGTAAAACCTATCCTAAGATTCATTTTCACCCTCATCTCTCAGAGAGGATAATATGTCCAGTATAGCCCTGCCCACATCTAACACTCTCTCTGATAATTTGTCTAGGGCATCTAATACTGTTATTCTCTTAATCAGATTATCACTCACTATTAGAACACAGGCTGTCTTAATATTTCTAAGTCTCCCAATAACACTTAGAGTTGCGCACTCCATCTCGACAGATATAATATTAAGCTTTCTACATCTCTCTACGAAACTTTCGTTCTCGGCGTAGAAAGCGTCAGAACTAAATACGATTCCTTTAAACACTCTACTAATCCTCTTCTTGAGCTCACTATACAGAGCGTGCGTTAGCTCTATGTCAGGTGTTGTTGCGTAACCTATATCGCTACCCACATACATGCCAATAGTACCCCCCACACTATACACTGCTCCTTCAACTACTATCACATCTCCGATCTCAAGATCCTCTCTCAAACCCCCCGTAGTCCCGAGTCTCACGATCTTCTTGGCTCCCAGCATGATCAGCTCTTCGAATACTATCGCGGAAGAAGCTCCTCCCACACCATGTGTAGCAAGAGTCACTCTCTTATCATTATAATACCCGGTGTAGGTTAGGAAACCTCTATACTCATTCACTGTCACAGGATCCTTTAGTAATTTTGCTAGCAACCTGACTCTTCCAGGATCTCCTGAGGCTATCACAATATCAGCTATGTCTCCTGGTTTTGCATGTATGTGTAGCGGTTTTTTGAACTTGCTCAACCCGACCCCCTACTACTAGGAGTGATTTTTTAATAAAATTAACTTGGCTGTTCATGTTGATAGTTTTGTCCGGCTAGAGGGAAAGAGATCGTATTCATCATAGATCTCTCCAAATATCTCTTCTATCAGATCTTCTAAAGTGACAGCGCCTAAAACGTTATTGTTATAGTCTGTGACTATGAGCATATGAGATCTGGTTTTTCTCATGATTCTCAGTGCTTCTAGTAATTTAACATCGTTATATACTCTTCCAATCGGTCTTAAGAGATCTCTTATACTCATAGAGGTATCACATCTTTTCACAATAAGATCCTTTACATGTACGAAGCCTATTATATTGTTAATATCTTTATCAAAGACAGGGTATCGTGAGTGTCCATATACTCTCACGTACTCTACTATCTTCTCTATGTTATCGTGTAATGAGATTAAAACGAGATCTTTTATAGGTATCATTATGTCTTCAACTCTTCTATCCATAAACATCATTATTCTATTAATCAAGATCCTCTCATCTCTACTTATAGCACCGCTCTTCTCAGCGATCTTGAGTATTATTCTAAGCTCATCTTCATTGATCCCTTCAACACTTCGCTTAACTCTAACACTTAATGGAGAGACTATCTTAGACGATATATAAGCTAGAGAAGAGGCTATCGGGGTAAAGATTTTTATCAATGGATACATTATAGTTGCTAATCTAGAAGCTATAGACTCTCTGTAAGTGACACCTAGAGTCTTCGGTATAGATTCTCCTATTAGAACTATTAGAAGAGTCCCGACTACCAAAGCTAGAAGATCTCCTAACTGCTCTCCGTATAGCGTTGTGAACACGTGTGTCAATAGAATAGCTATACCCGTGTTAGCTAGAATGTTGATCACTATTATCGAGTTAATAGTCTCATGAGATCTTCTCAAAAGTTTTATAGCTGTCGAGACGCCAAAAACTCTCTTCTCTTTCAACAAGATCAGTCTAATCCTATCTGAGGAGAATAGTGATATTTCAAATAATGTCACAAGAAAAGATAAGAATAGTAGTATACTTATGACTATGAGCTCAAATACTTCTAACACTCTTCTCTATAACCTCCGTCTCAAGTAACTTATCAGCAGTACGTGGCTAATAAACTAAAGATCTCTTAGAAATCTCAAGAGCCGATATATCTGATCATTCGACATAGATATGTTTGAGAGATCAAGCTTTCGAGGATACTCTTAGTTGACTGAGAGATGATGAGAGAGAGGAGGGCTATGATTTTAAAAAGAATTAGAAAGAGCATTGTGACTGCGAGTGGTTTAACATGCTGACAATAAATCTCTCTAAGCGTGGTGGAGGAATCTTTGTCTCGAGACCTATACAGATTTTGATAGATCTAGATAGGAGAGTGGGGTCGAAAGAAATTTATCTAGAAGATCTATACAAGTTCTTTGAAAGAGATCTTGAGAATCTAGAGAGCGAGCTATTATATCTCGTGGAAAACGGCTTTATAGAAGCTGTTTCTACTAGCCCTCTAAGAATAAGAATCTCTGCTAAGGGGAGAAGAATTGTCAGACTAGTCGATCTGTTAGTAAGGCAGAGACAGATCTAATTAGTGATCTCTGGAAACTCTGTATAGTTAAGTGGTTAAGCACTGGGCTTCTAGTGAGATTCAGACCTGCGCGGGTTCTTCACGGATCTGACCTTTCGAGCTTCATCATTCACAATAATTATTAGATAACAAGAAATTAAGTATTAAGACTACTAATTCAAATATTACTATGGCTTAGAGTCTGTGTTTTATATAGATCCTATTCTAGATCAGGTCTAGCGTAGCTGAGTTTTGAAGTTGTTAAAGTTCTGACTAGAAGCAAGATCTTTGAAGAGTCCTAATCATGATCTCAATTGTTATCTTTTTAAGTTAGTGTATAACATAATCATGATATATAAGGGGTGTGTAAAAAGAGATTTGTTCTAAGGGATCGTAATTGATTATATATGCCAAAGACCCTAGCAGTGATGATGAAGCGTTAGGTCTTTTAAAAGATTATGTTAGAGAGTGGTTTAAGAGTAGATATCCAAGTCTAACTCCTCCTCAGAGAATCGCGATCCCTTGGGTTAAGAGAGGTTATAACGTGCTTATATCTAGTCCCACAGGCTCTGGTAAGACTCTGGCCGCTTTTATAGCTATTCTAGACGATCTATATGATCTATGGGAGAGAGGAGAATTGAGAGATGAGATCTATGTTCTGTACGTCTCGCCTCTTAGAGCGCTTAATAATGATATGAGGAGAAATCTATTAGAGCCTCTCCAAGAGATAAATGAGATTATAAGAAGAAGAGGTTTAGAGCCTCCAGAGATTCGTGTCGCGGTTAGAACTAGCGATACTAAGCCTACGGAGAGACAGAAAATGCTAAACAAACCACCTCACATACTCATAACCACGCCTGAAACCCTGGCTATAACATTGGTGGCCCCGAAATTTAGAGAGAGATTGAGAAGTATTAGATGGGTCATAGTAGACGAGATCCACGAGTTAGCTTCGAGTAAGAGAGGTACTCATCTAGTCTTAAGTCTCGAGAGGCTGAGAGAGTTGACTGGTAGAGAGTTTCAGAGAATAGGCTTATCTGCCACTATTAACCCTCTTGAGACCGTGGCTAGTTTTCTAGTTGGATATAACGATGATGGCACGCCCAGATCTTGTGTTGTGGTTGACGCTAGATTCTCTAAGTCTATTGATATAAGAGTTGTGTGTCCTAGAATAGATCTTATAAGAGCCTCTGCAGAAGAGATTAACCAAGCCATATACGATACTGTGGCTGAGACTATCAAGAGATATAGAACAACTCTAATCTTTACCAACACAAGACACTCTACGGAGAAAGTAGTTTTTAAATTAAGAAAATTGTTTGAAAAGTCAAGTGATGGTATAACTCCTGATAAGATAGAAGCTCATCACGGAAGCCTATCTAGAGATATAAGACTAGATGTTGAAGAGAGATTAAAGAGAGGTGATCTGAGAGTAGTTGTCTCTTCAACAAGTCTAGAGCTGGGGATAGACATAGGGTATATAGATGCTGTGATCCTCTTATCAAGTCCTAAGAGTGTTACTAGACTCCTTCAGAGAGTTGGTAGAGCTGGGCATCATATCAGGCAAACGAGTATAGGGAGACTGATCGTTGTGGATCGAGATGATCTTATTGAGTGTACTGTTTTAGCCAAAGGTGCTCTACTTAGAAAGTTAGATAGAGTTAAGATTCCTATGAAACCCTTGGACATATTGATTCAACATTTGATCGGGATGAGTATAGAGAAGAAATGGAGTGTTGATGAAGCGTTAAGAATTATCAGAAGAGCTTATCCTTATAGAGATCTCGATAGAGAGACGTTGATCAGGATTCTAAAGTATCTCTCTTCGGGTTTTAGCGAGCTAGAACATCTGAAGATCTATTCTAAGATCTGGTTTGATGAGAGCGAGGAGGTTTTTGGGAGAAAGAGAGGTGCGAGAATGATCTATGTTTTAAACTCAGGCGCGATTCCTGACGAAGCGAAGATCCCTGTGATTAATCTCGCAACCAGGAAGTGGATTGGCGATCTAGATGAGAGTTTCGCTGAGATACTAGATAGAGAGGATATCTTCGTTCTAGGTGGTAAGGTGTATAGAGTTATCAATATCGAGCCTAACAAGATATATGTAACCCCTGCCGATGGCGAGAGACCCACGGTACCATCGTGGTTCTCTGAAATGCTTCCTCTCTCATTTGACTCGGCTCTACAAGTAGGCGCTTTTAGAAGAATGGTGTCCGAGAAGTTGATAGAGAGTTTAGAGAGAGGAGATCTAGATGAGACTAGAGAGAGGCTTAAGAGAATGTTAGTTAGAGAGTATTACTTAGAAGAGCATGCGGCTGATATGATAATTGATTATGTCTTAGAACAGATCTATTATACAGGAGGCTTAGTACCCAGTGATAGGTTAGTACTAATTGAGGTGTTTAGAGATCCAGAGCGGCCAGTGGATCATATAATATTTCACTCACTCTTCGGCAGAAGAGTTAATGATGCTCTGTCTAGAGCCTATGCCTATGTTCTGGGGAGAATTCTTAATGTTGATGTTAGGGTGACTGTGACTGATAACGGGTTTATTCTCTCGATCCCTACGAGACTATCTGAACCTCTAAAGATTATCGAGAGACTGCTTGCTCTGGTCACTAGCGGTAATATAAAGGATCTGCTGAGGTCTGCTATAAAGAATACAGAGATTTTCAAGAAGAGATTTAGACACGTGGCCGAGAGGAGTATCATGATCCTTAGGAATTATCGTGGGAATGATATTAGTATTGATAGAAGACAACTTAATTCTGAAGCTCTTCTCAGAGTTGTTGAGAAGATCCAAGGGTTTCCTGTGTATGAAGAGACTGTGAGAGAGATATTAGAAGACTATATGGATATAGATAACGCTACTATAGTGCTAAGACAGATTGAGAATAAGTATATAGATGTTAAAGTGATCGTAGATCCCGAGGATGCCAGAGCTCCCTCACCTATGGCTCACGGTATCTATGCTACGGGTGTCAGCGACATTGTGTTGATGGAAGATAGAAGAGCTATACTCTTAAAACTCTATAACGAGATGATCGAGATGCTTAAGAAAAGAAAGATCCGTTTGAGTGTTAATTAGAAGATTTTAAACAGATTCATAGGTTGCCTATTTAATATTTATAAGCATGCTATTATACTTTATCGGGCATCTCTATGTTGAGAATAGAGAGTTTTCTAAGAGATCTCAGGATAATGAGAGAGAAGAAACCAATGATTCATCATATTATGAATTTCGTTATTATGAACGATGCGGCAAATATAACACTCTCTATAGGTGCAGCTCCTATAATGGCTCACGCGGTCGAGGAGTTAGAAGATCTAGCCTCAGTAGCTGACGCGATATATATAAACATAGGAACTCTAGACTCTCCGTGGATCGAATCAATGATCAAATTATCTAAACTCGCGGAGAAGTACAACAAGCCTCTTCTACTAGACCCAGTCGGGGTTGGAGCAACTAAGCTTAGAACAGAGACGGCTATAAAGATTCTAGAGACAGGAGCAGTATCTGTTTTGAAAGGCAATGCTGGAGAGATGCTAGCTTTAGCAGGGCTGAGCGGCAAAGTCAGAGGTGTTGAATCTCTGGTGGAGAGCGGTTTTGAAGCTGTAGAGATTCTAGCTAAGAGATATAATACTGTAGCTGTGGCCACCGGCAAGATCGACTATGTGTCTAGAGGAGATAGTATTTTCGGCGTAGAGGGTGGTTCTGAGATGTTTAAATACGTGTCAGGAGCAGGCTGTATGTTAGGCTCTGTCATAGCCTCATTTATGGCTGTTAATAGAGACTTTGTAGAGGCTTCACTAGAAGGATCACTAGCTTTTAAGAGAGCGGGCGAAATAGCAGAGATTAAAAGTGGTAGAAACCCTGGAACGTTTAAAGTAGAGCTATTTAACTCTATATTTAATATTCAACAATACGTGTCTGAGGATATTATTAGAGAGAGAGTTAGATTAATTAAATAGGGTTGAGAATGAGAGATTTAAAAGAGATCTTAACAAGCTTAATACAACTTAGATGTGTTAATGACCCGGACAGAGGTGTAAGACCTTCAGAAGAGTGTGTCAACGGTTTTAAAAGGATCTTGGGAGAGAATAACTTCAGATACAGAGAGATAGTATCTAACGGTTTTCACAGTTTTATGTCTATAAGAGGTAGTGGCAAGCCTATTATAATGCTTATGGCTCACTATGACGTAGTACCACCAGGTCCTTCGTGGACAAAGAAGCCTTTTGAACCTATAGAGGAGAACGGTAGATTGTATGGCAGGGGAGCTCTAGATGATCTCTCTAACATAGCCGTAATGCTTCGTGTTTCTCAGGAGATAGATGAGATACTGCGAGAGGTGAGAGGCACTGTTATAATTTGTTTCACAGGCGATGAAGAGATCGGAGGTTCTAATGGTGCTCTAGTAATAAGAGAACTATTGCTTAGAGAGGGTTTGAGACCTGATTATCTTATAAATGGAGATGGAGGTGGTCTAGTGATTATTAACAGACGAAGAAACGCGTTTAGGCTGAGCGTGAAGATTAAGCCTCGCATTCTCAGAGTTAGAGGTAGAGAGATTAATAGAAGATATGAGTTGCAGAGCATGTATAGACACTCTGCCTATTTTCTCTCGGGAGCAGACATACACCCCCTGATAAGACTTGCTAGAGATATAGAATCTGAGAATCTCTTACTTAGTGGTTTGAGAGGCTCTTTCGTAAAGAGTAATGTTCTGCCAGAGTATGTAGAGGCAGATATGGTTGTCGAGGATGGAAGCGGGGAGGAGGTGTCAGTTGATATCAATCTGACCAGACTAGTATTATCGCTGATCCCGTTGACCAGGCTATTAATAGAACCCGATTTTCCGAGCGTCTATGGAGTCACAGCTACTCCTAACGTGTATAAATTTGATGGTGTTTACCATCAGATCGATATAGACATTAGAGCTCCTCTAGGCTTGAGTGGGAGGGTTAAACTGGATAAGTATGTATCTATTATCTTGAAAGAGTATCTTCCTGAGGCTTTGTACGAGATTCATGGTGGAAATGGTTATCTAGACACGCCCAGAGACTCTATCTTAGTCAAGAGAGCGCTAGAGATTCTAGAGAGACTGAGATTAAAACCTGTTGTAGCGGAGAAAGCTGGTGCGAGCGATTCAAGGTATTTCTCACCTTTGGGCATCCAGTCGATAGATATAGGACCTATAGGAGGCGGCGCTCACGGCCCTGATGAATATGTAGAGTTATGGAGTTTGAATGTGTTAGAGAGGTTCTACATAGAGATTATTAAAACTCTCCTCGGAGAAAAGTCTTGAGTCTTGAGTAGAGATGAGCTGTAGGGATCTTTGTACGAATATTTTCTCTAGAGATACCCTACAAACAGATCTTCTAGATGATTCTTGTATAGAGATCGCTACGCTACCTTCGTTAGCTAATTTCTTCAATGTTAAAGACCTTAAAATAGATCTAAGCAGATACAATTTGAGACATAAATGTATTATTGTGTATGATAGCGTTGGTAATAAAGTGTCGATTCTCAGCGCTGGAGAAAGAATGTCATCTCTCGAAGACTGTGTGATCATAGATCAGGGCGAGATAGCTAAGAGAGAATGCTACCCTGTATTTAGACAGCTAGATCGAGATACTATAAGAGAATTATTCAGATTCCTCGAGATCTTAGATGAGAGTAGAGAGGGGCTCTTGAATCCTTATCCGAGAGAGCTTATATGGTGTGTGGAAGATAAGAGAATCTTTTTCATCCCACCACACTCCTTCGTACCTCTAGATTCTTTAGATACTATAGCATCAACAGATCTGTCTAAAGCCAAATCTTTAGACGGGAGAGATGATATTATGATGAGTAATGAAGTGCTGAAAATAAGGTTGAGAGATGTTACTCTAAGTATAAAAGGACCCTTTAGAAATACTAGATGTGTTGATCTAGGTGTTAAGATAATTTGTGTTGCTGATGATATTCTTTTGTATTATGAGAGGGATAACACTCTAATCTTAAAAGAGGTACATCTAGACGAGCTCTCGATCAGTTTCAACATAGAGTTTAACAGAGTTTTTTGGTCACATCCTCTGGGATACGCTATCTCTAACATTGATCGTGGTGAGTTTCTTAGTATAAAAAGTTGGTGGTTCTCTCTCTCAGGCGTTTATCACGTTATTAGTCTATCTTCCTACCCATTTATAAATGCTGAGATTGACAGCGGAGGTCGTGTTGTGATCCGTGAGCTAGGCGGACATAAGGCTTTGGGTGTGAGTATAGGCTATTCTATACATGAGACTGCCCCCTGGGTCTTGTCTCAGAGACTGCTAGACCCTGTTAAACTTGACTTCGGGTCTAAGGTCATGGGTTTCGGCTTAAATATTCACCCATCCTATATTCTAATTCAAGATCTTTGGTTAGAGAGATCTGAGAAACTCTATCTAATGTTGGTTAACTATCTAGATAAAGACTCTGGAGTGGTGCTGAGAATAAGCAGACCTATAGATCGTTCCTACATATCTTTTAAAAAAGATTTATGGGAAGAGTTAATACCTCTTCAAAATATCCTAAGATTCTCAATGCCGGCTCATTCAATGAGCATAGTAAGACTTGAGAGAGTGTCTGGCAAGAGAGGTTTGACTATCAGAGGTCTTAGCAGACCTTAGAACCAGGCTTAACCTCTATCTCAGGATCTGGTGATAGCACTGAGGGTTTCGCACCTTCCTCACACCCGGCCGCCAAGATCATTCCTTGACTTATGTATCCTCTAATTCTCTTAGGCTTTAGATTAGCCACGACAATAACTTTTTTACCCACAAGCTTCTCAGACGTGTAAACATTGGCTATACCAGCTATGATCTGTCTCTCGCCGAGTTCCCCCAGATCTACTATTAGTCTAAGAAGATTTGTCCCCTCGATTCTCTCTACATATTTAACAAGACCTACTCTAAGGTCTATTTTTCTAAACAACTCAATATCAATCTCACCCTCTCCCGACATACTCTCAATCCTCTGCTCCGGAGTATTTTAATCGGTAAAGACTAATTAGTCTATAGAGTCATTCCTATATAAAAATCTTTCTATAAAAATTATTTTTGAGGATGTAGATAAGATGGCATTCGGACCTGCCAGTGCTGGATATGATAGAGGTATAACTATATTCTCTCCAGATGGAAAGCTCTATCAAGTTGAGTATGCTGCAGTTGCTGTGAGACAGGGATGGACTATAATAGGGATTCAAGGATCTGATTCAGCTGTTATTATATCTGAGAAGAGAAAACATGCACCACTAATAGACCTCATGGATCTAGAGAAGATATTCATTGTAGATACCCACGTCGGCGCGACATTTGCTGGTTTAGGCGCTGATGGCAGAGTTCTAATAGACTATGCAAGAGTGATAGCTATTAGACACAGATTTATATATGATGAGCCTATAGACATAGAGACTCTGGTTAGAAGCATAGGTGATCTAAAACAATTATTCACTCAACAAGCGGGAGTAAGACCTTTCGGCGTATCTCTAATATTTGCTGGAGCCGATTCGAATGGCGTGCATATATACAAGACAGAGCCTAACGGACTCTACTTCCGATACTTCGCAACCGCGGCAGGCTCTGGCGAGCAGAGTGTAATTGAGTATCTGGAAAAGAACTATAAAAGTGGTATGAGCTTAGAAGAGGTTATTATCACAGGACTTAAAGCTCTCAGATCTTCTATGGAATCAGGGTTAACCTCTGAGAGAGTAGAGATAGGCTATGTCACTCTAAAGGATAAGATATTCAGAAAACTCACACACGAAGAGATCAACAGTTTCATATCTAAGGCCGGGGTAGATAAATGAGTTCAAGAGAGCATGTCATAGTGCGATATGAGAGTCGTGGAAAGAGATTTGAGATCTTAGTCGACCCTGATAAGGCTCTAGAGTATAGAGAGGGTAAGAATATACCTTTAGAAGAGGTTGTTCACGGAGACTTTATCTATAGAGATGCTCGGAAAGGTCTTAAAGCCTCGCCTGAGGAGATTAAGAGTATTTTTAACACAGATAATTGGAAGAGAGTTGCAGATGAGATATTGAGAAGAGGCGAGCTACAGCTGACAACTGAGCAGAGGAGGAGACTGATCGAGTCTAAAAAAAGATTAATTATAAACTATATCTCGAGAAGCGCTATTGATCCTCAGACTCAAAAACCTATACCTCCTACTAGGATAGAAGCTGCTATGGAGCAGGCTAAGGTGTCAATAGATCTGTATAAGAGGGTTGAGGAACAAGCTATCGATATTGTCAAAGCTATCTCTAAGATAATACCTATCAGACTAGCTAGAGCTATAATTAGAGTGAAGATTCCTCGCGAATACGTTGGTTCTAGTATCAATATAATAACTAGACTAGGAGAAGTTAAGAAAAAACAATTCTTCCAAGACGGGTCAGCGGAGGTAGAACTTGAGATACCAGCAGGTGTGCAAGGTGAGGTTATTGATAAAATAGCTAAGGCTACGAGGGGTAGTGCTTCAGTAACTATTGTTGAGGTGAGATAGGTTGACAGGGGGTAAAAATAGAGTACAAGGACTGATAAGAGTTTCTCATAGAGAGATAGTCGGTCCTGGAGATGTGATTGGAGAAGGAGAAGTGAATTTTGAGAAACCTCCCTATGTATATAAGTTTAAAAACAAGATCTTTTCAACAGTTCTAGGCGTGGCTGAGATAAGGTCTGATAATACTGTAAGAGTGACACCATTAGAAGGCGTATACATACCTAGTGAGGGAGATCTAGTTATCGGCATCGTCGAAGAGATCAATCCAACATATATTAACTTAGATATAAAAGCACCCTATAAAGGAGTCTTATCAGCCTCAGAGATCTTAGGGAGACCATTAAACCCTTCTAAAGATGTTTTGAGTGAATATGTTTATATAGGAGAAGTCTTTCTTGCCAGAGTAGAGAGATTTGATCTTCTTAGAGATCCTCTTCTAACTATTAGAAAAGAGAAAGGTCTGGGAAAGATCACAGAAGGCTCTCTAGTTGAGGTAAACCCCACACGTGTACCTAGGATTATTGGTAGGAAGAGTTCGATGCTAGAGATTCTGGTTAGAGAGACTAACTGTGATATTATAGTAGCTAATAACGGCAGAATACTTATCAAGAAATGTCCTACCAGAGATCATGAGGAGATACTGATCAGAGCTTTAAAAATAATAGAGAGTCAACCATACATAAAGGGGTTGACTAATAAGGTTAGAGAGTATATTATTGTAGAGAAAGTGAAGAGAGGTCTCATAATTGGTTCAACCTAGGCCAGGAGTTAAATTGATAAACGAGGACGGAACTAGGTCTGATGGTAGAAAGCCTAACGAGCTGAGAAGCATTAGAATGGAAGTCGGCTTGCTTAAAAACGCGGATGGATCTGCATATGTAGAATATGGCAATACTAAGATTCTAGCAGCGGTTTACGGGCCTAGAGATCCTGGGGTTAGACACATACTACTACCTAATAGAGCTGTTATAAGATGCAGATATCACATGGCGCCATTTTCAACGCGTGAGAGAAAGAGCCCGGCCCCCACTCGTAGAGAGATCGAGTTGTCTAAAGTTATAAGAGAAGCTTTAGAGCCTGCGGTTATCGTGGAGAGTTTTCCGAGAACTGTGATAGACGTGTTTATAGAGGTATTAAATGCGGATGGGGGGACTAGAACTGCTGGGATAACCGCGGCAGCTCTAGCTCTGGCTGATGCAGGGATCCCTATGAGAGATCTTGTCGCCGGTGTCGCGGTAGGTAAGGTTCAAGGTGTTCTTGTGCTAGATGAGAATGAGCTAGAGGATATGTATGGCGAGGCTGATATGCCTGTTGCTATGATGCCTACTCTAAGAGAGATAACACTGCTCCAGTTGAACGGTGTTTTGAGTGAAGAAGAGTTCTATAAAGCTCTCGATCTGGCTGTAGAAGGTATAAATCAGATCTATAAGCTTCAAAAAGAGACTTTGAAGAAGAAGTATTTAGAGATGGAGGAGGTAGAGTAGTCAATGTCTATGACGCCTATAAATCTACCTATAGTACCCAAGATAAGAAAGAATGCGATACTTACTTTGCTAAGTAAAGGTAGTAGAATTGATGATAGAGGTTTTGAAGATCCGAGAGAGATAAGTTTTAGAACACAATTAATCCCAAACGCTAACGGTTCAGCATATGTAGAGCTTGGGGGGACGAAAGTGCTTGTAGGCATAAAGCTAGAGATCGGATCGCCATTTCCTGACACGCCTGGAGAGGGGAATCTAATTGTCAACGCAGAGTTTCTACCACACGCATCACCAGTCTTCGAGCCGGGACCTCCAGATGAGAGAGCTATTGAGCTGGCTAGGATAATAGATAGATCTCTGAGAGATATTAGAGCCGTGGATCTAGGTAAGCTCGTCTTAATACCAGGTAGAAAAGTTTGGAATCTTTTTATAGACATATATATAGTGGATTACGATGGAAACGTTATCGACGCTTCATCTCTTGCTACACAACTAGCTCTATCAACAGCTAGAATTCCTAAAGCGAAGACAGATCAGACTACCGGAGAAATCGTGTTATCTAAAGAGGAATACGATCCGGTTCCTCTAGTTAAAAGAGTCGTTACAGCAAGTATAGCGAAGATAACAGACGAATCAACAGGCGCTAGATACTATCTCTCAGATCCTTCGCTAGAAGAAGAGATGATCTCAGATACCCTCATAACCATAGCTTACTCAGAAGATGGATTGATAGCAGGGATTCAGAAGAGTGGCATACAATCTATTCATCAAGAAGATATACAGAGAGTGATTAGTCAAGCTAGAAGACTGTCAGAGAGATATTTTAGCAGAGTAAGAGAGTTTATAGAGAAAAACCTCACACCTCCGACTTAGAGTTCTAAACATAAGTTTTTATTAGGACTCTGATTAATATTAATGTGGAAGCTTTAGGGCCCGTGGCTCAGCCTGGTAGAGCACCCGGCTGATAACCGGGGGGTCCGGGGTTCAAATCCCCGCGGGCCCACTAGTTATAGTCTTTCATAAGAATGCTATGGCGAAATTAATGATGCTCGAGACAAAATTACTTATTAGCCTAGTAACCCAACTATTAATCAATACAAATGTGAGATGTAGAGAATGGATATAGAAGACGAGAGTGTTTCGGGGAAGACTCTCAAGATATCTGAACTTAGAGAGAATATGAATAATGTCTCTGTAATAGCTAGAGTAATATCTACTACGAAACCCAGGGTTATCCAAACTAAAAAAGGTGCTAGAACGATTAGCGAAGCAATTATAGGTGATGAGACTGGGAGAGTTAAACTGACTTTATGGGGTCCTCGCGCGGGGAGTGTAAAGGAAGAGGATGTGATTAAAATAGATAATGCTTGGACCACATCGTATAGAGGAGAGGTTCAGTTAAACGCAGGTTCGAGATCTGTGATAAACGTTGTAGAGATAGAGAACTTTCCAACAGCAGACCAGGTCCCGAACAACACTCCACAAGCCTATACAAGAGAGTCTAGGGAGAGAGGTTATAGAGGGTTTGGCAAGAGAGGGAGAGGTTGGAGAGAATGATAGAGAGATCAAGTAAATATGTTAGAAAAGGAGATTTCGTCGGTAGCGATGGGACTAATTTCATTGTAGCGCTATCCGAAGAAGAGGTATATTCTCTAGACGCAGCGGCTTACTATATATGGTCTCTATGTGATGGTAGTAGAACTGTTAGCGATATTATAATAAAGGCTTCAGAAGATCTTAAGTT
>JBEULF010000059.1:0-1516 GCA_041287455.1 Sulfolobales archaeon
GGGACAGGGAGAAGGTCGGGGCTTGCAGAGCCTACTCTGCGGCTTGTTTAAGGTAGTATGCTGATACCTAGTTTTCTCGCTACTTCTCTCTGTTTTGTGTCTAGTGTTAATAGGGGTTTTCGATGTTTTTGTGCTTGAGCTATGTAGAGAGCGTCATAAACTGTTATATTGTTCTCTAAGGCTATTTCAAGAGCTCTATCTACGTAGAGATTCTCTGGCTCTAGCACCATGTTTTTAGCGTGGTAATCGTTAAAGTATATCGCTATTCTCTTTGCATTGTCAGAGGTGAGATATCTTCTTCTCACAGCTTTCCAAAGAGCGTTGTAGAATTCCGCTACAACGAGATACAACGAGAGTGTTTGCTCCATGTATCCAGCTAGCTCTCTCCAGTTCTCTTCTCTCAGAAAGAAGGCTACTAGAGCTGAAGTGTCAACGACTCTCACGATCCTCTCTCACAGACTCTTCTGCAAAACCTCTAGGCACGCTCCACGTAGCATTCTCAAGCTCTCTAACTATTTTCTCAAGATTCTCACGCGCCTCAAGTCTCTTAATAGTCTCCTCAATAAATCTCCTAACTTCCTCAGCCCAGTTAATTCTATCTCTATACTTATCCATCTTCTCTCTAATCTCACGTCTTAACTTAACACTAAAAACAGTACTCAAAGTAGACCGCCCAATATATGTAAATAGTAGACCAACTAATAAAAACCGCGTGGCATACCTCGCACAAGATAAAGTTTAGAGTTGCGAAATAAGAGTTCAAAATAGTCTAATAATATCCTCAAGCGATGAAACTCTCTCCGCGAGAGGAAAGTAGTCATAGACGCTATAGAGAGCTTTAATACTCGTGTTAGTATTCATTGTCAAATCTCTCGCATCCTGCTTCCCAAATAATCTTTAACATTCTGTTTGTAAGCTCTAAGCATCTCTAGACCGGATTCGTAGCTAGCTTTGTGTTTTTAGAGCTCTCGACACTAGTTCTACTAGCAACTCTACATCTCTAACACTAGCTTCAACATATTCTTTCGTAGCTTTAGCCTCGTGAAACCCCCATACGTGGAGTGTCCATGCCGTGTTCCACAATCTTCTAATCTCATCACCATATACACTTCTCAACATAGTGACAGCGTTGAAGAGATCTTCAGACCTCCACCTACCTCTCTCTCTAACTCTAGCAATAATCTCTTCAACCCTGTGTATGATGACAAGTGCTTTAACAGACTCTTCAGCTGCTTTATAAAGCTTCTCGCTAGCTTGCACAGGGTCTTTATCAACAAGATTTTTACCCTCGTAGAGAAATCTCTCAGCAAGCTCAATATACACTTCAAGCTCTTCACGAGGATCAAGTTTTAACTCATTTAATAAAATCTCGATAATCTTTGATTCAACATCAACACCCAGACTAGCGAGTCTCTCGTAGAGTTTTCTAGGAATAACTATATGCACACTCATCTACTACACCCTCGTTATATTCTTCGAAATCTACAATATATCAGCTACTCACACCTCTACAACT
>JBEULF010000059.1:1616-2654 GCA_041287455.1 Sulfolobales archaeon
TCTTTCTATTCTCACCCTCTGCCTACTCTCTGAATAAGCTTGTTGTGAGAGTGCGTGGAGACCTATACATGGTTTGTGGAAGAGGTTCTCCAGGACCTGTGAGAGTTCTAATATCGTTCTCTAAGAGTCTCTCAGCTATGGTTTTTTGCAACTCTTTGACAGTGCTTTGTTTCAACTTGCGTATATCTATCGTTCTGAGACTATCTCTCTTTCCCCACGGTATAATTAGCTCTACGTGTGTTTCGTTTGAGAGTTAGATTTAAAAGGTTCTAAAGTACTTTAGTACTTTGGTACCAGAATATTGGGGAGAGATGTCGAGGTTATAAAAGTAGAGTTGCCTAGAGAACTTGTCGAGAGGTTTCGTAGATATGTTGCTGAGAAATACGGATTTAGGCGTGGTGCCTTGTCTAAGGCTATAGCTGATCTCATTGAGAGAGAATTGAGATCTAGCGAATCGAGCGGTGATATCAGTGTTATAGTTGGTCTAGGTCTGCAGTCAGACTATGCGTGGGAAGGAGAGGATATTGTAGAAGCTCTGAGGAAGAGACTTGATGTATCTTATCGACGCTAATATAATACTCGAGGTTTTGTATAAGAGAGGTAGGTGGGAAGAATCTTTAAAATTGTTAAATCTAGTTAAAGAAAGCAGGATCAGAGCATATATACTCCGCTTCACAGTACACGGGATAGCAGCAATTCTAGGAAAACCAAATCTCGTAGCCAAGTTCTTATCTGAAATACAGACATGGAGAGGTCTTACAGTAGCAGATTTAACTCTTGAAGAAGAGATATTAGCATGTGAACTCGGAGACAAGATAGGTCTTGATTTTGATGATTCTCTACAATACTATTTCGCCAAGAAGAAACAGACACTCATAATAAGCTATGACAGAGATTTTGATAAAACAGATATCAAGAGAGTAGAACCAAACCAAGTACTATCTGACTATACAGACAAATAATAGAGAGATTAGGCTCTTGATAATAATGCTCTCAGCATTCTCTGAGTCTCTAGTTGTTATATCTCCATAGAGAATT
>JBEULF010000006.1:0-8700 GCA_041287455.1 Sulfolobales archaeon
ATGACCTAGGGTAGAAAACGGTTTAGTATCTCTCTTAAAAACTGGTACTGGATATCATCTATATAGGTGGAGGCAGTTTGGAGCGTAGAGAGCTCGATAGAGAAGAGGCTATAAGAAAAATGGCTGAGCTCCTCAGATCTGGAGCTACGATGCTGGCAGAAACATGTCCTATATGCGGGTCTCCTCTATTCAAGCTTAAGAGTGGAGAGGTTGTATGCCCAATTCATGGGAGAGTCTATATAGTGTCTAAAGATGAAGAGATTAGCAAGATATCTACAGAGACTGTTTTGAACAAGCTTGAGACGATAGCGTCTAGACAGATAGATCTTCTGCTGAGAAGAATGTCTGAGGAGAACGAGTTCGAGACTCTCGAGGCTATAAGCAGGTGGCTAGATATTCTCATAAAGATCCGCGCTATTAGGAGAGAGAGTAAGTAGTGATCGCCTATTTATGTTTTTATCTATTTGGTAGCTAGGTGTAGGAGTATAGACTTCTCTCAACCAATTCATCTGGCTCAGCAGCTCATTGATAGCCATGTTAGCAGGCGTTATAGAGCTTGTCTTGTGTTTTGCTGGGAGTTTCTCTCGCTTCTGATGGTTGCCACACTCTTATTGGAGCGGGAGAGTTGAGATACACTATCTCTCCCAGACAAAGATCTATGTTTTTCTAAGTGTCTAAGACTTCTACTTATTAGGATATCCTAGTTGTTCAAAATGAGTAGATAGTCTTGTATAGTTTTAGAAGTAAAATGTTTATAAGCTATATAGCATGATATATCATGTGATATATTGAGTCTTAGAAAGAGATATAGAGAGGATCTGAAAATGATGATCCTTGATTTGTTAAGTAGAACACCTTATCATACGTATGGTTTGATGAGAGAGATTGAGAGATCTATAGGCTTCAGACCGCCTATAGGAATGATCTATCCTTTGATGAAGTGTCTTCACAGAGAAGGTCTTGTTAACATAGAGATCCAGAGTAGAGGTGAGAGAAGGCTGAAGATATACTCTCTAACAGAGTCTGGCGTTAGATTTGTTAATGAGAATAGAGATAAGATCGAGAGAGCTAAAAATACTTTCGAGAGACTTAAGAAGATAAGAGATCTTGGTGTCGAGAAGATCTTTACTTCAATGAGAGATCTCTATGAGAAGATAGATAGTCTAACACCAGATCAGATTAATCGTGTTAAGATTCTATTCGACTATTTTGAGAGAGAGTTGAGAGCTGTGCTCGAGAGTGGTGGTAGATGAGAACAGTTATCGAAACCGTAGATCTTGTTAAGAAGTTCAGAGACGTTGTAGCGGTTGATGGTGTTAGTTTTAAAGTGAGAGAAGGAGAGATCTACGGTCTCCTAGGTCCTAACGGTGCTGGTAAGACTACTACTATAAATATAATCATAACACTTCTGAGACCGACCTCTGGCAAGGCTTATGTTGATGGTATTGATGTGACTGAGAAGCCTGCCGAGGTTAGAAAGAGACTTGGCGTGGTCTTCCAAGACCCTTCTCTAGACATGTTTCTAACAGCCTACGAGAACCTATACATACACGGGAGGATCTATGGTTTGAGAGGTTCTGAGCTTGAGAGAAGAATTAACGAGGCTTTAGAGTTTGTAGAGTTAAAACAGTTTGCCGATAAGGTTGTTAGATACTTCTCTGGCGGTATGAGGAGGAGACTCGAGATAGCCAGAGCCATGATCCACGACCCCGAGATACTGATACTAGACGAGCCTACTATAGGTCTGGATCCTCAGACTAGAAACAAGATCTGGGACTATATCAGGGGTATAAGAAGAGAGAGAGGTGTCACAATACTAATGACAACACACTATATGGACGAAGCTGAGCAGCTGTGCGACAGAATCGCTATAATGGATCATGGGAAGATCATAGTTGAGGGGACGGCTGACCAGCTCAAGTCTTACGTTGGTGCTGATGTGATCTTGGTGAGTTTCGGAGATTCTCACGAGCCTGTATGCGTAGAGGGGCTCGAAGGTCTTGTGATCAGCTGTAGAGTTGTAAGTGGTAATAGAGTAGAGATTATTGCTAGAGACGCTGTTAAGACTATGCCGAGGATCTTCGAAGAATACGAGAGACTAGGTGTAAAGATCTCTGAGATCAGCTATAGAAGACCTTCTCTAAATGAGGTGTTCCTATACTTCACAGGCAGAGAGCTTAGAGACTCTCTAGAAGACCACCCGAGACCCGTGCGTAGATGGAGGTGATGTTTGTGGAGGTATACAGAGATCTCATTATATTCTATTCAATGGTATATAGACAGATAAAGAGATTTGTGAGAGCCAGATCAAGAGTCTTAGTCTCTATAATACAGCCGATCTTGTGGATACTTCTCTTCGGCATGGGCATGGGCGGAGTGTTCAATTTCTCAAACCCGCTTATAAATCAGTATATAAGACAACAATTCGGCGGCGTGGATTACGTGACCTTCCTAACCACAGGTATTGTTGCTATGAGTATATTCATAGGATCTTTTATAAGCGGTGTGTCTATAATATTCGACAAGCAATTCGGCTTCTTAAAAGAGACGCTAGTAGCACCGGCTCCCAGAGCTTTTGTCCTGCTAGGCAGAGCTGTGGGCGACTCTCTAGTAATACTATTCAACTCTCTCATAGTGCTATTCTTAGGATTCCTAGTGTCAGGAGAGCTGAGAGTATCTGGCGTTCCCATAGCACTGTTATACGGCTTCATACTCTCTCTAGGATTCTCATCTCTCGGCATAGCTATAGCTACTAAGATGAGTAGTATGGAGGGTTTTCAAATGTTGATGAACCTACTGATCATGCCACTGCAATTTGTTAGCGGCATATTCTTCCCCTTAGACAGAATGCCTGAGTGGATGCAGTGGATCGCTAGGTTTAATCCTCTTACCTACGCTGTTGATGGTATAAGATATTATCTCGTGGGAAGATCATACTTCGACCCCTTGCTAGACATAGGCTTGCTATCAACACTATCACTAGTCTTCATAGGGGTCGCTGTATACGCCTTCGAGAGAGCTACTATCGAAGACTAAGTAAGACGAGTCTGCAGAGTTTTAAATTTGAGAGAGATAATATTCTGGGCTGCAACTCATGGCCGGGGAGAAAAAGTATATCAGAAAGATAGGGTATGTCTCAGCGCTAGGACTCGGTACGTGGGAGATAGGCGGCGGTGCTTGGTCTCCAGACTATAGTAGAGATAGAGAGAGTATAGAGGCTCTCAAGAGAGGGATCGAGCTTGGGATAACTCTTATTGACACGGCCGAAATGTATGGTGGTGGACACTCGGAAGAGATCGTGGGGAGAGCTGTAAGAGACTTCTCGAGAGAAGAGCTGTTTATAGTGACAAAAGTGTGGCCTTCTAACGCTTCTTACGACTCTGTCTTGAGATCTGCGAGAGCTAGTATGCGTAGACTAGAGACTTACATAGATCTCTATCTGCTACACTGGCCTAGCGAGAGTGTTCCTATATGTGAGACTATCAAAGCGTTTGAGAGACTGGTGGATGAGGGGGTCATAAGGTTTTATGGGCTGAGCAACTTCAGCGTTGAAGGTGTTGAAGAGGCTAGGTATTGTTCTAAGAAATACGATGTTGTCGCGATTCAGAATAGATATAGCTTGTACTATAGGAGAGACGAGAGAGACGTCATACCATATGCTCAGAGAGAGGGTTTGATGTACATGGCCTACACACCGCTCGAGAAAGGTGTTGTGGCGCGAGATAGTTTCTTGAGAGAGATTGGTGAGAAGTATGGTAAGACCGCGGTTCAAGTAGCTCTTAACTGGATGATAAGCATAGATAATGTTGTGCCTATACCAAAGTCTTCTAGAGTAGAGCACGTAGAAGAGATAGCAGGGTCTCTGGGCTGGAGACTTGATGAGACTGACTTGAAGAGGATTAGCGAGAGGTATAGTAGGTATAGGTAGTCTTATCTAAATCTATCTCTTTCTCCTTCTAATACTAACTCCTCTAGCATAATAAGCATAGCCTATCGTGAGCCCTGTTAGAATCCCTACAAAGAGACCAGCAGAGATCCACGCGCCTCTCTCAGTCACCTCAGGCGGTCTCGTAGTTGTTACGCTAATAACTTTATACTCTGTGTAAGTAGCTGTAGGAGCTAGAGTGAATACTAGAGTTGTCATATTCTCTACAACAGTCACAGGAGTATTGTTAGTCACAGACACTATGGTCGTGGGTATCTGTGTTGTGACAGGATAGACTATAAGTGTTAGCGTCTGTGTAGTCGTCACATAGCTAGTAATGCTCGCGTTAGTAGTCGTAATATTTTCAACAACAGTAGTGGTAGTGTTGGTCGGAGTCTGAGGTTCAAAAAACACATACTCGTTAGAGGATACGAGAGAGATTATCGAGACTATAGAAAACGCTACCAAGACGAAGAATAGTGCGTTAACTCTGTTTCTCAAGATAGACACCAGTGATTTAATTGAGCATCATAGTTTAAAAGAGCTTTGAGATAGAGAGATTATGCTCTCCACAATTTTTTCTTGACTTCATACAGGTTCAAAGATTGTTGCCGAGGTCTACTATTGAGAGGCTGTCACGCCCGCGATGCTGGCGGGCTCCCACAGCAATGAACTAGAGAAGATAAGCAGACAGCGGGCTGAGAGTCGCCCTGAACAGGTGGAGACCGATGAAGCCGTGGGCTGAGCATGTTAAAAACACGTCATGCTATGAAGCCGAAAGCCCTCTCATTAAAAACATTTGTATATTATGTAAATAAACTAACTTACTAGTATAATTTGAAAATTTATAAGCTTCATAAGATACATAATTGGGTGTCTTTAACTCTATGACTTCAAAGAGATCATGTAAATATGTTTATTTACATGATCTCGCGGGGTGAGACGATGAGAGATCTATGTAAGATCTCTATAGTAGCTCTCTCAAGCGCTTTGATTCTGGTTTTAGTATTATTTTTATTAATAAATCCTTTCACTCTCTCAAGCGCTGGCTCGAGTGCTAGTGTCCATGTGATCAGAGTATACGCGGCGCCTGTTGTCGCTAGATACATAGATAATATTACGCCTATATTCGAGGAGTGGGCTGCTGCTAGAGGTTTGAGAGTTAAGATCGAGGTTACATATGGTGCTTCTGGAACGCTGCTTAATAGGATTAATATTAGTAGAGAGGGAGATGTGTATATACCCGCAGACTCTGACTGGATCTTGAGAGCATCGAGATCAAACTTGATCTATGGTGAGACTATCAGAGTTCTCTCGTGGCAGATTATAGCTATAATAACTCCTAAGGGCAATCCTGCCAAAATATCCACTATACACGACCTAGCCAGACCAGGTCTTAAAATAGCTATACCAGACCCTGTCAACGCTCCTGCTGGTAGAATAGCTCTAGAGATCTTGAGAAAAAAGAATCTATATGACTCTGTTAAGAACAACCTAGTCATTCTACCAGACATAGCTCAAGTGACCAAACAGATACTCTCAAAGAGTGTCGACGCCGCTCTGGCTTGGAGTAGTATACACTCTTGGTATCCGAATGAGACCGAGATCATATGGCTAGATCAATCAGATCTCGTTTATAGTAGCTGTGTCGCAGCGGCTGTTTTGAAGACCACGTCAAACTACGCTATAGCCAGGCTGTTCGTAGAATTCTTAGTCGATTATCTAAGAGAGAATAGAGATTGGGCTGCTAGAAATGGCTATATAGTCGATAGAGAGACTCTGAGGATCGCAACTCCATACACTAGTATTCCTGGAGACGAGTTTAAGCTCTGCGGATCTCTCGGCTAGGTGTCTTTATTGCACATGTCTATACTCGAAAGAGCTGTGTACATCGCGGTTGTCTCAGTGCTAGTCTTATCTCTACTACTCTTCATCTCATGGAGCTTAGGCTATTTTAACATAGACACTCTTAACAGTGAGGAGATAAGATTCAGCGTAGCACTCTCTCTAATATCAGCATCTATAGCCACGATACTCTCTATGCTCATAGCCATACCCATGGCTCACTATATTGTTCTTAGGAACAAGAGAGTAGACTCTCTAGCTCTAGCACTGATAACTCTGCCAAACGCTCTCTCACCAGCCGCGGTAGGTCTGATCGCTCTGATATTCTTCACCCAGACACCTCTAGGCGTGTTTATCAATAGAAACATAGCTGTTGTGAACGATCCTAAGGGTATAGTGATTGTACAGTTTCTCATAGCTCTCCCCATGTCTCTGGGTTTGAGTATGGCTATACTGAGAACTCTCAGCCCAAGCTACGAGGATGTAGCTCTCACTCTAGGTTATAAGAGGTCTGAGACTCTATTCAGACTCATAATACCTATGCTCAGAGATTCTTTTATTCTGAGTGGTATTCTAGTCTTCACCAGAGTGCTGGGAGAGTTCGGCGCTTCGTATATGATTGGTGGAGCTATCAGGTACAGGACTGAGACTCTCCCAATAGCACTATACTATGTCAATAGCTATGGGGATCTAGCGGCTCTGTCAACTCTACTAACACTCTACATCTCACTAGTCTTAGCACTAATGATCCTTCTCTATCTCTCGTTTAAGAGGGACTTTGTATGATAGTGGTGAGAAGTCTTCGTAAGAGTTTTAAGAATAAGGTTGTCTTAAGAGATCTGAGCTTCGAGATAGGAGATAAGACGATAAGTCTTCTGATAGGACCTAACGCTAGTGGTAAGACAACTCTGCTCAAGATAATAGCAGGTCTTACAGACGCTGACAGAGGCGAGATCCTGATCAATGGTAGAGTTGTGTTTAGAAGACTCGAGAACGAGAAGAAGCCAGTATCCATACCGCCTTGGGATAGAGGCGTGGGATACGTGCCCTCAGACCCTGTCTTGTTCGAACATCTAAACGTCTACGAGAACATAGCTCTTGGGGCTAGGAAGAGATTGAGAGGAGAAGCTCTGGACGCGAGGGTGAGAGACGTGATCAGAATGCTAGATCTCGAGAGCTACTCTAGGACCAGGCCCAGAGAGCTTAGTCACGGTATTCGACAGAGAGTCTGTATAGCCAGAGCTCTTGCGGCGGATCCCCAGATACTACTGTTCGACGAACCCTTCTCGAACATAGATCCAGAGTTTAAGAGTTCTCTCAGGCTGGAGTTGAAGCGCTTGTTGAAGAGAGTAGGCGTTACGAGTATCATAGCATCTAACTCCGCTGAGGATATTCTATACTTTAACGAGATGATCTTAGTCCTCGAGAGAGGGGTCATGGTCTATCAGGGAGTCTTATCAGAGGATATAGTTAGAAATTCTAGTTTCATAGCTAGAGCTCTTAATTACAATGTGATCCCTGTGAAAGAGGCGAGCGTAGAGAGAGGTCTGTTCAAAGTCAAGACTTCTGTCGGTGTTTTCTATGTTGAGAATAGCAGTGACCATAGTCTATGTCTAGATCGTGGGGAGATGATGATGATAGTATCACCCAGAGCAATACGCTTTGCGAGAGAGTTGTCTAGCACGAGCAATATTGTTATATGCGAAGAGGTAGAGAGGTCTAAGAACTTCTTGGCAGATCTGATCTATTGCAAGACTAAGGATCTGACGATCACGATCTTAGGAGACGGCGGGGTTGAAGAGACTCTCGATAATGAGAGTAAGAAGTATCTCTATATTCCTCCTGAGAGTATCAAGATTGTCTGTAGAGACTCTGACACTCGATCTTGAATAGATCAGACGATTCTGAAGATTCTGGTGTAGCCCAGGATTCTATCAGTTATCTCTTGAGGGATCTTATTTAGCTTGAATAGATATCTGATCACTCTGGCGGGGGTGTTTTTATCTACGATCTGGTTGTAGAGCCACTCACTCACTTTAGAGAGATCTTTGTACACGGCTGTCACACCACCTAGCCTTGCTGGTAGTACTGTGAATTTACTCGTAGAAGTATACTTGATCTTGAACCACTTCACACTACTATCTCTCTCAGCGAGTCTCTCAAGAATCTTCTCAGAGAGTATTATTCTATTCTGTCTAAGTTCGACACTGGTAGTGAATCCTTTGATCCTGAGGATCTCGAGGATTCTCTCTATAGTCTCTTGCAATCTCTTCTCAGTCGCTTCTCTCTTGAACTTTCTCTTACTTATGCCATAAACTCTCTTATACTTAGACACACAAGATATAGTTGTATTGAATCTCTTCGCAATATCTATGTCTCTCAAACCTTCTTGAGCCAGCTTTAACAACTCATCACGTGGTATCTCTGGACACCTGCTAACACTCCTATACTCCACCCCCATAGCTCTGAGATACATTGTTATAGTCTTGCTACTAACATTGAACCTCCTGGCAATCTCTCTGATCTTAACACCTTTTAAAGCAAGCTCTCTGATAATCTCGAGATCTCTCTCACCCAACTTAACATTTCTACCAGGCTTTCTAGGCTTAAGCTTGAGAACTCTGATATAAACATAGAGACTTCTAGGATTAACACCGAGAATCTTACTAATCTCTCTAACACTAACCCCTTGAGCCCATAGACTCTTTAACAACTCAATCTTATCTTGGGAGAGCATAAAAATACTCCTGTAACAATTTTCTAAACACAAATATATAGTTTAAACTCAGAATTAAAATGAGATAATTATGTCGAAAGTATATCTCTCAGCAGAAGTCCAAGATCAGTGCGGGGGGTGGGATTTGAACCCACGCAGGCCTACGCCAACGGGTCTTAAGCCCGCCCCCTTTGACCCGCTCGGGCACCCCCGC